>CACMJX010000035.1 GCA_902614055.1 uncultured Pelagibacteraceae bacterium | reverse complement strand
CTTAAATCTTGATCAATTAAAATACCTTTTTGTCTAAAAAATTTTAAATACGAATTAAAGTCTTTAAAAATTTTCATACCTTCTTCTAGTGATTTATCTATAAAAGTTTTGTTAGAGCTAATTATGTGGTTAAAAACAAAATTTAGAGGTTTTTTATTAAATATTGCTAAAATGGATTTAAGAGGTCTTCCCCAATAAAGATCATAATTTGCCCATTTCATTGATTTATTCCAAGCTATCTTTGCTAAGATTTCACTTAAATTTTTTTCTAGTAAATCTGAAACCTTTATTTTTCTAGACTCTTTTTTAAAAAAATAAAATTCACCTTTTTCAGTATTTTTTTTAAATATTTTCTCTAATATTGCGTTGTTTGATCTAATAAATCCCTCTAATGCTTTTTCAGGAGCATTAACATTTGGACCTCTAATTTCCTCTGAGCTTAATTTGATTTCATTAGGGATTTTATCAACATGTAGAACTAATCTATTTGGTGTTGAATAAACATTGAAATTTTCATTGAATTTGATTTGGTTATCAACAAAAAATTTTTTAATATTTTTTTTTAATTCATTCCTTGCGTTTATTTGAAGCCTTGCAGGAATTTCCTCACTAAATAGCTCTACAAATAATTCTGACATCAACTTTGGCTTTCAATCCAAACTTTCCCAATTAATTTAGTTAGTTCCCTTATTCTTGCAATATATTCAGCCCTTTGTGCTACACTAATCACCCCTCTTGCATCTAAAATATTGAAGACATGACTACATTTTAAACATTGATCATAAGCTGGAAGAGAAATCTTTTTTTCAACTAATAACTTTGTTTCTTCTTCAAGCATTTCAAATATTTTAAATAAATTATCAGTATTGGCATATTCAAAATTATATGCTGAAAATTCTTTCTCTGACTGATGAAAAACATCTTTGTAAGTAATACCTTCATCGTTCCAAATTAAGTCAAAAACACTTTTTTTGTTTTGAATAAACATGCACAATCTCTCTAATCCATATGTAATTTCAACAGATACAGGTTTGCATTCAACCCCAGCCATTTGTTGGAAATAGGTAAATTGTGTAACTTCCATTCCATCACACCAAACTTCCCATCCAAGACCTGCCGCTCCTAATGTAGGACTTTCCCAGTCATCTTCAACAAACCTTATATCGTGTTCCTCATGATAAATACCTATTGATAACAAACTATTTAAATACATCTTTTTTATTTCTTTTGGTGAAGGTTTAATTAAAACTTGGAATTGATAGTAATGTTGCAATCTATTAGGGTTGTCACCATATCTTCCATCAGTCGGGCGGCGTGATGGTTGAACATATGCAGTTTTCCATGGTTTTGGGCCAAGCGATCTTAAAGTGGTTGCTGGATGGAATGTCCCAGCACCTACTTCTAGATCGTACGGTTGTAATATTACACAACCTTTTTTAGACCAGTACTTTTGTAAGTTAAAGATTGTATCCTGAAAAGATAAAGTTTTTTGTTTTATTTTAGAGACCATACCTTTGCCAGATTGATCTTTCTTCTAATACACTAATTATTTTATCAGTATAATTTTCAGAAGATGTAGTTGCTAAAAGTTTTAATAGTTCTAAATTCCCGTCCTCTACCATCATTTCAAAACATTTACTAAGTAAATAATCACCTACTAAAATTGAGGAATGATTCCCCCATATTGTGTTCAAGGTTTTTTTCCCTCTTCTCAGATCAGCACTGTCTATTACATCATCATGCATTAAAGTTGCTGCATGTATAAGCTCTACACAAGCTGCAAGATTTACATCCCTTAACCCTTTTTGATATTCACAAATTTTAGCACTTTGCAAGGTTAAGAGTGCTCTTAGTCTTTTTCCACCAGTTTTTAAATGATACCTGGTCATCTTTTGAACCAAGTCAACCTTACTTGCTAGTCTTGAATTAATTTTTTCTTCAACTAGAATCAATTTATCATCAACAGAATTTTTTAAATCCTCATAAGAATTGTTAATTTTTTTTTTTAGC
>CACMJX010000034.1 GCA_902614055.1 uncultured Pelagibacteraceae bacterium | reverse complement strand
GCTAGACAAGACTAAAACTGAAAATCTTCCTTGGCTAATGCTTAAATTAAATATAATTAAAATAAATGCAATAATTATTGTGAATAGTACTAGTTTTTTTTCATTTTTAAAAATGTCAAAAAACATAAATAAAATTAAAAAACCCAAAAGACCTTTTGCATAACGCAAGATACCATTTAGATGGAAAGGTAAAATTATACTATCTGCAAGTCCATGCCTGAATAGACCAAATTTATTTGCCATAAATAATAATGAAAAATGTAAAAAACTGATTATTAAAAAGAAAAAAAACAAATATAATTTATGTTTTTCAGATTTAAACTGAAATTTTTCTTTAACTAAATATTTCTTTCTAGATAATTTAGCAAAATTAAAAATATTTATATTTAACGCTAAATAAATAGATATCATCCCAAAACTTATTAGGGTGAAAATTATATTTATATCATCTTCTTGAAAATTAAAATTACCTACTTTATTATTGTAATTACCAACAAATTCTTCTGGTGATAAAAAAATATAAAAACTACTAAGAAAAAAACCAAAACAAAATGCTAGTAATGTAATAATTCTTAATATTGAAACATTTTCCTTACTTAAAAAATTTTCAGTTAAGATGAAAAAAATTAAGACTAATAATAACGAACCAAAATAAAAATTAGAAATATTAGTTTTATATATCGAGTATAAAAACAATAAAATACAAGAAAATATAAAAGTCTTGAGTATATAAATATAATTTTTATTTAAAGGGATCATCTTTTATTCAAAATAAAAATCCCCACACCATAGTCAAAATTTATATTCAAATCTTCATAGTTTATGTCATAGTTTATATTATTCTTTTCATCTATGACAATTACTTCCTTAACTACATATTCTGATTTTATAAAGTTTATTACTTCTTTAAGTGTAAAAATTCTATGTGCATTATAACAAATAGTATTTTTTTTACCCACTGGAAGAGATAAATATAATTCTCCATTCGATTTTAATAGCCTAGTTATGTTGCTTAGACCCTTGATATGACCATCTAAATCAAATTCATCACCATATCTTGTCAAACCAAAATGCTCTAAAGCATGTAAACATGAGATGGAATAATATTTGCTCAATAAATTCTCATTTATTGGTTCCATTAAATCTGATTTTATGAAATTAATATTTTTATTTTTTAATTCAGTATCTCTTATATCCATAACATCAACTTTTCTAAATGAAGCTATTGATGAAATGAAACCGTCCACTCTTGAGCCAATATCTAAATGATTTATAGGATTTGAGATATAAATTTTTTGAGAAACTATCAAGTCTTGATAGAAATAATGATAATCGATTTGTTGGGTATCAGCATCTACAACTGGAGAAAATCTGATTTGAAATTTGTTACTTTTTTTCTTTGATAAAACAAACAAATAATTAACAAATATTTTTGGAAATACATAAATAAATTTTAATAATTTAATTGGATCAATTCCTGCCTTATTTAAAAAATTAATAATTTTTCTTATCATTTATTAAACATTTTAATACTAATTTATCCAATTTTGTTCTATATTTTTTAGAAAAATAATTTTTTATAATTTCAACTGAACTACTATATCTAGATTGTAAAAAACTTTTTCGATCTATGGTTGGAATTATGGGGTTACTTAATCTAATTAAATCCATTTCAGGCTTATAAATGCAATAGTAATGTAATGCAGCCTCGTTTTTTAATGAATTATTAAGATTTAAAGACAATTTTTTTCTTAATTCATTTATATTTAAATTAATCATTGCTTTTAAATCAGTTTTTGATTTTACTTTATAAACTATTTCTTCATTAAACCTGTCTTTGTAAACGACTGCTTTTATACCGTTATATGCTGATTGTAACGATGTTGTACCAGAGCCGGTAAAAATTGGCATTTTTTTTTTTAAAATATATTCAATCCCCGGGCAGTCATTTATTAAATTTGAATTAATAGAAAATTTTTTTTGAAGATAATCTAAAATTTTTTTTTCATCTGAATAATAGTTTATTGATGGATGAATTTTAATATACCAATCATTCTGCTTGTTTTTTATTTCATTAAAAACAAAACTTACCCAATCTATATATTTATGAAATATTAAATTTTTGTCATATACCTGCATATTTGCATCTCTAAAACAATGCAAAAGCAAAACTTTTTT
>CACMJX010000033.1 GCA_902614055.1 uncultured Pelagibacteraceae bacterium | reverse complement strand
AACAGAATATTCTATCCAGATGCAGTATAAAGATTGTTGGTCACCCCCTATTGGAGGTGAATATAAAAAAAATGATTATTTAGTTACAGTCAAACTTGGTTTAGAAAAAAATGGAAGAGTTAAAAGTAGAGAGATTTTGGAGAGAAATAGAATGGGTACAGACAGTAAATATAGAATTTTTGCTGAGTCTGTTGATCGCGCAGTATTAAAGTGTAATCCTCTTAGAAATTTACCACTTAAAACCTATGAAGATTGGAGCACTATGATATTAAGGTTTAATCCAGAGGGTATGATGGTTGGGCAATGAAAAAAAATTTATTTTTGATTATTCTTTTTTACGTTATTTTAAAACCAAGTATTAGTTTTTCACTTGTAGAAATTGATATTACCAGAGGTAATCTTGATCCAATGCCAATTTCGGTGTCACCTTTTTTTTCTGATAAAATTACTGATGAGAATATTAAAAAAAATTTAAATATTGAAAACTTAGGGCTAGAAATATCAAGAATAATTGAAAACAATCTCGAAAAAACCGGTTTATTTGATGCAATTGAAAAAGAGGCATTTTTGCAAAAACCAGATATTGCTCACTTAAAACCAAGGTTTGAAGATTGGGCTTTGATTAAATCACAAGTTTTGATTACTGGTAAAGTAACATCCAAAATAATAAATGAGAAAGATTATATCAATGTAGAATTCAAACTTTGGGATGTTCTAGGTGCAAAAATGGTTGATGGTTTTTCTTTAACAACAACCCCACGTTCTTGGAGAAGGGTTGGTCATAAAATTTCTGACAAGGTTTATGAACGTTTAACAGGAGAAAGCGGTTACTTTGATACTAGAATAATATATGTAGCCGAGGAAGGACCTAAAACTCAAAGAATAAAAAAATTAGCTTTGATGGACCAAGATGGTTTTAATACTAAGTATATAACATTAGGAAGTGAATTAGTGTTAACTCCAAGATTTAATCCAGCTAACGACAAAGAAATAACTTATATGTCTTACTTTAGAAATATGCCCAGGGTTTACATTGTAAATCTTCAAACTGGTGAGCAGAAAGTAGTAGGTGATTTTAGAGGAATGACATTTGCTCCAAGATTTTCGCCTGATGGAAAAAAACTTATAATGAGTCTCGCAAAAGATGGTAATTCGGAGATATGGGTCAGAAATTTAGAGACGAACATACAAGAAAAATTAACTAATCATCCCTCTATTGATACCTCGCCATCTTACTCACCTGATGGAAAATTTATTACATTTAATTCTGATAGAAGTGGTTATCAGCAAATTTATGTAATGAGGAGTGATGGATCAAAAGTTAAAAGAATATCATTTGGAAATGGAATTTATGGTACTCCAGTTTGGTCACCAAGAGGAGATTTGATAGCGTTTACAAAACTACATAAAGGTAAATTTTTTATTGGAGTTATGAGAACTGATGGAACAGGGGAAAGATTGCTTACAGAAAATTTTTATCAAGAGGCACCCTCATGGTCTCCAAATGGAAGAATAATCATATTTTATAGAGAAACAAAAACTGACGACAAAGGTCAGGGATTTTCAGCAAAATTATGGTCAATTGATTTAACCGGATACAACGAGAGGTTGGTATCAACTGAGACTGATGCTTCAGACCCATCATGGTCTTCTTTGTTAGGAAATTAAAGAAAATTTACTATTTTGTGAAATTAGGTTGATTTTTCTGGACAAAGCATCTAATTACATGATTAAGTTCAGAATATTCTATTTAAGGAGCAAAAATGAATCTAGGCAAAATTTTAAAAAACGTATTTCTTGTTGTTATATTTGGTTTAATTATTACCGCTTGTGCAACCAAGAAATCTGTAAAAACTACCACAGAGTCAACAACTACTACTAAAGCAGCTGAGACTCAAAAAGCAGATCCAATTGAAAAATTAGATGCGTTAATGCAGGGCGATGTTTATATAGGCTCTGATACTGTAGGAGAGCTAGCAAGTGGAGTTCCTGACAGAGTCTTCTTTGCTACAAATGAGACAATATTAACTACAGCATCCAGGGAGACATTAAGAAAACAAGCTGCGTGGTTAAGACAGAATTCTGATGTAACTGTTGTAGTAGAAGGTCACGCAGATGAGAGAGGTACAAGAGAATATAATTTAGCTCTAGGTGAGAGAAGAGCCAATGCAGCAAAAGACTATTTGATGACTTATGGGGTTTCTTCTGATCGAATTAAAGTTTTAAGTTATGGAAAAGAGAGACCTGTCGACTCAGGCTCTAATCCTCTTTCATGGTCGAAAAATAGAAGATCTGTAACAGTCAAAGCAAATTAAATATAAATTTAAAAAAGACTCTTG
>CACMJX010000032.1 GCA_902614055.1 uncultured Pelagibacteraceae bacterium | reverse complement strand
TCATCAGCAGTGAACATAATTTGTCGGTGTAAATTTGATAAACTAACTTTGTCATGATCCATCATCCCAATTATGCCAACACCTGCTCGTGAAAGTAAATCAATCACTGGTGACCCTAAACCACCACATCCAACAACTAGAACTTTGGAATTTTGAATTTTTTTTTGACCTAAAATCCCAACTTTTTTTAAAATAATCTGTCTTGAATATCGCTCGAGGTCTTTGTTACTAAACATTTACTATTTACCAGTAGATCCAAATCCTCCAGACCCTCTGATTGTCTCTGGTAATTCATTTGTTTCTTCAATTTCTACTTTTAAAATAGGCATTAAAACCATTTGAGCAACTCTATCTTCATGATTGACAGTAAATTCATCTTTACCGTGGTTAAATAAAATAATTTTTAGCTCTCCTCTATAATCACTATCAATTGTACCTGGTGTATTTAACACAGTAATACTTGATTTTGCGGCAAGACCAGATCTTGGTCTAATTTGAACCTCTGTATCTTCAGGAATTGCAATTGCAATACCTGTTGGTATCAATTTTGACTCATTTGGTTTGATTGTTACAGGTTCAGCTACACATGCCATCAGATCCATACCCGAAGATCCACTAGTTTTATAACTTGGAAGTTTTGCTTTTTGGTTAAGTCTCTTAAGTAAAACCTTTACCATTGATTAATTAAGCTCAGAGATAACTCTATCCACTATCTCAGATGCTATTAAAGATTTGTTTTTCTTTAATAACTTTTCACTTTCTTTATTTTTATAAAATATAGAAACTTCATTATCATCAGAGTCAAAACCTATTGTTTTATCAGAAATATCATTTGCAATAATCCAATCACAATTTTTTTGGTCTAATTTTCTCTTTGAATTTATTTCAAGATTTTGTGATTCTGCTGCAAATCCAATTGTAATCTTTGGTCTAAGCGAATTATGATTTGATATGTTTGATAAAATGTCAATATTTTTTTCTAACTTAAGATCCAAATTTTCGCTTTTTTTAATTTTTTCACTATTGATCTCTTTAACTTTAAAATCTGCTACTGCTGCATTAAAAATAGCAACATCAGTTGGTAGATTTCTGAGAGTTTCCCTAAACATTTCTTCTGCAGTTTTAACTGAAATAAATTTAACTCCCTCAACTGGGTCTAAATTTGTTTCTCCAGAAATAAGTGTTGTTTCAAAACCATTATCTCTTAATGATTTAGCAATTGCATAACCTTGTTTTCCACTTGATTTATTAGTTATAAATCTTACTGGGTCTATAAACTCTTTAGTAGGTCCAGCTGTAACTAATGCCTTATATTTTTTATTTTTTTCAATATTCTTAAAATAATTTTCTATAGTCTTTAATATATATGATGGTTCTGACATTTTGCCTTTTCCATACTCTCCACAAGCCATATCCCCAATTTCAGGGCCAATTATCTTATAACCATAACTTTTTAATTTTGATAAATTATCTTTAGTTGATTTGTGTTCCCACATTCTGACATTCATAGCGGGTACTAAAAACACTTGTTTATTTGATGCTAAAACAACAGTAGAAGCAAGATCGTCAGTTAATCCATAACTTAATTTTGAGATTGTATTTGCTGTTGCAGGCACAATTAAAATTAAATCTGCCCATCTTGAAAGTGAAATATGATCCATTTCAGTTTCATTTTCTGGACTGAATATGTCTTCATATACTTTTTCCTGCGAAAGTGATGAAATAGACAGAGGTGTTACAAAATTTTTACCACTCTTTGTAAGTATTGTTTTAATGCTTACATCTCTTTTTTTTAAACCTCTTATCACTTCTAAGCTTTTGTAGGCAGATATTCCACCACATATGATTAGAAGTATTTTTTTATTTTTCATGAGAAGAATTAAAATACCAATAGGGTTAAAATTACAAGAGATAATAAGCCAATAATAGACTGGTTTCTAAATGACTTCATTTCTTCTTTTTTAATATTTAATTCATTATAAGAGTTTGAATTTTGAGGTATTTGACCACTTGCAAGATAATTAAGGGCTTGGTTTGCTTTATCCATTACCTCAGGTAAATTCGGAAGACGTTTTAATACTTCGACAGAGTCTTTTAATGTTTCATTAATCGAATTTATAGGATCTTTAGTTTCTTTTAGCCATTTTTCTAGAACAGGTTTGGATGTTTCCCATATGTTTGTTTCAGGGTTTAATCTTCTTGCAACTCCTTCAACTACTACCATTGTTTTTTGTAACATAAGTAACTGAGGTTGGGTTTGCATATTAAATTTTTCAGTAACATCAAAAAGTTGTTTTAGCAGTTTACCACCTGAAATATTTTTTATAGAGTGACCGAAAATTGGCTCACCAATTGACCTTAATGCTTGAGCAAGATCATTGACTGGTACATTGTTTGGGACTAGTCCTGCTGCGAGATGCACTTCTGCAACTTTTCTATAATCTCTTTGTATAAAACCAAATAAAATTTCAGCTAAAAATCTTTTACTAACGTTATCTAACCTTCCCATGATACCAAAATCAATAGGAACAATTTGACCACTTTCATTTACAAAAATATTTCCTTGATGCATGTCTGCGTGAAAAAAACCATCTCTCACAGCATGTCTTAAGAAATGTTGAATTATATCAGTGGCAATTTGTTTTGTATCAATTGATCTTTTCTCTAGCTCTTCTGTCTCTCGAATAGATACACCGTCAATCCAATCAAGGGTCATTATATTTTCGCTTGTATAATCCCAATAGATCTTAGGAACTTCAAAACCCGCATCATTTTTGGTATTTTCAGCGTATTCATTAGCTGCAGCAGCTTCAAATCTTAAATCCATCTCAAGACTGGTAATTTCTTTCAATAAAAAAACTACTTCAACCAACTTTAATCTTTTAGTTTTTTTGATTATTGACTCAATAATATAGGCAAAAAGCATCAAAGCATCTACTTCTTCGTTAAAAATTTTTTTAATATCTGGTCTTAATATTTTTATTGCTACGTTTTTAATAACTCCATTATCGTTAATTTGAGCTTTATGTACTTGAGCAATAGAGGCAGCTGCAACTGGTTGACTAATATTAATAATTGAATTGTATAGTTCATCACCTAAATCTTTTTTAATCATATCTTTTGCTTTGGATTGTGAAAAAGGTGGAAGTTTGTCTTGTAAATTTTCTAGCTCTTTTGATAATTTATCTCCTATTATATCAGGCCTTGTCGCTAAAAACTGGCCAAGTTTAATAAATGTTGTGCCCATAGATGCCAGAGAATTTGATAATTTTTCGCCTTCATTTAAATTATCATGTGACTCATCTTTTTTTGTAAACGAAAAGGAAAGTAATTTGAATATTACACTTATTAGTAAAGGTGGTTTGTTAAATTTTGATACAATACTTAAAACATCTGACT
>CACMJX010000031.1 GCA_902614055.1 uncultured Pelagibacteraceae bacterium | reverse complement strand
TACTTCTTAGTTCTCTTGTTACGGGTCCAAATATTCTAGTTCCAATGGGCTCGCCTTTATCATCGGTTAAAACTGCTGCATTATTGTCAAATCGTACTTTTGATCCATCATTTCTATGTATACCCTTTTTAACTCTCACAACTACTGCTTTGTGAACTGCGCCTTTTTTTACTTTACCTCTTGGTATTGCCTCTTTAACCGCCACTACAATCGTATCTCCAATGCTTGCATATCTTCTTTTTGAACCACCCAGTACTTTAATGCATTCAATTTTTTTTGCCCCTGTATTGTCTGCCACAAATAATTCTGTTTGAACTTGTATCACTTTAGATCTCCTATGACTTCGAACTTCTTATTTTTTGAATAAGGTCGGCTTTCTCTAATTGATACTTTATCTCCTATTTTAAATTTATTTTCTTCATCATGTGCGTTATATTTTTTTCTAGCTTTCATAACTTTCTTTAAAACTGGATGTTGATATTTTCTTTCAACTAAAACAGTTATAGTTTTGTTTGGTTTATCACTTACCACTGTTCCATTTAAGACTTTTTTAGGCATTTTTTACCTCAATTAATGTTTTTAACCTTGCTATATTTTTTTTTGTCTCTGTTATTTTTGCTGGACTCTTAATTTGTCCATTTACTTTTTGAAACCTGAAGTTAAATAGGTCTTTCTTAAGTTTTTCTAAATTTTCTTTCATTTGAATTTTAGTTAACTTTTTTATTTCTTTTTTTTTCATTATATTCTCTTTATAAATTTACATTTAATTGGAAGCTTTGCTGAGGCTTTGTATAAAGCTTCTTTTGCTATTTGTTCTGATACACCATCAACTTCAAATAATATTCTTCCAGGTTTTACCCTACAAGCCCAAAATTCTGGTGACCCTTTGCCTTTACCCATTCTTACTTCTGTTGGTTTTTTTGAGACAGGAATGTTAGGAAACATTCTAGTCCATACTCTACCTTGTCTTTTCATATGTCTTGTTAAAGCAACTCTAGCAGCCTCTATTTGTCTTGAAATCACTCTCTCCGGTTGAACAGCTTTTAATCCAAATGAACCATAATTCATAATATTGCATCTAGAAGCATTGCCATGAATTCTTCCCTTGTGCGCTTTTCTAAATTTTGTTCTAGTTGGTTGTAACATTCTTAAGCTTTATTCCTTTCTTGGCTGAATTCTTTAGTAAAAATTTCTCCTTTGTATATCCATATTTTTATTCCTATTATTCCGTAAGTAGTAAGAGCTTCAGCTTCCGCATAATCAATCTCTGCTCTTAAAGTATGTGATGGTATGCTTCCTTCTCTCAACCACTCTGTTCTTGCAATTTCATTTCCACCTAAACGTCCACTAATTGATACTTTAATACCTTTTGCCCCTAATCTTAAAGCTGATTGCATAGCTCTTTTCATTGCTCTTCTATAAGAAACTCTTTTAACTAACTGCTGTGCAATATTTTCTGCAACCAAATAGCTATTAGTTTCAGGTTTTTTTACTTCTTTAATATTTAATACCACCTCGTTTGATGTCAATTTCGATAAATTACCTTTTATTTTTTCAATATCTGATCCTTTTTTTCCTATTACAAAACCAGGTCTTGAAGTGTAAATAGTTACAAAACATTTTTTTGTAGTTCGCTCTATCATAACTTTAGACACACCTGAATTTGTTACATTTTTTTTTATGTATTCTCTTATCCTAAAGTCTTCTATTAGATTATTTCCAAAATCTTTTTTCTTTGCATACCAAACAGAGTCCCAACCTCTATTAATACCAAGTCTTAAGCCTACTGGATTAACTTTTTGTCCCATCTTTCTCCATTTGTTTTTTTTGTTCTGATAAAATTATTGTTAAATTTGAATAAGGTTTCATTATTTCTGCAGCTCTTCCTTTGGCTCTAGCTCTAAATCTTTTCATTACGACTTGCTTTCCACAATAAGCCTCTTTTACAATTAATTTATCTATATCGTATTGATAATTATTTTCTGCATTCGCTACTGCTGAAGAAATTGTTTTTTTGATATCTTTAGATATTCTTTTTTCAGAGAAGGTTAAATCTCTTATTGCAACATCTACTTTCTTCCCAACAATTGATTTTAAGATTGGATTTAATTTTCTAGTACTAGACCTCACGTTTTTATTTACAGATTTAACTGTTTTAGTATCTATTTGTTTTTGTAATTTAGACATTATTTCTTAGCTCCACCTTCAACTTTAGCCTTCTTGTCTGCTGGTGTATGACCAAAAAATTGTCTTGTAGGCGCAAACTCTCCCAATTTGTGGCCAACCATATCCTCAGATATAGTAATCGGTATAAATTTTTTTCCATTATATATTAAAAAACTAACACCAACAAAATCTGGAAGGATTGTTGACTTCCTAGACCATGTTTTGATAGGTTTTTTTATAGGATCGTTCTTAAGTTTTTCCACTTTCTTAATCAAACTTTCTTCGACGAACGGTCCTTTCCATACTGATCTAGCCATAATTATTATCTCTTTTTCTTTCTTCTTCTTATTATAAACTTATCTGTTCTTTTATTATCTCTAGTTTTTAATCCTTTAGCAGATTGTCCTGTTGGAGAAACTGGATGTCTACCTCCAGCTGATTTACCTTCTCCACCACCATGCGGGTGATCAACTGGGTTTTTAACAACACCTCTTGTATGTGGTCTAATACCAAGCCATCTTGATCTTCCAGCTTTGCCTATTTTTGTGTTTTTTTGGTCAGGATTAGATAACACACCAATTGTTGCTAACGAATTTGAATTAATTTTTCTTACTTCTCCTGAAGTCATTTTTATAATTGAATAATTTCCGTCAATTCCTGAAATTGATACTGAAGTTCCAGCAGATCTAGCAATTTTTCCTCCACCACCTGGGTTAATCTCAACATTATGTATGTTTATTCCAACAGGGATATCTTTTAAAGGTAAACAATTTCCAACTTTTATTTCTGCTGTAGAACCATTCATTACTTTATCCCCAACTTTTATATCTTTTGGTGCTAAATAATAAAAATGATCTCCATCTGCAAATTTAACTAGCATTATATGGCATGATCTGTTGGGATCATATTCAATCCTTTGAACTTCAGCCTCGATTTCAAATTTTTTTCTATAAAAATCAACCTGTCTATATTTATGTTTGTGACCCCCGCCATGATTTCTTGATGTTATTCTTCCATAATTATTACGTCCTTTGGATGAATAATTCGCAGATGTCAAAGGTTTAAATGGTTTCCCCTTCCATAGTCCTTCTCTACTTGTAAGAATAGTTCCTCTTGTAGATTTTGTGTAAGGTTTAAATGTTTTTAATGCCATATTAAATTCCAGTTGTCAGATCAATATTTTGACCTTTTTTAAGTGTAATTATTGCTTTTTTAAAACCTTTAACTCTAACTTTCTTTCCTCTAGCGGTTTTAA
>CACMJX010000030.1 GCA_902614055.1 uncultured Pelagibacteraceae bacterium | reverse complement strand
TGTATGTGGTTACTAAAGCTCTATCCCACCATGGGCTTAGAGCTATAAATAAAGTTAAACCACAAACAACTAAAGCAGATCTAACTCCACCAATTAAATATCCAGCTCCAACGACTAGAACTAATGTGGCTACGGCTGGCATTCTTAAATATAAAGCTCTCATCGGTTGGAGTACATCAACAATTAGCCAAGTGTTAAATGCTTTTATATATACAAAGAAAGTATCAAATATCCAGTCAACACCTTTATTCCAAAAGTCTGCTGTTGATATTCCTTTATTATGCGGAACTTCAAATAAATAATTATACCCGTCTTTAAAATAAATTGATCCAAAGTAAGCTAATAGAATACCTACTATTACTATAACTCCAAAGAATAATGAATTTTTATTTCGTTGAAAAAAATTTAAATTACCAAAATAATCAACCTGTTTATTTGCCCAAGCTAAAGACATCTTATCTAATAAAATTGCGATCAAACTAATACAAAGACCTGCCTCTAATGCTAATCCAATATTCAACTGATTTAGAGCTAATAATAAATTAAAACCTAAACCTTTTGCTCCTATAAATGCAGAGATAACTGCCATAGAAAAACACACCATTATAACTTGGTTAACTCCTATTAAAATATCTCTTCTCGCTGTTGGAATTAATACTTTTGACATTAGTTGCCAGTTACTACATCCACTCATTCTACCAGCTTCAATTACCTCTGGGGGGACAGCCCTTAAACCTAATAAAGTTAATAGTATCATTGGGGGCACAGTAACAATCATTGTTATAATTACTGCAGCATGGTCTCCTACCCCAAAAAGAACTAGTGCAGGAACTAATACCGCATACTGAGGCATCGTCTGCATAACTAAAAGTATTGGATATAATGCTTTTTCTACTCTTTTGCTTTTGTATGCCGCAACACCCAAACCTAAACCAAAAATAAATGAAAGAGGTGCTGCAACTAATATAAAAGAAAGTGTTTGCATAGACGGTTTCCATTGTCCAAATATTGAAATATAAGTCATTGATAAAAGTGCATATAAGGCCAATCCTTTACCTCCTAACTTATAAGCAAGTATCGCTGATCCTGCTGCTACAATAGTCCAAGGTAAGCCTGGTAATTCTGCCCAGGGATTAGCATCAATCCAATCCCAACTAGTAAAAGCAACAATTGTTTCAAGACCGCCTAATAAAATCTCTCTAATTAATTCTATTAGAAAAGTCATAAATGCGGTTAGGTTTCTAGTAATTTGTAAAACTAAAGGTCGTGTTTTATATTCCTGCGTATCTTCATTCCAAAATTCCATTGGCATCCAATCATTCATTAAAAAAAACAATGAATCATTTATCCAAATTGGAAGCCATCCAAGTAATGGTGGCAATCTCCAGAAAACATCAAAAGCGTAATATCTAACCTCTTTACCTAGAAATACGAAGGCACTCTGATTAGGATCTTTTACAAATTCTGCTTGTCCTCTAATAAATTTGTAAGTTTCAGGAACATCAATTGCAAAGCATAGTGCAAAAAATACAGCTAATAAAAATAACCATTGAAATAATTTAGGATATTTTTTAAGTAATTCCATAATTTAATGATTATTTTTTCTTCCCCCAAAAACTGTATTAATAATTTTTGCAGGATTAATTGAACCTACAATATTATTTTTGCCATCTGTAACAGCTACTGTTTTTTCTTGTGTTAATATTTTTTCAGCAACATTTTCAATAATCTCGTCTTTTGAAACTTTTATATCACCCATGTTGTCAGAGGTTATTTCATCCATTACATCTTTAATTAATAAAACTTTTTCCCTTGGAACTTCTTCTGTAAATTTTCTTACATATTCTGTAGCTGGATTTAAAACAATGTTCGCAGGCGTATCTAATTGTTCAATTATTCCATCTTTCATAATTGCAATTCGATCAGCGAGTTTTAAAGCTTCATCAAAATCATGAGTAATAAACATAATTGTTTTTTGTAATTTTTCTTGAAGTCTTAAAAACTCATCTTGCATTTCTTTCCTTATTAGAGGATCTAATGCAGAAAAAGGTTCGTCTAGAAACCATATATCTGGCTCGACCGCCAAAGATCTAGCAATTCCAACCCTTTGTTGCTGTCCTCCAGATAACTCTCTTGGAAAATAATTTTCTCTTCCATCAAGACCAACAAGTTTAACCATATCCATTGCTTTATTAATGCTATCTTCAGTTTTAATACCCTTAATTTGAAGAGGAAAAGCAATATTTTCTAAGACTGTTTTATGAGGAAGTAGTGCAAAACTTTGAAAAACCATTCCCATTTTATTTCTTCTTAAATCAATAAGTTCCTTGTTATTTAAATTAAGTAAGTCTTGACCTTCAATAAAAATTTTTCCACCAGTTGCGTCTGTTAATCTAGATATACACCTTAATAATGTTGACTTACCTGATCCTGATAAACCCATTACAACTAACATTTCACCTTTAGATACCTCAAAAGAAGCATTGTTAACTCCTACAATACATCCATTTTCTTGAAATGTTTTTGCATCAACATTACCATTTGCTTCTTTAAGCATTCTTTCAGCATTTGCTCCAAAGATTTTATAAACAGATTGGCATTTAATTACTGGTTCAGACATAAATAATATTAAGGTTATACGAATTTAAGACAAAATAAAATCTCTATAATTTGTTACATTTCCTCCTTAAAAATTTTTAATAAAATAAACTCTCGTATCAATACCTGTACTTAAAAAACTCAAAGCTTCTCCACTTACTTTTACAGTTTCATCTACACCAACATTATTTCCACTTACAACGAAACCTGCAAAACATTTATTTTTTTCATCGTCCCATTTTACAAATGTTTCATCTATTTTATTTCCGTTAATTGTATAAATTTCATGAGCTCTAAAGTTTAGAAAATTCGCGCCCATAATTGCACGTTGAGGTATAAGTTTAGTTGCCTTGCATACTGCCTCGTATAATTCATCAGATAATTTAAAATTATCAGTTCCATCAAAAGAAACCAAAACTCCTGAAGGGAGACTAGAAATTAGCTTATTAAGTTTTCTTTCTTCAGCTATTCTTTCTTCTTCTATTTTCATTTTTGCAACCAGTTCATCGCCTTCACCAAAAATATTATTTAAAACAAAAAAAGTTAGAAAGATAAGAATAATTATACCAACTAATCCACCAAATTGCTTAACTGGCTCTGATAATGTTTTAAAACTATTCTTGGAAACTTCCATTTTTCCAAATACCTGTTTTTTGTTTTCCGTCTGACCAAGTAAAAGTACCTTTACCATTCATAAAACCGTTGGCCCATTCACCTTCATAAGTTGAACCATCAGGAAAAAATAAAATTCCTATACCGCTCCATTGACTTTCTTTAAATTCACCTTTGTAAATATATCCATTCGGCCATGTTTCGGTTCCTTGGCCATGTTTTTTTGTTGCAACCCATTCACCTTCGTAAGTTGTTTTATCTGTGTAAACCCACTTACCATAACCATTGTCACAATTCCCCTCTTTACATCCCGTACTTCTTGCCGATGCTAAAGAGGTAATTAATGACGAAAAAAGTACAAAAAATATAAGCTTTTTCATGGAAATATATTACACAAAATTTCTTAAAAAAAAATTAGGCATTTTTTGATTTGTTCTTACAGATATAAATTGAAATATCTTTTTCTGAATTGTC
>CACMJX010000029.1 GCA_902614055.1 uncultured Pelagibacteraceae bacterium | reverse complement strand
AAAATTCACTTATAGTTTTTGCACTTTTGATGCCTCTTTTATTTAGTGGTCTTTCAAAATCACTTAAATTTGGGTCTTCCCAACTAGATTTTGCATGTCTCATGACATATAATTCGCGCATTAAATCTAAATATATGACTGCATTAAAAAAACAAGACAAAGAAGAGCTTAAATCCAATTATATAAATAGAGAATTATCATGGTTAAAATTTAACGATAGAGTTCTGTTAGAGGCGCAAAATATTGAAAATCCTCTTTATGAGAGAGTAAAATTTTTATCTATTGCAGGCTCTAATTTAGATGAATTTTTTATGGTTCGAGTTGCTGGACTATACAGTCAAATTAAACAAGAAGTCGACTCACTAAGTTCAGATGGACTAACGCCTGAAGAACAGATGGAGATGGTTATTAATGATACAAAAAATCTATTAAATAAACAAAATACCATATTTAATAATCTATCAAATCAGCTGAAGAGAAATAATATTTTATTGACTAAGCCAGAAAACCTTAACACAAAAGAAAAAAAGAAATTATTAGAAATATTTAACGAAGAAATTTATCCTCTACTTACACCATCAGCGATTGATCCTTCTCATCCTTTTCCATTTATTATTAATCAAGGTAGAGCTTTAGTTATGAAGCTGAAGAAAAAGAAAAAAAAGAGAATTCTTAATTCAATTATCGTAATTCCTAAAGCTTTATCAAGATTTATTGAAATAGATGGAGGAAAATCATTTAAGAAATTTTTGGTTCTAGACGATGTTATTGGTTACTTTGCCTCTGAAATTTTTCCAGATCATTTATTAGAAAAGAAAATGATATTTAGAGTAATAAGAGATAGTGATGTAGAAATTCAAGAAGAGGCTGAGGATTTAGTCAGATCATTTGAACTAGCATTAAAGCGAAGAAGAACTGGTGATATTGTTAGATTAGAAATTTTAGAAAAAAGCGACAAAGAACTTGTAAAATTTATAACAAATAAATTAGAAATTAATCCAAATTATATTTATGAAGTAGCAGGTTTAGTTGGAATCCAGGATATAGACCAAATTTGTAAAATTAAAAATTCTAAATTAAAATTTAAAAACTTTACACCAAGAGAAGTAGAAAGATTAAAAGAATACAATAATAATTTTTTTGAGACAATTAAGAAAAAAGACCTAATAGTTCATCATCCATTTGAGACTTTTGATGCTGTAATTGAATTTTTAAATCAAGCTGCTATGGATAAAAAAGTAATTGCTATTAAACAAACATTGTACAGAACTACTTTAGATTCACCAATTGTTAAAGCATTAATTAGCGCTTCCGAAAATGGCAAAACAGTTACTGCTTTAATTGAAATCAAAGCTAGATTTGATGAAGAAGCAAATATACAGCTGGCAAGAAGTCTTGAAAAAGCTGGAGTTCAAATTGTTTATGGTTTTGCAAAATACAAAACACATGCTAAATCATCACTAATACATCGACGTGAGGGTGGTAAAATTCAAACATATTTCCATTTAGGTACTGGCAATTATCATCCTGTAAATGCAAAAATATACACAGACTTATCTCTATTTAGCTCTGATAAAAAAATGGCTGCAGATGTAGAAAAATTCTACAATTACGTGACTGGATATTCTAAACCAAGAAATTTAAATAAAATTTCCATTTCACCTGTAAATTTAAGAAAAACTTTAAATCAGAATATAGATAAGGAAATAAGTAATGCAAAAAAAGGGAAACACGCTGAGATTTGGGCTAAAATGAATTCATTAGTTGATTCACAAATAATTGATAAATTTTATGAGGCTTCTAGTGTCGGTGTAAAAGTCTCTTTATTTGTAAGAGGTGTATGTTGTTTAAGACCTGGTATTAAAAATAAATCGGAAAATATTATTGTAAAAAGTATCATTGGAAGATTTCTTGAACACTCAAGAATATATTGTTTTGCAAATGGAAAATTAATGCCTAACAGAAATGCAAAAGTTTATATTTCATCTGCAGATTTGATGCCAAGAAATCTAGATAGAAGAGTCGAACTTCTCGTGCCAATTGAAAATCAAACTGTTCATGAACAGGTTTTAGACCAAATAATGATGGCCAATTATCTAGACACGAATCAGAGCTGGGAACTTTATCCTAATGGAAATTATCAAAAAATTAAATATAGTCGAAAAGATTCTTTTTCTGCACATGATTATTTCATGAATAATCCAAGTTTATCAGGAAGAGGAAAGGCAAAACTAAAAATTAAACCTAAAAAATTAAACTTAAGGTTGGTTAAAGATGGAACTTAAAGTAATTAAAAATAAGCAAAATTTAAAATTAAGAGAATCAAAATTAGCTATTATTGATATAGGTTCAAATTCTATAAGAATGTTAATTTACGATGATTTTACATCATCTAGAGTACCTTTTTTTAATGAAAAAGCAGTTTGTGAACTTGGTAAAAACTTAGATAAATCAAAAAAACTTCATAAATCAGGCAAGATATATGCTTTAAAAGTTTTAAAAAGATTTTCAGAAATTCTTAATGTTTCAAAAATTAATAACCTTAAAATTATTGCAACAGCTGTATTAAGAGAAGCTACAGACGCAAAGCCCTTTATTGAAGAAGTAGAATACTTATTTAAAAAAAATATAAATATTTTAACTGGTGAAGAAGAAGCTGAATCATCAGCTGAAGGCGTTAAAATTGGATTTGAGAATGTGGATGGACTTGTTGCTGATTTAGGTGGTGGAAGTTTAGAGCTTGCTAGAGTTGAAAACAATGTTGTAACAAATAAAACATCACTTCCAGTTGGTGTTTTAAGGTTAATTAACAATCCTATTGTTAAAAAAAGAAATTTACCTAAATATCTCAAAAATCTTTTAAGAGATGAAAAATGGTTATCTAAAAAAAAATTTAATAATTTATATTTGGTGGGAGGTACGTGGAGAGCTCTGTTTAAATTACACTTATTTCAAAATGAATATCCAGTCCATATTATTCATCAATACTCAATAGAAAATGAAAAACTTACAAAATTTTTAGAAAAAATTTCTTCATTTAATAAATCTAAATTGAAATCAGTTGAATACATATCAAAGTCTAGAACGCCTTATCTTCCTTATAGCTCAATAATTCTAGAAGAAATTATGAACATAGCAAATCCAAAAAATGTTATTTGCTCAATTAGCGGTATTAGAGAAGGATCTCTTGCCAAAGATTTATTTAAAAACTCAGATAGTAATTTTGTTTTTAATAAATCATTAGAGCATATTTCAAAAAAAAGAGGCGATTTAGGATCTACATATAAGAAATATTTTGATTTTATAAAACCTATATTTGAGGGAAATGAGCATTTTAATCAAAAATTGCTTCATCTATCTTGCGTACTAAGTCATATGGATTGGGGTTTGGGAGCATTCCAAAAAGCAGAGTTGGTTTTTCAAGAAACATTAAATACGCCTTTATTAAAACTTTCACATAAAGAAAGAATACAATTGGCACTTTCTTGTTACTGGAGATATTGCAGTATAAAATACAACCCAAAGATAGAATACTTAACGTTTTTAAATAACAACGAGATATATTCTTGCAAACAAGTTGGTGCAGCCTTAAGATTTGCTAATTCTCTTACATCAATATCTACAATTTTTTTAGAAGAATTTAAACTTTATAAAAGAGGTAATTCAGTATTTTTAAAAATACCTTCGCAGCATCAAGAGATAATCTCAAAA
>CACMJX010000028.1 GCA_902614055.1 uncultured Pelagibacteraceae bacterium | reverse complement strand
GAAAAATTCTCAAAAACACTCATGGCTAAATTTTATATAGCAAAAACTCTTCTTCACCAGAGTTAAATAGAAAAATTTTTTTCCACTTGATCTCATTTAAAATTGCTGATGCTTTTTCACCCATACACATCAAATTTGTCTCCATCCAACTGTCTAAAAGATCGTATTTTTTTAGTAAATTTAATAAACTCTTAGCGCTATTTTCTGAGTAGACATATATTATATCAGGGATTGAGGTTTTTAATTGTGCTCTAAATTCCTCCTTAATTTCTTGAGTTGATGAAACCGTATAGTTAATCAATCTCTTTAAAGAATAACCTTCAGAAATTAGATCTTTATCTAACCTACTAGAAACTATCTCACCACTTACGTAAAGTAGTAATCCATTCTTTGAGTCGAAGTTTTGTAATATTAATTCTTTTAAATTATTAACGTTTCCTTCTGCAGAGATAATATTTTGAAAACCGTTTAGCTTTGCAACTTTTTCTGTTGCAGAGCCAACACAATAACATTTAATTTTTTTATCAACTTTATGTAAATCTAAATTCTTAATTGCATTTGAACTTGTAAATATTATTCCCTTAAATTGGCTATAGTCAGGTTCATCGTATTTAAGTGGTTCAACTTTAATTACAGGTAAATGGGAAACTTTATGTCCTAAAGAACTAAATTTCAAAATTAATTCTTTACTATCCTCTAATGGTCTTGTTAATAAAATGTGCATTTTACCTTTTATAAGATCCCTTTGACTCTGATTTTAATTTTTCTCCAATCTTAATACTTAAATCTTTAACCATTGTTTTATTCTCACTTTCTTCAACAAAAAATCTTTGCTTACCATCTACTGAAAAAAGTTCAGCTTTTATATTTATAAGATCTTTATCAATCTTTGCATACACACCAACCGCTGTATCGCAGTCACCCTCAAGTATTTTTAAGATTTTCCTTTCAGCATTTGCAATTATTCTAGTCTGGTTATCATTAATTTTTTCTAGGATATTAATTATTTCTTGATCGTTTTCTCTACATTGTATGGCAATAATACCTTGTCCAGCACATGGTACTAGTTCTTCAGTATTAAATTCATGTGTAATTTTATTTGTCAAACCTAAAGCTTCAATGCCAGCTTTGGAAAGTAAAATTGCATCGTAATCTCGATTCTCTAATTTCTTGATCCTAGTATCCACATTTCCTCTTATTAATTTATAATTCAGATCTGATCTAATACTTTTTAATTGGTATTCTCTTCTATAAGAAGAAGTGCCTATTATCGAATTAGGATTAAGATCTTGAAAATTTATATTGTCATTGCTAATAAAAATTTCATTGGGAGAATTTCTTTTTAAATAAAAATTTGTTATTAGCCCCTCTGTTTCAATCGATGGCATATCTTTTAATGCATGAACAGCTATATCAATATTATTATTAATTAATTCAATTTCAATTTTTTTTGAAAATAACCCTTTTCCTCCAATGTTTGACAATCTATCCTTTTGGTTTTCATCTCCACTTGTGACTATTTTTTTTGTTTCTATGTGAGTTGATGAAACTTTTTTTAGATCGTTTATCACTTTTTCGGTATAAATTTGAGCTAACTGACTTCCTCGAGTACCAATAATTAACTTATTCCTTTTCATAATTCTTATTTTTATTACATTCTTATAGTTTAATTGTGTTAATTATAAATATTTATGAAAGAAAAAAAAATAATCCTCGGAATTGAGACAAGTTGCGATGAAACAGCAGTATCTATCATAGAAGAAGATAAAAATGGTAAGATAAAAATATTATCTAATGTAGTTTCAAGTCAATTTGATATTCATAAAGAATTTGGAGGTGTGGTTCCTGAGCTTGCAGCAAGATCTCATGTTGAAAAAATTGATTTAATTGCAAAAAAAGCAATTAATGAAAGTGGTGTAAAATTAAATGACGTTTCTGCAATTGCTTCAACATCTGGTCCAGGCTTAATTGTTTGCCTTACTGTTGGTTTAAATTTTGGCAAAGCATTATCCGCAAGCCTAAATATACCTTTTATTGGTGTAAACCATCTTGAAGGGCATGCGTTGAGTCCAAAACTTAGTACAAACTTAGATTTTCCATATTTATTATTACTAATTTCAGGAGGACATACGCAATATCTTAGTGTGAACGGACTTGGAAAATATAAAAGGTTAGGAACAACAATTGATGATGCTTTAGGAGAAGCATTTGACAAAACTGCAAAACTTTTAGGTATTGAATTTCCAGGAGGACCAAAGTTAGAAAGTTTTGCAAAACAGGGAGATGCAAATAAATATAAACTTCCTAAGCCGATTATAAATAAAGGAGGATGTAATTTATCATTTGCAGGTCTTAAAACTGCGATTTTAAGAATATCAAGTACTATAAAATCTAAACATGAAAAGTATGATCTTGCAGCATCTTTTCAAAAAACAATTGAAGAAATTTTAGAAGTAAAAACACAAATAGCATTTGATGATTTCAAAAATAATAACAAAAAAAAAAATAAAACTTTTGTGATCGCTGGAGGTGTTGCTGCCAATAAAGGTATTAGAAAAAAATTAATAAAAGTATGCAAAAGGAATAATTTTAGACCAATTTTCCCCGAACCAAAATTATGCGGGGATAATGCAGCCATGATTGCACTCGTTGGTCTAGAAAAGTATAAAATCAAAAAATTTGATAATTTAGGTCTTCCAGCAAGTCCAAGAATGCCACTTGATGAAAAAGCAAAGTTTTTAAAAGGAGCAGGGGTTAAATTATAAATGTCAAAAAGATATAGTGGTAAATCATTTAAGGATGCTAGCGTAATGAAACAGGCTAAATTATCTTTAAAAGAAAAAAGAAAAATTAAAAAGGAAAAGAAAAGAAAGATAACAAAATAATCACATATTGTTTACTATTGCGAAGTTTTTAGATAATAGTTAATCATTATATGAATCAATTTTTTCCCATAGATAAAATTTTTCTTACTAATATTATTTCTTGCCCAACTCTCTTTGTATTTTGATTTTTTTATATTTATATCTACAGGTCTAAAAAATCTTTTATCTTGAATAATATATTTTTTATAATCTAAATTAAAATAATCAAAAGCAAATTTAAGCATTTTTTTTGCAGATAAACATTTTCCATTAGAAACAATAAAGTCTTGGGGTTTTTTTTTTAAAAATTTAATCAGTAATTCACACTGATCATCACACCAATTCCATTCTCTTTTTATATCTAAATTGCCGAATCTAGTTTTATGATTGTATTTGTAAGCGTTAATTGCGGCCATACACACTTTAGGTATAAAAAAAGATTTGTCTCTTTGTGTAGACTCGGTATTAAAAATTATTGCGCTATATGTATTTAAATTATATTTTTTTCTGTAAAGCTTAGTTAAATTAAAACCTTTTAGTTTACTTATTCCATAAGGATTTACAGGAAGTTTTTTGCTTTCAAGAGAAATTTTTCCCTTAATCTTACCATACATTTCACAGGATGCTGCATAAATAAATTTAATATCTTTATCAATTTTATAAATACATTCTAAGACATTTTTACACCCAATGTAATTACTCCTAAGTGTTTCTTTTTTTTTTACAAAAGAGATACTTGGTGAACTTTGGCCAGCAAAGTAAAAAATATTTTGTGGCTTATACTTTTTAATAATCTTTAAAATTTTTTCTTTGTTATAAATATCTAAAACAACTACTTCAAAAAATTTATTTTTAATTGTAGATTTTTTAGATCTTGAGGTAATAATTACTCTTTGTTTTTTTTTATTTAATTGATTTTTTAGAGAAATACCAAATTGGCC
>CACMJX010000027.1 GCA_902614055.1 uncultured Pelagibacteraceae bacterium | reverse complement strand
ATTATAATAGTGAGTTATCTGTGCTGATGATTGCTTAATTCCTATATCTTTCCCAAAGTCAACCTCAACAACAAGAGATGGTTTCCTTGCTTTTTCATTTTTTTTTACCGATATTACTGTTCCTACTCTGATATCTACTTTGTCATAAATGTCGTAGGTTATTTGTTCTTTCATAAATTTAATATATAATTAAAAATAAATGAGTACAGGAAATAATTTAGAAGAAATATATAGTAATTCTATTACGATACTAAAAGATTTAATTGCTTTTAAAACTGTTTCTGGTGAAAACAATACTCAACTAATTGACTATTGTGATAATATTTTAAATTCATTGGGTGCGGTATCATTTAGAACATATGATGAAGAAGAAAAAAGAGTAAATCTATTTTCAACTATAAAAGCTAAAAAAAAAAGTAAAAAAAAACCAATAATTTTATCTGGACATACTGATGTGGTTCCAGTTTCTAAAGGATGGGCAACAGATCCTTTTGATGCAACAATCAAAGATGGCAAATTATTTGGTAGAGGCTCATGTGATATGAAAGGATTTATAGCATGTGCATTGGCATACGCACCTATTTTCTCTTCTTCAAATTTAGACAGAGATATTCATTTTTCATTTACATTTGACGAGGAAACTGCCTGCATAGGTGCCCCTATTTTAATTAAAGAATTAAAAAAAAGAGAAATTCATGATTGTATTTGTATAGTGGGTGAGCCAACCAATATGAAAATAATAGATGCACACAAAGGATGTTATGAATACACAACATATTTTGAAGGTCTTGCAGGACATAGTTCACAACCAGAAAAAGGTGTGAGTGCAGTTGAATTTGCTGCAAGATATGTGAATAAACTATTAGAATTAAAAGAAAATCTGAAATCTAGACAATTAAAAGACTCGATCTTTGAGCCACCTTATTCAACCTTACAAATTGGAGGAATTTTTGGTGGTATAGCACACAACGTCATTGCTGATAAATGCCATGTAAACTGGGAGACAAGACCTGTAGTTAAAGAAGATGGAATTTTCTTAAATAACGAAATAGATAAATTTACAAATGAAATTCTTTTACCAGAAATGCAAAAAATTTATCCAAAATCTTCCATAAAAAAAATTATAATTGGTGAAATTACTGGTTTCGATAGAGTCCCTAACTCAGAAGCATGCGAATTTGTTTCGAGTATAACTGGAGATAATTCTAGAGATGTAGTTTCTTTCGGAACAGAAGCAGGACTATTTCAGGAGATTGGAATTAGTACAGTTGTATGTGGACCAGGATCTATAAAGCAAGCTCATAAGATTGATGAATTTATAAAACTATCTGAAATTAAAAAATGTATAAGTTTTTTAGATGGTATTAAAAATAAATCTTTAAATTAATTCCAACCACCAATAGATTTTACTTCTAAAAATTCTAATAAACCTTCTTTTCCACCTTCTCTTCCTATTCCAGAGTGTTTAAATCCTCCAAATGGAGCATCTACAGCTAGTGAAGCTGTATTAGCAACTATCATCCCAGATCTAAGTTTTCTTGCAACCCTTTTAACTTTTTCTTGATCTTCAGTTTGAATATAGTTTGTCAGACCATAAGGAGTATCATTTGCGATTTCAATTGCCTCTTCTTCTGATTCAAATGGAATTACTGATAATACTGGACCAAAAATCTCAGTTCTGGCAATTTCCATGTTATTATTTACATCAGCAAAAACAGTTGGCTTCACATAATAACCATCTTCAAAACCTTCAGGTTTTCCAAGTCCTCCTGCTATTAAATTAGCACCTTCATCTATACCCTTTTTAATTAAACCTTGAATTTTATTATATTGTGTTTCAGATATTACTGGACCAATGTGATCTCCTTCTTTTTGGGGAATATCAACTTTATATTCATTAGCAAATTTTTTTAATCTTTTAACTGCATCATGATAGATTGATTTTTCTACGAGCATTCTTGTAGGTGCATTACATGACTGGCCTGAATTTCTAAAACATCGTGCAGCTCCTCTTTCAATTGCCTCAGTATCTGCATCTTTAAAAATAATATTTGCTCCTTTTCCACCTAATTCAAGGCTTACCCTTTTAAAGTCTTTTGCTGCGTTTTGAGAAATTAGAGCTCCTGCTCTTGTTGAACCAGTAAAAGATATCATATTTACATCTTTATGACTTGTCAGTGCATTACCTGTAGTTTCCCCATCTCCATTAACTAAATTAAATACACCTTTTGGAAAACCTGCCTCATCAATAAGTTCTGCAAGTATCATTGATGATAGAGGTGCTAGCTCAGAAGGTTTTAAGATCATGGTGCATCCTGCTGCTAAAGCTGGGATTACTTTTAAGCAAACTTGATTCATTGGCCAATTCCAGGGTGTAATTAATACACAAACTCCTTTGGGTTCATAAATAATTCTCTGATCTTGCGCATGATCTCCTAAAGGTTTTTCAAAATCAAAAGCTTTAAGATACTTTATAAATGATTTCGTATGACTTGCTCCTGTACCAGTTTGTAGTTTTGATGCAAAATCTTTTGGAGCACCCATTTCCATCATTATTGCTTCTGTAGTGTCATTCCATCTTTTTTTATATAACTCATAAAACTTTTCTAATAGTTTAATTCTCTCTTCTTTTTTTGTGAAACCCCAAGTTTGAAAAGCAGTTTTTGCAGCTGACACTGCATCATCAACATCTTCTTTTCCACCCAGTGAAATAACCGCACAACTTTTTTCTGTAGCAGGATTTATTACTTGAATGTCTTTAGAATTTTTTGGTTCTACCCATTTACCATTTATATAAAAATTTCTTTTTTCTAACATATATTAAGCTATCTGTTCTTTAGGCTTTTGCAAACAAATTTGTTAATTCATAAACAATTGTTGCAGCTGCCAAAGAAGTTACTTCTGCATGATCATATGCTGGTGCTACCTCAACTACATCTGCTGAAACTAAGTTTAGCCCTGACAATCCTCTTATAACATTTACAATTTCTCTTGTAGTCATACCTGCTATCTCAGGCGTACCAGTTCCAGGAGCAAAAGCTGGATCTAAGACATCAATGTCTATCGATAGATATAAAGCATTGTCACCTACTCTGTTTCTAATTCTCTCAACTATTTTGTCTATACCTTCTGTTTGAAATTCATCACAATGAATTATTTTAAAACCAAAACTTTCATCATTCTTGATATCTTCTCTGCTATAGAGTGGACCTCTTATTCCAACGTGCATTGATGCGTCATCTAAAAATAAGTTTTCTTCTCTAGCTCTCCTAAATGGTGTGCCATGTGTGTAAGGTGCTCCAAAATAAGTATCCCAAGTATCTAGGTGAGCATCAAAATGGACTAATGAAACTGGACCTTTATTCTTTTTATTAATTGCTCTAAGCAATGGAACAGCTATTGTATGATCACCGCCAAGACTAATAATCCCTCCTACTTTATTTAAAATATTTGTAGCACCAACTTCTATTTGTTTTATAGCTTCATCAATATTAAATGGATTACAGGCAATATCTCCTGCATCAGCAACTTGTTGCACTTTAAATGGTTCAACATCATAACTTGGATGATAATTTGTTCTCAAATGTCTTGAGGCTTGTCTTATACTTTGGGGTCCAAATCTTGCTCCAGGTCTGTAACTAGTTCCAGAGTCAAAAGGAACTCCTACAATTGCTACATCACAACTTTCAACATCTCTTAATTCTGGTAATCTAGCAAAGGTTGATGGTCCCGCATATCTTGGTACTTTTGTTCCACTTACTGGTTGGATTGGTTTTTTATTTTTATCTTTCAATTTTTAGAGCTGTTTTTATGAATAAATTCAGCTGCTTTTTT
>CACMJX010000026.1 GCA_902614055.1 uncultured Pelagibacteraceae bacterium | reverse complement strand
TTATAAAAATATATTTAAACATTTAGACCTTCGCTCTGTTTAAAGCCATAATAATTATTCATATTTTGTACAGCTTGACCTCCACCACCTTTAATCAAATTATCAATTGCAGACAATATTATTATTTTATCTTTATATTTGCTTTTACATACAGAAATAAAGCAATTATTAGTATTCATAACATCATTAGTACTTAAGAAAGTATTTATTTTACAGATTTTTATAAATTTATGTTTCTTGTATTGGACATTTAGAACATTAATTATTTCGTTTATGTTAATGCCCTTTTTTAAATCAACATAAATAGTACTTAAAATTCCTCTAAACATTGGTGTAAGATGTGGTGTAAAATGAAATTTATTTTTTTTACCAGTTTTAAGATCAAGCTCTTGTTGGATTTCAGAATTATGTCTATGATTTGCTAATCCATAAGCACTCAAAGACTCATATAAATTTTTATCTTTATATTTTTTATGTACTCCTCTACCTGCTCCTGAATAACCAGATTTCGAGTCAATAATAATTGTTTGATTATTAATTAAGTTTTTTTTTATTAACGGGATTAATGGAATTAATACAGATGTGGGGTAGCATCCAGGACAAGATACTATTGGAAATTTTTTAATTAATTTACCACTAATTTCAGGTATAGAGTAAATACTTTTTTTGATTTCATTTAATGCTTTGTGTTTAATTTTATACCATTTTTCATAATCTTTTTTATTATTAAGTCTAAAATCAGCCGCTAGATCTATTAATAAATTATTTTTATTTAAAAATTTTGAAATAGATTGTGCTTCACCATTTGGCAATGCTGTAAATATTATATCCACATCTGATAAATATTCTTTTTTAAATTTTGAAATTTTTGGTAATTTATATTTTTTTAATTCTTGTTCAAAGGAATCTATTTTTTTTCCGACAGAAGTGCTTCCACATAAATATTTAATATTTACTTTTTTATGTGTACATAGAAGTTTAGTTAATTGTAATCCTATATATCCAGTAGCACCACATATAAGAACATTTTTCTTACCCATAATTTAATATAACAGTTGAAATTTAAAAAGAAATTATCTTTTAGAAAACTGGTAGCTTTTTCTAGCTTTTGCTCTACCAGGTTTTTTTCTCTCTACAGATCTTGAATCTCTTGTCGTAAGTTTTTCTTTACGTAAGGTTGATTTTAAAGTTTCATCAAATTTTAGTAAAGCTCTTGAAATACCATGTACTAAAGCACCAGCTTGACCTGTTTGTCCACCACCTACAACTTTTGATCTAACATCATAATCAGTTGGTTGGTTGATAATTTCAAAAGGTCTTAAAATTTGCATTACATGATTGGCTCTTGGAAAATAATCATTTAATGATTTTCCATTAACATAAAATTTCCCGGATCCTTTTTTTAACCAAACTTTTGCAACAGATTTTTTTCTTCTTCCCGTTGCGTATTTGCTATCTTTAAAATCTAACTTTATTTTTGGTGAAGATGTTTGGGCAGTTTCCATATTAATTTCTTACAATATTTTTATGATTAAGTTTACCGATTTCAATTATTTTTGGATTTTGAGCAGTGTGAGGGTGTTCTTCTCCTGAATAAATCTTTAGTTTAGTTAATTGTTTTTTCCCTAGAGCACCTGAGGGCAACATTCTTTTAACAGCTAACTTTAATACCTCACCCGGTTTTTTTTCACTCAATTTTTCAGGTGTTATTTCTTTAATACCACCAGGGTATCCAGTGTGTCTGTAATATTTCTTATTTTGAAATTTATTTCCCGTAAATTTAATTTGGTCTACATTTTTGATTACAACAAAATCTCCATGGTCCATGTGAGGGGTATATGTTGTTTTGTTCTTCCCTCTTATAATTTTTGATACAACTGTTGCTAGTCTGCCTACAACGGCACCTGTGGCATCGATTTCAAACCACTCGCTGTTTATCTCATCTTTTTTAACAAACTTTGTCATGAATGCGGGATTAATACTTATAATTACTTATATTGTCAAATTATTATATTTTGGTTGGACTGAATGGTTGATTGAATTATGACCATTTATTAGTAATAATAACGTGATAAAAACGAACTCACAAAATTATAAATTAAAGGAGCCTAATGAGTGATAAAAAAAAAGAATTGAAACCAAATACGTATAAATTTGATACCCTTAGTTTACATGCTGGTTATCAGCCACACAAAAATGCTGGCTCTAGACAAGTACCAATATATCAAACCACATCATACCTTTTTGATGATGTTGATCACGCAGCTGCTCTTTTTAATTTAGAAAGAGGCGGACATATTTATAGTAGAATTTCAAACCCAACTGTTGGTGTATTAGAAGAAAGAGTTGCATCACTTGAGGGTGGTACAGCAGCATTAGCTACATCTTCAGGAATGAGTGCAATATTTTTGACAGTAATGACATTATGTGAAGCAGGTGACCATTTAGTTGTATCATCTCAACTATATGGAGGCACTGTAAACCTATTTAGATTAACCTTACCTAAATTTGGAATTAAATGTACATTTGTTAAACCAAGAGATACTGAAGGATTTAAAAAAGCAATTCAAAAAAATACAAAAGGTATTTTTGGAGAACTCGTTGGAAATCCAGGTAACGAAATAATGAACATGCCAGAAATCGCAAAAATTGCGCATGATGCTGGAATTCCATTGATGGTTGATGCAACTTATCAAACTCCTTATTTATGTAAACCGTTTGAGCATGGCGCTGATATAGTAATTCATTCACTAACAAAATGGATGGCAGGACATGGATCTTCAATGGCAGGAATATTAGTTGAAGGTGGAAAATTTGACTGGATGCAAAATGATAAATTTCCAACAATGACAAAACCTTATGAAGGATATCATGGATTATCTTTTGCCGAGGAGTTTGGCCCAACAGCTTTTACAATGAAAGCTAGAGCTGAAGGAATGAGAGATTTTGGTCCTTGTTTAAGTCCTCAAAATGCATGGAATGTTTTACAAGGCATAGAAACTTTATCAGTAAGAATGAAAAAACATTGCTCTAACGCTGAAGAAATGGTTAAATATTTGTCAAACCATGAAAGTGTTGCTTGGGTATCACATCCAAGTGTCCCAGATCATCCAGATCACAAGTTAGCAAAAAAACTTTTGCCTAATGGAAGGGGTTCAATGATTGCGTTTGGTATTAAAGGTGGAAAAGATGCCGGTGTTGCTTTTATTAATAACGTAAAATTAGCATCACACTTGGCTAATGTTGGCGATACAAGGACTTTGGTTATTCATCCTGCATCTGGAACCCATTCACAAATGGATGAAGCAACTTTGAAGTTTGCCGGGTTGTCCCACGACATGATTAGATTATCAGTAGGTATTGAAGACATTGATGATATAAAAAATGATTTCGAGATTGGTTTCAGAGCAGCTAGAAAGCCAAGACTTGTATCAAATCAATGAAATTTAAAGTAAATAATAACGAGGTTTTTGCCTCTACTGGTGGTAGACCGTTTGATAAAAAAAAACCATTGATAATATTTGTTCATGGTAGCGGTCTAACTCATATGACATGGGTACTTCAGACAAGATATTTTGCTTTTCATGGATATAACGCTTTAGCAGTTGATCTACCAGGACATGGTTTATCAAGTGGTGAAAGCCTTAAATCAATTGAAGAGATGGCTGATTGGGTAAAGGATGTAATAGATGCAGTCGGACATAAAAAAGCTTCTTTAGTTGGACATTCACAAGGTTGTTTAGTTACAGTAGAATGCACATCGAGATACCCAGATAAAATAAAAACATTAAGCCTAATGGGTGGAGCTGGTGCTATACCGATGAATCCAGAGTTACTTTCATTAGCTGAAAATAATGATCCAAAAGCAGTAGATTTAATGATGGATTGGGCTCATGGTCCAGCTGGTCATTTTGGCGGTCATCCTGTGCCTGGTCTTTACCATATCAACACAGGAACAATGCTTGCAAAATCTAGAACAATACAGAATACTTTAGGAGTAGACTTTAGAGCCTGTGATAATTACAAAAATGGTTTTGATGCAGCAAAGAAAATTAAATGTCCTACTTTATCGATTTTGGCAACAGATGATAAAATGTGCCCTGTTAAAGAGGGAAAGAAGTTGGCTTCATTAATAGATGGTAGTCAAGTCGATATAATTGATAACTGTGGTCACATGATGTTATTAGAAGAGGCAGATAGAGTATTAACTGTACTTAAAAAATTTATAACAACAAATTATCCCCCATTATCAAGTTAAATTAAAGCTTGATTGTATTTTTTCATTTTAGTTTAATACAATATTAAACAGAAGGGGAAATATGAGTAAAAACAAACATCCAGAAACAATTGCATTACATGGTGGCGATTACAGAAGTGATCCAGCTACAACAGCAGTAGCAGTTCCACTATACAGAACAACATC
>CACMJX010000025.1 GCA_902614055.1 uncultured Pelagibacteraceae bacterium | reverse complement strand
CTCTTTTTGAAAGTCCAGATTGTTCTAAATTAATTTCCTCACCTTTCAATAATTTTTGTATTATTACTTTTCCTTTAACAGAGACTTCTGTACCGCCTACTCTATAGTCCATAAAGGCATCATATGTAATTGGAACCCATCTTTTTAAAGTATCTAACATTATATCCGCATAAACTCTAATTTCATATTGAGCATGATGATCAGCACGTAATCTTAAAAAATTCATTAGATTTAATAAGTCTGTTTTCCAATACCATTGGGTATAAGTATTTAAAGTTAGGTTCATTCTTGCTAACTCTCTAGCTAATCCTTTTTTATTTTCATCAATTGTAGACCCGTCAAATTTTTGATTAAGCATTGTTTCATAATTATCATATGTTCTTTCAGCGTCATTTTTTAAAAGTTCCAAAACTTCCTTTGCCTGCTCTCCTTCAATCACATCACCTCTACCTTGTCTGTTTGCTATTGATTGAGCTGCTAAATTTTTTGGATCAGGTAAATAAAATTCTTTATCTAAAATTGAATATCTTGCAGAGTATTCATTGACGTTTGCTGTACGATGTCTAATCCATTGTCTTGCTATAAATATTGGTAATTTTACATGATATTTAATTTCACACATTTCGAATGGAGTACTATGCCAATGACGCATTAGATATTTTATTAGACCACTATCTGTTGAAACCTGTTTAGTTCCTTTGCCATAGGAAACTCTTGCAGACTGAACAATTGAGCTATCATCTCCCATATAATCAATAACTCTTATAAAGCCGTGATCTAAAGCTGGAATCGCTTCATATAATATTTTTTCTAATTCAGGAGCAGTAACTCTTTTAGTTACATTTTCTTGAGATTGTTGATCTTTTATGTCGTTTATTTGTTCTTTTGTAAGTTTCATGAATAAATTATTGAATCTCTTTAAATTGGTTTTATATTAATAGTGTTGGTTTTCCAACTATGACGATAAACGAATTTCGTAATAACCATTACGGACGTGGGGGCAGTACCCACCACCTCCACCATTTACAACTTAAGGGGGTGAATTAGGATCGACGGGTGTCTAAAAGTTGTTCTTTCGTTCGGTATTGTTCCGCCGTGATGGGCTAATTTATAAATGCTAACGAAAGTTACGCACTTGCAGCTTAATTAGTTTACTAATTGAGTCACGGGGTTCGGGGCACCTGGCAACAGAACGCCCCTTTTTTATATATAATATCAATTGATGGTGCGGCCAGAGAGAATCGAACTCTCATGAGCTAGGCTCACACGGCCCTCAACCGTGTCTGTCTACCAGTTTCAGCATGGCCGCAAATCATGCGTCAGATTAAATGAATGACAATTCTATTTCAAGTTGATAAGTTTTTATTATGGAATTCACAACTCAGGTTAAAATTGCAACAGATCCCATTTATCAAAAGGTTTCTAAATCTATTCCTGAAATAGAGTGGGCTACTCATGCACCATACATTTATAAAATAAATAAACTTAAAAAAGAGAAGAATGCAGTAGTTCTTGCTCATAATTACCAAACTCCTGAAATATATCATGGTATATCTGATTTTTCAGCAGACTCGTTAGCCTTAGCAATTGAAGCTGCAAAAACTAAGGCCGATATAATTATTATGTGTGGTGTACATTTTATGGCGGAGACTGCCAAACTAATGAGTCCAGATAAAAAAGTTTTACTGCCAGATATGAAAGCTGGTTGCTCTTTATCCTCATCTATAACTGGTGAAGATGTAAGAAACTTAAAAAAACAATATCCAGGTGTTCCTGTTGTTTCATACGTTAACACTTCTGCAGATGTTAAAGCTGAAACTGACGTTTGTTGTACATCTGCAAATGCTGTTAAAATTGTAAACTCTTTAGGTGTAAAAAAAGTAATTTTCTTACCAGATGATTATTTGGCAAAATATGTTGCATCTCAGACTGATGTAGAAATTATTTCATGGAAAGGTACTTGTGAAGTTCATGAACAATTTAATGACGAAGAGATTAATGAAATAAGAAAAAATAATCCTGGAATTAAAATTATTGCTCATCCTGAATGTCCCCCTGACGTCATAAAGGCCAGTGATTTTGCAGGCTCAACAAGTGGAATGATCAAATATGTGAAAGATAATCAGCCTGAAAAAGTTATGATGGTTACAGAATGCTCAATGAGTGATAATGTTCAAATTGACAATCCTAATGTAGAATTTATTAGGCCTTGCAACTTATGTCCTCATATGAAAAGGATTACACTACCAAAAATACTTGATTGTTTAGAAAATGAGACAAATGAATTAATAATGGACCACGAAACAATTGAGAAAGCTAGGAAATCAGTAGAGAGAATGGCTGAAATAGGCAGATAAATTCTGTGCCAAAAATACAATTAAGTAAAGATTTTATCCGATCAACCTGTAAGTTAGCTCTTAATGAGGATCTATATCCTTCAGGAGATATTACAACAAATCTATTAAATAATAATTTAATTTCAAAAGTTAAACTAATTAGCAATGAAAAAGGTATTATTGGTGGATTAGAATTTGCTAAACAAACTTTTAATTTATTAGATCGAAATATTAAATTTCATATAAAAAAAAAAGAAGGATCTAAAATAAATAAAGGTTCTATAATTGCTGTAATTGAAGGTAAAATTAAAAGCATTTTAATTGGTGAAAGAGTTGCTCTAAATTTTCTCTCACATATCTCAGGTATTGCAACTAAAACCAATAAATTTATCAAAAAGGTAGGTAAGAAAACAAAAATTTGTTGCACTAGAAAAACAATTCCCAATCTAAGAGTTATTCAAAAATATGCTATAAAACTAGGAGGTGGGACAAACCACAGATTTAATTTAAGTGATGAATTTTTAATTAAAGATAACCATCTAGCCTCATCAAAGAAATTCGAAGAAATAGTGAAAAAAGCAATTAAAAATAAAAAAAAAAGAAAAATTACTGTCGAAGTTGATACTTTGAAACAATTTAAGAAAATTAATGGACTTAATTTTAATACAGTTTTATTCGATAATATGAGTCCAAAAAATCTTAAAGTAGCTATTAAATATGCAAAAGGGAAATATGAGACTGAAGCCTCTGGAGGAATAACTTTAAAAAATATAAAAAAAATAGCTGCAACAAACGTTGATAGAATATCAGTAGGAGAGTTAACACATAGTATTCAAGCTTTGGATTTAAAATTAGAGATTTAATTTTTTTTTATTTGAGCTTGAGCTGCCGCTAATCTTGCAATTGGAACTCTGTAGGGAGAACAAGACACATAATCTAATCTAGTTTTTGCACAAAATTCTATACTTTTGGGATCTCCACCATGCTCACCACAAATTCCAAGTTTAATTTTTTTATTTTGTTTTCTGCCTTTATCAGTTGCAATTTTTATTAAGTCTCCAACTCCTTCATCAATTGATACAAAAGGATCAATGTCAAAAATTTTGTTCTCAATATAGTCGTTTAGAAATTTACCACTATCATCTCTGCTAATTCCAAATGTAGTTTGAGTTAAATCATTAGTTCCAAAACTAAAAAATTCTGCATGTTTAGCAATATCTTTTGCCTTTATTGCTGCTCTTGGCAATTCAATCATTGTTCCAACTAAAAAATCAATTTTTATTTTATTTTCTTCTTGAACTTTTTTTGCAACTCTGATGACTAAATCTTTCATGATTTTTATTTCTGCTTCTGTTGAAACTAAAGGTATCATGATTTCTGGCATTATTGATTGATTTTTTTGTTTTTTACATTCTACTAAAGCTTCAAAAATTGCTTTACATTGCATCTCATAAATTTCAGGGAATGAAATTGCTAATCTGCAACCTCTATGGCCTAGCATGGGATTTTGCTCATGAAGTTCTGAAATTCTAACTTTAAGTTCATTAACGGGAATATTTAGTGAAACTGCAACATCATTAATTTCATTATTACTTTTTGGCAAAAATTCATGTAGAGGTGGATCAAGCAACCTTACTGTTACTGGTAAACCTTTCATAATCTTAAATATTTCAATAAAATCCTTTTTTTGATGTGGTAATAACTTTTTGAGAGCATTAGATCGGTCTTCAATTGTTTTTGATAATATCATTTCTCTTACTGATAAAATTCTTTCTTCGTCAAAAAACATATGTTCAGTTCTACACAAACCAATACCTTCTGCGCCAAATTCTCTAGCAGTTTTACTATCTAATGGAGTCTCTGAATTAGTTCTTATTTTTAATTTTCTAAAATTATCAGACCAACTCATTATTTTTGAAAAATCACCTGATATTTCTGGTTTAACTGTTTTTACCTTACCAATAATTATTCTTCCTGATGAACCATCAATTGTAATTATTTCTCCTTCTTTAATTACTCTGTTATTTGTTTTGAATAATTTATTTTCATAATCAATTTCTATTTCACTAGATCCAGAAACACATGGTCTTCCCATCCCTCTAGCAACTACTGCAGCATGACTTGTCATACCTCCTCTTGATGTAAGTATTCCTTTTGCTGCATGCATACCATGTATATCTTCTGGTGAAGTTTCTACACGAACTAATATTGTACTTTGCATCATACTATTGAGTCTTTCAGCCTCTTCTGATGTAAAAACAACTTTTCCACTTGCAGCACCAGGTGATGCGGGTAGGCCTGACCCAATTACTTCCAAGTTCGCTTTCTCATCTAAAGTTGGATGAAGTAAAGTGTCTAAAGAACTTGGTTCTATTCGCAATATTGCATCTTTTTTAGTAATCAATTTTTCTTTAACCATATCTACAGCTATTTTTACAGCAGACTTGGCTGTTCGTTTTCCAGAGCGTGTTTGAAGTATCCAAAGTTTTTTATTTTCAACAGTAAACTCAACATCCTGCATATCTTTGTAATGTTTTTCTAATTTAGTTAAAATATTCTTTAGTTGCTTGTAAGTCGCTGGCATTGCTTCTTCCATTGACTTAAGCGTTTCTTTTGACTCATCTCTAGCTTTTTTTGTAATATGTTGTGGAGTTCTAGTTCCAGCAACAACATCCTCTCCTTGCGCATTTATTAAATATTCTCCATATATATTTTTTGATCCATCTGATGGATTTCTAGTAAACACTACGCCAGTTGCACAGTCATTTCCCATATTTCCAAAAACCATTGACTGTACATTAACTGCTGTACCCCAATTAGACGGTATTTGATTTAATTTTCTATAGACTTTTGCTCTGTGACTTTCCCAAGATAAAAAAACAGCACTTATAGCTCCGACAAGTTGTTCTTTGACACTTTGAGGAAAATCTTTTTTTGTTTTTTCTTTAACTAGATTTTTAAAATCTTTTATTAAAGCTTCCCAATCATATTCATCCAATTCTGTGTCAAGTAATACTCCTTTTGTTAACTTATAGTTCTCAATTATATCCTCAAAGTAATAACCTTCTATTCCCAATACAACATTAGAATACATTTGAATAAAACGCCTATAACTATCGTTTGCAAATCTTAAATTT
>CACMJX010000024.1 GCA_902614055.1 uncultured Pelagibacteraceae bacterium | reverse complement strand
TATTCAATAGCGTTTGTTGTTATAGATAAAAAAATATGAAAAAAATAATAATTGAAAATCTTAAAACTATAATTTATGCACTTATCATTGCAGTTTTAATTAGATCTATTTTGTTGCAACCTTTTTATATTCCATCATCGTCAATGGAACCAAATTTATTAGTCGGTGACAGACTTTTTGTAACTAAATTTACATATGGTTATAGCAAACATTCCTTCCCATTTAGTCCACCTATTTTTGAAAATCGTATTTTTACTGATATTCCTAAAAGAGGTGACGTTGCTGTATTTAAAACACCGGCCGATAATAGAACCGACTATATAAAGCGTGTGATCGGTTTACCAGGTGACACAATTCAGTTTATTAATGGAGATCTTTACCTAAATGGCAATCAAATTCTAAAAAAAATTAAATCAAAAAATATCACTAATTATTGTGGGAAATCAAAAATTAAAGTTAACACATTTGAAGAAAAACTTCCAAACGGTAAAGTTTATTTGGCATCATACAGGACAGATATTACTTTTGCTAACACGGATAAATACCTAGTGCCAAAAGACCATTTATTTTTCTTAGGAGACAATAGGGATTGCTCAAAAGATAGTAGATTTTTATCTGAAGTTGGATATGTCCATAAAAATAATCTTGTAGGAAAAGCTCAAATCTTATTTTTTTCATCAGATCCATTTATAGGAAGTATTGTTAAATTTTGGAATTGGAATGAAATATTAAGGTTAAAGAGATTTTTTAAATTTATTAATTAATTATGATCGCTCTTAAAAACCTTCAAAAAAAGATTAAAATAAATTTCAAAAATGAGCAAATCCTTTTGCAAGCTATTACTCACAAAAGTAATGATCCAAATAATAATTATGAAAATCTTGAATTTTTAGGTGATAGAGTACTAGGACTTGTTGTTTCAAAAAAATTGTATGAGCTTTATCCTAACGAAAAAGTAGGGTCATTAGATAAAAAATTAGCCTCTTTAGTTAATAAAAATAAATGTTTAGAAATTGGAAATTCATTAAACCTTAAAGAATTTATAATTACAGGTAATTCAAAAGCGAGAAATAATATAGTTGAAAATAAGATTATCTCTGATTGTTGTGAAGCATTAATTGGAGCTATTTATTTAGATAAAGGTTTTGAAGTTTCTAAAAGTTTTATCCTTAAACTATGGAAAAATTTAATAAATGATGCAGAAACTACTTTTATTGATGCTAAAACACAACTTCAAGAATATTCTTTGAAAAATTATAAAATATTACCTGTCTATAAACTAATCTCTAATACAGGTCCAAGACATAAACCAAATTTTAAAGTTGGTGTTAAACTTAAAAATAGTACATATGTTTACGCAATTGGATCTTCAAAAAAAAATGCAGAGCAATCTGCAGCTTCAGAACTTCTCAAAAGAATTAAGCATAAATGAATTGGCAAGATAAAGGATATTTAATATCTTTGAACAAATATAACGAGAATTCGTCAATAGCTGAATTCTACACGGAAAATAATGGAAAAATAGTTGGGATCATTTTTGGATCTACATCAAAAAAGATGAAGAGCTATTTACTAATAGGTAATAAATTTCATATAAATTCAAAACTAAGAGAGGATGGTAGGCTTGGATATCTAAAAGTTGAGATTGATGAAATTAAAACCCCAGTTTATTTAGAAAATAAAAAAAAATTATTTTGTATTATCTATTGTATGAATTTAATAAAAATTCTCACTGCTGAAAATGAGAATAATGTTGAAATATATAATCTTTTAGAAAAATTATTTAAAATAATTGAACTTGATAATTGGCTTGTTGAATTTTTATATTTAGAGCTAAATATACTAAAGTCTATTGGATATGATATTAATTTTAAAGATTACGTGGTTGATAAAAATATTAACGGTCAAACTAAATATATTGTAGATTCAAGTCAAAAAATCATACCCAATTTTCTAATAGATAAAAATATTATTCCTGAAAATTTAAAAGATATATACAGTGGCTTTTCCATAGTTGGAGATTTTTTGGATAAAACAATTATCAAACCTAATAACAAGAATTATCCTTCTTCAAGAAATGATTTTGTTAATTTGTTGAAATAATTAAAGATTTATTTGATCGGCAAAATAAGTTACAATACCGTTTGCTCCAGCTCTTTTAAACGAAATAAGAGACTCTTTTATTGAGGCTTTATCTATTAATTTTTTATTAATTCCATTCATGATCAAACTGTATTCACCAGAAACTTGATATGCAAATACTGGTATTTTGAAATTATCTTTAACTTTTTTTATTATATCAAGATAGGGCATACCAGGTTTAACCATAACCATATCAGCACCTTCTTTTATATCTAATGAAACTTCTCTCAAAGACTCATCTGAATTTCTAAAATCCATTTGATATGATTTTTTATCGCCTTTTAATAATTTTTTTGATCCAACAGCGTCTCTAAATGGTCCATAAAAGCTAGATGAAAATTTAACTGCATATGACAATATTTGTACATCATTTAAACTATTTTTATCTAAGGCTGATCGAATTTTACCTATTCTTCCATCCATCATATCCGAAGGCGCTATCACATCACATCCCATTTTGGCTTGTAGCACTGCTTGCTTGGTAAGAATTTCTACAGTTTTATCATTCAGAATATTGTGTTTCTTTAATAATCCGTCATGGCCATGAGAAGTATAAGGGTCTAGGGCCACATCACACATAATACCAATTTTATTCTTAAATTTCTTTTTAATTAACTGAATACCTCTGCAAACTAAATTGTCTGGATTTAAAGCTTCAGAACCTTTTTCATCTTTTTTTGTTTTGCTTGTGTATGGAAATAAAGCAATCATAGGTATTCCTTTTTTTATTGCTTTTCCTACAACTATATGAAGTTTGTCTACACTATACCTAAATACATTTGGCATAGATTTTATTGATTCTTTTTTATTTTTTCCATCAATCAAGAAAATTGGTAGGATCAAATCACTATAAGATAAAGAACTTTCTTGGACTAATTTTCTAGACCAAGCATATTTTCTTGATCTTCTAAGCCTTAAATTTGGATATTTACCTGTAATCATATTGTATTTTATTATGCGACAAAATCTATTATACAAATATATATATAAATGAGTAGAAAACAATCTTCATAATGGACAATAAAGATAAAATCGTAAATCTTAACTTACATAATCAAACTGATAGAGTTTTAGACTTTAGTGATTTTCAAAAACAAACTATACATTTTGATATTGATAAGCTTCAAGATGCTTATAACCAAATCGCAAAAATTAAAAAATTTGATGATGGGGGTGGTGTAACTAACTTTGGTGCAATTTCTTTAACACAGATACCAGGAGACCCAGATTCAATAAAAGGTAGTAAAGCTCGAGGTGTTTATTGGACTAAACCAGATAAATCTGGGAAAGAAGTTTCAAGAGATGTGGATATCGATGAGTCTAAATATAGTGAATTCATAAGAGATTATGAAAATACTTATTTTAAAGAAGTTTATGATGTTCTTTCATCAAAATATAAATTAGGCAGAGTAAGAATTTTATTAAAAGAACCAAGATCAACATTAAGCTGGCATAGAGATCCAGAACCTAGATTGCATATACCAATTATAACAAATCCTGGATGCTTGATGGTTATTGATAATGTGGCTAAGCATATGCCTGCTGATGGATCAGTTTGGGTTACTAACAATACAAAATATCATAATGCATTTAATGGTGGAGAAGAAAATAGAATACACTTAGTTGCATGTGTTTTAGATTATAAATTTAATTAATTTGAAAAAAATTTATATCGCATCTGATCACGCTGGATTTAATTTAAAAGAAAGTATTAAAAAGAAATTTTCTTCAAAATTTGAAGTTTTTGATTTAGGTCCAGAGCATTCAAAAAAATCAGTAAACTATCCAGATTATGCCCATAAACTATCAAAAAAGATAAAAAAAGAGAATATTGGTATTTTAGTATGTGGTTCGGGTATGGGCATGGCAATGACAGCTAATAAACATAAAAATATAAGAGCGGCATTATGTTATTCGGTAAAAAACGCTAAATTATCTAGATTGCATAATGATGCAAATGTTATTACATTAGGAGAAAGGTTGATTAGTAAAAATTTAGCCTTTAAATGTATAAATACATTCTTAAATACTAAGTTTGAGGGTGGAAGACATTTAAAAAGAGTAAAAAAAATATAAAAATTATGTCAAGTGAAACAAAATATTTAAATAGTGAGTACAAAGACTTCTTTGAAAAAAGTTTATTAGATAGTGATCCTGAAATTTATAAAGCTATTAATGATGAGTTGGTTAGACAACAAAATCATATCGAACTAATTGCATCTGAAAATATTGTATCTCAAGCTGTTCTAGAAGCTCAAGGATCAGTCTTAACAAATAAGTATGCTGAGGGCTATCCAGGCAAAAGATACTATAATGGTTGTGAACATGTCGATGTAGCAGAACAATTAGCAATAGACAGGCTTAAAGAATTATTTAATTGTAAATTTGCTAACGCACAACCTCACTCTGGGGCACAGGCAAACGGTGCTGTGTTTTTAGCTTTGTTAAAACCTGGCGATACTTTTATGGGAATGAGTTTGAATTCAGGGGGACATATAACTCATGGTTTGAAAATTTCAATGTCAGGAAAATGGTTTAATGCAATTGGATATGAGGTTGATAAAGAATCTGAACTTATTGATTATGATAATGTTGAAAAACTTGCGCTTGAACACAAACCTAAACTTATAATTGCAGGTGGTAGTGCTTATTCAAGGGTGATTGACTTTAAAAGATTTAGAGAAATAGCTGATAAAGTTGGAGCATATCTAATGGTTGACATGGCTCATTTTTCTGGTTTGGTTGCTGGTAGGGGATATCCTAATCCATGTGACTATGCTCATGTGGTTACATCTACTACTCATAAAGTTTTTAGAAGTGCAAGAGGCGGAATAATATTAACTAATCACGAGGACTTATCTAAAAAATTTAATACAGCAGTTTTCCCTGGATACCAAGGTGGACCACTTATGCACATTATAGCTGCAAAAGCTGTTGGATTTAAAGAAGCGTTAAAACCTGAATTTAAAGATTATATAAAAACAGTCTTAGCTAATGCAAAAATTTTAGCTGAAACTTTAAAAAATAATGGTTTTAAAATTTATTCAGGTGGAACGGATACACATCTGATGTTAGTTGACTTAAGACCTTTTAATGTAAAAGGTAATGTCGCTGCAGAAAGCCTTTCTAGAGCTAATATTACATGTAATAAAAATGGTATTCCGTTTGATAGTGAAAGCCCAATGATAACTTCTGGAATAAGACTTGGATCGCAAGCAGCTACAACAAGAGGATTTGGTTTAAAAGAATTTCAAATAGTAGGTGATTTAATAACAAAAACTATAAAAGGGTTAGCTGAAAACCCTGAAGATAACTCTAAAACTGAAGATGAAGTAAGAAAAGAAGTTGTAAGCCTTTGTGCTAATTTCCCTATTTATAAACACTTAGGCTAAATTAATTTATGATTTGTCCATGCAGCAAAAAAGGTGACACTTCAGTTGTTGACTCAAGACCCACAGAAGATGGAACAGCAATTAGAAGAAGAAGACTATGCA
>CACMJX010000023.1 GCA_902614055.1 uncultured Pelagibacteraceae bacterium | reverse complement strand
CAACTTTAGGGATTTTGTATCTAAATTTAAGGCCAAAACCTAGAGAAGAGAACGAAAATAAAGATGTTGAGGAAATAGCAAACTTAAAGTCAGAAATTGTTTCTCTAAAAGATACTTTAAATAATACTATTAATAATTCATTAGGCTCAATGTCTACTTCATTTAATAATCTTTCTACAGGTGTTACTAAAGATATGACAGAAGCTTTAACTAAAGTAGATGAAAAAGTTGGTAATTTTAATCAGCAAGTACAGTTATTGAATCAAAGCCAAGAAGGTATCAGTAAAATTTTAGCAGGTGTTAAAAAATATGGAACACTTGCTGAATTTAGTTTGGATGCTTTAATTAAAGATTTATTACCAGCCTCTCAATTCATGACTAATGTTAAAATGAAAGAAGATACAAGTGAAAATGTTGAATTTGCAATTAAACTTCAAGGTGATGTAATGGTTCCAATTGACTCTCATTTTCCAGTTGAAAAATTTAAGGCAATCACTGATGGTTATGATGCAGATGATAAACGAGCTGTTGCAGATGCTAGAGCAAAATTAGCATCAGCTTTTAAAGTTAAAGCTAAAAGTGTAAATGAAAAATACATAGTCCCACCAAAAACTACAGATTTTGCTATCGTTTATGCACCAACTGAAAGTTTGTATAAAGAATTGACTGAGTACCAAGATCCAAGCACAAAAGAATTATTAACCCAAGAATTAATGAGGAAACACAAAATTGTAATTTGCGGACCAAACACTTTATCTGCTTACCTGCAGTCTTTGCACATGGGTTTTCAATCCCTCAAAGTTCAAAAGGGAGCAACTGAAATATATACTCATTTAAAAACGATTAGCACACGGTTTTCAAGACATTTTGATAATATTATAGTCTTGAATAAAAAACTAGAAGAGGCAATGGCTGTTGTTAATAAGTTTGGAATGGATGCAAGATCTATTACGAGAACTTTGGAAAACATAAAAGATCCAGAGCAGTTCGAAAAAGCTCTTAAAACAGATAATGTAGAAAAACTTGAAGACCTTCCTAGACAAGCTAAAAAATAAATTTAATTTAAATATGATTTCTCATATAAGAAATGCATGAAATGGAATAATAAATTTAATTATCCGAAGTCCACAAGATCAATTGAGGATGGTTATAGAAAATATTCTTTAGGTGAAGAAAAACTTCCAAGTGTTACAACAATATTAAGTGTTACTAAATCTGATGAAGAAAAAGCTGCTTTAGCGAACTGGAAGGAAAGGGTAGGCTTTAAAGAAGCTAATAAAATTAAAACAGAAGCATCTTCTAGAGGAACATCGATGCACTCATATATAGAGGATTACTTAAGAGGTAGAATTAATGAAAGTTTTTTTGAAAGTAATGAACAATATAAAAATATGGCCAAAGAAATAATTGAAAAAGGTATAGATAGTAAATTAGATGAAATCTATGGAATTGAAGAAACTTTGTATTATCCCAAACAATATGCAGGTACAGCTGACTTAATTGGTATTTATCAGGGCAATGATGTTGTTATCGATTTTAAACAGAGCAATAAACCAAAAAAAACAGATTATATTCAAGATTATTTTTTACAACTTGGAGCATATACTTTAGCTCATGATGTTGTTCATGGAACAAATATGAAAGCTGGGATAATTTTACTTTGTACAAAAGATATTTTGTTCCAAGAATTTAAAATAGAAGGCGCAGAATTAGAGATGTATCAAAATTTATTCTTAGGAAGGGTCAAAAAATTTAACGAGATGAATAATATAGCTTGACTTTAACAGACCATTTCATAGAAGAGATAAAACTAACTAGAAGCTACTTGTTTAGATGCAACGGTTTAGTCCTAAAAACTTTACAAAAAACCCATCAAAACATAGCTAATTTGAATTTAAAAATATGAATTTAGCAATTTGGGATATAGAATCATCAAGTGCCAGCACAGATTTCGGTTGTATTATTGAGATAGGTGGAATTCTAGTCGATGAAAACTTTAAAGAGAAAGACCGATTTAATTTAAGGTGCAGTCTGCCTGAAGGTGAGATATTTCAGGCCATGGCCTTAATAGTCAACAAGACATCAATAAAACAACTAACTCAAACAAACTTAAGTCACTATCAAATGCTGGGTGAAGTTGAAAAAATATTTAAAAAATGGAGTCCTGCAATATTTTTAGGTTGGAGTAGCCTTAATTTTGATGAAGAGATGATAAGGAAAGAGTTTTTTAAAAATATTAGATATCCTTATATTACTAATGCAGCACCCAATAAACGACATGATGGCATAAACATTGCACGAGCTGCGTATGCTGTAGATCCAACTATCTTAGAAACGGAAATTAATGAAAAAAATAATCCTGTATTTAAACTTGCATCTTTAGCTCAAATGCAGGGCATTGATGCAAGTGATGCTCACTCAGCACTTGCTGATGCCGAATTGACAGCAAAAATTTTAAAGATTATTAAAAACAAACAAGAGCACACTTGGGAATCTTTTTTAAGAACCGCAAATAAATCTGATACAGAAACCATAATGAAAAAAGGGGAAATTGTTACTTTAAATGAATATTATTATGGCAAATCCAGACTTCATTTAGTTGTACCATTACATCAAAAACATTGTATGCACCCAATTTACCAAGGATGGTATTACTGTATAGATTTGAGAACTGAAATTCAGCCTTTAATAAATAAATCAATAAACGAATTAAAATCAGAAATGAAAAAGTCTCCAAAATTTTTAAGAACAATTCGTGCAAATAAAGCACCTATTATAATTGATGCAAAATATGGAATGAGCGCTGAGCCATATAATAAACTAGATAAAAACGTATTAAAAAAAAGATCAGAATTTGTTCAAAATAATGAACAATTTTCCCAAAATATTTTGACAGCCTTAAGGGAAGTTGCTGAAGAAAAAGAGCAATCAAAATCTCAAGAGGATATTTACGCTGAAGAAAGTATTTATACAAAATTTACTTCAAACAAAGATACAGCTCTTTTCCCAACTTGGCATGCAGCACCATGGAAAGAAAAATTAAATTTATTAGATAAATTTGATGACGATAGATTGGTTGGATTTGGTAAAAAAATTATATTTCAAGAGGCTCCAGAAGTTTTGCCAGAGGCAATGTATAAATCAATTAGAAGAGAAATCGCTAAGAGAATATTAAGCGAAAGAAAAGAGAAATGGTGGACGATACCTACTTTATATAATGAAATTGATACTTTAAGAGAAAAATATACTAATGAAAATGATAACGAAAAATTAGCTCTTTTAGATGAATTTAATACCTATGCAATGTCTATTCAAAAAAAGTACGAGAATGTTTGATGTATAAAATTAAATTTAAGCATTTTTAACTATTGAATAAATAAAATTAATTTATATAAAACTCACATGGCAACAGTAAAATCTACAGACGAAAGTTTTGATCAATTAGTCAAAGATAATAAGATATTAATATGTGATTTTTGGGCAGATTGGTGTAAACCATGCCACATGGTGGCTCCCAGTCTAGAGGAGATTTCAAATGAAATGTCTGACAAATTATCTATAGCAAAACATAACATTGATGAAGAGCCAAATACGCCAACAAAATATGGTGTTCGAGGAATTCCTACAATGATTTTGATGAAAGATGGAAACCATGTTTCAACTAAGGTCGGAGCGGTTCCAAAAAGTGAAATTGTTTCTTGGATAAAAGAAAATATCTAATTTAAGCTTAAAACTTCACCAGCAAGATATAGCGAACCTAAGCAGAGTATAATAGTGTTTTCATTTTTTGATAACGATTTTATACTTTCTTCAATACTATTAGAAAGTTTCAAATTTAATTTTAAATTATCTAACTTTTTTCTAAAATCTTCCTTTGAAATTGCACCATCTTGATTAGGAATATCAATTAAAGTAATTGAATTTACTATGTTTTCAAAGGCTTTTATAAATTCTTCATGTTCCTTGTCTTTCATCATACCTACGATAAGGTTTACTTCTTCATTTTGATTTTTAATCCATTTAGCAATAGAAAAACTTGCGCTAATGTTATGACCACCATCTATTACCAGTTTATTATTTCCAGCAATATCTTTTAATTTACCAGATTTTATTTCCTCAAGTCTCGCTTTTAATGAAATATTTTGAATACCATTTTTAATATATTCATCTTTTATATTAAAAATTTTTCTTGATGCAGCAATTGAGGTACTAATATTATAAAGTTGATGATCTCCAAGAATACTTGGTTCAGGTAATACTAATTCTCCAAGCTGGTCTTGATATTGAATAAATCCGTTTTCAGATGTTTTAATATTAAAATCTTTACCAAAATAATATTTATTAGAAGTATTATTTTCTAATGATTGTTCTATTTTATCCCTTATTTCATTATTTACTTGTTTATTAACAAATATATTAGAGTTTAAAAGCTTAGCTGTTTTCTCATGTATTACGCCATCAATTGATTTATTTTCAAGCCACTGAAAGTGATCATTGTGGATGACACCAATGAGTGTCATTAAATTTTCTTTAAAAACATTTGTACTATCAAATTGATGAAATAATCCTGCTTCTACAATATTAATATTATCTTTGAAACTTTCAGCATGTTTTAAAAATGCACAAGTTAAAATTTCAAATAATGTAGCATTGTCATCTCCTAAAGTCTTTTCTACATCAGTCAGCAACTCTATTAAATCCTCTTCATTGATCTCCTTATCTTCAAAAACGTACCTTTCTGTATAAGAGAGTAGGTGCGGAGAAGTGTAAAGATTAGTTTTATACCCACCCTGGTTTAGTATTGATTTAAGACTATAGCACATGCTTGCTTTAGCATTAGTTCCAACAACTGTGATAACATTTTTTAATTTATCTTGTGGATTACCTAGTTTTTTTAATAGATTAAAAGTTCTTCCTAGAGATAAGTCTAGTTTTTTTTTATGATGCTTCTCTAGTTTGGATATTTGTTTCTGAAGTTTCATTTAAGTTTTCTAAATGTATATCAGAATTTTTTCTAAGTAATATCGATAGAAGGTTCCCTACTTCTTTTTGAAGATCTTTTCTTTGAACAACTCTGTCAACAAAGCCATGTTTCTCAACAAATTCGGCTGTTTGAAAATCAGAACTTAATTCTTCCTTAACCGTTGCTTGAATTACTCTTTTTCCTGCAAATGCTATTAGGCATCCAGGTTCAGCAAGATGAATATCTCCTAACATTGCAAAAGAGGCAGTTATTCCTCCAGCAGTTGGATCAGTAAAACAAACTATATAAGGTAAATTGTTGTTCTTGAGTTCATTTATGGCAAGTGTTGTTCTAGTCATATTTGCTAAAGCAATTGTTGACTCGAACATTCTCTGTCCCCCACCACAAGGAAAGAACAAGTAAGGTGTTTGGTTGTCTATTGCGTGTTGTACTCCATAAATTATTGCTTCTCCTTCTGCAGCTCCAACAGAGCCTCCAATAAAATCAAAGTTAATTGCACCAGCAGTTACTTCTATTCCATTTATTTTTCCTTTAGCAATCATTACTGCACAATTTTGGTTTGTCTTCTTTCTTGCAATTTTAAGCCTGTCTTTGTAAGATTTTGTATCAACCCAATTCAATGGATCTTCTGTAGGTATAGGTGACTCTAAAATT
>CACMJX010000022.1 GCA_902614055.1 uncultured Pelagibacteraceae bacterium | reverse complement strand
TACAAGAACATTGAACCTACTATAAAAGAATTAGTAAATTTTCTCTCTATTTTGTCTAGAGATACTAAAGTTGTTGTTGTAAATAGTTATATTGAAAACCCACTATTGGAAGAATTGAAAATTAATAGTTTTTTCCATGAGAATAAAAACTTAGTTATAAAAGACAAAATTGATATTTTCGAATTTCAGTTTCTAATCAAACATAGTAACTCCCTTATATCTTGTCATGGTGCACCATCACATATTGCTTCTAATTACAATATTAAAGTTATTGATATTGTAGATAATTCTGAAATTAATTTTTTTTCATCTTATAATCATCATTTTAAAAATAAAGTTCAAATTGTGCGAGACGATTTTAATAATCTTAGTAGAAAAATTATTGAGTCAATTTAAATTTTAACTTTATTTAATGCGTTATTTTTAAATATATTTGCCTCTCTAATATATCTTCTAACCATTTGTGTTGTTTTATGACCTGTCATAGCCATTATGCTTCGCTCATCAGCGCCTGCATCAGCAGCTACGGTTGCAAAACCCGACCTTAAACTATGACCTGCAAAATTTTCGTTTTCGATGCCTGCTAATTTTAAATACTCTTTCATTAATAAAACTACAGATTGGTCAGTTAATCTTTTATCTGTTAATGATAAACCTTTAGAAAATCTTCTAAAAATAGGTCCTGACTTTATTTTAGAAATTTCTAACCATTTTTTTAGATTTGTAACAGGACAGTAAATTTTATTATCAAAGTAGGGCATTCCTTTAGTCATTCCTTCTCCGAGTTGGTCAGTTTTTGATCTTTTAATATTGATTTTTAGACCTTCAGGAACAAATTCTAAGTCCTCATGATCAATTGAAATTAGCTCGGTTCTTCTAAAGCCTCCTCCAAAGCCAATTAAGATTATTGATTTGTCTCTAAGTTTTTTTATTTCCTTATTTTTTTGTTCATTTATTACATTAATAATTAATTTTAAATTATTGATTAATAGAGGTTTTTTACCCCTCTGAATACTTCCTTTTACCCTTCTTATTCCCATTAAATTTTCAACGATTATTGGATGTTTAGTGTCTAGATAATGCCCTTTGAGCCTATGAACCATGCTTATTGATACTAATCTTCGTCTTAAAGTGCTTATTTTTGAGTTTTTAGAGAGATGGGTTAGGTATAAAGAAACTATTTTTGGTTCTGTTGGGAATGGATTTAACCCATGTTTTGCACAAAAAGCTCCGAAGTCTTTAAAGTCAGATTTATAAGCTCTTAAAGTATTATTTGCCTTTGAATTTTTAAGGTTATTTAAAGTTGCCTCATGAAGCGATTTTAGATCTGTACTTAGTTCATTCATATAATTACTAATGATAACAATTAATTATCACTAGTAATAATATAACTCATTTAACAAGTCAAGCATTTAATGTAGAAGAATATTTATGCCTAAATATGTCTTAATTGGATTAATTGTTGTTATTGGAACATTCCTTATTATGAATTATTGGCCAAAACTGAAAGAACAAACAAAAAATAGAATATTAATGGTTATTTTTGGAATATTTTTTATAAGCATATTTGTTTTACTATTTTTATTAATGTTTTGAGGTTATTTGATAGATATAATTAGTATTATAGTTGCTGGAATATTTTCGTGCATAATTCTTGATATTCTAGGTTATTTACTCAAATTAATGGGTATTCCAGAACCTTCTTGGGGAATCGTTGGAAGATGGACTTATTATATGCTTAAAAATGCTACTTTTTACAACCCAAACATTGCCCATATGCCTAATTTTAGGTATGAAGTTTTACTTGGTTGGATTTTTCACTATTATGTATCGATTTGTTGGGCTGTAATCTATTATTTTTGTTTTTTAATGGTAGGTCTAAAAATGACATATTTTTCAGGCTTTATATTTGGAGCTCTAACAACTCTAGCTCCATTACTGATATTTTTACCATTTACAGGACAGGGAGTGTTTGCAAATAAGACTGAAATACCAATTAAAACATCAATTATGTTTCTAATCAGACACTCAATTTACGGAATTGCGATGTATGAGGGTTTTAGATGGTTTACTTAAAGCTTTAGATTAAGTTATCCCCATTATTCAACCCTGTGAAAAACTCAGTATATTCAACGATAAAGTGATACATACAACCTACTCTATCTGATATTGTTTAAATTGAATTAAGAGGCAACTCTTAACTGACCAGCTGGGGAAAAACCGAGAGGTTCAAGCCCAGAGGGCAGAAAGCTCTGCAGAGTAGCGCTAAAATTGTAGGGTGGACGGCATGGCGGTAGCGCATACAACGACGTGCCAAAAACTACTGTTCTTTGTGCCTGAGAAGGTACAAGGAAACAGGGTTTTTTCTATTTATGATCCTTAAAGGCACAAAATTCCAAATAAAAGTATGGAAATATTTAAAAACTATACCAAAAGGTCAAATCAAAACCTATTCTGAAGTAGCAAAAGCAATTAAAAAGCCAAAAGCAGTAAGAGCTGTAGCAAATGCCATAGGAAAAAATCCTTATGCTCCCAAAATACCTTGTCACCGGGTAATAAGATCAGATGGTTCTCTAGGTGGTTATTCGGGTAAAGGTGGTATATATACCAAGAGAAAACTACTAAAATTAGAGGGTGTTTTGCTCTAAAAACTTTTAATACCAACGTTTTTTTACAAATATACAATATTTGGTATTTATTTTTTAATATCACCTATAAGTTGCACTATAAAATTACAAACACTTAAAATAGACCCTATTATGGGCTTTTAAACGGTATATTCGAATATTGCAGAGCTATTTCAAAATCAGCCTTTTTCTCGTAAAAATTTAATTTAAATTTTTTAAACAAACTTTAATAATATGTCCTTGAAAAAAGTAATTATCAAAATAATGGCATATTTGCTTGTTTTTTAAGTTATTTATCACCAAGTTTTAGTAATTCTAATTTTATTTATAAACTGGTATTTATTACCCACTCTATTCTCATCAGAATTTGCTTAATTAAGAAAAAATTGTAAATCAATTCATTAAAAATAAGACTTTTTTTATGATATTAATTATTCAGATAAAAAAATGGAAAATATTCTATAGTTATATTTATTTATAAAAAACAATAAATTACAATGATATATGATATATATATAAAGTATTACATTAATATATTAGTAAATGTTACTTACCTATATACAATCTTGATAAATAATATTCTCTTCTAGATATATAAATACCACAAAGGACTATTAAAGAGAGACCTAAATATGTCCAATTATCTGGCAATTCTTTAAATATATAATAACTGAGCAAAATATTAGTAATAATTTCAGTATAGCCAAGGGGAGCTAATTTAGAAGCATCAGCGTATTTAAGAGACAAAATGATAAAAAGATGGGCAATAGCTGCTATAAAGCCAATTAAAGCCATCATAATCCACTGACTATTTGATGGCTTTATCCAAACACCGGGCATAAATAAAGACATGACAATAGTCCCTACTATGCCAGCAAATAATAAGGTTAATAGAGAGTTATCGGAGGTACTTAATTTCCTTGTAATAATTAAATAAAAACCATAACAAATACCATTACCTAAGGCTGCTAATGTAGCTAAATTAATCTCAATAAATCCAGGCCTAATAACAATTAAGGTGCCAATAAAGCCCAAAGATACTGCTGTCCACCTTCTTAAGCCTACTTTTTCGTTTAAAAAAAAGGGGGACATTGCAGTTACACTAATTGGGGCAACAAATGCTAGAGTTAAGGCCTTGGGTAAAGAAATCTCAGATATTGCAAAAAAAAATAAATATGTTGAAAATACAAAAATTAATCCTCTTATCAATTGAAGCATAGGTTTTTTACTCCAAACCATGGATTTTCTATCAAAAAAAAGCATTATTGAAAGTGCAAAGACAACTGTAAAAAAATATCTAGCCCAAGTAATTTGCAAAACATCCATAGATGAACTTAAATATTTTGCCAAAGCATCCATAAATGGAACAATCATCCAAGCTGATGCATTGAGAATAACAGCCTTCATATAAAAACCTTATCTCTTAATTAAAGTATTTTAAAGCAAAGAATACAGTTAATGGTACAGTTACAAGAGACATTAAAGTTGAAACAACTATTGTACTAGATATGTTATCAACAATTTCCTTAGGTGAATACATTGAAGCAACAAGATAACAAAGTATTGCACTTGGCATAGATGACTGAATTAAAAGAACACCAGCAGCAAATCCAGATAGGTTAAAAAAAGATATTAGCAAAAAACCAATTATTGGCCCCAAAATAACTCTTCCTGTAGATGTAATTACAGCATCCTTAAAGGAAAAAACTTTCATTTGTGTCAATGAAACACCTAAAGACATTAAAATCATTACTATCATTCCATAAGCAAGAAGCATAACAGTATTCAATACAAATATTGGCATAGGTATTTCGTAATATAGAAAAATAATGGTAGCAATTATTGCATAAAATGATGGACTTTTTATTATAACCTTTAAATCAAACTCACGTTTAGCTAAAAAAATATTAAGAGTAAAATGAAGAAGAACAACCAGGGAAGATATAGCTGCCGCAATACCCATACCCAATTTACCATATGCAAACAAGCATATTGGAATACCCATATTACCTGTGTTAGGTAGAAAAAATGTTGGTAGTTCTCTCAAATAATCTTTCTTCATCAAAATTAAAAAAATAAGCCCAACAATTAAAAAAGAGGATAAAAGAATTAGTGCATATAAAAAATACTCTGAAAACATTGCAAAAGTTACACCGCTCGCTGAAATAGAGAATATTACTATAGATGGCGTTCCAAAATTAGCAGAATAAGTAGTTATAAATGATGTATCAAAATTTGGATTTTTTTTACCTAAAAAATATCCGATACCAACTATAAAAAAAACTGGGAAAAGAACTTCAAATAATTTTATATAAAGTTCCATTAAAATAATCGAATAAGAACTGGATTTTTAATAATATTTTTATTTAATTTAAATGATTTAATACATCTTTGAGCGTCTAGTTCATTTGCATTATGAGTAATAAGAACAATCGAAGCTGTCTTACTTTTATGGTCAGGTATTTGTATTAATCTTTGAATAGAAATTTTATACTTCGCCAGAATCTTTGTTATAGAAGATAAAACGCCTGGTTTATCCTTAACTTCTAATCTAAAATAAAGAGAATTTGATGATTGGTCTTTATTAAATATTTTAGGTTTTAATCTTTTATTTTTAGATATGCCAAAAGGATATTTTATATTTCCTCTCAATATAGATAATAAATCAGACATCAAAGCAGAGGACGTTGGTCCTGGTCCAGCCCCCTCCCCTTGCAATACAGATTCTCCAATAGGTGAACCATTTAATATAACAGCATTCATTACACCATCTACATTTCCTATATAAGAATCTTTTTTAACTAAACATGGATGAACTCTTTCAAAAATACTATTATTTATAATCTCAGTTATACCTAACAATTTTATTCTAAAATCTAACTGATCAGCAATTTTAATATCTGCATAATCAATGTTTTCAATACCTTCCATTAAACCTTCAGACTTTGAAATTTTCTTATTGAAAGCTAATGATGTCAAAATTTTTATTTTAGCTAACGCATCATAACCGTTAAGATCTAATTTTGGATTTCCAGGTTCAGCATAACCTAGTTTCTGTGCCATCTTCAGAACATTTTTGAAACTATCTTTAGTCCTTTCCATTTCTGACATAATGTAGTTACAAGTACCGTTAAGTATGCCATAAACTTTTGTGATTTTATTTGTAGCCAAACCTTCTTTGATTGTTCTTACTATAGGAATACCACCTGCAACAGATGCCTCAAATTCTAAATTAACTTTATTTATTTCAGCTAATTCTCCCAGTTTATCACCATGTTTTGAAATTAATGCTTTATTTGGAGTTATAACATGAATTTTATTTTTAAGAGCTGTCTCAATAATTTTTTTTGATATACCATCTGATAAGCCTATAGCTTCGATTACTATATCTAAGTTTTTAATCTTCAAAATATCTAGAGGATTTGAATAAAAAATTTTCTTATTAATTTTAAATTTTCTTTTCTTATTTTTATTTTTAGCCGATATAGCTATAACTTTAATTCTCTTTCCAGTTTTAGTTTCAATATCTTTCTTTTTTGCATTTAACTCATTTAGAAGATATGATCCAATTTGACCAAGTCCAATAACAGCAATATTTATA
>CACMJX010000021.1 GCA_902614055.1 uncultured Pelagibacteraceae bacterium | reverse complement strand
TTTATAACTATTGTTCCATAACCTTGACTCATGAGCTCATCAATTTTTTTGTTCGCTTCTTTGCAATCTAGATCATTTACATCAAGATCAATTCTTTTGTTAAAATCAACATCATAAGTTCCCCAATAATAAAAGTTTTCTGCTTCATCAGGGTTGAAAAATTTTTGTTGAGTTTTACCTGTTAAGACTTCAGAATGAAGTCCCATTGATTGAGCTTTAGTTTTATTCTCGTTATTTTTTATATTTGCCATACTTTTACCTCTCCATCAAAAGGATCGTAAGTGTCAATTTCGTGGGGAAGTATAGATCTTATTGCTATCTCCTCAGAACCCATAGCTACCAATTCATCAGACTCATAGAGAACCAATGGTTTAGCTGCCATTGTATCTTTCGCCATTCCTAAAGAATCTTTTGTTGCCACAAAATAAGTAAACACACCATCTAATCCTGACAAACTGTCTTTCATACCTTCTTCTAAAGTTGCTCCATTTCTCATTTTTTCTGCCAAATAAACTGCAATTAGTTCAGAATCACATTCAGACATGAACCTCATTCCTTTATTCTCCAATACTCTTCTATTGTTCCAATAATTAGTTAATTGACCATTGTGAACAACAGACACATCGCTGAAAGGATATCCCCAAAATGGGTGAGCAGATTTAATATCTACACCAGACTCTGTTGCCATCCTGGCATGACCTATGGCATGAGTTCCTGTTACTTTCCCTAGATCGTATCTATCCAATACTGCTTGTGCATCTCCTAAATCTTTAATTAATTCTAGTGATTTTCCTATTGATAAAATCTCAACACTCTCAATACTTTCTATTTTCTTCGAAAATTCCATCAGATCATCATCATATTTCATTTCATATCTATACGAATATGGTGTTAATTTTTCTTCCTTAATTACTTTTGCACCAAGATTTTTTAACATACTGTCTACAAGTTCTTTTCTCTTATCGTAAACACTCTCATCCTCATTAACTGAAGAGCTGCCCTCACCAACATTTTCTCCAACTTTAAATCTCATTATGAAGTTTTCACCATCGTTATCAGCATAAAGAGCGTAACCCGTTGAATCAGGCCCTCTATGCTTTAAGGCTTGAAGCATTGCTTGCAATTCATTCCCAACATTTGAGGATTTTCCTCTATGGATAAGTCCAGCAATTCCGCACATTTTTTCCTTTCCTAATTTACCTTATGGTAAGCAATCCAAGTATGTATCAAGATCCCATTGAGTTGTTGCTCCAAGAAATCTTTCCCACTCATCGTTTTTATACCAATGAAAAACTTTATACATCTCATCAGGCATTGCTGATTTGATTACTTCATCCTCAGCAAGTCTATTCAATGCTTCACCAAGACTTAGTGGTAATTTTTTAACATCTTTACCAGCTTTCTGAGCCTCATAAATATTTCTAGACTCTGGTTTAGCTGGCTTCATTTTTTTTGATATTCCTTCATCACAAGCTTTTAGCAAAGCTGCACCTAGTAAGTATGGATTATGCATTGAGTCAACTGATCTATACTCAAATCTTCCAGGTGCTGATACTCTTAATCCACAAGTTCTATTTTGATATCCCCAGTCCGCATATACTGGTGCCCAAAACCCCTGGTCCCACAATCTTCGATATGAATTAACCGTAGATGATCCTAGAGCTGTCAAAGCTGGTAAATGTTTCATTATACCAGCAATTGATTGAAGTCCAATTTTTCCAGGCAACTGCATATCCTTTGTGTCTGGCATAAAAGTGTTTGTTCCGCCAGATACATAACTAAATACTTCTTCAACTCCTGGAAGTTTTTTATTTCCTAATTTGTTAACAGAAACTTTTCCACCTTTCCATAAAGACATGTTTGTGTGACATCCACTTGCAGACACACCCATAAATGGTTTAGTCATAAAGCAAGCTATTAGATTGTGTTCTCTAGCAACTTGTGCACAAATTTGCCTATATGTTGATAATCTATCAGCATTTCTTAAAACATTATCATAAGTCCAATTAAGTTCTAGCTGTCCAGGAGCATCTTCATGATCTCCTTGTATCATATCTAATCCCATCGCTTTTGAATATTCTATTACTTTCATAAAAACTGGTCTTAATGACTCGAATTGATCAATATGATAGCAAAAAGGTTTGGAAAAACCTTTACCAGTTGGAGTTCCATCATCATTTTTAGTTAACCACATCATTTCTGGTTCAGTCCCAACTCTTAATTCTAGTCCATGTTTCTTCTTAAATTCATCACTAAAAATTCTTAAATTTCCTCTGCAATCAGAAGTCAAGTGCCCACCAGGGTTTTTTCTCTCCTCTCTATTTCTAAAACACGTTACAAAAACTCTTCCAACTCTTTTATCCCATGGTAATTGTACAAAAGTTTCTGGGTCTGGTATCCCCACCAACTCCATGGCCTCTGGTCCATAACCAATGTAGTTATTATGCCTATCCAAAAATAAATTTGCTGTTGCTCCATATACTAATTGAAAACCTTTTTCAGCAGTCCTCTCCCAATGATCCGCAGGAATACCTTTTCCTACTACTCTACCTGTTACCGAAATGAATTGATAATATATGTATGTTATTCCTAATTCGTTAATTTTTTCTCTTACTTTTTTAACTAACTTTGCTCTGCCTGGTTGATTTACATGTTTTTCTAGATCAGTCATTTTCCCCCTAAGAATTTTTAGAACAAAAAGTTAACTGAAAAAAAAACATCTGTCTACTTAGATAAATTAACTCCAAGGGAACGGACTGTTAGATGTCGGATGCAATTCACCTTTCGCGTATCGATTGAATCTAAACGGTTTTAATAATTCGCTCTCTGTACCTAAAATTTCTTTTGCCACTAGCTCTCCAACTCCAATCATTTTATAACCATGGTTAGAGTCTGCTATCATATAAACGTTTTCTAAAAATCTATCGAAAATTGGAAAAGAATCTGGTGTCATACATCCAAGTCCGCCTGATGGTCCTTTTCTATATAAATCTGATTTTCCTTCAAATCTTTTTTGACAATGAGCTAAAGCTGAACACCACATATCATTAAAAGCTTCTGTTGTTTGATATTCAGGCGACTCTATTCCATACGGATCGACGTTTACTTGATCAAAATGTTTATCAACAATGTAAGGTGAAGTTCCACCTTGAACTCCAAGTCCGTCAATATCTGGTTTGTAATATATTCCCCAAATTTTATCTGTAATTAATTTTTTAGTTTTGTCTGAATATAAAGGAGCTGTTGAGTCTACATGGATTACAGGTGGCTGTTCACCGTTGTCCATTTTTAAAAAATCTGGTTCTACACCAAGTACACCCTCTTGAAGCATCCAATATTTCCACATGTCGGTTTCATGAATTCTGCCATCTTTACCTTTAATATTTGCAGTTTTAGGAAGTTCTAACATATTCCAAAAATCTCTTGCCCAAGGACCTGCTCCAACGACAACTTGTTCACATTCAATTGTACCTTTGTCTGTTTCAACTCCTGTAACGGCTTTGCTGTTACTTCCTCTTTTGAAGCCAGTGACTTTAACACCTTTCATTACTTCAACACCATTTGAAGTAGATTTGTGTTCAAGTGCTTTAATTGAATCTTTATTAAAAGCGTATCCACCTTTTTTTTCATGAAGAACAGAAGTTATACCTTGTGCTTGCCAATCACCAAACATACCTTTCATATATTTCATACAATCTTTTTCACCTTCTATAAATTCAGATTCATAACCAATTGCTTTTTGTTGTTCGTATATAGTTGCAACATCTGCATGCATTACTTCTGGTGAAATCTGTAAATAACCAACTGCATTATATTTAAATGCTTTAGGGTCGCTCTCCCAAACTGAAACTGAATGAGCCATTAATTCTCTCATTGCAGGCTGAAAATAATTATTTCTTACAACTCCACACGCAATACCACTTGCTCCAGCTGCAGTATCTTTTTTTTCTAATACAACAATGTCACCTGGATTTTTATAAGTTTCAGAAAGCTTCCAAGCAGTGCTAAGACCGTGAATTCCTCCACCAACGATTACTACTTTAGCTTTTGTCGGTAATGACATATAGAAACAGTATTTTTTGAAAAGAGTTAAATATATAATTTTTTTTATATATAAAATTTAGAAATAAAAACTTATAGAACTTAGGATTTGCCTATTGTTAAAAGCTCAAATTTTTAAGAGTAGATAAATAATCGTTAAATTCCGAGATAAACGAAGCACTTGGTTTTATATGTTTTTTTCTTTGATCTTGAGCGGTTTTTTCTAAATAAAAAAAACCTTTTTCACATGCCTCATTAATTATTAATGCAGATTTTGGTCTAGATGTTTTAAATAGTTTGGTTTTTAGCTCCTCTACTGATAAGTTCTGTTTTTGCTTAAATGCTGACATAACTAGAAGCATCATATGATAGTGAGAAGGTGATTTTCTAAAAAAATAATTACTTGATGTGTGTGAAAGTTTCATTTGATCTTCCCAAAATTCTAACAAATCCTTAGTCGATTTAGCCATTAAGATCTTACTTTAGTTTTCTTTGGATCGTAATGAGGAAATCCGACAACTTTTGCAGGTATTCTTTTTTGATGTCCATCAATTTTTCCAATTTCAACATCATTACCTAATTCTGAGTGACCTACATCTATTCTGCATAATGCAATATTTTTATTTAATGTCGGAGAAATACATCCACTAGTTATAATTCCAACCTGAGATCTTCCAATATGAACGCAATCTCCATGATTTGCTATTTCTTTACCTATTAACTCTAGCCCTACTAGTTTTTTTTGAGGATTTTCTTTTCTCTTAATTAAATTTTCTCTTCCAATAAAGTCCTCTGTTTTAGATTTTAAAGGAACTGAAAACCCAATTCCTGCTTCAAACGGATCTTGTTGTCCGTCAAATTCATTACCAAATAAAATTAAACCAGCTTCAATTCTTAAAAGATCTAAAGCAGCAAATCCAGCTGGTATCAAACCTTCATCTTTTCCTGCTTCCATTACCTTATCCCAAACTGTAGTAGCATTACTTGGATGACACCAAATTTCAAAACCAAGTTCACCAGTGTAACCTGTTCTTGAAACAATTAATGGTATTCCGTTCAATTCTTCCAATCGACAAATTGTAAATCTAAACCATTCCAACTCAGATATAGAGGGTTGGGTAGGGGGAGTAAAAATTATTTTTTCTAAAATTTTTCTACTTTTGGGACCTTGTAAAGATAAATTATTTATTTGGTCAGTAGAATTTTTAATATGAACTTTATAATTTTTTTTCTTAGCTTGTTCTTTAAGCCACTCACCTCCATATTCATCACCACAAATCCATCTAAAACCATGATCACTAAGTTTTAATAACGTTCCATCATCAAACATAGTTCCATTTTCATAACACATTGCTGAATAAACAATTTGACCAACTGAAAGTTTTTTTACATTTCGGGTTAATGTATAATTCATTAATTCTTCAGCATCTGGACCAAGAATTTCAAATTTCCTTAATGAAGATAAGTCAATTAGGACGGCGTCTTCTCTGCATGCACTGTATTCATTAATTACACCATGTTTTGTATAATCATTTGGTAACCAAAAACCTCTAGCATCTACAAAGTTTCTAGTTAATTTTGATGTTTTTTCATAGAAACCGGTATTTCTTGTAAGTTTATTTTCGGAATCTGTTTTCATTCTAAAACCATATGATTTAGTAAATTCTTTGCTTTTCTCATAAGTTCTAACAAAAATATCAGTAGGGTTCCATCCATTACAGCTATCAATATCACTAGGGCATGCAGTAGTTCCACATGTTAAATCTTTTAGAGCTTTAAAAATGACGTAATCACCAGGTCTTGCATAAGACTCATCAGATGTAACAGAATTTTGACCTCCCGAAGATGTATTAAAGAAAAGATTAATTGCATGCCAACCTTTTTTTTCTTCTACGCCATATTTTTTCATTGAGTCATTTAAATTGTCAGAGCAATTTGCATGACCAAAATATCCTGAGTCTTCGTAGTACTTTGAGGTACAAGCTAAATTAAATGTATCATGAATACCCACTGTATCTCTTACAACTTCTACCAATGGCTCATGATCAGTATCATAAAACTTTGAAAATAAACCAGGACCAGGGAAAGTATGTCCCATAAAGGTTCTAGTAGTTTGCCAATCAAGACCCCTTTCTATACCTTTTTCAAGTTTAGCAGTGTCGTATGCAACAAAATCTGAGCATTGTCTTCCCGTTGGTGTAATTATTTGAATATAGTCTCCAGCTTTAACTTGATATCCTGTTGCAGTTTTTCTATCTATATTAACTTCATAGTCAGGATCGTAAATTGGA
>CACMJX010000020.1 GCA_902614055.1 uncultured Pelagibacteraceae bacterium | reverse complement strand
TTCATTTCAAAGATTTTGACCATTTAATATCTAGACCAGTAGTTTATTCTAACAGAGGATTTGGAATGTCACCCATGGACCAAGGACTAAGAGTAGTTGGAACCGTGGAGTTTGGAGGTCTAGAAAATGCTTTATCAAAATCTAGGATCAAAAACTTAATTTTAAATGCAAAGGATATGCTTGACGGTTTACCTGAGCATAAAGATGAGTGGCTCGGATTTAGACCTACACTGCCAGATTTTTTACCAATAATTGGACCATCAAAAAATTATAAAAATGTATTTTATTCTTTTGGCCATCATCATTTAGGGTGGACTTTAGGTGCAATATCTGGAAAGATTGTTTCAGGAATGATAGCAAATGAAAATACAAATATGGATTTAAAACCGTATAGTTCAGTTAGATTTGCTTAATAAAGTTATATAGTGTGGAAATTAAACTTGAAGATAAATATAAATTAAGTAAAGGCACTAGATTTTTAACTGGTGCCCAAGCTCTTGTTAGAGTTCCAATTGTTCAAGCAAGAAGAGATAAACAAAAAAACTTAAATACTGCATGTTATATCTCTGGTTATAGAGGATCTCCTTTAGGTGGCTACGATCAGCAGATTTTAAAAAACAAAAAATATTTGAATGAAAACAATATCTATTTTCAACCAGGTATTAATGAGGAACTTGCTGCAACTTCTTTATGGGGCACACAGCAAGTAAATCTTAGAAAACAAGATAAATACGATGGTGTTTTTGGCATATGGTATGGTAAGGGGCCAGGAGTAGATAGAGCAGGAGATGCTTTAAAACATGTAAATCTAGCTGGTACCTCAAAGTTTGGAGGCGTCATTGCTTTAATGGGAGATGACCATATATGTGAGTCCTCAACAACTTCTCATCAAAGTGAATTTGCAATGATTGATGCGATGATACCATTTTTTAATCCAAGTGGTGTTCAAGAAATACTAGATTATGGAATAATAGGAATCGAATTATCAAGAAAAAGTGGGTGTTGGGTAGGTATAAAGTGTGTTCATGATAACGTTAGCTCAGGAGCAACTGTTGACTTAGACGAAAATAGGTTAAATATTTTAGATATTTCAAGTGAAAAATATCCACCCGAAGGCTTAAATATTAGACTCAAAGATACTGCTCAAGATAAGGAATACCGGTTGCACCATCATAAAATAAAATATGTAAAGGAATTTTGTAAATTAAATAGTTTAAATAAATTAATTTTTGACTCAGAAAATCCAAAAGTTGGAATAATAAGTACTGGAAAGTCTTTTTTAGATACAAAATTAGGGCTAGAAAAAATAGGAATAAATGAAGATGTTGCTAATCGAGTAGGAATTAAATTTCTTAAAATTGCTATGCCTTGGCCATTAGAGGAATCAATAATTGAAAAATTTTCGGAAAATTTAGAAAAAATCATTGTTGTTGAAGAAAAAAGATCGATCATTGAAACACAAGTCAAAGAAATATTATTTAATAAAAACTTAAATATAAAAGTAGTTGGAAAAAATGATGAAAAAAACAATGATTTATTTGTTTCATCTGGAGCTTTAGACCCTGGAGAAATTGGTTTAAAAATCTTTGAAATCATTAATTATCTTAACTTACCAAATGAAGTACATAATCTCTCAGAAAAATTAAGGTCTTTGAAAGAAAAAACTAATTCAAATATCGCTTTAAAAAGGGTCCCACATTTTTGCTCTGGGTGCCCTCATAATACCTCAACTAGAATACCAGAGGGTAGTAGAGCAATTACAGGTATCAGTTGTGCATACCTTGTAGAACATATGGAAAGAGACAACGAAGGCTTTTCACAAATGGGATCAGAAGGTGCAACTTGGGTTGGTGAGTCTGTATTTAGTAATACAGACCATATTTTTCAAAATATGGGGGATGGGACTTACATCCATTCAGGAATTCTATCTATAAGGCATGCAGTTGCAGCAAAAACTAAAATGACATTTAAGATTTTGTATAATGACGCCGTTGCTTTAACAGGAGGTCAAGCATTAGATGGATTACCAACAGTTGCTCAAATGTCTAAACAACTTGAAGCAGAAGGTGTTGAAGAAATTGCAATAATCACAGATGAAATTGAAAAATATAGTGATAGAGGAGGTTTTGCGAAAAATTCAAAAGTTTATGACAGAAAAAATATTATAGATGTTCAAATTGAATTAAGCAAAATTAATGGAACAACTGTTATTATTTATGATCAAACCTGCGCGGCTGAGAAAAGAAGGAGAAGAAAAAAAGGTATCTTAGAAGAGCCTAAGAAAAAAATTTTTATTAATAAAGACCTATGCGAGGGTTGTGGAGATTGTGGAATACAATCTAATTGTGTTTCTATTGCACCTGTTGAAACTGAATACGGAAGAAAAAGACAAATTGACCAATCTTCTTGTAACAAAGATTACACATGTGTTGATGGATTTTGTCCAAGCTTTGTAAGTCTTGAGGGAGATATAAGACTTAAGAAAAATTATGACGATAATTTAATTAATAAAATAAATTCAAAGATAGATGATCCAAAATTACCTCAAATTAATAAATCTTTTGGGATAATGATTGCTGGAATTGGTGGAACAGGAGTTGTTACAATTGGAGCTGTGCTTGCAACTGCTGCTCAAATAGATGGAAAAGGATCAGGAGTTTTAGATATGACAGGGTTAGCTCAAAAAGGTGGAGCTGTTAAAAGTTTCTTAAGAATTTTTGAAAAACCAGAAGATGTTGGAGCAATAAGGTTATCTTATGGTGATACTAACTTACTTCTAGGATTTGATTTACTTGTATCAAACGATTTAGAAATAATAAAAACTTTAGATAAAAAAATTTCAAAGTTAATAGTTAATACAGATGAGGTTATGCCTGGAGATTTTACGAGGGATAAAAATTTTAACTTACCTTTTGAAGAAATGAGAGATAATTTAATTAATATAGTAGGTCAAGAAAATATAAAGTTTATATCATCAAATAAAATTACATCTAAGATTTTAGGAAATTCAATTTTATCAAATATGTTTAATGTTGGAGTAGCATATCAATCAGGTTTAATTCCAATTTCAGCTTCATCAATTGAAAAAGCAATTGAGTTAAATGGTGCAAGTGTAAAAGATAATATTGATGCATTCAGATTTGGAAGACATTATGAAAATTTAAAAGATGAAGTTTTAGATATAATTAAAGATGAGCCAGAAGTGCTAGAGGGTTTTGAGGAAAAATATAAGAATAGATTTAAGTTTTTGGAAGACTATCAAAATATAAAATATGCTGAAAAATTTGGAGATCTCGTAAGCTATGCAAGAAAGATAGATAAAAATATAGGAAACGGTAGTCAATTCTCAACTGCAGTTTTAAAAAATTATTTCAAATTAATGGCATACAAAGACGAGTATGAAGTATCGAGATTAATGACTAATAAAAAATTCGTAAACGATATAAACAAAAACTTTGAAGGTAATTTTAATTATAATTTTTATTTAGCCCCTCCAATTTTTAGTAAAAAAAGTAAAGTTGATGGGAAATTGGTAAAAATTAAATTTGGAGGATGGTTATTTAGTGTGTTTAAACTGCTCTGTAAATTAAAATTCTTAAGAGGCACAAAGTTTGATCCATTTGGTTATTTAAATGAAAGAAAAAAAGAGAGAGAATTGATAAGAGATTATAAGCAAACAATTACTGGCATAGGAACAAAAATAAATAAATCAAACTACGAAACAGCAGTTAAAATAGCTTCAATACCTGATCAAATCAGAGGTTTTGGACATGTTAAGGAAAAGAATATAAAAGAAGCAATAAACTATAGGACAGATTTACTAAATTCTTTTCATGAAAACACTTAGCCCTTTATATTTAGCCTCTCTTTATTTGGTTTTAGCTTGTTTATTTTGGGCAGGTAACTTTATAGTAGGAAAAGTTGCAAGCATTATTGATATTCCTCCAATATCATTAAATTTTTATAGATGGTTTTTGGCTTGGTTAGTTTTGCTTCCATTCACTTATAAAGAATTATTAAATAACCAAAAAATTATATTAGATAATATTTTTTTATTTTCATTATTGGGAATTTTGGCTGTGACTGTTTTTAATTCAGCCCTTTTTTACTCTTTAAGACATACCCAAGTTATTACTGGAGTACTTATGATTTCAACAGTACCAGTTATGATTATATTATTTTCATTCTTACTTAAAATTGAGAAAACAAATTCATTTCAAATCATAGGAGTATTTCTCTCACTTACAGGTGTTTTATTTATAATAACAAAAGCAAATTTAAATAATTTATTAAATTTGTCATTTAACAAAGGAGACATTTTTGCATTAATTGCAATGTTTGCATGGTCTCTTTATTCAGCACTTCTGAAAAAAAAGGAATTCAATCTATCTCCAATTTCTCTTTTGCAGGTTGTTATTACATTTGGAGTTATTTTTCTTATTCCGATGTATTTTATTGATTATAGTTTGGGCAGTGTAATCAAATTACAATCTTCTTTTTATTTAGTTTTATTCTATGTTGTTTTTTTCCCTGGTTTAATGTCATTTCTGTTTTGGATAAAAGGTGTAAAACTTATTGGGGCTAATAGATCTGGAGTTTTTCTTCATTTGATGCCAATTCTAGGTGCAATAATGGCTATGATAATTTTCAAAGAAAAGATTTTATTTTATCATTTCTTAGGTGCAATTTTTATAATTGCTGGTATTACAATTTCGAATAAAAAAACTCAAAATGCTTAAGGTAGCTATTTTAGACGATTATCAAAACGTTGCTCAAGAATTCATAGATTTGAAAAATCTTTCATCAAAGTTTGATATTGAGATTTTTAGCGAACCTTTTGAAAATGAAGATAATGCTATTGAAAAATTAAAAGAATTTGAAGCCTTACTTATAATGAGAGAGAGAACTTTAATAACTGCAAATCTAATTAAAAAATTAAAAAAACTAAAATATATTTCAACAAGTGGAATGAGAAATAAAGCGATAGATTTAGATGCAGCTAAAAAGGCAAAAATTATTGTTACTGGAACTGAAATAAATTCAAATCCAACTTGTGAGTTAACATGGGCTTTAATCCTGGGTCTTGCAAGAAATATTAAAGTAGAGGTTGATAATATGTATCAAGGTTATTGGCAGACAACAGTGGGTGTTGAATTAAAAGGAAAAATTCTGGGCCTTATTGGTTTAGGAAAAGTTGGATCTCAGGTCGCTAAAATAGGAAAAGCTTTTGGAATGCAAGTTATGGCATGGAGTGAAAATTTAAGTCTAGATAAGTGTAAAGATCTTGATGTTTTGCCATCTAGTAAAGAGGATCTTATTCAAAACTCTGATTTTATATCAATTCATGTTCAAGGAGGAGAAAGATATAAGAATTGCATAAAGCTTGCTGAATTTGATAAAATGAAAAAAACTGCTTTTATAATTAATACTTCAAGAGGTCCAATTGTAAACGAAGATGATTTAATTATAGCACTATCAACTAACTTAATAGCTGGTGCTGGCATTGATGTTTATGATAAAGAACCTCTACCCAGTAGTCACAAATTAAGATTTGTCCCTAACGCACTTTTGCTTCCACACGTAGGCTACGTTACAGCTGAAAATTATTCTATTTTCTATACTCAAATGATTGAAAATTTAGAAGCCTGTGTTTCTGGTAAGCCTATTCGAGAAATAAAGTAAAGTGGAATTACCAGTTGTAAATCACCCTGATTATGAAGCAAAAATTGGTGATGATAGTAAATTTCCAATTAAAAAGTTTGGTGAATTAGCAAGTTTTCTTAAAAAAGAAAAGGTAGTTAAAAAATTTTATAAACCTGATCCATGCTCAGTAGATACACTTAAAGAAGTTCACTCGGAGCAGTATATTTTTAAAATTAAAAATAAAACATTAGAGCAATCATTGGTAAAAAAAATAGGGTTTCCTTTAGTTGATAGTGTGGTCAGAAGATCTTTAGTTGCAACAGGCGGAACGGTATTGGCCTCTAAATTAGCAATAAATTATGGAATAGCTTGTAACACAGCTGGAGGAAGTCATCATGCTATTTATGACGAGGGAGCTGGTTTTTGTGTTTTTAATGATGTTGCTGTTGCTGCAAAGTATCTCTTGAATAGAGGGTTGGCTAACAAAATCCTAATAGTCGATTTAGATGTTCACCAAGGTAACGGAAATTCAGAAATATTTAAAAATGAAAATAATGTTTTTACATTTAGTATGCACACAAAAGTGAATTATCCACCAATTAAATCAAAAAGTGATCTGGATATTGAACTTGAACAAAACATGGAAGATGATGAGTATTTAGATATTTTAAAAAAAAATATAATTTTTCTAAACGATTTTAATTTTGATTTCGTATTTTATATCGCAGGTGTTGACATTCATTTAGATGATAGATTAGGTAAGCTGTGTATTACTGACGAAGGAATTAATAAAAGAGACGAGATGGTTATTGGAAACTTTTTTAAAAGAAGAGTTCCTATTTGTGGAGTTTTAGGTGGTGGTTACAACAAAGACTTTAAAAAACTTATTGAATTACATGCAAGTTTACATAAAAATTGTGATAAATATTTAAATGACAAAAAATAATCCAAATTTAACTCATCAACAAAATAAAGTATTATTTGAAGAAGCAACAGAACCTCCAGGTTCAAGTGAACTTAATTTTGAAAAGAGAGAGGGTAGTTATCATTGTGCAAACTGTGGAGCGAAATTGTTTGAGTCTAACACTAAGTATGAAAGTGGCTCTGGCTGGCCATCATTTTACAAGTCTCTACCTGATGCATTTGAAACTACAACAGACTATCATATCGGTTATGCCAGAACAGAGTACCATTGCAAGAAATGTGGAGGACATCACGGCCATATATTTGATGATGGCCCACAACCAACAGGAAAAAGATACTGTAATAAT
>CACMJX010000019.1 GCA_902614055.1 uncultured Pelagibacteraceae bacterium | reverse complement strand
ATATTTGAAATTTTGGGATAAGATTAATCTTTATGAAAAACTAAGATCCCAAAGTAAAGGTAAAGAAAAATTTGTCTTACACGATGGACCTCCATATGCAAATGGAAATATTCATATGGGTACTGCATTAAATAAAATTCTAAAAGATATAATAATTAAATTTCATCAAATGGATGGTAAAGACTCAGTTTATGTACCTGGATGGGATTGTCATGGATTACCAATTGAATGGAAAATTGAGGAACAGTACAAAAAAAATAAAAAAAATAAAAATGATGTACCTATTATTGAGTTTAGAAAAGAATGTAGAGATTTTGCAAGTAAATGGATTAACATTCATAAAGATCAATTTAAAAGATTAGGAGTAATTGGAGATTGGGAAAATTATTATTCAACTATGAGCTTTGATGCAGAAGCTCAAATTGTAAGAGAACTTGGAAAATTTTTAAAAGAGGGTAGTTTGTACAAGGGTTACAAACCTGTCTTATGGTCTACAGTTGAAAAAACAGCTTTAGCAGATGCAGAAGTGGAATATAAAGATCATGTATCTGATACAATTTATGTAGCCTTCCCAATTAAAAAATCTAATATTAATGAACTAATTGGTTCGAACGTTATTATTTGGACTACAACCCCATGGACGATACCAGCTAATAAAGCATTAGCCTATAACCAAAGTTTGAATTATGTTTTATGCGAGATAGATAACAAAGATATTTTAGAAAATGAAAAAATAGTTATTGCAAAAGAACTTTTGACATCTGTTGTAAAAGATACTGATTACAAAATTAATATATTAAAAGAATTCAAAGGAAAAGAATTTGATGGAACTGTTTGTAGCCATCCATTTCATAAAATTGGATATGACTATGATGTTCCAATGCTCGAAGCAAGATTTGTAACAACTGAACAAGGAACAGGAATTGTTCATTGTGCACCAAGCCACGGACCTGATGATTTTAATTTGTGTATCAATAATGGAATAAAAGCAATTGAAACTGTTGATGATGATGGAAGGTACACGAAACACATACCTACATTTGAGGGAACTCACATTTTTAAAGCAAATGATATCGTTATTGAAAAACTTAGAGAACTTAAAGGTCTTTTAAACAATGGTAAACTGACACATTCTTACCCACATTCTTGGAGATCTAAAGCTCCTTTAGTTCACAGAGCAACACCTCAATGGTTTATTTCAATGGAAAGTCATAAACTAAGAGACAAAGCACTTAAAGCAATAAATGATACCGCTTTTTATCCAAGCAAAGGAAAAGAAAGAATTAAAGCAATGATAGAGACAAGGCCAGATTGGTGTGTCTCTAGGCAGAGAGTTTGGGGTGTTCCACTTCCAATATTTATTTCCAAAAAAACTGGAGAAATTCTTATTGATGAGGAAGTTTTTGAGAATATTGCAAAAATTTATGAAAAGGAAGGCTCAGACTGTTGGTTTGATGATAATTTTCAGAGACTACTCGGTGACAAATATAAAGCAGAAGATTTTGATAAGAATAGTGATATTGTAGAAGTATGGTTTGATAGCGGATCAACACATTCTTTTGTTTTAGAAAAGAGAGAAGATTTAAAATGGCCTGCATCAATGTATCTAGAGGGTTCAGATCAACATAGGGGTTGGTTTCATTCTTCACTGTTAGAGTCATGCGGAACAAGAGGAAGAGCGCCGTTTGAAAGTATTTTATCCCATGGGTTTGTTGTCGATGGAAAAGGACTAAAAATGTCTAAATCAACTGGAAATGTAATTGCTCCAGAAGATATTTTAAAAAAATATGGTGCTGATATACTTAGAATTTGGGTAGCCTCGTCAAATTATGCTGAGGACCTAAGAATAGATTATTCAATTTTAGACCAACACTCTGAGTCTTACAGAAAAATTAGAAATACTTTCAGATATCTTTTAGGAAATATACAAGACGAATATTCAAAAGTAGATTTTGATAAAATTGATTTAAATAATATTCCTGAATTAGAAAAGTATATGCTGCATAGATTGTATGTGATCGATAAAGGTTTTAATGAATATTTTAAGTCCTACAATTTTCATAATTTATATAAAGAGTTATTAAATTTTTGTACAGTAGAACTCTCAGCATTTTATTTTGATATTAGAAAAGATCTTCTTTATTGTGATCCAAAAGACTCCAAGAAGCGTTCAGATTGTATTTTAATACTAACAGTAATTTTAGAATGTTTATTAAAATGGTTTGCGCCAATCTTATCATTTACCACTGAAGAAATTTATCATTTAATTCATAAGGAAGACAATAATGGAAGTATTCATTTACAAAAATTTGTTAAAATTCCAAATCAATGGAAAAATGAGGAATTAAATAGTAAATGGGATAAACTTAAATTAATCAGAGACGAAGCAAATATTAGTATTGAAAGTAAAAGGGCTGATAAAATTATTGGTTCAAGTTTAGAGGCAAATATTGAGATAAAAATTAAAGATAAAGACATGTATAGTTTGGCTCAGAATCATGATTTTTCAGAAATTTGCATAACATCCTCTGCTTCAATATCGAATGATATTAACTTAGAAAAAGATATTGAGATCATTAGTTCAAAAGCTGTTGGAAATAAGTGCCCAGTTTGTTGGAAAATAAGAGAAAATATTTGTGAAAGAGATGGTAACTGTCATCTTTCATGAAAAGTGAAAATAAAAAAAAAATAGTAATAAGTATTTTCATTTTATTATCAATTTTCTTTTTAGACAGAATATCAAAAATACTTATTCTAAATATACTAGCGGAAGCTGGACGAGTAGATATTTATATAAACTCATTTTTAAATTTTTATTTAGTTTGGAATAAAGGAATAGGTTTTGGCTTATTATCCTCCGACCAGGATCTTTTTTACAATCTAGTTACTACTTTAATTATCCTAATTAATTTTGTTATAATTTATCTGTTATTTAAGGAAAAAGGACTAAAGTATTATTTTTTAATTATTATTTTAGGAGGCTCACTAGGTAATTTATTTGATAGAATATATTATAGAGCTGTTCCAGACTTTTTTGACCTAAATTATAATGGATATCATTGGTTTATTTTCAATGTAGCTGATATATTTATAACAATTGGAATTATTTTACTTATTTTGGCTGAATTAATAAGTTATAAAAAAGTTAATGAATAAATTCTTTAAAATTTCGAAATTATTTTTCCTCTTATTATTTTTATATTCATGTGGTTCAGTTGGAGAAGCTTTACAAGGAAAAAAAAGATCAGATCAAGGTGACGAATTTTTAATCAATAAAAAAAATCCACTAACAATGCCTCCAGATTTTTATAAATTGCCTGAACCAGGTGAAGCAAGTGTAAAATCTACTAAAGATATTGAAAGCGATCAATTAAACATAGAAAGTTTACTTAAGAATAGTGAAATTGAAGAAGATACCTCATTTTCAGAACAGTCCACATCACTCGAAATTTTAATATTAAAAAAAATTAAGTAAATAAATGTTTTCAAAAAACATAATATTTAAAAATTTCCAAAAAAAAAAAAATATAAAAGTAAAAGAAAAAATAAAGAATATTTTAAAAATAGAATTAATCACAAGTGATTTACTATTAAACTCATTTAATAAAAATTATAAATATAGCTACAAAAAAGAAATTTTAAAAAAATACAAAAACTTCGATATTATAAATCTAATTGGTATGGGTGGTTCAATTCTAGGCACAGAGGCAGTATATGATTTCTTAAGCTTCAAAATTAAAAAAAAAATAAATTTTTACAATGACCTTGATAGTAAAATTAATTTTGAAAATAAAAAAAAAACATTAAACTTAATAGTATCTAAATCTGGTAACACACTTGAGACTATATCAAACTTCAACGTAATTCTTAATTCTCAAAAAAAAAATAAAAATTTAGTAATTACAGAGAAAAAATCGAGTTTTCTTACAGAACTCGGGAACAAGTTAAAGGCAGATATTATTGAACATAAAAATTATATTGGAGGAAGATATTCAGTTTTATCCGAAGTTGGAATGTTGCCAGCAGAACTACTAGGGCTAAATGAGAAAAAATTTAAAAGACTTAATTATTTAATAAAAAACAAATATTTTCTAAATCAATTGATTTATAATGTTAATTTCATATTTGACTGTGTTTCAAATGGGAAAAAAAATTCAGTAATTCTTAACTATGATGAAAGTTCCAATAATTTATTTAAATGGTACCAACAACTTACTGCAGAAAGTTTAGGAAAAAAAAATAAAGGTATTTTTCCTATTATTTCATCTATGCCCAAGGATAATCATAGTTTGCTTCAACTTTATTTAGACGGACCCAAAAATAATTTTTTTACATTTTTTGGAATTCTTAATGAAAAATCAATAAAATTATCAAATAAAAATTTATTTGATAAGTTTTCAATTTTAAAAAATAAAAATTTAAATCAAATTATCAAAGCACAAAGACAGGCAACTCAAAAAGTTTTTAAAAGAAAAAAAATACCTTTTAGAAGTTTTGAAATTTTAAGAAGAAACGAAGAAACTGTTGGAGAATTATTTACTTTTTTTGTATTAGAGACAATTTTGTTAGGAAGATTGATGGAAGTAAACCCTTTTGATCAACCTTCGGTTGAGTTAATTAAAACTGAAACATCAAAATTACTTATTTAAACTAACTTGCTAAAAAAAATTTTGGATAAACCATAATTTTTTTCATCCAAAACATTTAGAAACTTAGAAATATTATCTACTGATTTTTTGTTTCGGTGTATAACTATTAATGTATTAATATTTGCAATTTTCAACTTTTTTATTTGGTCGATTAAAATGTTAATTTCTTTATCCTTAAAAGGTGGATCTAGAAAAATAACATCAAAAATTTCATTCTTTAAATTCGTTTCTTTTAAATTATATGCACTGCTTTCATATACCTTAGATTTACCCTCTAATTTTAAATTAAATATATTTTTTTTTAAAATTTTAAGAGAATTAGAATAGTTCTCGAAAAAAAATACTTCTTTTGCTCCTCTTGATAAACACTCTATCCCAAATGAACCAGTGCCAGAAAATAAATCTAAAACTTTTGAATTATTTATATTTATAGACACTTTACTTGAATGATTCAAAATATTGAATATTGACTCTCTAACCATATCTTTCAATGGTCTGGTAGATTTATCCAGAGGGATTAATAATTTTTTGCCTTTAAGCTCTCCTCCTATGACTCTCATTTGTCTATAATTTTGTATCCAATATCTCTACGATAAAAACCATTGTCCCAATTTAAATTTTCTATTTCTCTGATTGCTTTTTCTCTTGATGACTTTAAATTGTCAGACACACTTACAAAGTTTAGTACTCTACCTCCACTAGAATATACTTTATTGTCCTTTTTTTCTGTTCCAGCATGGTAAATAAAAAATGAGTCATTATTTTTTATTTTTTCAATGTTTGGAATTTCTAAATTTTTTTTATAAACATCGGGATATCCATTAGAGCAAAGGACTACACACATACTTTTTTTTTCTTCCCATAGAATGTTTTGTTTTTCTAAAGTTTCGTCACAACAAGACAAAATTAAATCTAATAAATCGGTAGCTAAAAGTGGTAAAATTGTTTGACACTCTGGGTCTCCCATTCTTACGTTATACTCAATCAGATAGGGATTATTATCTTTAATCATAAGACCAACATATAAAAATCCTTTATAGTTTTCTCCCATATCTTTAATGGCTTCAAAAGTAGGATTAATAATTTCTGAAATTATTTTTTTGTCCAGTTCTGAATTTATAAGCCCAGAAGGTGAATATGCTCCCATTCCTCCTGTATTTTTCCCCTTATCTCCTTCACCAACTCTCTTATGGTCCTGAGCAGTATTAAACCTTTTAAATATTTTTCCATCTGAAAGAACGAAATAACTCATTTCGTCTCCTTGCAAAAATTCTTCAATGAGAACTTGCTCAGCTGGACCAAATTTTCCATTAAATATTTCTTCTACAGCTTTGTTTGAACTTTCTAAATTTTCACAAATATAGACACCCTTGCCTCCAGCTAATCCATCTGCTTTAACTACTAAAGGCATATTTGCATTTTTTAAATATGAATAAGCTTCTGTAGCAGTTTTAAATACTCCAAATTGTGCAGTAGGAATATTGTACTTTTTGCATATTTTCTTTGTAAATATTTTTGACCCTTCTAATTGTGAAACCTTTTTTTTTGGACCAAAAACTTTTATATTTTCTTTTGAAAGAAAATCAACAACACCATCAACTAAAGGTTTTTCAGGTCCTACAATTACCAAATCAATTTTATTTTCTTTTAAAAATTGTAATAAACTCTCAAAATTATAAAAATCCATTTCTACATTCTCTGCTATTGAGTCAGTGCCAGCATTACCTGGTATACAATATAATTTTTCAAGTTTGGGGGATTTTGAGATTTTAGTTGCTATTGCATGTTCTCTGCCACCATTTCCAAGAATTGCAATTTTCATATATTCAAATATATATCCTATTAATCATGAAGAAGTTAGCAAAATTAAAATATCTGCCAAATAATTTTGATATCATCGAAGAAGGTGATCATGTAATTTGTGCGGTTTCAGGAAAGAAGATTTCACTACAGAATCTAAATTACTGGAATGTTGATGAACAAGAGGCTTACTTTTCTTATGTTGAGGCTACAATTAAAAAAGAAAAAAATATTAAATAATTACTATTTTTTCCATCTATTATGTGTCCAAATCCATTGATCTGGATTTTTTAGTATCATTTTTTCCAAGATCTTATTTAAATGTTTAGAAATTTCCTCTTGTGACTTTTTTGAGTCGATAGCAATTGGCTGAGATACGTACATTTTAAAGTAATATTTATCAAATCTTTCAATATATATTGGAACCAAATCACATTCATATTTTTTTATAATTTGAGCTGGAATTGTGGTGGTAGATGCCAAGTTTCCAAAAAAATCAATTTTTATACCCTCTGTAACTCTTTGATCAATCATCAAGGCAATTGAGTTACCTTTTTTTAAATTTTCTAAAATTTGTCTAGTACCCGATCTCCCTTTCTTAATCTGATTTTTACAAATATATTTAGTTCGAATTTGTTCCATTGTTTTATTTAAAAAAACATTATTTAGTGGTCTGTATATTGCTGCTAAATTGATTCCACTTTTCTCAATTTGCATGGCCATGAGTTCAAAATTGTTAAAATGTCCTGAAATAAAAACAACAGGCTTGTTGTTATTTTTAATTTTATTGAAATTTTCGATACCATCTATTTTAATAAACTGCTCTAACTTATTTTTTCTAAAGTCTTTCAAAAAAGGATATTCTGCTAAAATCCGTCCATAGTTTCCTAGAACATTGTTGGCAAATTGGCTATCAGAAATTTTTATAATAATTTTAGACTTATATAAATTCT
>CACMJX010000018.1 GCA_902614055.1 uncultured Pelagibacteraceae bacterium | reverse complement strand
TGGTCATAAATGTCTGGATCTGGTTGTGTGGGTGATTTGCCAAGGCCTGCAGACAATCTTATTAATGGTTCATAAATTTTTTTCCAAAAACTCTTTGGCCACATAAAAGTCTTATAATAAAAACCTGCTGGTATAAATGGTGATATTAAGTTATTAATTCCACCTATATCAAAGTTAAGACTTGGCCAACAATTTTGACTAGATGCTTTCAATCCTTCATAAAGTTCTATTTCTGTAGCTCTTACATTAGGCTCTGTTAAATCAGTATTATCATTTATTTGGCATATTGCGTTTGGCTCTTCAGATCCACATGACATTATACCTCTTGGACGATGATACTTAAAACTTCTGCCAATTAAATGAATGCCATTTGAAAGAAGTGCTGAGGCTAAAGTATCACCCTCAAAACCATGATATTTTTTACCATCAAAAGTAAATGAAACAGTTTTTGTTTGATCAACAAATCTTGTTTTATTAATTCTATATTTGGTCATTTAAATTACAGGAGGTTTTTCACCCATTTTGTAAACTGCATGTATTTTGTCATTTGATGTATCCCTAACCATATTAAACCATTTTCTACATCCATGAGCATGGTTCCATCTTTCAAACTGAACACCTTTAATATTCTTTCTCATAAATAAATATTCTGCCCATTCATCATCACTTAGCTCTGTAGGTTGTTTTGGTCTTACAATGTGAGCTTCACCACCGCATGAAAACTCACTTTGGTCTCTTTCTCCACAATACGGGCAATTTATTACAAACATTAGTGTGCTACAGCAGCTGCACCATGTTCATCAACAAGATCTCCACTTACAAATCTGTTCAGATTAAATGCTGCATTTAATTTATGTGGCTCATCATTAGCAATTGTGTGAGCAAATAAATCACCAGATCCAGGCGTTGCTTTAAAACCTCCTGTTCCCCATCCACAGTTAAAATAAAGACCTTTTATATTTGTTTTGCTAATGATCGGACTTGCATCCGGGCAAATATCAACAATACCACCCCATTGTCTTAACATCTTCATTCTACTAAAAATAGGGTACAGCTCTAATATAGCTTTTAAGGTACCTTCTACTACATCATGACTTCCTCTTTGTGTATAAGATATGTAAGCATCTGTTCCAGCACCAATTACTAATTCACCTTTATCAGATTGACTAACATATGCATGGACAGCATTAGACATTACAACTGTATCTATTATTGGTTTGACTGGTTCTGAGACTAATGCCTGTAATGGTTTACTTTCAAGTGGTAATTTTAAGCCTGCCATATTAGCAATTACACTTGAATGACCTGCGGCTACTACACCAATTTTTTTTGTTTTGATAAATCCTTTTGTTGTATCAAGTCCTTCAACATGATCTCCATTTCTTTTTATTCCTTTAACTTCACAATTTTGAATTATATCTACACCCATTGCATCTGCACCTCTTGCATAACCCCATGCAACAGCATCATGTCTTGCAGTTCCAGCTCTTCTTTGTAAAGTTCCACCAAGTACAGGATATCTAATATCTTGAGAAATATTTATTATTGGACAAAATTCCTTAACTTGTTTTGTGTCTAACCAAACAGCATCAATACCATTTAACCTATTTGCATGAGTTCTTCTTTTTAAATCTCTAACGTCTTGAAGGTTATGAGCTAAGTTCATAACTCCACGTTGACTAAACATTATATTATAATTTAACTCTTGAGATAAATTTTCCCAAATTTTTAAAGCATGGTCATACAATCCAGCGCTAGCATCCCATAAATAATTTGATCTTATGATTGTTGTATTTCTCCCTGTATTACCTCCACCAATCCAACCTTTTTCTAAAACTGCAATATTTTTCATGTTATGTTTTTTTGCAAGATAGTAAGCTGTTGCTAATCCATGCCCACCACCTCCAATAATTACTGCTTCATATTCTTTTTTAGGCTCAGGATTGCCCCAGGCTTGTTTCCAGTTTTCATGCTGCGAAAAAGCATTTTTTATCAGTGAAAAAATTGAATATTTGTTTTTCATATTTGCAAGAAATTACTTGATTAATATTGAATATTCAATGATTTCAAGTTACACATGTATCAACGGAAGAGTGGGTGAGTTGGCTTAAACCAGCAGTTTGCTAAATTGCCGAAGGAGCAATCCTTCCAAGGGTTCGAATCCCTTCTCTTCCGCCATTAATACATGCTCTGATTTTTAAAGAAATCTTTTAGATATATTGGCTTTTGAGACAAAATGTACCTGTAAACATTGTAATTTTCTAAAACCCTTTGTACATAATTTCTTGTTTCTTTAAATTTAATAAGCTCAACCCAATCAACATAATCAATCTGTTTTTTTTGAGGATCCTTATTAATTTTTTTCCAATACTTTACTCTTTTAGGGCCAGCATTGTAAGCGGCTGTAGCAAAAGGGTAGGATCCTTTATACTGATTGATTAAACCAGCAATATAATGAGATCCTAAATTAACATTATATTCGGGGTCAGTTGTTAATTTAGCCTTCGAGTATCCTAACTTAGCTTGTTTCGATACAGTCTTAGCCGTATAAGGCATAAGTTGCATTAATCCTTGAGCTCCAACTCTACTCCTAGCAGAGGTATCAAATTCACTTTCTTGTCTGATAATAGATAAAATTAATGCTGGATCAGGAATTTTTCTTCCACCAACAAATTTTGGTACACTTATTATTGGATAATTAAATTGGTTGTGAAATCTTTTTTGATATGAGGCAATTTTAGAGACTTGTATAGCAAAATCAAAACGTGATATATCAGAAGCTAATTTAGCAGCTAAAGCCTCACTGCCTTTTTCTACATTATCATTTGCTAAAAACCTTAAGATATGTTTTGTGTATTTATCTTTATTTAAATAATCAAGTAAATCAATAATTGCGACAAGTTTTTTTGAGTAAAACTCTTGTTCATAATCATCATCTACAAACATTAATTTATCTAGTTCAAATTTCTCTTGTGGTTTTACTTTCATATGTGAAAGTTGACCATAGTAGGTTGTTAAATATTTTGATCCTTCCAAGAACCATTTATTTGAGTTTTCTATATCCCCAATTTTTTCATATGTTTTTCCCAACCAATACGAACCTCTAGATAAGCTGATTGGATAGCTAACATTCCTGTAAAAATTTAAAAAATGATTTTCTGCTTGTTGTGCATTTTTTAAAAAAGTGAGTGCTATCCAGCCACTCATCCACTCAGCTTCCGCATAGTCTGCACCCTTTGTCATTGCGTGATTTGAAACAATTTTATATGCAGTTTTATATTTTTTTTTATAAATTAAGGATCTTCCAATTATTGACCTTTCTTTCCACCATTTATCTGGTCTTACTAAATATTCTTCGGTGTTTTTTACTTTATTAAGAATTTCTAGCGAGCTATCTACGCGTCCTTTTTTTCTTCTCCATTTTAATCTATCATAATTTAAACCAGCATCATTCTTAAATTTTTTTGGTACTTTTTTTATCGCTTCATCAACCCCATACCCTCTGCTTATTAATATTTGTCTTGCTGTATAAAGTAATTGATACTCACTAGGAAGGTATCTAATAACCCTTTTAAGATCCCAGTGTTTACCCTCCCAAGCATAATAATCAGCTCTATTTATATAATCAGAGGTATCTAGAATTTTTTTAAATTTTTTTCTGAAATATTTTAAATTATTTGTATTTAGATCTGCATTTATAAATCCCTCTTTAATTAATCTTATTCCATCACCAGACTTTCCAGACTTAATTAAACTCTCTCCTAACATCATTTTACCATATCCACTTAATGGCTTATTACTTTGAAACCAATTAATTATTTCTGTAGGAGACTGGTTTTGTAAGTTTATTTTGTGTTCAGCAAGATATTTAATTCTATCAAATCTTGGATAATCTTTAACTCTTTCGATAAACCTTTTGTATTCAGAAAAAGTTGCTTTATTTCCTGATGTAAGAAGATGTCTCCACTCTATAAAATCATATATTGATTGAGCCCTTGCTTTTTTTGCAGTATTTTTTGCATCTTTCCAATTAGATTTTTCCATAAATCTAATTGCTTGTTTTGCGAATTCAAAATCTCTTTCACTATAATATCTGGTTTTTTTAACAGTCCTTAATGTTTGTTTTTTTACAATAAGTGGTTTTTTTGGAGGTAACAAAATTCCAAATATTTCTTTGGGTAAATCTTTATCATCCTTTAAACTTTGTTTTTCATTAAATGTTCCAGGTTTCAACGGTGGAATTACTATCTGACTTTTAAACGCAGGTTTTTTCTTAGGTATTATTATTTCATTTGAATATGATGATTGAAAAAAGCTAAAAAAAAATATAGTTGTTAGTAGTAATATAGATTTTCTAAAAATCATTTTTAATAACTTATGATATAAATATTTATGTTTAAAGGTTCAAATGTAGCTTTAGTAACACCATTTAAAGGCAATAGTCTTGATGAGGAAACGTATATAAAAATTATTAATTTTCATTTAGAAAATGGAACAAATGGACTTGTGCCAGCTGGTACAACGGGTGAGTCACCAACTCTTTCGCATAGAGAACATGAAAAAGTTATAGAGTTATGTATTAAAGAAGCTAAAGGAAAAATTCCAGTGATCGCAGGCACAGGATCAAATTCTACTACAGAAGCCATATCTCTCACAGAGCACGCTGAAAAGGCTGGTGCAGATGGTGCCTTGATAGTGACACCTTATTATAACAAACCCACTCAGGAGGGCTTATATCAGCATTACAAGGCTATAAATGACAAATGTGGCATACCAATTATAATTTACAATATTCCTGGTAGATCAGTTATTGATATGACAGTAGATACTATGGCAAGATTATTTGAACTGAAGAACATAGTTGGAGTAAAAGATGCAACTGGTGATTTGAACAGGGTAGATGAGACTTTCAAAAAAATTGGCAATGAATTTATCCAACTAACAGGTGAGGACGGTCTTGCTTATGAATATAATAAAAGAGGTGGCGTAGGGTGTATTTCTGTTACAGCCAACATAGCTCCTAAAATGTGTTCTGATATGCAAAAATTTTCAAAATCACAGAATAATGATGAGCAAAAAAAGGCTGAAGAGATAGATAAAAAACTTCAACCTGTTCATAAATCTTTGTTTATTGAGAGCAATCCATCACCAGTTAAATATGCAGCTAAATTGATAGGTCTATGTGATGATAATGTGAGATTACCTTTGGTAACAGTTTTAGATGAAACAAAAGCTGAGGTTAAAAAAGCTCTCATATCTGCCGAATTAATTAATGAATAAAAAAACCACTCCTGGTTTAAAAATTATTACAATTAATAGAAAAGCATCTTTTAATTATTTTTTTAAAGAGATGTTTGAAGCAGGTATAGTTTTAAAGGGCTCTGAAATAAAATCTGTAAGATTAGGTAAAATTAACATAGCAGATTCTTATGCTGTAGATAAAGATGGAGAAATTTTTTTAATTAATTCTCATATACCTATCTATAAACAAGCCAGTTATTCAAATCATAATCCTTACTCTGAAAGAAAACTTTTATTGAATAAAAAAGAAATTAATAAAATTATCGGTAGAATTCATGAAGATGGTTTAACTATTGTGCCAACAAAAATGTATTTTAAAAAAGGAAAGGCAAAATTAGAAATTGCAGTAGCTAAAGGTAAAAAACAATTTGATAAAAGACTGACAAAGAAGACAAGAGATTGGAACCGTGAAAAAGCAAGATATATTAGAAAATCAAGTTAATTTTGCATATCTAGCATTAGGTTCTAATCTTGGAGACAAGAAAAATAATCTAAATAAAAGTATAGATTTAATCCAAGAGGAGGGAATTTTTATAAAGAAAAGATCAAAATTTTACATTACAAAATCTTGGCCAAATGAAAATTTCCCAAACTTTATTAATTCTATCATATTAGTTAAGACAAAATTAAATATAGCAGAATTATTTTTAAAAATAAAAAAAATTGAAAAAAAACTAGGTCGAACTAAGTCTAAAAGAAATCATCCAAGAATATGTGATATTGATATAATTGATTTTAATGGTGAAATAATCCATAGAAAAATTGGAAATCATAAACTCAATACTCCGCATAAAAGAATGCATAATAGAAATTTTGTTCTGTTTCCTTTATATGAATTAGATAAAGATTGGGTTCACCCTAAACTTAATAAAAATATAGTCATTTTAATGTCAAATTTAACCTCAGATCAGTTATTGGGTATTAAAATTGCTCAATAAAATGATATAAATAGTAATGCTTAAATCTGAAGAATTAATTAATAAGGTAAAAAATTATAATAAGTTTCTTAATCCAGAAACTCTATCAAAAGCCTATGATTTTGCTTTAAAGGCTCATGAAAAACAAAAAAGAGATGAGGGCTCACCTTATATTATTCACCCGATAGCAGTTGCAAATATTTTAACAGAGTTAAAGCTAGACAGTGCAACTATTGCTACTGGTTTACTTCATGATACAATAGAAGATACTCATGCAACTTATAATACAATAGAAGCAGAATTTGGAAAAGAGGTTGCTGATTTAGTTGATGGTGTTACAAAAATTTCTGAGTTTGAAAATCAAGCTATATCAAACTCTAAAGCAGAAAATTTTAGAAAATTAATATTAGCAACATCAAAAGACATCCGAGTTTTACTGGTGAAACTAGCTGATAGACTACACAATATGCGTACCATTAAAGTTGTCGATAAAGAAAAGCAAATTAGAAAAGCAAAAGAAACAATGGAAATTTATGCGCCACTTGCAGATAGAATGGGCATGCATCGTATAAGAGATGAATTAGAGGACCTTTCATTTGAAGTTTTAAATGAAGATGCAAGAAAATTGATAAAAGACAGACTGGATAAAATTAAAGAAAATAATCTAATTAACTTTAATAATATTTCTGACGAGTTTTTTGAAATACTTAAAAACAAAAATATAGAACCAAAAATAGTTGGAAGAGAGAAAACTCCTTTTTCAATTTGGAGAAAAATCCAAAAAAAAAGAACTTCTCTTGAACAAATAACAGACATTATTGGGTTTAGAATTATTTTAGATAATATTGATGATTGCTATAAAGCTTTAGGAATTTTCCATAATAAATGGAATTGTATACCAGGTAAATTTAAAGATTATATCTCATCGCCAAAAATCAATAAATATCAATCATTACACACAGCTATTATTGGACCAAATAAAAGACCAATTGAAATCCAATTAAGAACAAAGCAAATGCATGAGTTTGCAGAAAGAGGTATTGCTTCTCATTGGAAATATAAATCATCAGAAAAATTTAATTCTTTAACTTGGAAGGAGTATGATTGGTTAGCAGATTTAGTTGAAATTATTGATAAAAATGAGAATCCAGATGACTCTTATGAATATACAAAACTTCAAATGTTTCAAGAAAACGCTTTTTGTTTCACACCAAAAGGATCAATTATAAAACTACCTAAAAATGCTACACCAATAGATTTTGCCTATGCTGTCCATACTCAAATCGGAGATGCTGCTGTTGGTTGTGAAATAAATGGAAATGAAAGCCCTTTACAATCTATATTAAGAAACGGGGATGTAGTTAAGATTATCACCTCTAAAAAAGCCTCCCCCTCATTACATTGGTTAACGAGCACTAAAACAGGGAAAGCTCGTGCTGCAATTAGACGTTATTGGCAGTACCGTGAAAACAGCAAGCCGATTAAGGAAAAAAGATATAATACTACACTTTGGATTTCTCTGCCTGATGAACCTGGAAAAATGGGTGATGTAACAACTATGATTGGTGAAAACTTTGTTAATATTTCAAGTGTAGAAATGGTAGAAAAACTTAATGGAAGGATTAATTTCAAATTTAATTTAATCATACATGACCTTAAGAACTTTACAAAATTGATAAGTGAACTAAAACAAAAAGAATATAAATTTAAAATTATAAGACACAAAAACAAAAAATATGCTTTCTTCAAAA
>CACMJX010000017.1 GCA_902614055.1 uncultured Pelagibacteraceae bacterium | reverse complement strand
TTTTTGTAACAATTCGCTTTGCAATTAAAAACATCTAAACTTCTTTTACAATCTCGTAAATTTTATCAAATTCACTAATCAAATTTTTATCATGAGAAGATATAATTATCGTTTTAGAGTATTGTTGTTTTTTAATTAAATTGATAAACTTTTTTACATTATTTTGGTCAAGTGAACTGGTGGGTTCATCAAATATTAATATTTCTTTATCAGAAAGAATATTTCTTGCAATTAATAACCTCTGTTTCTGTCCTACAGATAACTTACTACCATTTTCTCCAACAATGTCTTCGTCAAAAATATCTATATTGTCATCAAATCCAAGATCTTTTAAAACATTATATATTTTTAATTTATCTATATTGTTACTAAATCCATAAGTTAAATTATAAAAAATACTATCATTAAAAATAAAATTATTTTGTGACATATAGGAAATTTTATCAAACCAAGATAAAATTACTTTTTCACTTAAAAAGTGATTGTCTATTTTTATAGTTCCTGAACTAGGTATAATTAATCCTGATATAATATCTAATATTGTTGATTTTCCTGAGCCAGAAGGTCCAAAAATAATATGAACATTATTTTTAACTAAATTTAAATTAAAATTTTTTAGAATATATTTATCACCATAGGCAAATGAAACATTCTTAAAAACAATATGATTTTTAAATTCTAAATTTAGCGATTCTGTTTTTTTTGCTGGTGTGTTTATAAAGTCTTTTTCTATATTTTTAAAAGCTTGGTAATTATTTTTAAATATTGAAAAATTTTGATATACTAAATTTACTGATGGAAATAATTTGGCTAATGCAAAAATTACAACGCTGATATCTGGAAGTAATGATATTAAATCAAAATTTTTATGTGTAATAAATAAAATAAACAAAATTCCTGAAATACCTATTAATGCTTCAACACCAAATCTTGGTAATGATTGTATTAAGTTTACTCTAGTATTTGCCTTAATAAGATTATCACTATTCTGAATCATTTTATTGTGAAAATTTTTTTGAAGATTTCTTATAATTATTTCTTTAATACCCTTGATGGACTCGTTAATAAAATTTACTCTTTGCTTGTTAAAGATTGTAAGATTTTTTCCCTCTGATTTTAAAGTATTTCTGAAAATTATGTATATTAAAATAAAGAATATAGAAACAAATAATAATAATAATAGATTGTAAAGAAAACCGATTGACAAAACAATTAAACATAAAAAAAAAGAGTAAATACACCTAGCAATAACTTGCATATAACCATTTATGACACCTCCTGCTACTCTATTACATTCAGTAACCAAATTATTAATATAAGTTGCTTGGTCTCTATTTTTGATTTCTAAAAATTCCTGATGTAAATAATTTATGTAAATCTTATTGCTAATTGATTGACCAATTTCGACAGAAAATTTTATTAAACTTTTGTTAACATAAACTAAAAGAATTGTTGAAAAAATAATTAGAAAAATAGAAAATAACGAAAAATACAAAAGAATATGTATACTATTTTCTAAATCAAAAAAACTTATTAAAAAAGATAATATTTTATTTTCTGTAAAATTATCGTCAGTAGCTATTAAAATTACTGGGTAAATAGAATAAATTGCAGAGAATTCTAAAAGACTAGAAATAACAACATATGCTTGATTCCTAATTAAATTTTTTTTTTGTTTTTTCTCTAAATTATCAAATAGCTTTTTAAATTGTTTAAACATTTAATTTAAAAATATTAACAGCTTTTTTAATTAAGTTAGTTATATAAATAATTTCCTTTTTTTTTAAATTATAATAAATTGGAAAACAAAAAGTTCTTAGGTAATATTCCTCACTTTTAGGGTATTTTTTTTTTTTAAAAAAAAAAGGATACTGATTATGCAAAGGGTAATATTTAGTAGTTAAATAAATATTATTTTTTCGAAAAAAATCATATATTTTATATTTTTTCTGTAAATTAAAATTAGAACTATTAAATTTAATAATCATCATATGATTACTAGACTGATCTAAATGATTTATTTCCTGAAATTCAATCGAACCAATATATTCTTCTAATTGATTCATGTATTCTTTTCTTATCATAGACCTTTTGTCTAAAAATTTATCTAGTTTCTTTAATTGAGAATATGCTAAAGCACACTGCATTTCAGTTATTCTATAATTAAATCCTATTTTTAATGCTTTTGAAGACCAAGGTTCTTTTTTGATACTTTTAAATGTAGAATGAGATCTCATAAGTTTTACTTCTTTAAAAATTTTATACGAATTAGTAAGTACTAAACCTCCTTCACCAGAAGTAATTGTTTTTACAGGATGTAAACTAAAAATAGTAACATCACTATATTTACAACTTCCAATTATATTTTTGCCATAACTTGCTCCCATTGCTTGACTAGCATCTTCAACTACTTTTATTTTAAATTTTTTAGCTATTTGTGAAATTTTTCTTAAATTACATAATGAAGCTCCAAAATGAACTGGTACTATAATCTTAGGTTTTTTTTTTGCTTTTATAATAAAGTTTTCTAATTTTTTAGTATCAATACAAAAATTTTTATCAGAAATATCTACTAATTTACTGGTTGCATTACAAAATATTGCAGCATTAGTGGTTGCGTTCCAAGTCATAGTTGAAGTTATAATATAATCGTTTTTTTTTAATCCTAAAGATTTGTAAGCTAAGTGAAGTCCTGCTGTTGCGCTAGATACTGCTATACAATATTTTACATTAAATTTTTTTTTAATTTTTTCCTCTAATAACTTTTGATAACTCCCTTGGCTAAGAGTATTTCTCTTAAGAGAGTCTATCACTGTGCTTAGGTCATTTGAATTTAGATAGTGAGAATTATAGAAATATTTTTTCAAATAATTAAACCAATCCTTTCAAGTGTTTTATAGCTTGTTTCATTCCAAGAAGAAAAGATTTATCAGATTTGCTAATATAAAACTTATATCCAGTTTTTTTTATTTTATTGTTATCAAGTCTTACTTTAGAAACATCCCCTGGCCATCCTCTTTTACCTCCTTTATAAATAATTTTTGTATCATCTAAATTCATAAATTTTAAAAACTCTTTGGCAATTTTTTTTACACTAGTAAACCCATCAGTTCCTAAATTAAAAAAATTAATTTCTTTTTTTTTATTACAGTAAATAAAATAAGCTGCTCTAACAATATCATCTACATGGATATAAGGTTTAGATTGATTGCCATCACCTAAGACTAAAAGTTTGTTTTTATTTTTCTTAACTTTTCTAAAAAAATCAAAAATAATTCCATGAGTTGTTCTTGGACCAACTACATTTGCAAATCTAAAAATCCATGATTTAAATTTATAATTATGACAATAAGCTGAAATTAATGCCTCGCAAGCTAATTTACTAGCGCCATAAAATGAGATTGGAAATAAAGGTCCATAATTTTCTTTAATTGGCAGTTTTTCAACTTCTCCATAAACAACATTGCTTGAAGTAAATATTATTTCTTTAATATTATTAAATCTCATTGCCTCTAAAACATTTGAAGTTCCCATCGTACCATTTTTAATTTCAATTATTGGATTATTAGAACTTTTAATAATATCTGAATTTGCAGCTAAGTGAATTACAACATTTACATTTTTCATTGATGATTTCAATTTTTGAAAATTTAAAATATCACCTTTTATGAATTTGAAATTTTTATTTTGAAAATTTTTAGATAAATTTTTTTTTGAACCAAGTATTAAATTATCGTAAACAATTACCTTATGTTTTTTTTTTAAAAGATAATCTACGAAATGACTTCCTATAAAACCTGCTCCACCTGTAATAAAAAATTTCATAGTTTATTGTATTAATTTTTTAAGCTGCGTAACAACAAAACTAGCTTGCTTAATAGTCATGCCATAAAATAATGGTAAACAAATATGATTTTTACAATACTTTTCAGTATTTTTTAATTTCAATTTATTGTATTTTTTAAATACTGGTTGCTTGTGAAGTGGCAATTCATAAACATATCCACTTAAATATACATTTTTTTTTTTTAAATTATTATGTACAGTCTTTCTATCTATACTTTTAAGGTAAATTATAAATTTATAATAATTATGACCCTTTCTTATTGGGGTAATTATATCTACCTGATTAATTTTATTTAAATGTTTGTAATAATATTTTGAGATCTTTTCTCTCCATTTTATTAACTCTTTTATTTTTTTTAATTGAGTTAATCCCATTAAAGAACATACCTCTCCAAGCCTCCAATTGTAACCAATATTAGTATGGTAATTTGTTAATATTCCCATTTTTACCTTTCCAAATTCTCTTAATGATTTCATTTTTTTTACAAGTTTATAATTATTTGTAGTTACCATCCCTCCTTCACCAGTAGTCATTACTTTCGTGGAAAAAAAACTAAAAGCTGCTGCTTCTCCAAAAGATCCTGCTTTTTTGTTGTTTAACAAACTTCCATGTGCTTGTGCTGCATCTTCAATTAAATAGATTTTATTTTTTTTACAAAATTTATATATTTTATCTATATCAGAAGAAATAATCCCGCCAATATGCACGATCATAATTGCAGATGTTTTGTTGGTAATTTTTTCTTTAATACTTTCAAAACTTAAACACATATCTTCAGCACAATCAGCAAAAATTGGTTTAGCACCTGAATTTAAAATCGCATTTACAGAAGCTATAAAAGTATTAGATGGAACTATTATTTCTGAATTCTCTAAAGACAAACCTCTACATATTAATTCAAGAGCTGATGTACCACTATTGCAAGCTACCGCATATTTTGTACCAATAAATTTTGAAAATTTTTTTTCAAACAGATCACCATATTGGCCCATACTTAAAAATGATTTTCCTGACAAGATATTCTTAAATTTTTTAATTATGAATTTTTTATCATTCGAAAAAAAATATGGCTTTGTTGCTGGTACCTTTATATTATTTATTCTTTTCATAAAATTTTATTATTTTTTCACAGACAAATTTAATCTCTTTTTTTTTTAGTACAGGGGCAGATGGCAAGCATACTCCATGATTAAATAAATACTCAGAATTTTTGTATTTTTTCTTAATATTATATGCAGGTTGTCTATTCATTGGCATAAAAAGTGTTCTCACGCCAATTCCATTTTGGGAAAGATACTTAATTAAATTTGAGGATTTTTTTTTTGTAAAAATCACAACTCTATGAGGGACAGCCCTACATTGATTACTATAATCAAATACCTTTATATCATTTAATTTAGATAAAAGTTTTTTGTAATAATGATAGACTTGTATTTTTTTTTTTACAAATAAATTTAATTTAGAAAATTGTGCCACACCAACAGCTGCCTGAAGTTCAGTAAATCTACAATTTAATCCAGCTTTTTCTATTTTGTCTACTCCCCTTTCTTTTCTACCGTCATGTTTATACAAGTTACAAACTTGTGATAATTTTTCATTATTTGTTAAAAGCATCCCACCTTCTCCAGTGGTTATAGTTTTATCTGCAAAAAAAGAATGTACAGCAAATATCCCATAAGAACTTATGGGTTTATTTTTGTAAGTTGAGCATAACGCAGCAGCTGCATCAACAATTAAATATATCTTATTTTTTTGGCAATATTTTTCAATTTTATCTAATTCATTGGCATTACCATACACCGCAACATAAAGGACGGCTTTTGTTTTTTTTGATACATTTTTTTTTATTGTGCTCAAATCTAAACACATACTATTTATATCTACCTCAGCAAATTTAGGTATTGCTCCAGCTGCAGATATTGAGTTTGGATCTGCTGAATGAGTGAAAGATGGTACAATTACTTCGTCACCTTTACCAATATTTAATGATTTCATGCCAACAATTAATGCAGAAGTGGCATTAGTAAAAGCAATCGAATATTTTCTTTGACATATTTTTGATATTTGTTTTTCAAAAGTTCTAGTGAATTTTTTCTCTGATAACCATCCACTTTTTATTACACTTGATAAATTAATTATCTCTTTAGAATTTAATGAAGGTTCATAACAAGGTATCTTCTCTTTATTGATCCTTGAGATATATTCATTGTAGGATGTTTCTTTTGTATTCATATTAATTTATCTTCGTTATGTAATCTTTTAACGAAGCTTCAAAATTATGATAGAAATTACCAACTTTATTTATAATTTTATTGTTTGTCATTTTTGGTAAAGACTCTCCTTCTTTTTTTGATTTATCAAAATAAACTGACACATCATAATAATGTCTTAACATGACAGATAATTTTTTTAATGAGACATATTCATTTCCACAGAGATTGTAAATACCATTTAAATTATTAGATTTTATTAAATATTGTATTACATCAGTCATGTAAATATATTGCATTTTTCTTGATCCATTACCCCATATAAAAATTTTTTTATTTTGTTTCGCATTTTTACAAAGATTATATATTGCATTTGGATGGATTGAATTACCAATTCCAAATACCGATGATAATCTAAAGATTAAATAATTATCATAAAATTTGCATATGTAGTCTTCAAAAAACTTCTTAGCAAAACCAAAATTATGGCTTGGGTTTATTTCGCTTTTCTCAGATAACAATTTTTTTGATCTATATTTTGCATTACTATAAACATATGAAGAACTTAAATATATAATTTTAGGGCTACCAATTTTTTTTAAATTTTCAATTAAATTTTTTAATGCAATAAAATCATCATAAAATGATTCATTAAAATTATTTTGATAAGCTAAAGCAGAATGTGTGCCAAAATGGAAAACATTCTTTATTTTTTTTTTATTTTTTTTAAAAAATTTATTAATTTTTTTTGTATTTTTTAAATCTATTTTATAAATTTTTTTTTTATTAGAATTTTTATCAATTAATATGTGTTGAATTTTTTTTTTATTAAATTCTAAAGATAATTGTTCAGCAATATATCCTTTTGCACCTGTAATTAAATTAAACTGATTTTTCATTCAAATAATGTTTATATAATACAAAATATGTTTATAAGATATACATAAAATTTATATTCCAAAAATAATTTATGAAAAAATATGTTTCAGTTATTTTGCCAGCCTATAATTCAGAAAAATTTATAAAAAGAAGCATACAAAGTATATTAGACCAAACATTTAAAAAATATGAATTAATAATCGTACTTGATAAATCTAAAGATAAAACTAAAGAAATAATTGAGTCATTCAAAGATCAAAGAATCAAATTAATAGAAAAAAAAAGAAAAACTAATCTTGCTGATGCATTGAATTTAGGTATTTCAAAATCAAGAACTAATTTTATAGCTAGAGCAGATAGTGACGATATTTATTCAAGATACAGAATTGAAAAACAATTCAATTTTCTAAAACAAAATAAAAATATAGATATTTTAGGCTCTGCAGTTAAAGTAAAAACAAAAAAGATAAGTTTTAATCTTTCTTTTCCTATAACAGATGAAGCTATAAAATGGGCAATGTCATATTCTTGTCCTATGGCTCATCCTTCAATAATGTTCAGAAAAAATAGCTTAAAAAAAATAAAATTTTATAATCCGAATGCAGTTTATGAAGATTATGATTTATATTTCAGAGGTTTTAAATACCTTTGCTATCACAATCTTCCGAGTACCTACACAACCATTATTGATAGAGAAGACAGCTTATATAAAAAAAGTTTTGAGTTCATTGATTGTGAAATCAAGACCTATCAAAATTTTAACAAAAAAATTAATAGTTTAAATATACCTAAAAATATAATGTATGCATTGATTTATAAAAAATTTAAAAATAAAAATATAAAAAGTATTACTAAAACTCTTTTAACAATAGAAAAGATTTACAACAAAAAAGATAATCCAAGCAAAGAAATTAAAAATTTAAAAATCTCTCTTATTACAGATATTTTACTTAAAAATATGGAAATTTTTTTATATCTAAAAAAATTTAATTTATTTTTTAAATTAAATAAATTTTTTGTAATTAAAATTTTATTTGATTTGTTTAAAAAATATGTGAAAAAAAATTTATGAGACAACTTGTAATATTAGCTGGTGGAAAAGGTACTAGAATTAAAAAATATTTCAATGTTCCAAAATTATTATTAAAAGTTTATGGTAAACCACTTTTGTATTGGCATATTAGACTAGCTGAAAAATACCGCTTTAAAAAAATTTTATTAATTACAGGATATAAGTCTGATTTTATTGAAAATTATTTAAAAAAATTTAATACTACTATTAAAATTGAGCTTTTTAAGGAAGATATTTTGGAAGGTACCGGAGGGGCGCTTTTAAAATCTTACAACTATCTTGATAAAAGTTTTATGCTTACTTATGGGGATGTATTAAGCAATATTAACCTTAATAATTTTTACAAATATCATCTCAAAAAAAAAGCAGATGTAACAGTATTTACTCATCCAAATGACCACCCAGGAAGCTCTGATATTGTAATAAAAAAAAGCAATGATCGTATTGTCAAAATTTTAAAATACCCACACAATAGAAAATTTTATCCAAATTTAGCTATATCAGCCAGTTTTTGTATTAATAAAAATTTTATAAATAAAGAAAAATTTTATAAAAATAAAAAAACTGATTTCGTTAAAGATATTCTTTCTAAAAATTTAGATCATAAAATTTTTTCTTATCAAAGTATAGATTTTATAAAAGATTGTGGGCAAAAAAAAAGATTAGTGAAAATTAACAAAAATTTAAACATACTTTTTCAAGTAAAAAATTTTACAAATAAAAATAAGTGTATTTTTCTAGATATGGACGGAACTATAGTTCATGAAATTGGACATTTAAATCACTATAAAAAATTAAAATTTTACTCAAATATTGCCAACTCAATTAGAAAAATTAATGAGTCAAATTTTTTATGTGTTCTGGTAACAAATAAGCCTGTTATAGCTAGAGGTGAATGTAGTTTACAAATGTTAAATAAAATATTCTGCAATTTAGAAAACTATCTGTCTTCATCATCAGGGTATTTAGATAAAATTTATTTTTGCCCCCATCATCCTGAAAAAGGATTTAAAAATGAGATCAAAAACTTAAAAATATCTTGTAATTGTAGAAAACCTAAAAAAGGTTTGATAATCAAAGCAAAAAATGAAATGAATATTAACTTAAGTAATTCTTGGATGATTGGAGACACTACAACTGATATTAAGTTAGGAAAGTCAACTGGAATGAAAACAATACTTTTAAATACTGGTTTTAAAGGAGAAGACAATAAATTTAAAGTTAAACCTGATTACAATTTTAATAACTTTAATGCAGCGATTAATTATATTTTAAGAAAACATGATCATAAGTAAAACGCCACTGAGGATAAGTTTTTTTGGAGGAGGTACTGATTTTGAAAATTTTTATAAAGATCATGGTGGACATATAATCAGTACCACTATTAATAAATATATTTATATATCATTAATTAAAAAGTTTGATAAAACAATAAGGGTATCATATTCATCAAATGAAAATCCAAATAAAATTTCTCAAATTCAAAATCCTTTAATTAGAGAAACACTAAAATATTTTAAATTAAATGAAAGTTTTGAATTAACATCAACAGGGGATATTCCTGCATCAAATGGTTTAGGATCTTCTAGTGCATACGTTGTAGGGTTATGTAATCTATTATCGTGTTCTAAAAATAAAAGAACGAATAAATATAATTTAGCAAATTTAGCTTCTCATATAGAAATAAATAAATGTAATTCTAAAATAGGTGTCCAAGACCATTATGCTGCTGCCTTTGGAGGATTAAATTATATTAAGTTAAGAGACCAAATAAATGTAAAAAAACTAAATATAAAAAAAGATATATTGAATGAGCTAAATAATAATTTGATATTAATCTATACAAATAAGTCTCATAATTCTTATGAGATTTTAAAAAATCAATTTAGAAAAAATAAAACATTTGAAAAGATAGAATTGTTAAAAAAAATGAATAATATTACAAAAGAGGCTTTAGTATTTCTTGAAAAGGGGAATTTAAGTGATTTTTCAAATTTATTATTAGAAAGCTGGGAAATAAAGAAAGAAATTAATCCTAAGACAACAAACATTTTAATAGATAATATGTACAATAAATGTATTGATCTTGGTGCCAAAAGTGGAAAAATATTAGGTGCAGGAGATGGTGGTTTTTTGATGGTTTATGCAGATAAAAAAGTACAAAAAAAAATTAAAGAAAATTTTAAAAAAAATAAAATTTTAGATTTCCAGTTTACAAGTTCTGGTTCTGAAGTTTTCACAATTTAGAGCATATTTTTTTTTTTTAAAATAATTTAATGTATTTTTTTTTAAATTAACTATTTTAACAATATTTGGAAAAAATTTATTTAAGAAACTTTTTAAATATTCAAATAAAAATAAATTTTTATAAATTTTTTTTGTACTATCAGTTTTTTTTTTCTGATCAAAATCTAAACTATAATCGCAATCTCCAAAAATAGTATAAGGCGTCAAATTTTCTTCATCCATTATTTGATGCCAATGATCTAGAGCTCTTAAATTTTTATCCCACAATGAATATACCGGACAATAAATTTTAGATTTGGATAAAAAAGCTGACCACCAACTAAATGTTGAATTGGATATAATTAAATTTTCCGATAAAGACATATTATAAATTAATTCAAGATCATTCATAAATGTTTCATTTGTATCTTCTAATAAAATCTTTTTATTAATTGCAAAATCTTTTACAGTACTTTTTAAATTTGTATCTTTTTTTGTGTCACTATATAAATAAATCTTCTTATATATTTTAGGCTCATTTATTTTAATTAAAGTATTAATATAATAGCTTTTGGACAAATTATCGTTAAATTTTAATATTCCTGTTTTCACTCTGGAATCGTTTTTTTTAAAATTATGAAATTCTCGTAAATGAACTGATATAGAATCTTGAAAATTGTTTTTATTAAATTTTGTATTATTGGAAAATATGTTTTCAAAGACATTTCTTATTTCGTTTTGCATTGAAAAAAAAAATCTATAATTCTGAAATAATCCTTCAAGAATAATATTATTATTTTCTAAATTGTTTATGCTTTTAACTAAGAAATATTTTGGATGTAATAAGGAATTTTCATGAACTGTATTTAACTTAAGATTTTTATTATTTTTAAAAGATTTTATATCATAGTAATCTATTATTGGTTTTATTGAGAGATGTCTTCCCCAACTATCGTGGTCTCCTAAAGAAGTATCGTCATAAAATAATTTACAATTATTAATTCTTGAAATAATTAAAGCAGTGAAAAATTGAAATAATTGATTTCCAGTTCCGCCATAAAGTTTAATAATAAGGTTTGTCATAAAAGTTTTAAGAAAATTTTATATTATAATAGTGAACAAATAAAACATTTCATTGTTTAAAAGTTATTTTATAATTACAAATATATCAATTGATAAAATAAGTTTAAGATTGATTATCTATATATTAATTTAATTTTAACAAAAATTAGTATAATGATGCTTTATGAAAAAAATTATAAACCACTCGGATTTTCAGAAATTTTTTGGTACCAAAAAGCTACCAAGTATATTTTTAAAAGAAATAAAGATAAATAAATTAAAATATAGAGATTTATCTAGTAGTGAAAATAAGAAAATATTTGATTTATTAGAAAACACCCTCAAGAACAAAAAATTAAATAAATCTGGAAAAAAATATAAAAAAAAATGGAATGTTGGATGGAATGAAAATCTAGATCTTTTAAAAAAAAAAAGGAAGAACCCTTTAATTCCAAAGTATTTTAATAAATATAAATATGCGAGAATTGGTGGAAAAATTTATAAAACAGAAACAAATTTTTTTGACTATAAATTACTAAAATTAATTACAAGTTTTATTTTTATAAAATATTTCAAAAATAGCAGAAATATTTTAGAATTTGGAGCTGGTACTGGACATAACCTTGTAAATCTGAGCCGATTCAATAAATTAGCTAAATTACATGCGCTAGATTGGGCTCAAGAGACAAAAAAAATATGCAATCTTTTAAAGAAAGATATCAATATAGAAGGCCATACTTTTGATTACTTTAATCCAAAAGTAAATTTTTCATTGAATAAAAATTGGTCGTGTTTCACAATAGCCTCACTTGAACAGGTAGGTTTAAATTATAAAAAATTTATAGATTTGATAATTAAAAAAAAACCAAAATTGGTTGTCAACCTTGAGCCTATAGCAGAACTTTTAGATAAAAATAGCGAATTAGAAAATCTTTCAATCAAATATTTCTTAAAAAGAAATTATTTAAAAGATTATTTGAATTATTTAAAAAAATTGGAAAAAAAAAAAAAAATAAAAATAATTAAAACAAGAAAATCATACTTTGGAAGTCTTTACATAAATGGTTATTCATTAATTGTTTGGAAACCTATAGGTTAAAAAAACTCTGCGTTTTTGTCCCTATCTGAAATAATTGGATTTTTAATAGGAAGCTTTATTAAAATTTTAGGATCTTTAAAATTAAAAGTAAATTGATTATTTTGTCCACTATAATAATTTGATTGTTTGTAGTGAAAAATCGAAACCCTAGAAGTTACAAAATATGAATTTCCAAATTTTGGGGGAATTAAAATTTGAAAATAATTTTCAGCATTTAAATAAAACTTCTCCCATTCGCCAAAATTTTTTGATTTAGTGTCACAATTTACAATAAAACAAATGCATTTTCCATAAACACATGAAACTAATTTCCAAGTTTTAAAATCACCATGAATACCTCTGAACACATTTTTTTTACTTAATACAAAATCATCTTCAACAAATTTAATCTTTAATCTTTTATCATAATTTTTTTTATTATAAGATTGAATATACCTTCCTCTATAATCTAAAAAATTTGTTTGAGGATAAACAATTTTTAATTTAAGTTTTTTTGATTTGATTATTTTATTGGATTTCATAAAGTTAAAATTTAAGTTACTTTAATTTAAGGTTATAATAAATTATACACTATTCTTTTAAAATAATTTAATGAGTAATTAATTTATTATTTTTTATATTATTTTTTTAAGACCTTCTGAAAGTGATACTTTTGGTTTCCATTTTATCGATTTCTTCAATTTGTTTACATTAGGCACTCTTCTTTTTATGTCCTCATATCCACCTAATTTCTTTAAAGTATTTGAATATTTAACTATTTTAGATTTTGAATTTGTAATTTTTTTTATAATATTAGCAAATTCAATTATGGACATTTCTTTATTATTTCCAACGTTAAATATTTCATTTTTAATTTTCTTATTAAATACAACTTTATAAAAAGCATCTATGCAGTCATCAATATATAAAAAACTTCTAGTTTGCTTTCCGTCTCCATAGATTGATAAATTTTGATTTTTTTTTGATTTACTAATAAATTCATCAACTACCCTCCCATACAAACCATTTCCATAAACATTAAATAGCCTAAAAATTATAAAATTTAACGAATGTTGAAGACTATTAGCAATAATATAATGCTCCACCATTGCTTTGGCAGTACTATAGCACCACCTTGATTTTTTTGTGCTTCCCAATACTCTATCATCTTCTTCAGAAAAGGGTATTTTATTATTCTTGCCATAAACCTCTGATGTTGATGTAAAAATTAATTTTTTTTTATACTTTGAGCATAATTTTATTATTTCAAAACTAGGTAAGATAGTTAAATCAATTACTTTAACGGTTTTCTTAAGATACAGTTTAGGTTCTGCGATACCAGCGAAATGACATATGTAATCATTTTTTTTAATAATTTTTTCTAAAAACGTTTTATCAAAAATAGTTTTTTTATAATATACATAATTTTTAGAACTTATAGATTTGTTATTCTTCTTGATATCAACTGCATCTACTTTGTAACCTTTGGCAATTAAATATTTACACCAATGCTCTCCTACAAAACCTTTTGCACCTGTGACTAAAATTTTTTTTTTCATAGATTATTTATTTATTTAATACTTCAATAAAAACTTATATAATCACGTATTCGATTTGCAAGTTAATATTTTTTATGATTACATCTATAAATCAACCTCACTACATTCCATACATTGGATATTTTTCTATGATAAATAAAGTTGAAAATTTTATTTTTCATGATGATGTGAATTTTATAAAAGGTGAGTGGAAAAATAGAAATAAAATTAGAGAAAACAAAAATTCGGATAATTTTAGATACTTAACTGTTCCTATACAAAAGCAACATGAAAAAAAAATAAATAAGCTTTTAATTAGTTATGATAAAGACTGGATAAAAGATCATCAGAATAAATTAAGAAATTCATATTATGGAGAAAAATATTATAAAGTTGTTGAGAATTTATTTAATTCAGTAATCGAAAAAAAACCAAAATATTTATCAGAACTTAATATAAACTTAATTTTAAAATTCGTTGAATACCTAGAAATTAATACAAGAACTTATCGTGCATCCAGTTTTCAATCTGATCTAACAAAAACTGATAAAATAATTTATCTTTGTAAAAAAGTAGATACATCAGTTTATATTAGCAATAATAAATCAATTGAATATCTAGAAGAAGAGAAATTTATAAAAAATAAAATTAATCTACGATATCAAAATTATGAACACCCAACATATAAACAAAATAAAAATAATTTTTTAAACAATTTATCTATTATAGATTTAATAGTTTATCATGGAAAGAATAGCACATCGTTTATTCAATAAATGTATAAAAATAAAAAAATTATAGCTGTTTTGTTTGCAAGAAAAAATTCTAGGCGACTTGAGAATAAACTATTAAATAAAATATTTAAAAAAAATCTTTTGGAGCTAAGTATAAAAATAGCGAAACAGATAAGGTTTATAGATAAAATTATAATAGCTACAACAATTAATAAGTGTGATGACGAAATAGTCTCACTGGCAAAGAAAATGAATATAGAATGTTTTAGAGGATCAGAAAATAATGTAATTAAGAGATTTTATGATTGTATAAAGAACCAAAAAGATAATTTTGATTATGCAATAAGATATTGTTGCGACAATTATTTGACATTACCCAGATTGGTAGAACAAAACATAAAAAGAGCAGTAAATTTAGATTTAGATTTAATAACACCTGGAGAATTTGCAATTTGCACAAAAGGAACCTCACAGGTAGTAATTTCGTTAAAATGCATAAAAAAAATATATAAACTTGCTAGAAATAAAATCTACAAAGAGCATGTAGAAAATTATTGTTTTGAAAATTTTAAAAAATTTAAAATTGATTACCAAATTGTTGATAAAAAATACTATTTTTGTAATTTAAATTTTTCTGTAGATACAAAAGAACAATTAAATTTTATTTTAAAAAATAAAATTAAAAAATTTAATTTTAAGTTTTTCGAAAGTTTAAATAAAAAAAAGAAGAT
>CACMJX010000016.1 GCA_902614055.1 uncultured Pelagibacteraceae bacterium | reverse complement strand
GGATTTATTGGTATTTGTCCTAAAAATTTTTTCTCAAATTCTTTTGCCGTTCTTTCAACACCATCCTCTCCAAAAATTGGGTATTTTTTTCCATCATCACCAATAAAATGACTCATATTGTCAATTAATCCAATAATATTTACTTTTAATTTTTCAAACATTCTAATTCCTCTTTTTACATCTTGAAGCGCTATTTCCTGAGGGGTTGATACTATAATTGCGCCATCTAAACTAATTTCTTGGGCAAATGTTAGTTGAGTGTCTCCTGTACCTGGAGGCATATCAACAATAATAAAGTCTAAGTCTTTCCAACCAACTTTTTGGGTAAAAGTTTTAATAGCACTTGTTACCATAGGCCCTCTCCATATCATCGGGGTTTGTTCATCTGTTAGAAACCCAATAGACATACATTGAATATCATACTTTATAATTGGCTTTAAAGTTTGTCCATCGCTACCTGGCTTTTCATTTACAGAGAATAGTTTTGGTAAAGATGGCCCATAAATATCAGCATCTAAAATCCCAACTTTGCATCCAACTTTTTTTAACGCTAAAGCTAAATTTGTAGCAAAAGTAGATTTTCCAACACCACCTTTTGCGCTAGATATTGCAATTGTAAATTTAGTTCCTGGAATTGGGTTTCTTTTGAAGGTTTTTGGCTCTGTTTTTGCTTTCATTGTGTCACTAAGACCTACTTTTTTATCATTCATAAAAATACACTTACCTTGTTTTTGAATATAAAGACACTATATAGAGTGACATAATGACGATTTATAAAAATCAAAGTCCATGGGGCAGCCCTCCAGGAAGTGGTGGAGGAAGTGGAAATGGTGGAGGTTTCAGAAGAGGCCCTACACCTCCTAATTTAGACGAAGCAATTAAAAAATTACAGAATACTATAAATAAATTTACTGGAAGTAGTACAGGTGGAAAAAAACCAATTATACTTGGATTAATCATCTTAGTTGTAATTTGGGCATTAAGTGGTTTGTATAGAGTTTTACCTGATGAGCAGGGCGTGGTATTAAGATTTGGAAAGTTTGTAAATACTACTCAACCAGGATTAAATTATCATCTTCCATTCCCAATTGAAAGTGTGCTAACTCCTAAGGTTACGAAAGTAAACAGAATGGATATAGGTTTTAGATCCGAAAGAGATAGTGGATTTGGTCAGGGCGGTGGTGTAGCTGATGTTCCTGAAGAAAGTTTGATGCTAACTGGTGATGAAAACATAGTTAATATAGATTTTTCAGTATTTTGGGTAATAAAAGATGCTGGTAATTTTCTTTTTAAAATTCAAGATCCAGAGGGTACTGTAAAAGCTGCTGCAGAAACTGCAATGAGAGAAGTTATAGCAAGATCAAATATTCAACCAATTCTTACTGAAGGAAGAGCAGTTATTGAGAGAGATACGCAAGACATTATTCAGGGTATACTTGATGAATATGAGAGCGGAGTACAAATTACACAAGTCCAAACGCAAAAAGCAGACCCACCAGATCAAGTGATAGATGCATTTAGAGATGTACAAGCTGCAAGAGCTGATATGGAAAGATCGAAAAACGAGGCGGAAGCGTATGCGAACGATGTAATACCAAGAGCTCGAGGAGAGGCTGCAAAAATTTTACAAGCTGCTGAAGCTTATAAAAAAGAAGTTGTTGCAAAGGCTGAAGGTGAGGCTAGTAGATTTTTATCAATTTACACAGAGTACGCTAAAGCCAAAGAGGTGACTCAAGAAAGAATGTATTTGGAGACAATGGAGCAGGTTCTTGCTGATATTAATAAAATTATAATTGATAAAGATTCTGGATCTGGTGTAGTTCCTTATCTGCCGTTACAAGAATTAAAATCAGGGACAAACTAATGAAAGCTGGAAAATTTATATTACCGATCGTCGTTTTGATAGGAGCAACTTTGTTCTTTTCAATATTTATAGTTAAAGAAGTAAACCAAGCTATAGTTCTTCAATTTGGTGATCCAAAAAGAATTATTTTAAAGCCGGGTTTAAACTTTAAGCTTCCTTTTATTCAGAACGTAGTATTTTTAGATAAAAGAGTTTTAAATTTAGATACTCCGCCTGAAGAAGTTATTGCATCTGACCAAAAACGATTAATAGTTGATGCATTTGCAAGATTTCAAATTATTGATCCATTAAAATTTTATATATCTGTGGGAAATGAAAGAGTTGCAAGATCAAGATTAGCAACGATTATCAATTCAAGAATAAGAAATGTATTAGGTCAACAAAAATTACAAACATTATTATCTGAAGATAGATCAAAGCAAATGGCTTTAATCCAACAAGGTGTTAATAATGAAGCTGAAAATTTTGGTATTAAAATAGTTGATGTAAGAATTAAAAGAGCTGATTTACCTCAAGCAAATAGTGATGCAATTTTTAGAAGAATGCAAACTGAAAGGGAGAGAGAAGCTAAAGAGTTTAGAGCAAAAGGTGCTGAAATGGCAGTTACTATTACATCAACCGCAGATAAAGAAGTAACAGTTATTCTAGCCGATGCGCAGAAAAAATCCGAGATTATGAAAGGGGAAGGTGATGGTCTTAAAAATAAAATTTTTGCAGACGCATTTGGACAGGACCCTGAGTTTTTTGGATTTTATAGAGCAATGCAAGCTTACCAAAATGCTTTAATTGGTGGAGAGACATCAATGATATTATCTCCAGATAGTGAATTTTTTAAGTTTTTTGGAAACAAAGATAAATAACAATTTTAGTTAACATGAAAGAATTGATCATAGCATTTGGTCTCTTCTTATTTATCGAAGGTATTTTATATGCCTTATTTCCATCAAAAATGAAAAATATGTTAAAAAAACTTGATGCAATTGCTGACAAGCAATTAAGAGTAGGTGGATTAGCGTTTGCAATTATAGGATTTATAATTATTTGGTATTTAAAGACATGAAAAATATTTACAAAATTTTTTTAATATTCATAATTTCAATAAATTATTTTACAATTTCTAAAGCTCAGGAAATTCCATCATCATTTGCAGATTTAGCAGAGAAATTAATGCCATCAGTTGTAAATATTTCAACAACTACGACTGTTACAACTAGATCTAACCCTTTGCCATTTGAATTTCCTCCAGGCTCACCATTTGAAGATATGTTTGGTTCTCCTCAACAAAGACAAACTAGTGCGTTAGGATCAGGTTTTATAATTGATGAAGAGGGAATTGTAATAACAAACAATCATGTTATTCAAGGCGCATCAGATATATTTGTTAGAGTTAATGGAGATGAAGACTATAAAGCTGAAGTACTCGGTGCTGATGCAGGCATGGATATTGCGGTATTAAAAATAAAGTCTGACGAAAAATTTAAACCAGTAAAATTTGGTAACTCAGACCAATCTAGAATTGGAGATTGGGTTATTGCAATAGGTAATCCATTTGGACTTGGAGGTACAGTAACAGCAGGGATAATCTCTGCTAGAAATAGAAGTATAGGGTTATCTAGATATGAGGACTACATACAAACTGATGCTTCAATAAATCAAGGAAATTCAGGAGGCCCACTATTTAATATGAACGGAGATGTTATTGGAATTAATACAGCTATACTTGGTCAATCTGGTTCAATTGGGATAGGTTTTGCAATACCATCTAATAGTGCTCAAAAAGTAATTGATCAATTAATTGAATTTGGAGAAACAAAAAGAGGATGGCTTGGAGTTAGAATTCAAGTAGTAGATCAAGGAATAGCAGATGCAGAAAAGTTAGATAAACCAAGAGGTGCTTTAGTTGCAAGTGTTGCGGATAACAGTCCATCCGACAAGGGAGGGATTAAACCCGGCGATATAATTTTAGAGTTTGATGGAAAACCTATAAATGAAATGAAGGAACTCCCCAAAATTGTTGCTGAAACAGATGTTGGAAAAAAAGTGATTGTTAAAGTTTGGAGAAATAAACGAGAAATTACAAAAGAAATAATTCTTGGAAGATTAGAAACTTCAGAAGATTTTAAAGCACAAAAACCATCAATTGAAAAACCAAAAGTTAAGAGAATTGAAGGTTTGAAAATAGATGTTCGTTTATTAAGCAAAAAGGATATTCAGGCAAGAAATCTTCCAAAAGGAACAAGTGGAGTAGTAATTACAAAAATAGATAAAGATAGCCCTATAAACTATTTACAAGTGAATAATGTTATTGTTGAGGCAAATAGAAAAAAAATTAATACAATAGGTGATCTTGATAATGTGGTAAAATTGAAGTTAAGAAGTGATGAAAACAACTTGCTGATTGCAATTTATAATAACCAAAATCAAAGAACATATGTTGGTGTTAAATTAAAATAACCAGATGGACCTTAAGTCCAAAATAATATTAATCTCCGGTCCCACAGCATCAGGTAAGTCTAAAGCTGCAATTAAAATTGCAAAAAAGTTAAATGGAGAAATTATTAATGCAGATAGTATGCAGGTATATAAAGAATTAAATATACTGACTGCTAGACCTTCAAAAACTGATTTGAATAAAATCGATCACCATTTATATGGTTTTATAAGTGTTAAAAAAAATTTTTCAGTGGGAGAGTGGTTAAAATTAGCAAAAAAAAATATAAAAAAAATTAGAGATAAGAATAAAATACCAGTTTTAGTTGGTGGTACTGGTCTTTATTTCAAAGCTCTGACTGATGGATTGGTAAAAATTCCAAAAATACCAATCCCCATTCGTAATAAAATAAGACGAATGCAAAATAATTTAGGTCAAAAAAAATTTTATTTAAAACTCTTAAAAATCGATCCATCAGTAAAAAATAGGATTGACCCAACTGATTCCCAAAGATCAATCAGAGCATATGAAGTTATTTCGATTTCAAAGAAATCAATTTTTGAATGGTATAAGAAAACAAAACCATCTTTCAAAAAGGATCAATTTATAAAAATTTATGTCGATTATCCTAAAGAGATACTAATTAATAAAATTTCCAAAAGAGTTGATCAGATGATGAAAAATGGAGCTATTCAAGAAGTTAAGGATTTTTTAAGACTTGATTTAAAGAGTGACAGCAACATTTTCAAGGTTATAGGAATAAGAGAGATTAAAGAATTTATCGATAAAAAAATTTCTATGCATGATTTAAAACTAAATATTGTTACAAAAACTAGACAATACGCTAAAAGACAGCGAACTTGGTTTAGAGGTCAAATGAGTGATTGGCAAAAATTTGATGCTGAGGCTCTTTCAAAATTTATAAAAAAATTATAAAAATCCTCACAATAACTTGACCAATGAGTACAACTTCAGCTAGATTGGCTTAATGCCAAAATTTTATTCAGGAGCTGAGATAGTATTCAAATGTTTGGAAGATCAAAATGTTAGTCACATATTTGGTTATCCTGGAGGAGCAGTTCTCCCAATTTATGATGAATTAAAAAATTTTAACTCTGTAAAACATATTTTAGTAAGACATGAACAAGGTGCCGGGCATGCTGCTGAAGGCTATGCAAGATCAACTGGAAAACCAGGTGTATTGTTAGTAACCTCAGGTCCTGGAGCCACCAATGCTGTTACTGCTCTAACAGATGCTTACATGGACTCAGTCCCATTAGTTTGCATCACAGGACAAGTTCCAACACATTTAATTGGTACAGATGCATTTCAAGAATGTGACACAACAGGAATAACCAGACCTTGTACTAAACATAACTGGTTGGTTAAAGATATTAATGACTTAGCTAAAATTATGCATAAAGCTTTTGAAGTGGCAACAACAGGTAGGCCAGGACCAGTTTTAGTTGATATACCTAAAGATATTCAATTTCAAAAAGCTAAATATAAAAATTATAAAAATAATAAAAAATCAAATGGTAAATCTCATGATAACTATTCACAAAAAAATATTGATGAATTAATTAATTTAATTAGCAAAGCAAAAAAACCAATTTTTTACACTGGAGGTGGAGTAATAAATTCAGGAACAAAAGCAAGTGAGCTTTTAAGAGAACTTGTATATGCAACAGGTTTTCCAATAACTTCAACTTTGCAGGGTCTTGGTTGTTTTCCTGCGGATGATAATCAATTTTTAGGAATGTTAGGTATGCATGGAACTTATGAAGCAAACAACGCCATGTATTCATGTGACTTAATGATAAATGTTGGTGCGAGGTTTGATGATAGAATTACTGGTAAAATTGACGAGTTCTCTCCAAAGTCTAAAAAAGTTCATATTGATATAGATCCATCATCAATAAATAAAAATGTTAAAGTAGATTTAGCAATTGTCGGAGATATTAAGTCAGTTTTAACATCAACACTAAAAACTTTCAAAAAATCTAAAAATAACTTTACTAAATCTAACAAACATCAAATATCTAATTGGTGGGAGCAAATTCAGAAATGGAGATCTAAAAGATCATTAGACTACATCGGTAGTGAAGAAACTATTAAACCTCAATATGCGATTGAAAGATTATATGAACTTACTAAAGATAAAGATACTTATATAACAACTGAAGTAGGCCAACATCAAATGTGGGCTGCTCAACACTATAAGTTCAATAAACCAAATAGATGGATGACTTCAGGAGGTCTTGGTACAATGGGATATGGCTTACCTGCAGCTGTCGGAGTTCAGATTGCACACCCTAAAAAATTAGTTATAGATATTGCTGGAGAGGCCTCTGTTTTAATGACTATGCAAGAAATGTCTACAGCAGTGCAATACAATTTACCTATAAAAATATTTATTTTAAATAATGAATACATGGGAATGGTAAGACAATGGCAGGAACTATTACATGATAAAAATTATTCAGAGAGCTATACAGCTGCATTGCCTGATTTTGTTAAAATGGCAGAAGCATATGGGTGTGTTGGTATAAGAGCAAAAACGCCTGAGGAGTTAGATGATAAGATCATAGAAATGTTAAACACAGATCGTCCAGTTATATTTGATTGTCTTGTAGACAAACAAGAAAACTGCTTTCCAATGATACCATCCGGCAAACCTCATAATCAAATGTTACTGGGACCTAAAGACCAAAAAGAAAAAAAGATTACAGGAAAGGGTAGAACACTGGTTTAATGGCAAACTCAAAATCAGCATATAGTTTTGCAGGAAAAAAGCAGAAGTCTGATACTCATATTATAGTTGTATGGGTAGATAATGAGGCTGGAGTTTTAGCTCGTGTTGTAGGTTTATTTTCCGGAAGAGGCTACAATATCGAGTCTCTTGCAGTAGCTGAAGTTGATCATAAACAAAATATTTCTAGGATAACAATTGTTACTACAGGTACCCCCCAAGTTGTAGATCAGATTAAACTTCAATTAAAAAAATTAGTTCCAGTCCATAAAGTTGCAGATTTTAAAAGAGAAGACAAAAATGTTATTTTCAAAGAAATGGCATTATTCAAGTTTGTTGCAAACAATGGTCAACTAAATAAAGCTTTTGAAGCTTGTAAAAATTATAACCCAGTAATATTAGATAAAACAAATAAATCAAATGTTATACAAATTACAGCTTTGAGAAGAGAAATAGACAGTATGTCAAAAAATTTAAAAAAATTTGGTTTGGTAAGTGTTTCAAGAACAGGTGCAGTTGCCATGACTAGAGGGTCAGAAATATTTAAATAAATAAAATTAAAGGAGAGAAATTATGAAAATGTTTTATGAGAAAGATACTAACGTAAATTTAATAAAAGATAAAAAAATAGCAATTTTTGGTTACGGAAGCCAAGGTCATGCACATGCACTTAATTTAAGAGATAGTGGTGTTAAAGAAGTTGTGGTGGCTTTAAGAGAAGGTTCATCAAGTATTGAAAAAGCTGAGTCTAAAGGTTTAAAAGTTATGAATTTATCCGATGCTGCAGAATGGGCAGATGTAGTAATGATTCTAACTCCAGACGAATTACAAGCATCCATATATAAAAATCATATAGAACAACGTGTTAAAGAGGGAACTTCAATTGCGTTTGCTCATGGTTTAAATGTTCACTATGATCTTATAAAAGCTAGAAAAGATTTAGATGTATTTATGGTTGCACCAAAGGGACCTGGTCATTTAGTAAGAAGTGAATATGAAAAAGGTGGTGGAGTTCCTTGTTTATTTGCTGTTCACCAAGATGGTTCTGGTAAAGCAAGAGATTTGGCAATGTCATATGCATCAGCTGTTGGTGGAGGCAGGTCTGGAATAATAGAAACTACATTTAAAGATGAGGTAGAAACTGATTTATTTGGAGAACAAACAGTATTATGTGGTGGACTTGTTGAATTAATTAAAAATGGGTATGAAACTTTAGTTGAAGCTGGATACGAACCTGAAATGGCTTACTTTGAAACTGTACATGAAGTTAAATTAATAGTGGATTTAATATATGAAGGTGGAATTGCTAATATGAATTATTCAATTTCAAACACAGCAGAGTATGGTGAGTATCAGTCAGGTCCAAGAATAATTAAAAAAGATGAAACTAAGCAAAGAATGAAAGAAGTTTTAGCAGAAATTCAATCTGGAAAATTTACAAAAGAATGGATGGAAGAATGCAAAAATGGTCAAAAAAACTTTCTTGCAACTAGGGCTAAATTAGCAGAACACTCGGTTGAAAAAGTTGGCGCTGAACTTCGGGCTATGATGCCTTGGATTTCAAAAAAGAAACTTGTTGATAGCGATAAGAAGTAGATAAATTATTGTTTTATTTGGGCTGAAATAGCCATTTTATTTTGCAATCTGAGCGTGAGCATGTATGATATGTATGCTTATAATAATTAAATGACAGATAATAACAGAGTATACATTTTTGATACTACAATGCGTGATGGAGAGCAGTCTCCTGGCGCATCAATGAGTTTAGAAGAAAAAATCCAAATAGCTAGAGTATTTGATGAACTTGGAATAGATATTATTGAAGCTGGATTTCCAATTGCATCTCCAGGAGATTTTGAAGCTGTAACCGAAGTCAGTAAAATATTAAAAAAATCAATACCTGCAGGTTTAGCAAGACATTCAAAAAAAGACATTGATAGATGCTATGAGGCTCTTAAACATGCTTCAAGATTTAGAATTCATACTTTTATTTCCACAAGTCCATTACATATGAAGCATAAGCTTAATAAATCACCTGAAGAAGTTTATGAAGCAATAAAACAAAATGTAACTTATGCAAGAAATTTCACCGATGATGTTGAATGGTCTTGTGAAGACGGGACTAGAACAGATATGGATTATATGTGTAAGACAGTAGAACTAGCAATTAAATGTGGTGCTAAAACTATCAATATTCCTGATACTGTTGGCTATACTATACCATCTGAATTTACGAAAATTATTGAAACTTTGCTGAATAAAGTTCCAAACATAGATAAAGCAATTCTTTCAACGCATTGTCATAATGATTTAGGTTTGGCAGTTGCTAATTCTTTGGCAGGTGTTCAAGCAGGAGCTAGACAAATTGAATGTACTATAAATGGCCTTGGAGAAAGAGCAGGAAATGCAGCTCTTGAAGAAGTTGTGATGGCCATGAAAACAAGACCTGATTTAATGCCATATGAAACTGGAATTGAAACTACTCTTCTAAGTAAAGCATCCAAGATAGTATCAAATGCCACAGGTTTTCCTGTCCAATATAATAAAGCTATTGTTGGAAAAAATGCTTTTGCTCATGAAGCAGGTATTCATCAAGATGGAATGTTAAAAAATAGGCAAACATATGAAATTATGACACCAGAGAGTGTAGGTGTTAAACAAACATCTCTCGTAATGGGTAAACACTCAGGTAGACATGCATTTAAAGATAAATTAACCAGTTTAGGATATCCAGATCTTACTGATGATGTTGTCGATAATGCATTTGCAAAATTTAAAATCTTAGCAGATAAAAAAAAACATGTTTATGATGAAGATATAATTGCTTTAATAGACGATAGTTTAATAACAGACAACAAAGTAAGTGCTATCAACTTGAAATCTTTGAAAGTATTTGCTGGTACAGGGGAACCTCAAAAAGCAGAAATGACTTTAGATGTTTTTGGTGAGGTTAAAAAAGCATCAGAAACAGGCGATGGACCAGTTGATGCAATTTTTAAATGTATAAAAAAACTTTATCCACATGAGGTGAATTTACAGCTTTACCAAGTGCATGCTGTTACAGAGGGAACAGATGCTCAGGCCACTGTAAGTGTTAAAATTGAAGAAAATGGAAAAACAACTGTAGGACAAGCTGCAGATACTGACACTTTAGTTGCATCTGCAAATGCTTATATAAATTCACTAAATAAAATGATTATAAAAAGAGATAAAACAGCACCAGGGACAAATATAGAAAATAAAAATTTCGAAAATCAAAAGATGAAAGGTATATAAAAATGGCAATGTTCAGCAACTTAAAGAAGTTATGGAGTCAAGATATGGCAATAGATCTTGGTACAGCAAACACACTTGTAGTTTTAAAGGGCAAAGGTGTAGTTCTCAATGAACCATCAGTAGTTGCGGTTGTTGACAATAAAGGAAAAAAATCAGTTTTAGCTGTTGGAGATGAAGCAAAGACCATGCTTGGAAGAACACCAGGAAACATTCAAGCAATTAGACCTTTGAGAGACGGTGTTATTGCAGACTTCATTGTTACTGAAGAGATGATTAAACACTTTATTAAAAAAGTTCACAAAAAAACATTAGCTAATCCAAGAATTTTAATTTGCGTACCAACTGGTTCAACACCAGTTGAAAGAAAAGCAATTCAAGATAGCGCTCTTGCAGCAGGAGCTCGTAAAGTTAATTTAATTGAGGAGCCCATAGCCGCAGCGGTTGGAGCTGGATTACCAATATCAGAGGCAACTGGATCTATGGTTGTTGATATAGGTGGTGGTACGACTGAAATTGCAGTTTTATCATTAGGTGGTGTTGTATATTCTGAGTCATTAAGAGTAGCAGGAGATGCAATGGATAATGCGTTGAAAGAATATATGAGAGAAGAGTATAATTTAATGATTGGTGATAGTACTGCAGAAAAAATAAAAAAAGACATTGGTACAGCTATTCCAACAAATAATAATACATATGCAGTTAAAGGTAGAGATTTGAGATCAGGAACTCCAAAAGAAGTAAATATTTCAGAAGAAGATACTGCAGAAGCACTTAACCCAATTCTAAAAGATATAGTATCTGCAATAAAAAAAGCTTTAGAGAATACTCCACCTGAGTTATCTGCTGATTTAGTTGATATGGGCTTAACTTTGACTGGTGGAGGTTCTCTTTTGAATAATATAGATAAAAGATTTTCAAAAGAAACAGGTCTTCCTGTAAATGTTGCTGATGATCCTTTATCTTGTGTTGCAATTGGAACTGGTAAAGCTTTAGACCAAGAGGAAACTTTTTCAACAGTCTTATCTGAATATTAATTAAAATGTCTAAAGAAATGGGCAGAGATGATTTGGTTATATCTGCTCGTTCAATTTTTTTAAATAAAGGTAATAGACAAAAATTTTCACTTTTTACTTTAATAATTGTTTCCATAATTGTTTTATCATTAGAATATTTTAAAACAGGACCTATTAATCAATTTAGGTCGGTAACTAAAGATGTTGTTTTTAAAACTTCATATTTTATATCATTACCATTTTTATCGTTAAAAAATGCTTATTATAGTGTAAGTGATTTTTTAAAAATACTTGAAGAAAATAAACAAATTAAGAATATAAATTTAAATATTGAAGAGTTAAAATTTGAAAATCATTTCCTAAAAGAAGAAAATAGAAGGCTAAATGCACTGATTGATGAAAAAACCCTTTTTTCAGATAATTATCATGTAACAAATATTTTACTTGATCAGAAGAGCCCATATTTACGATCAATTGTCATTAACAAAGGCTTTAAACATAACATTAAAATAGGCTCAGCTGTAAGAAATGGATCATATTTTATTGGAAAAGTAGTTGGTGTTAATTACTTAACTTCCAGAGTTTTATTAATTAATGATCTTAATAGTAAGATACCAGTAATAATTGAACCCAATGGGATCAGCGCTATAGTCTCAGGTAATGGAAGTAAATTAAATGGTGATATTGAGTATCTGCCTGAAAACAATCAAGTAGAAGAGGGTCATATTGTTTATACTTCAGGAACTGATGGAATAATTTCTTCTGGAATTCCCATAGGCAAAATAACTATTATAAATTCAAAAAAATTTGTGAAATTTTTTGCTGATTTTGATCAAATTAAATATGTTAAGGTTTATTTTAAAAAGTGAGTTTATTTGCAAACAGAATATATTCTAAGACAATTACAAGTTTACCCACTTTAATTTTATTTTTAGTCGTAATTTTAGGTTTAAATATTAGTATTATTTATCAAAATTATGATTTTATCATAAACTTTAGCTACATAATTGTATTCTTCTGGAGTTTAAAAAAACCAGAGCATCTAGGTTATGGATTAATTTTTTTTGCAGGTATTATAAATGATGTAGTTCAAAGTTTGCCAATTGGAATATCTTCCCTAGATTATTTATTATTGTCTGCAATTGCAGCATTTATAAGAAATAGGTCGATCATATACAATTTAATTTATGATTGGATATCATTTTTCATAGCAATTTTAATTGTAGGATCATTAAATTACATTATATTAATTACAATATTTAAAATTCCGATTGTCTATGAAAGTTTAATATTGGGTTTATTCGTTACATTTTTAATTTACCCTATATTTTTCAAAATATTTGTTTGGATAGATAATATGGTGCTAGTCAAAAAGAATGATAAAAAAAACAGGTAACTTAAATAAAAATAGAATTATAAGTAGAAGACTTTTTGTTTTAGTTGCTGCAAAGATTGGGTTACTTGGGATTGTTACATCAAGATTATATAATCTTCAAATTTCTGAAAAGCAAAAATATGAAGTTTTATCTGACAAAAATAGAATTAGAGAATGGAAAACTCCACCTCAAAGGGGAATAATAACTGATTATTTTAACAACGTTATTGCAGATAATCAAAGAGTTTATCAAGTTCATTTATCTCTTGAAGAAGTTTCCAATTTTAATAATTCAATTTTTAAACTTAAAAATATTATAAGTCTTAAAGAGGATGAAATAAAAAAAATATATGAGAAGAAAGAAAAGTCTAAGCCGTGGGATACTTTAATAATTTCTGAAAATTTATCATGGAAAGAATTTTCCAAATTAAATCTTTACTTGCATGAATTAGATGGAGCGAAGCCAGTTTTGTCTACTTCAAGATATTACCCTTATTCCAATGATTTAGTACATGTTGTTGGTTATGTTGGTGATGCAACAACTCAAGATATTCAAAATAAAAAGAAAATAGAAGAAAACTTTGTACCAGGTTTAAAAGTCGGAAAAATTGGTATTGAAAGTTCAAAAGATACTGACCTAATAGGTAATCATGGAACTAAAAGATTTGAAGTAAATGCATCAGGAAAAAAAATAAGTGAAATTAGTTATAATAAAGAGACTCAAGGTGAAAATTTAAGAACGACCATAGACTTAGAAATTCAGCAATTGGCTCAAGAGCTATTAAAAAATCAGGCAGGCTCAATATGTGTTATGGATATATACACAGGTGAAGTAATTACTATGGCATCCTCCCCAACCTACGATCCAAATAAGTTTACACATGGAATAAGTACAAAAGATTGGAATGAAATTAAAAATAATAAGTTAAGACCTTTGCTAAATAAATCATTAGCTGGATTATATTCCCCTGGATCAACTATTAAACCCTTGGTTGCTCTTGCTGCACTAGAATATGGAATAATAGACACAAAGTTTAAAGTAAACTGTAAAGGCCATGATCATCCATATGAATTGTATGGAGAAAGATATCATTGTTGGAAAAAAAATGGCCATGGATGGATGAGCATGAGAAATGCTATTAAACAGTCATGTGATATTTATTTTTATGAAGTCGCAAGACTTTTAGGAGTAGATAAGCTCTCATTAATTGCAAAAAGATATGGTCTAGGTTCAAAAGTCTTAGAAGATTTTTTTTCAGAAGAAAAAAAAGGAATTGTACCCTCAACGAAATGGAAAAAACAAGTTTTAGAGCAGTCTTGGTATCTTGGCGAAACTGTAATTACTGGAATAGGACAGGGTTACATTCAGACTACTCCACTTCAATTATGTTTGATGACAGCACAGTTGGCTAATGGAGGCTATAAGATCAAGCCAAATTTAATCTATGATAAAGAAATAGATATAGATATAATTAAATCAAAGATTGAAAGTGAAAAAAATAAATCTGTAGATCAAAATATTTTAAAAGATCATGGATTCAAATACTATGAAAGACTTTACAGAAATCCAAATAATTTAAAGTTTGTTCTGGATGCAATGTATGGGTCAACCAATGAACAATTTGGAACCTCTTTTAAATCTAGACACACAGAAGATAAATACAAGTTTGCTGGTAAAACTGGGACTTCTCAAGTTAAAAGAATTACTGATCAAGATAGAGAGCTTGATTTAAACCTTGAGGAGATAGAATATAAAAATAGAGATCATGCTTTATTTATTGCATTTGCTCCTTATAACAAACCAAGATATTCCCTAAGTGTTTTGATAGAGCATGGAGGCTCTGGTAGTAAAGCAGCCGCCCCACTAGCAAACAAATTAATAAAAAAAATTTTAGATAGGCATGAATTAAGAGAAAAAATTAGAAAAGATTTAAAAAATATTGCATGATGCTTTCAATGTCACTAAATTCTACTACCTATTCATTTATTGATAAACTGAAGGCAGTTGACTACTTTTTAATAATAATCGTTGCCATAATAGGTTCAATAAGTGTTTTTTCAATTTATTCTACAGAAAGTGGGAATTTTTCTTTTTATACCAAAAATCATTTAATTAGATTTCTGGTATTTTTTTTTATGTTTTTGATTTTATCATTTATAAGAGTTTCAGCTTGGTATAGACAGGCATATATTTTTTATATTATAGGAATCTTACTTCTCCTTTATGTAATGTTATTTGGAATATCGGCCTCTGGTTCTAAGCGATGGATAAATCTTTTCGTGATGAACTTTCAACCATCAGAATTAATGAAAATTGCTATAATAGTTTGTTTTGCAAGATATTATCATCACATACAAAGCTCAGATATTCAGAGTTATAAATATCTATTACAACCAACTGTACTCTTATTAATTCCTTGTTATTTAGTTATCGCTCAACCTGATTTAGGAACTGCAATCTTGATAGCAGGGAGTGGTTTGGCAATTATTTGGTTAGCAGGACTTAATTTAAAATATTTTGTATATTCAGGTTTAATATTATTAGTCTCATTACCATTTGTAATCTCAGTTTTAAAACCATACCAAAAATCAAGGATATTAACTTTTTTTAATCCAGAAAGAGATCCTTTAGGTGCAGGCTATCAAATAATTCAATCTAAAATAGCGATAGGTTCAGGAGGTTTTTTGGGTAAAGGTTTCTTACAAGGTACACAAAGTTATCTCGAATTCTTACCTGAAAAACATACTGACTTTATTTTCACACTTTTTTCAGAAGAATTTGGATTTGTAGGCTCAGCCTTATTAATTTTTCTTTATGCTCTATTAATTTATAGAATAATAAGGATTGGTTTTTTAAGTAGATCGTTTTTTGCAAAACTATACTGTTTTGGTTTTGCATCTGCTTTATTCTTATATATTTTTGTAAATATAGCTATGGTAGTTGGGTTGTTGCCAATAGTTGGAGCACCGCTTCCCATCATGTCATACGGAGGATCATCTATGTTATCAATAATGCTTGGTTTAAGTATCGTAATGAGCTGCAAAATTTACAGTCGAGATCCAATTGGAGGCTAAGACATAGTAAACGGGTATCTCCCGCGATCAAATAGCATCTATTATAATTTTTCTTACAAACTATATTTTTTTAGTGTCTGAAAAATTGTTCAAAGTAGGTATAATTGGAGCAGGAATTCAAGGAGTATGTAATGCTCTTTTTCTTCAAAAAAAAGGCTATCAAGTAATTTTGTTCGATAGAGATGAACCTGGAAATGCTGCCTCTTATGGAAATGCAGGTCATTTTTCTCCTTATGCATCAGTCCCTTTAAACAGACCAGATATTGTAAGTGATGTTCCATCTATGCTTATGAGCTCAAGAGGACCTTTGGCACTTAAGTGGAATTATGTTCTAAAAATGATCCCTTGGTTTTCAAAATTTTTAATGAATTGTACTAATGATAAAATGATGCATACCGCAAAAAATATGCATCAAATTTTAGATCAATCATTGCTGGCTTATGATGAATTATTCGAAGAGATAGATCTAGAGGGTTTAGTTGAAAATAATGGAATTTTATATGTCTGGAATGAAAAGAATTTAAAAAGTAGAGAATTAGAAATAAAGATAAGAGATGATCTTGGTGTTAAACAACAGGTTGTTAATAAAAAAGAAATACATGATCTAGAACCAAACTTAAAACCATTTTATCATGGAGGTGTTTTCTATGATTATGCAAGACATGCAAGAAATCCAAAAAAAATATTAATAAAGCTATTTGA
>CACMJX010000015.1 GCA_902614055.1 uncultured Pelagibacteraceae bacterium | reverse complement strand
ATTTAAATAAAAATTGCTTGATTACCGATGTAGGCTCAACTAAAGAAAATGTATTAAAATTAAAAAATAAAAAACTAGTAAAATCACTTGATTGGATAACAAGTCATCCAATATCAGGTTCAGAGGTAAGTGGACCTGAGCATGGAACCAAAAATCTTTTTGTAAAAAAATGGTGCATTGTTGTTAGTGATAAAAATAAATTAAAACAAAATAAATTATTAAAATTTTGGAAAAAACTAGGTTCAAAAGTAATTATTATGGATGCAAAAGTTCATGATAAAATTTTTTCTATCACGAGTCATTTACCCCATTTAATAGCTTATAACTTGATAAAAACTGCACAAGATTTTGAAAAAAAACAAAAAAAAGATGTCATAAAATTTAGTGCAGGAGGATTAAGGGATTTTTCAAGGATAGCTGCATCCAATGAAATAATGTGGAGAGATATTTTTTTTAATAATAAAAGAAATATCGTGAGTGCAATAAACTTATTTATTTATAATTTAAATTCATTTAAAAAAAATATAGAAAATCTAGATGATAAGACTTTAAGAAAAAAATTAACTAATTCAAAAAAGGTAAGACAGCAAATTTTAAGTTTAAAACAGGATGTAGCGAAACCAGATTTTGGAAGAGACCAAAACTAAATTGATATAATCTTTATTATTTTTAAATTTGCAGTTTTCTCAATTAATTTTATTGTTCTATTAATCGGCATTATTAATACCTTTTTTCTTGGTCCGTATGCATGGATTAAATTATTTGAATTCAAACAAATTGCAACATGTCCCTTCCAAAAAATAATATCTCCCTTCTTTAAAACCTTTTTTTTAATAACCCCCTTTTTAATTCTAACTTGATCAACTGTATCTCTTGGAAAAAATTTATTATTAAATTGATAAAAAATTTGTAATAAAGCTGAACAGTCAATACCATCAAAACTTTTACCACCCCATTTATATTTACAACCTAAAAAAAGTTTTAATATTTTTACAAAATCAATATTTCTTTTTTTTATACTTTCTAATTCATTAAATCTAACCCATTTATTTCTCTCAAACTTAACAAAATTATTTTTTTTTTCTAAAAATTCTATTTTTGATGAAAAGGGAAGGAATTTTTTAGTACCGAATCTACTAAAAGGTTTTGAATAAATTTTCGATTTCAAGACACTAACCTTATGTGTTTGGTTCATTTTTTTATAAAACTTTCCAACTTTTATAAAACCAACATACCTGTCATAAATTGTTTTAACTTTTAAAAAATTCTTTTTTTTTTGTATTATTTGAAATTTCTCACCATATAAAATTTGTGAGCTAAGGTTAGACTTTGTTGTAGCTGCCTCATAAACATTGAAATATGGGCTACGGCAAAAGTACCTATTTTTCACCAATTTTTACCTTATTTCTTATAAACCAAAGACATACTAATGATGGGACAACCATTATTGTAGTGATAACAAAAAATGTTCCCCAGTCCCCATTTAACCAATCTACCAACGCCCCAGATGAAGAGGCAAGTGTAGTTCTGCCTGCAGTTCCAATTGATGCTAATAATGCATATTGAGTTGCTGTATAAGTTCTATCTACCAATAATGATATGAATGCTACAAATGCTACAGTTGCAAATGCTGCAGTTATGTCATCAGCAATTACAGCTATTGCAAATAAAAGTTCAGACTTGCCTACCCACGCTAGCAATGCAAAAATAAGATTTGTTAAAGCCATCAGTCCTCCAGCGAAAAACATTGTTTTTATTGTGCCAGCCCGCATTGCCATTACACCTCCAAGTAAAGTGAAAACAACAGTTGTAATCCAACCTAATCCTTTAGAATAAATAGCTATTTGTCCCTTAGAAAAACCAATTTCTTTATAAAATACTATCGACATTCGTCCTAAAAATGCCTCTCCAATTTTAAATAAAAATACGAAACCTAAAATACCTAATGCAATAGCAAGACCATTTTTTTTAAAAAAACTTATTATTGGTCCACCAATAGTACCTGTAATATAGGCAATAACGTTTGTTAAAATATTATGCGATCCAAGTTTATCTCTAATTATTTGATCATTTGCCCTTTGTTTTTTTTGTCTGTCATTTCCAACTGGTTCATGAACAAACATTAAACCTATATTCATTAATATAACCAAAATACCTAAAATTAAAAAAGTAGCTTGCCAATAGTCTGCTACTCCAAGATTTTCAAAAAATTCAGCTGTAAATAATGCGACTACACCACCTAATTTATAACCAGTCCACCAACCAACAACAGCCATAGCCGCACCTGCAGCCATAGCTTTACCTTCATCTGAATTAATTTGTTCAATTCGTAGGGCATCAACAGTAATATCTTGAGTAGCAGATGCTACTGCTATTATTAAACCAACAGTAATTAAAAGAGCAAGGTCTTGTGAAGGATTAATAAAACTCCATACCACCAAACTTAATAGAACTACAAATTGCATTAAGACAATCCATCCTCGCCTATGTCCTAATTTTTTAGACAAAACTGGTATTTGTATTCTATCAATTATTGGAGCCCACAAATAATTAAATGCATATACCCCAAATATTAATCCAGCCCATCCAATTGTTGATCTACTTAATCCTTCTTCTTTTAACCAAAGACTTAAGCTACTAGCAATTAATACCCAGGGGAAACCACTTATTGCTCCAAGTAGCAAAATTCTCAACATCCTCACATCTTTGTAAACTAGCAAAGAGTCTTTCCAACTTTGTTGTCTTGTAAACATTAATATTTTCTCCAAAATGACGGAATAAATAATACTAGTACAGCAAATAACTCTAATCTACCCAATATCATTGCTAAACTTAAAATCCATTTTGAAAAATCAGATAAATTAGAAAAATTACCATTTGGACCAATAATATCACCTAAACCAGGTCCCACATTTGATATTGATGTTGCAGCAGCGGATATTGAAGTTGTTAAATCCAAGCCACTATTAGATAGAAGAGCCGTTATAATAAAAAAAATTACAATATATAGAAATATAAACGAAATAATTGATGCTAAAAATTTTTCATCGATATTATTATTTTCATATTTTATTTTGAATATACCTCTTGGATAAATTATTTTTTTTAGTTGTATACTAATAAACTGGAATAAAATTTGCACTCTAAATATCTTAATTCCACAAGCTGTAGAGCCTGCACAACCTCCAATAAACATTAGAATAAGAAAATAAATTAAAGGGAATTGACCCCAGTCACTAAAGTTTTGAGTTACATAACCTGTGCCAGTTAAAATCGATATTACATTAAATGCAACAGACCTGATATTGGTATCTAATAAACTTTGATTTTTTACCAACAGATATAAATACATTAAAAGAATTGAAAAAAGGACAATTTTTATAAAAGTTTTAATCTGTGTATCTTTAAAGAATATCTTTTTATCTCCATTTAAATATTTAATATAGGCAATAAATGGTAAGCTTCCTAAAATTATAAATATAATTGATGTGAATTCAATAAGTGAACTATCAAAATAGCCAATAGACTCATTATAATTGGAGAATCCTCCTGTTGCAATTGTTGTCATTGAGTGAACAAAACTGTCAAAAAAGTTCATACCAAATATTTTATAAAATAATGCACATACAAAAGTTAATCCGGAGTATACTAAGATTAATCTCAACGCTATCTCTTTTGATCTAGGTAAAATTTTTTCTGGAGTGTCACTCGTCGATATAATAAATAACTGCATTCCACCAATATTCATAAGTGGCATTAAAGTAATTGCCATTACAATGATGCCAATTCCACCTAACCATTGAAGCATTCCTCTCCAAAGTAAGATGCTTTTGGGAGTTTCATTTAAATTGGTTATTATAGTTGATCCAGTTGTAGTGATACCTGACATGCTCTCAAAAAAAGCGTCTGTAACACTTAAATTTATCTCAGAAAATATAAATGGAAGTGAACCAAAAATAGCTATACTCAACCAAGATAACGCAGTTAGAAGAAAAGCTTGAGGTAAGCTAATTTTTTTATCATGATCTAAATTTGATAATAAAAAGAGAATTCCAAATATAATAGTTACAATTCCAGAACCTATAAAACCAGAATCAAGTTCATCATAAAAAAATTGCGTTAAAATTGGCGCAATCATCGATAAACCTAAAATAATTTGTAAAATTCCTAGGGTAAAAAAAACTGTTTTATAATTGGACATTTTGATTGGACATTATTTTATGGTAAATAAATTTCAACTCTATAAGAATTATTAAAAACGTTATTTTATATGCTGTTTAATTAAAAGTGATAGATAAAACCAACATAGACAAAACAAACGCTTGGCCCTTTGTCGAAGCTAAAAAGCTTCTCAAAGAGAGAAAAAAAAATATTGAAAAAAAGGGAAAGATTATTCTTCAAACAGGATATGGTCCTAGCGGCTTACCTCACATTGGTACTTTTGGTGAAGTTGCAAGAACCTCAATGATTGTTAATGCATTAAATCATTTATCAGATCTCCCTAAAGAAATAATTACTTTTTCTGATGATATGGATGGACTTAGAAAGGTTCCTGAAAATATTCCCAATCCTGAAAAACTTGAGGAGAATCTTCATAAACCTTTAACGCAAGTTCCAGACCCTTTTGAAAAAATTTAACAGTTTTGGTGAACATAATAATGAAATGTTAAAAAATTTCTTAGATAAATTTAATTTTAAATACAGTTTTAAAAGCTCATCAGCTTTATATAAATCTGGCTTTTTTAACGATACATTAAAACTAATTTTAGAAAATTATGATGGAATAATGAATATAATTATTCCTACTCTTGGTAAAGAAAGACAAAAAACATATTCTCCATTTTTACCAATATGTCCACATACAGGGGTTGTGTTAGAAATACCAGTCTCAGAAATAGATATTAAAAACTCAAAAATAATTTTTGAAAATAACGGTGAAAAATTAGAACAAAGTATCTTAGATGGCAATTGCAAATTACAATGGAAAGTAGATTGGGCTATGAGATGGTATGCCCTTGATATAGATTTTGAAATGTATGGGAAAGATTTGATTGAGAGCGCAATTTTATCAACGAAAATCATAAAATTATTAGGTAAGTCAAATCCATCTGGCTTTGCATATGAGTTATTTTTAGATGAAAAAGGTGAAAAAATATCTAAGTCAAAAGGAAATGGTATTACAATCGATCAATGGTTAGAGTATGCATCACCTGAAAGTCTCTCTTTGTATATGTACCAGAATCCGAAAAGAGCAAAAAAACTCTATAGAGAAGTAGTTCCAAAGGCCGTCGATGAATATCTTGATTTTATTGAAAAAAGTAAAACTCAAAACGATCTTCAAAAACTAATGAACCCTGTCTGGCATGTTCATAATTCAGAGATACCAAAGGAAAATTCAATTATGTCCTTCTCAATGCTATTAAATTTAGTCGAGACCAGCAATGCTGATAATAAAGAATTACTTTGGAAGTTTGTTAAGAAATATAAGAAAGATATTAATCAGGATATGTATCCAATCTTTGACAAATTAATATCTTATGCAATTAAATATTTTAATGACGCTATAAAATCAAAAAAGATTTATAAAAAACCAAATGAAAGCGAAAAAATTGCTTTAGACGCTTTAGTAAACTCTTTAGATAACTGTGATGACTCAATGAAACCAGAGGATATTCAAACTAAAATTTATACAGTTGGTAAAGAAAATGGCTATAAAGAAAATTTGCGTGATTGGTTTAAGTTAATATATGAGGTAGTTTTTGGGGTAGAAAATGGACCACGAATTGGTTTTTTTATAAGCTTTTTTGGGGTTCAAGAAACCAAAGAATTAATAAAAAGTAAATTAGAAAATGTTTAATATTTTAAGACCACTAATTTTTAAATTTAGTCCTGAAGTAGCTCATTCTTTAGCAATAAAAGCGCTAAAGTTAAACAATATTTCTTACTCAAAACCTAAAGAAAATCATATTTTAGAAACAACTTTTTGTGAAAAAAAATTATCTTCACCAATTGGTGTTGCTGCTGGTTTTGATAAAAATGCTGAAGTATACAATCCACTGTTTAATCTTGGATTTGGTTTTGTTGAAGTAGGCACAATTACTCCAAAGCCTCAATTTGGCAACCCTAAACCAAGAGTTTTTAGACTTGAAGAAGATGAAGCTCTTATAAATAGATTAGGTTTTAACAATTCTGGTTCAGAACGAATTAGTCAGACAATAAAAGAAAACATTAAAAAGGGTTTTTTAGGAATAAATATTGGACCAAATAAAGATTCCAAAGACAGAGTTGAGGATTATTTAATTTGTTTTCGTAAATTTTATAATTTAGCTGATTATATAACTATAAACATCTCCTCACCAAATACAGAAAATTTAAGAGATTTTCATAACCAAGATGAATTAAATTCATTAATTGATAAGCTAAAAAATGAAAAGAAAGAGCTGAACTCAAACATTCCATTAGCAATAAAAGTTTCACCTGATCTAAATGATGATCAAATTAATAAAGTATCCAAGATCATTATGGAACAAGAAATAGGAATTATTATTGTTTCCAATACCACAGACAAGAATAGAGAAAATTTAAAAAATATAAATAAATTAGAAAAGGGTGGACTGTCAGGTAAACCAATTGAAAAGATTTCAAACGAGGCAATTTCTAAATTTTACAAAATTCTAAAAAATAAAACAAAAATAATAGGAGTGGGTGGTGTTAGTAATGGACAAGATGCTTTTGAAAAAATCATTTCTGGCGCAACACTCGTTCAATTATATACTGGAATGGTTTACAGAGGTCCTCGTATAGCTTCAAAAATAAGTACAGAACTAATTGATTTATTAAAAAATAATGGATTTAAAAATGTTTCAGAGGCCATTGGAACTAAAAATTAATCTTGACGCGATAAGATTCAGATCTTATACAAGCTCATAATTTATGTCTAAAAAATGTGAACTTACTGGAAAAATCCCACTCAAGGGTCATAATGTTAGTCATGCTAACAATAAGACAAAAAGAAGATTTCTGCCAAATCTAAAAAAAGTTAAATTTAAAAGTGAGCTGCTTAAGAAAAGTTTAAGATTAACTGTCTCAAATGCTGGGGTTAGATCAGTTGATAAAAAAGGTAGTTTTGACCAATTTCTTATCTCAGCCAAGTCTAGAGATTTATCATTGAGGCTAAAAAAATTAAAAAAATCTTTAGTCAGTAAATCTGCATAATGAATAAAGTATTTTTAACACTCTCATTTTTAATGGGATTGGTTGTTTTAGCGTCTAATTATTTAGTCCAATTTCCAATTCAATATTATGGTCTTCAGGAAATTCTTACATATGGAGCATTTAGTTATCCAATAGCTTTTTTAATAACTGATCTAGCAAATAGATCTTTTGGTAAATTAGTTGCCAGAAAAATCGTATATATAGGATTTACAATAGGTATTTTGTTTACACTAATTTTCTCAACAAATTTTGCAGATTTAATCTCAGTAAGAATAGCAATTGGTTCAGGAACAGCATTTATTGTTGCTCAATTACTTGATGTACAAATATTTGATCAATTAAGACAAAAAAAATGGTTTATTGCGCCACTTGCCTCTTCATTAATTGGTTCTACCGTAGATACATTTTTATTCTTTTCGATTTCATTTTATGGAACAGGAATACCTTGGATTACACTTTCTTTAGGAGATTTAACAGTAAAGATTTTTGTAGCTTTAGTAATGTTGATACCTTTTAGATTATTATTAGGTACCTTAAAAGCTGCTTAATTCAAATTTTTGGCTCTTGTTGCGTCATGCAATGAATAGCTCCAAAACCCCAAATTAAATCACTACAATCAATAGCAATAACTTCTCTATTTGTAAAAAATTTTCTAAAAATTTTTATAACCTTTTTGTCTTCTTTCACATTAAATACTGGAACCAAGACTTTTTTATTACCTATGAAAAAATTTAAATAACTTGCTGGGACACGAGTTTTGTCTATAACAACTGGGCTTGGCATAGGAATCTTTATAATTGTAAATTTTTTCCCATTTTCATCGTAACTTTTACTTAATATTTTTAAATTTTCTTTAAGAGCTTGATAATTTTTATCTGATCTATTATTTTCTACAGCTATCATAATCGTGCTTTTTGAAACAAATCTTGCAATATCATCAATATGACCGTGTGTGTCATCTCCAACAATTCCTTTATTAAGCCAAATAAAATTTTTTGCATTTAAATATTTTGAAAATAGATTTTCATAATCAATTTTTTTGAATCCTTTATTTCTCTCTTGTTTTCTACTTAATAAGCACTCCTTTGTTAGCAAGATGGAGCCTAATCCATTGTTGTCAAATGCACCTCCTTCCATCACAACTCTTACAAATTTTTTTGAATTTACTTTTTTAGGCAGAATACTTTCAATTTTTAAGTACTTACTAATATATTTATTGATTTTGTTATCATTTCCGAAATTCTTATATTTTGACCAGGCATTAAATTTAAAATCAAGCATGGTCTTTTTTCGATTTTTCTTGTTGACTAAAAATATTGGTCCAGAATCTCTTAGCCAAAGTCTGTCTGTCTTAAGTTTATGAAATTTAATTTTAGAAAGATTACAACCTATTTTTTTTAAATATATTCTTGTGGTATCAATACTTTTGTTATTATTGACCAATAAATCTATTCTTTGATCTTTTGTTAAATATTTTATTATTTTTCCAACTATATTTGGAATTTTTTCAAATAATCCAGGCCAATCATTTTTATTATGTGGCCATGCAATCCAAACTGATTTTTGAGGCTCCCATTCTGCTGGCATTCTGAATTCATCTATTTTTTTACTCATCTTCAGGATTTTTGAGAATATCTTTATAAAATTCGGTTCTTCTATCTCTTAAAAAAGGCCAGTGTTGTCTAGCAGTGTCTATTTTTTTATAATCAACTTCACAAACTAAAATATCTTCTTTCTTATTTCCTGCTTTTGCAATTGTTTTACCACTAGGGTCTATAACCATTGAATTACCCCAAAATTCAATTTTTTTTTTCCCTTTTTTTTCTACCCCAACCCTATTTATAGCAGCCACATAAGTTCCATTAGCAATAGCATGAGATTTTTGCATTGTAATCCAAGATTCTAATTGAGATTTTCCAAACTTTCTTTTTTCTTTTGGATGCCATCCAATAGCAGTAGGATAAAAAATAATTTGAGCTCCTTTTAAAGCTGTTAGTCTAGCGGCTTCGGGAAACCATTGATCCCAACATATAAGAGGACCTATCTTTCCAAATTTTGTCTTAACACTTTTAAATCCAAGGTCTCCAGGACTGAAATAAAATTTTTCATAATATCCTGGGTCATCAGGTATGTGCATCTTACGATATTTAGACAAAATATTTCCATTTTCATTAATAATGATACTAGTGTTATGATAAAACCCAGATGTCTTTTTTTCAAACATCGTAATATTTAATACAACACCAAGCTCTTTTGCTAGATCGCAAAATATTCTAGAGGTTGTTCCTGGAATTTTTTCTGCAAATTTAAAGTTTGAATGGCTTTCTGTTTGGCAAAAATAATTAGTCAAAAACAGCTCAGGAAGACAAATTATCTTTGCTTTTTTTTTTGCAGCTTTTTTAATATTTTTTATAGCTAAATCAATATTAGATTGAATAGTACCTAAAGATTTACTTTGTATTAAACCGATTTTGATTTTATTGATCATAAATCAAAATATCTTGGAAAAATTTTTTCTCTCTCTATTTTTCCATTCACCTTTATGATAGGCATCACTTGCTATTAAGGGTAATACACTTGTTGCTTCTGCAAAAACCATTTGCTCTTTGGTAATATCTACTTTACCCCATGAGCTTGCTTCTTTTAGTGTTGAGCTACTGCATGCCCCATCTCTAGAATCAGCAACAGTTATTTGAATAGCATATTTATGCATCTCTACATTTTTACCTAAAAGTTCAGCACATATGACAGTGTCTTGAATAAAATTTTTAGGTACTCCCCCTCCAATCATAAAAAGACCTGATCCTTTAGATTTAATTTTAATTTCAGTTAGTTCTCTAAACTCTCGTATTGAGTCGATTGTGATATGATTTTTTGGATTTCTTTCTTGATGCATTACAAGCCCAAAACCAGCGCTTGAGTCAGTAAATGCTGGACAGAAAATTGGAACGTTGTTGTCATATGCAACCTCTATTAATGAATCTTTCTTCTTTGCGTTAGTTTTCAGATATTTGCCAATCTCTTTTATAAATTCTCTTGATGTATAACTTTTAGGCTCTAATTGATCTGCAATTTCCCCGATAGTTTTATCACACATCTGAAGCTCTTCTTCATCAATATAAGTGTCATATATTCTATCAACGTAGTTATTTCTTAGCTCTGTATCGTCTTGATATTGTGATCCCTGATAATGCTTAAAACCAAGTGCCTCAAAGAAATCCATATCAATAATTGAAGCTCCAGTTGCCACTATTGCATCTACCATATTATATTTAACTAAATCTCTATAAATATGCATACATCCAGCAGCAGAAGTTGATCCTGCGAGTGTTAAAAAGATTGTGCAATCTTTATCTTTTATCATTTCATTATAAATATTTGCAGCATTTGCAGTCTCTCTTGAAACGAAAGACATTTTTTCCATTGAGGAGACAATTTTTCGAGCGTCAAAAGAAGTTATATCAATATGCTCAACTTCTTTACTAAGTAAATCACTTTTTCTATTACTCGATTGGTTTTTATTGAATGACATTAAGCAACAAGAAAATCTTTATTTGCTTCTTTGTTATACATCGTCATGATTGGATTATCCTCAACTTCGTAAATATCATCTGAGTAAAATCCATTAAAATTAGTCCTAAAAGTTAATCCATACGCTCCAAGCTGTCCTAATTCTATATAGTCGTTTTCTTTGATGTTATTAGGTAAAATAAAAGGACCTTTCATATAATCCATACTATCACAAGTTGGACCATAGAAATCAAATGATGTTAATTTCTTGGAGATTATTCTACCATCAGTTATCATTTTTGATGGGTAAACTATATTAGGAACACCTGCATCAAACAAAGTTCCATATGTTCCATCATTTATATAAAGCTTTTGTTTTTTTCTTAAATCAACTCTTACAATTGTTGAGCCACTTTCAGCAACAATTGCTCTTCCAGGTTCACAAATAATTTCTGGAAGCTTATCTAATTTTAAATTATTTAAAGCTTTTTTAATTTCATTAAAGTAAGCATCTAAAGATTGAGGAATAAGATCAGGATAAATAGTAGGAAATCCTCCTCCAACATTAATCACATCGGGTATAATTTTAGTTTTTTTAATTATATTATTGATTTCAAATATTCCTTTTGAATAAGATATCGGGTGCATACATTGTGAACCAACATGAAAACTAAGTCCAATTTTTTTAGAATATTGTTTTGTTAATCTAAGTAATCCAGTTGCTTCAGTATTAATTGCCCCAAATTTTTTTGATAAATCAATTTCTGCATGTTCATTAGACACTGAAACTCTAACAAATAACTCTAAGTCTTTAGCGTAATTTGTGCTTTCTAAAATTTTTATTAATTCATCTTTAGTATCCAAAGAAAAGGCCTTAACATTATATTTAAAATATGCCTCTTTAATACTTTCTCTACTTTTAACTGTATGCATATAGGAACATGTTGCATTTGGACTTATTTTTTTTATGGCCTCTATTTCTTTTATAGATGCTACGTCAAAATGGTTAATGCCAGTCTCAACAATAGTTTTAAGAACTAATGGATGTGGGTTAGTTTTTAAAGCATACAGTATTTTTCCAGGGAAATTTTTTTGAAAGTATTTAGAAGCCAATTTGATTGACTCTTTTCTAATACAATAAACAGGTCCTGTCGGTCTCAGTTGATTAACTAATTCTTCAACTGACTTAAATTTTTGCATATCTGCACCTTTAAAAAAAATTTACAAAAAAAACCTGCATATCACGTATGCAAGTTTCATAAATGCAGCATTTATGGGAAATAATTAATAATGTAAAGTAAATAATGCTATTGAAATATTAAAATTCACTTCCATATAAGGGCTATGATTAACCAACCAACACTCCAAAAATTAAGTGATTTTGAGGATAAATCGCTTTTGATAGTTGACGATGACAATCCATTTAGACAAAGATTAGCTAGAGCCATGGAAAAAAAAGGGTTCACTGTAACACAAGCTGAGAGTGTAAAGATTGGTATTGAGACCGTAAAATCACAAAGTCCAGCATTTGCTGTTGTTGATTTAAGATTAAATGATGGAAATGGACTAGAAGTAGTAAAAGAAATTCAAAAGGGAAATCTTAAAAGCAGAATCATAATGTTAACTGGATATGGTAATATTCCAACAGCAGTTGCTGCAATTAAAGAGGGAGCAATTGACTATATTGCTAAACCAGCAGATGCAGATGATGTTGAAAAAGCTCTTTTAGCTGATCCAAATCAGAAACCAGCTCCTCCTGAAAACCCAATGTCTGCAGATAGAGTAAAATGGGAGCACATACACAGAGTTTTTGAGTTATGTAACAGAAATGTCTCTGAGACTGCAAGAAGACTAAAAATGCACAGAAGAACACTTCAGAGAATATTATCTAAAAGATCTCCTAGATAAACTAATTTTTTGTAAGTCTTAAAAATACATCTTCAAGATCTCCATCATCAGTTGAAATATCTTGTATTTTTATATCTTGTTTTTTAATTTCTAAGATTATTGAGTCTATGCTGAGTTTACTCTTCTCATATGACAAAACTAACCTGTTTTCGTTATTTGATATAACTTTTAATGACTCAAAAGAGTTGTCGTTAATATTAGTTTTTTTATCTGTGGTGACATACACAATTTTTGTTTGAATTCTTTCTAAGAGATTTTTAGTCGTATCTAAAGCTACTAACTTTCCTCCACTAAGAATACCTATTCTATCACACATTTTTTCTGCCTCTTCAAGATAATGAGTTGTTAGTATTGTTGTTACCCCTTGTTTGTTTAAAGATTTAACATTTTCCCATAATGTATTTCTAAGTTCCACATCTACTCCTGCAGTAGGCTCGTCTAAAATTATAATTGGAGGTTGATGCACCATCGCTTTTGCCACAAGTAATCTTCTCTTCATACCACCAGATAAGGCTCTAGCATAACTGTCAGCCTGTTCCTCTAATGATACCAACTTCAATATAGTATCTGTAATTCTATCTTTTTCTCTAATTCCATATAGTCCTGCCTGAAGTTCTAATAGTTTTCTGGGACTAAAAAATGGATCAAAGTTTACCTCTTGTGGAACAATTCCAATTGAGGCTCTAACTTGTCTAGGATTTTTATCTAAGTTAAACCCCCAAACATTTACTTCACCACCAGTTTTTACAACTGATCCTCCTAATATGTTTATAAATGTACTCTTTCCAGCGCCATTTGGTCCTAATAGACCAAAAATTTCACCTTCTTTCACTTCTAAGTTTAAATTATTAAGCGCATGCGTTTTTTTAGAACCGTTTTTTGAATAAACTTTATTCAAGTTTTTAACAGTTAATACGTTTTTTTTATTCATATGAGGGCATACATTTATTACATTTATCAAAATTAAGATATCATTACATTATGGACAAAATTAAAAAAAGTGACCATTTTTACTTAATAGATGGTTCAGGATACATATTTAGAGCATATTATGCTCTTCCTCCTTTAACTAGAAAAAGTGATGGATTGCCAGTAGGTGCTGTCAGCGGTTTTTGCAATATGCTTTTTAAATTATTAGAGGACTCCAAATCAGATGATAATTTAGAAAAACCGACTCACTTTGCTGTAATATTTGATTCTGCAAGAAAAAATTTTAGAAACGAAATATATTCAGAATATAAAGGAAATAGATCTGACGCACCTGACGATCTAATTCCTCAATTTGAATACATTAGGCAATCTGTAAAAGCCTTTAATCTACCTTCTATTGAATTAATTAATTACGAGGCGGATGATTTAATTGCAACTTATGTAGAGAAAATTTTAGACTTGGGTGCAAAAGTAACAATTGTTTCTTCTGATAAAGATTTAATGCAGCTTTATAAAAAGGGAGTAAGAATTTACGATCCTATGAAGAACAAATTTATAAATCAAGATGATGTACATAATAAATTTGGAGTTACTCCAGAAAAAGTAATAGATGTCCAATCTTTAGCTGGTGATAGCACAGATAACGTCCCTGGCGTGCCTGGTATAGGAATTAAAACTGCCGCTGAATTGATAAATAAATATGGCACTTTAGAAAATTTATTAAAAAATGCATCAAAAATAAAACAAAATAAAAGAAGAGAAACTTTAATAGATAACAAAGACAATGCAATTATTAGTAAAAAATTAGTTACTTTAAAAAAAGATGTGCCTGTAAAAAATAATATCGAAGAATTCATATTGAAAAGTGTTGATCAAGAAAAGCTTTATTCTTTTCTAAGAGAAATGGAATTTAATAGGCTATTAAGTTCTGCTATCTCAAAGTATGGTAGTACAAATAATACTGAAACTAAAGATATTGAGAAAAATTCAGAAAAAATATCAGAAATTAAGAAAAAAAATTATCAATTAATTAAAAATGAGAAGGAAATTGAAGATTGGATGAAACAATCTGAGGAAATAGGTGAGTTTGCAATAGATACTGAAACAAACTCATTAGACCCTCACACAGCAAATTTAGTAGGTATTTCAATTTCTAACAAAATTGGAAATGCATGTTATATTCCATTAAATCACGTTAGTGGAAATAATCTTAATGAAAAAAAAGTATTAAACGTTTTAAAGAATTATTTAGAGGATGAGAGCATTAAGAAAGTAGGACAAAATATTAAGTTTGATTTCATTGTCTTTTATCACCGCGGAATAACCTTAAATTCCATGGAAGATACTATGCTTATGTCTTACACACTAGATGCTGGCAAAAATAGGCATAATATGGATACTCTTTCAGAAATCCATCTAGGTCATAAAACTATAAAATTTAAAGATTTAGTTGGGACGGGAAAAAAACAACTTAATTTTTCTGAAGTGGATATATCTGAGGCTAAAGATTATGCAGCTGAAGATGCAGATATTACATTTAGATTGTACAAAATTTTTTTAAAATCATTAAAAGCCGAAAAATTATTGAATATTTATGAGTTATTTGAAAAACCACTGATAAAAATACTAGCAGAGATGGAGATAAAAGGTATTAAGCTTGATAAATCTTCACTTAATAAACTGTCTTCAAAATTTTCAAATAAAATTCAAAAATTAGAAAAATCTATTTTTAAGATTTCAAAAAAAATATTTAATATTGGATCAACTAAGCAACTTGGTGAAATAATGTATAATGATTTAAAAATTGCAGCTTTAAAAAAAACCAAAAAAGGAAGTTTTGCGACCAGTGCTTCAGTTTTAGAAGATTTAGCTTTCAAAGGTTATGAATTTCCAAAACTCATCTTAGAATGGAGACAAATTAGTAAACTGAAAAATACATACTCTGATGCATTGCCAGAATATATTAATCAAAATACTAAAAGAGTGCACACATCTTTTTTGTTAGCAGCTACTACAACTGGTAGGCTTGCATCTAGTGACCCAAATTTACAAAATATTCCAATAAAATCAGATGATGGTAAGGATATAAGAAAAGCCTTTGTCTCTGAAAAAAACAACAAATTGATTTCAGCAGACTACAATCAAGTTGAAATGAGAATTTTGGCTGATCTAGCGGATGTAAAACAACTAAAAAAGGCATTTTTAAATAATGAGGATATACATACTCTAACTGCGAGTCAGGTTTTTGGAAAAGAAATTAATAAAATTGACTTAGAAACAAGAAGAAAAGCAAAAGCAATCAACTTTGGAATAATTTATGGAATTTCACAGTATGGTTTAGCTAAACAAATCAATGTTTCAAACAATGAAGCAGAAGAATTTTTAAATTCTTATTTTAAAAAATTTCCGGAAATTAAAGATTATATGAAAACAACTGTGAATTTTTGTAGAAAAAGTGGTTATGTAAGCAATATATTTGGAAGAAAAACACATCTCACTGGAATTAATGATAAGAATTTTAATGTAAGAAATTTTCAGGAAAGGGCAGCGATAAATGCTCCAATTCAAGGGTCAGCATCAGAGATAATGAGATTAGCAATGATAAGGATAAATAAAGAAATCTCTAACAAAAAAAATAATAGTCTAAAAATGTTGTTACAAATACACGACGAGTTAATTTTTGAGGAAAGCTCAAAAGAAACAAAAAAAAGCACTAAATTAATTAAGGATTTGATGTTGAGTGTGAAGGACAGTGAACTTCACTCATTTTCAATACCTCTTTTAGTAGATGTGAATATTGGAGAAAATTGGGGTGAACTAAATTGAAAACAAACAATTGCCCTAATATGAACAATTTAGTATTTTTATCCTAATTTATGTCACAAACAATTGCGTTAGTAGACGATGATCGAAATCTATTAACATCTGTCCAGATGGCTTTAGAAAAAGAAGGTTTTAAAGTTCAAACATATATTGATGGTGAAAATGCTCTTGTTGGATTATCAAGAACTCCACCTGATCTTGCCGTTATCGACATCAAAATGCCAAGAATGGATGGAGAAGAACTTTTAAGAAAACTAAGAAAAAAAACTTCTATGCCTGTTATATTTTTAACTTCTAAAGATGAAGTAACAGATGAGGTTAGTGGTTTAAAACTCGGTGCAGATGACTTCGTTGGTAAAACCGGTGGATTCTCAACCAAAGTTTTAGTTGAAAGAATTAAGGTTCAGTTAAGAAAAAAAGATAAGGATATCAACATTGAAGAAAATAAAAATGTTATTTCTCATGGAAAGTTAAAACTAGATCCTTCCCAACTTGAATGTGAATGGAATGGCAAACAACTTCCGGATAAACTGACTACCACAGAATTTAAAATTGTTGAGGAGCTAGCAAAAAGACCAGGCATGATCAAAGAGAGAGCTTTGCTGATGGATGTAGCCTATCGAGAAGACACAGATATAGAGGATAGGACTATTGATAGTCATGTAAAAAGAATAAGAAAAAAGTTTAAAAAGGTAGATAGTGATTTTTCAGCAATTGAAACAAGATATGGAAGTGGATATAGATGGAATGTTAAATAATAATTATGGGAAAAATATTAAAAAATCTGTCTATATTACAAAAATTCTTATTTATTAATTTTATAGTCTTTATATTTATAATAATAATAACGTACTTTTACTTAGGTGCTATTAAAAAAAATTTAATCAATGAGAAACAAAAAAATCATACAAATATAATATCTCAAACAATATTAAATCTTGAAAAATCAAATATAAAATTTAATGAGTATGGAATAAGTGAATTTTTATTTTCCAAAAAATCTCGATTTCCATACTTTGAAAAACTAGATAGAGTAATTTTTTTTGATGATAAATTAAATTGGATTGGTGATACAAGATCTATTCCATCCTCAACGCTGTTAATTGAAGAATTAACTGAAGAGTCAAATGAAAAAAATTTTAATAATCAAGAAAATAAAAATGAAACTATTTTCGACGCAGATCTTAATAAATACTATTTATCAGGATCTGAAAAATCTTTAACCAATTTAAAACAAATTCAAGGACAGTTTTTTGTTTTTAGTATTAAGAGTATTAATAATTTAAATAACAATGGTTATATTCTTATATCTGAAAATGCTGATAATATAATTGCACAAATTGAAGAGAGAGAGAATTTTATTATTAGAACAGCTCTTGTGGTACTTTTGGTTATTATTATTTTTTCATATGTCTTAAATAGATATTTTTTAAAGCCCATTAAAAATTTAGTTACTTATACAAAAATCATAAAAGACAAGAGTAACGAAAAAACAGATATAGATAGGGTTAAGACAAGAAACGATGAGTTAGGAATATTATCAAAATCACTTGATGAAATGACTAGTGAATTAAATAAAAGAATTGCAACAGCTGAAAATTATTCAACTGATCTTCTTCATGAAATTAGAAATCCCCTTGCTTCATTGAAGAGTGCATCCGAGATAATTTCAGAAACAGAGGATAAAACTAAAAGAGAAAAATTAATTAATATCGTCTCTCATGATGTTGAAAGAATAGAAAGATTAATTACTGATTATTCTCAAATGTTGAAAGATGAGGCAGTAATTTCTACAGAAACAATGCAGAAAATTGATATAAAGGATATTGCAAAATCTGTAGTTGATGATTTTAATAATATTTATAATTCCAAGAGAAAAATACAAATAAGATTAAAATCTAATGGATCTGAGAATTATTTTATACTTGGTATTAATAATAGAATAGAGCAAATTATTGCAAATCTACTTGAAAATTCAATTTCTTTCAGTGATAAGAATCAAGAAATCATAGTAGAGGTTAGTAAAGACAAAGATGGTAAGCCAAGAATTGTAGTAATTGATGAGGGGACTGGTTTTAACGAGAAAGATACTACTAAAATTTTCAATAGATTTTATAGCAATAGACCTGAAAATTTTGGAGAACACTCTGGTTTAGGTCTAAATATAGTGAAAAACTTGGTTGAATTACATAATGGACAAATTAAAGCTGAAAATAATAAACCGAGGGGTGCAAAAGTTGAAATTATTTTCCCGGCAAGCCAATGAAAAGTTGATTAATACAAATAAAGTTGTTAAAAGCCCACTCTTATGAAAGATTATAAAGTAAAAGATATTAACGAGGCAGAATTTGGAAGAAAAGAAATCTCTTTAGCAGAGACTGAAATGCCAGGATTAATGGCAGTAAGAGCAGAGTATAAAGGTAAAAACCCACTTAAAGGTGCAAGAATTTTAGGTTGTCTTCACATGACAATTCAAACGGCAGTTCTGATTGAAACTTTAGTAGATTTAGGTGCTGAATGTAGATGGTCCTCATGCAATATATTTTCAACTCAAGATCATGCGGCAGCAGCAATTGCAAAAGCAGGTATCCCAGTATTTGCATGGAAGGGTGAGACAGAGGAAGAATATTGGTGGTGTGTAAAACAGACTATAGAGGGTAAAAAAGACTGGATTCCAAACATGATATTAGATGATGGTGGAGATCTTACCGCTCTTATGCATAAAGATTATAAAGATTTATTAAAAGGTGTAAAGGGTTTGAGTGAAGAAACAACAACAGGTGTTTTAGCACTTAAAAAAATGGAAGAACAAGGTCAGTTGTTAGTACCAGCTATTAATGTAAACGACTCAGTTACAAAATCAAAATTTGATAACTTATATGGGTGTAGGGAAAGTTTAGTTGATGGAATTAAAAGAGCTACTGATGTAATGATGTCAGGAAAAGTTGCAATTGTTGCAGGCTTTGGTGATGTCGGGAAAGGTAGTGCAGCATCTTTAAGACAAAGTGGAGCAAGAGTTTTGGTAACTGAAACTGATCCTATTTGTGCATTACAAGCTGCTATGGAAGGTTACGAAGTAGTTTTAATGGATGAAATGATTGGTCAAGCAGATATTGTTGTAACAGCAACTGGAAATAAAGATGTTGTAACGGCAGACCATATGAGAGCTATGAAAGATAGATCTATTTTATGCAATATTGGACACTTTGATAACGAAATTCAAGTTGAGGCTCTGAAAAATTATAAATGGGATGAAGTGAAACCACAAGTTCACGAAATAACATTCCCAGATGACAAAAGATTAATTTTGTTAGCTGAGGGAAGACTTGTAAATTTAGGTTGTGGAACTGGTCACCCAAGTTTTGTTATGAGTGCATCATTTACGAACCAGGTTATTGCTCAAATTGAGCTTTGGAATAATTCAGATAACTACGAAAATAAAGTTTATGTGCTTCCTAAACACTTAGATGAAAAGGTAGCTAGGCTTCACTTAGATAAAGTTGGTGCAAAATTAACACCACTATCAAAAGAGCAAGCTGACTATATAAGTGTAACACCAGAGGGACCATACAAGCCTCATGCTTATCGCTACTAGAAGTGGCAAAATTAATATTTCTAAAGAAAAAGATACTAGACTTGTAGCTGAGCGACTTTCTAAGCTTATTAATTTGGGAGATTTCATACTTTTAAACGGGAATCTAGGTGTGGGCAAAACTACTTTCACTAAATACATTATTAACTCTCTTCAAAGAATTAACAGACAGGAAATATCTGAAGTTCCTAGTCCTACTTTTAATATTACTAATGAGTATCAGATAAAAAAAATTTTGATAAAACACATCGATTTATACAGAATTAAAAATAAAAAAGAGCTTAATAACTTAGGTATCCAAGAAAATTTAAAAAAACAAATAACC
>CACMJX010000014.1 GCA_902614055.1 uncultured Pelagibacteraceae bacterium | reverse complement strand
TTATAACTACCTTTTGGCCAAAGAAAATATATCAGATCATTTACCATTAGATAAAAAAAATGGCAGTATAAGACAGAGATTATGGAAAATAAGAGCAGATAAAGTAATTGTTGCTGCAGGTGCAATAGAAAGACCTCTTATATTCAACAACAATGATAGACCAGGAATTATACTTGCTAACTCCGTCAAAAAATATTTAGATTTTTATGGTGTATCCACTGGATTAAATAATATTATTTTTACTAACAACGATAGTGCTTATGAAACTGCAGTGTCGTTATTTGAAAAGGGAATATCAGTAAAGATTGTTGATATTAGAAAAAAATCTTCATCAAATATTGTTAAAAATGCTGAAGACCTAGGAATTAAAATATATTGGAACTCTACAGTGGTTAATACTTTTGGCTACAAAAAGATAAAATCAATAGAAATTATGAATTTATCAGAAGATGGATCGAATGTTACTGGAAATAAACATAAAATTCAGTGTGATTGTTTATCAATAAGTGGAGGTTGGACACCTATGGTACATATGCATACTCAATCAGGAGGAAAATTAGATTTTAGAGAAATAGATCAAGTATTTGTTCCAACTGAAAAAAGTGAAAATCATATAAATGTTGGATCATGTAACGGTGATTTTGAACTAGAAGAAATAGTTAAAAATACAAATTATAAAGTTAAAAAATTTTTAAACATTAATGAAGGCGGTTTTGATAAAATTTCAGTTTTATGTTCAAAAGAGTCAGAGAAGAAAAACATATGGCTGTTACCAAATACTATCTCAGAGAGTAAGACTAAATCTTTTATAGATTTTCAAAATGACTCGACTGCGAAAGATATAAAATTAGCACTTAGAGAAGGTTTTAAATCGATAGAACATGTAAAGAGATATACAACAACTGGAATGGCTACAGATCAAGGTAAATTATCGAATATGCATGCCTTGGGGATTATTGCTGACACAGCTGGGGTAAAAATGGGTACTTTAGGTACAACTACTTTTAGACCACCATTTACACCATTAACTTTTGGGGCAATTGTAGGAAGAAGTGTTGGAAAATTTTTTGATATTGTTAGAAAAACCTCAATTCATGAATGGCACGTTCAAAATAATGCAAAATTTGAAAATGTTGGGCAATGGAAAAGACCATGGTACTACCCTATTAATAATGAAAATCTTCATGAAGCAGTTCAAAGAGAAAGTAAAGCTGCAAGAGATAGTGCTGGAATTTTGGATGCCTCTACATTAGGAAAAATAGATATACAGGGATCTGATGCTTCTGAATTTTTAAACAGAGTTTATACAAATTCTTGGTCAAAATTAGGAATTGGGAAATGCCGATATGGTTTAATGTTAAATGAAGATGGTATGGTTTATGATGATGGTGTAACCACAAGATTGGGTGAAAATCATTATTTAATGACCACAACAACTGGTGGCGCAGCAAATGTACTTTCTAAACTTGAAGACTATTTACAAACAGAATGGCCAGAATTAGATGTTTACTTAACCTCTGTTACTGATCACTATTCTACAGCAAGCATTTGTGGTCCAAATTCTAAAAAAATATTGAATAAATTATTTCCTAATAAAGATTTTAGTGATGAAGCCTTTCCTCATATGTCTTACCAAGATGCAATAATTGACAAAATTGAATGTAGAATAATGAGAATAAGTTTCACAGGAGAGCTTAGTTATGAAATTAATGTAGAGTCAAAATATGGTAAATCATTATGGGAAAACTGCATTGCAGCTGGAGAAGAATACAAAATTACTCCTTATGGAACAGAAACAATGCATTTATTAAGAGCTGAAAAGGGATTTATTATTGTTGGCCAGGATACAGATGGAACTATGACACCTATTGATCTTCAGATGGATTGGATAGTTAGTAAAAAAAAATATGACTTTATAGGTAAAAGATCACTTTATAGAAGTGATACAATGAGAGAAGACAGAAAACAGCTTGTTGGATTGCTTACGGATGACCCTAATGAAATATTAGAAGAAGGTGCTCAGATAGTCTCTGAATTAGATAAGAAACCTGTTGAAATGATTGGACATGTAACATCAAGCTATTTTAGCCCTAATTTAAATAAATCGATTGCACTAGCAGTTGTTAAAGGTGGAAAAAAGATGAATGGTCAAAAACTTTTTGTGCCTATGGAAAATAAAAATATCAATGTAACAGTTTCAGATTTTATTTTTTTTGATAAAGAAAACAAGAGGATCAATGCTTAATTTAGAATATCCTAACTTTGAAAAAAAATCATTAGATGAACTAGAATTAAAGTTATCTGAACCAATTAAAAAAATAAATATTCGAGGGAAAAAAAAAGAGTTTTTTACAAAAGCAGGAAAGATTTTATCAATCATCTTACCAATTGAACCAAATACGGGTTCCTCAAATCAACAATTTAATGCTCTATGGCTAAGTCCAGATGAATGGTTAGTATATTTTAATGAAGATAACAATAATGTTTATAATGATCTTTATAACGAAATTTCTAAATTAAATTTTGGCTCAATAGTTGATGTTTCTAATCAATGGATATGTATTAATATAAAGGGTAAAAAGACTTTTGATCTACTTTCATCGGGATCTCCTTTTAACTACAATAATTTTAAAAATACTAAAAATTCTGTAACGCAAACATTACTCAATCATACAGATGTAATTATTCATCATACTGAAATAAATGAAATAAATCTTTTTGTGAGAAGATCATTCTCAGAAGATTTATGGTTGTGGATTAAGGATAGCGCTAGGTTTATCTAATTTTTTTTTTATATAATAACTCACATAACTAAATAATAGTATCGAAAGTGACCATTGAAAAATAAACCACAACCAGAAAAAACTATCAAAATCTGCAGATAGATATTTGGCTAAGTAAAAAACACATATAGGAACAAGAACATTTCGCAACATATTATTTATCATTGCATAATTAGATTTTTTTAAACCCATAAAAAAACCGTTTGATAAAAAGAAAATTGGATATGCAGGTAAAATAAATGCTGCAATTTTTAAGTATCTACCTCCATATTCTAAAACAGTTTCATCATTAGAGAAAAGTCTTGGTATTATATCTGCTGTGAAATAAACAAATATTCCAGAGAAAAACATTAATAAAAAGCCATATTTGACAGATATAAAATAAGTCTCTTTCACTCTATCAAAATGATTTGCACCATAATTTTGAGCTATAATTGAGATAATTGCAGTATTTATTCCTAATATAGGAAGTAAAACGACTTGCTCAATTCTCGTAGCTGCACCATAACCAGCTACAGCCAATTCACTAGTTTGACCAACATAAGTAAATATAAATGTAGCAGCAACTGCATATCCACATATAGCAATTGATATTGGCATTGATTGAAAAAATATATTTTTTAAAAATGTTAATTTAATTTTAAAAAATTCCTTGGTAATTTTTTTCACCCTTGGATTTTGCAAGACCTTATATAAAATAATCGCAAAAGCTATAAATTGAGCTATAATTGTTGATAGACCTATACCCATCATACCTAAAGCAGGTATGAATAGAAAACCAAATATTAAAATAGGATTTAAAATTATATTTAGTAGAAAACTTAAAACCAAAACATTTCTGTATGTTTTTGTATCTCCTTCTGCATGTAATAAAGAGTTAAGAGATACAACAAGGAAAAAAAGAAATGATCCATAAAACATAATATTTGTATATTGAAGTCCTAAATTTGTAATTTCTTCAGTTGAACCCATTATATTAAAAACTTTTTCAGCAAAATATAAACCTATGAATGTAATAAAAACTGATATGATGAGTCCATAGATAATAATATGGGTAAAATAATAAGAGACATTTTTTTCATTTTTTTCTCCAATACTATTCCCTATCAAGGAAGTTCCCGCAACTGTTACACCAATTGAGGTTGCTACAATAATAAAATATATTGGAAATGACTTACTGAGTGCAGAAAGTGCTTCAGGTGAGATTAATCCTGAATAAAAAGTATCAACAATATTGTATAAGGTTTGAAAAAGTGTACCAACACTTGCTGGTATTGCAAGTTTTCTAACAAGCAAAGGTATATTTTCTTTAAGCAAATCCATAAAAATTATAATTTAATTAATATTCTTTTTTAAAGATATGTCTCTTGCCAGTTTTTTTTGCAAGTATTATTTGCTTTTGTCTCATTGCAAATCTTGATTTTTGATCATCTGTTAAATAATCGTGACATTTTGGACAATGAATGCCTTCTAAATATTTAGAAGATTTTTTTTCTTTGATAGAAAGAGGTTTTCTGCAACCACTACAAATTGAATAACTGCCCTGCTTCAAGCCATGTTTTATTGAAACTCTATTATCAAAAACAAAACATTCACCGTTCCATTGACTATTTTTTTTATCAATATTATTCAGATAATTAATAATTCCACCTTTTAAAACATATACATTTTTAAATCCTTTTTTTTTCAAATAAATATTTGCTTTTTCACATCTAATGCCACCTGTACAAAACATTGCTATATTTTCACTATTTTTAAATTGATTTAAATATTTAGGAAATTGACGAAAGTTTTCTATATTTGGATTTAAAGATTTTTTAAAAGTACCCACATCATACTCAAAAGATTTCCGTGCATCTATCAAAATTGTATCCTTTTTTTTAATTATTTTATTCCATTGCCTTGGATTGAGGTTGTTACTGGGATAGTTGTAGTTTCTAACTTTAAAACCCATTGGAACAACTTCTTTTTTAATTTTTACTTTAGGTTTATGAAATGGATTAAATTTACTATTTGAATTATTTTCTGAATTAAATTTTTTAATAGATAATATTTTTTTTAAAAGTTTATTGAATTTTAAAAGTTTATCTTTTTTAGCTGAAATCGTTCCATTAACACCCTCTGATGAAATTATTATTGTTCCACAAATTTCATATTCTTTAAGATTATGCTCTAATCTATTTTTTAATTTTTTTAAATTACTAAGTTTTTTAAATTTATAAAAACCAAAAATATTAAACATTATAAAACTCTACAAACAGTCATTCCATCTCCTAATGGGATAATTATTTGTTCTACCCTTTCATCACGTGAAATATGCTCGTTTAATTCTCTTATATTTAATGTATATTTATCCATTTTATCTTCATCTACGACTTCACCATGCCATAAAACATTATCTATTATGATCAAACCACCTTTATTTATTATCTGAAATGATTTTTCATAATATTCTTTATAATTTAGCTTATCAGCATCAATAAAAATCATATCAAATTTTTGATTTTTTAATTCATCTAAACTATTTAGTGCAGGTTTTACAATAGTTTGAATTTTTTTATCTTGATAAGCTTTCTTAAAAAAACTTACTGCAATCTTGTTTGTCTCTTTATCTTTATCAAGGGCTATAAGTTTTCCATCTTCAGGAAGTGCAAGAGCAATAGAAAGTGCACTTAAGCCAGTAAAAGTTCCAATCTCAAGCACATTTTTTATATTAGATATTTTTATTATTAAATGGAGAAAATGACATTGAGATATCGCTACTTGCATTCTCTTTTCATTTCCAAGTGTATTATTATAATCTATAATTTCTTTTTGAACTGGGCTTAGTTTAAAACTAAAATTATTAATATATTTTTCAATTTTTTCAGAAATTTCAATGTTCTTACCCATCTATTTTAACTATATAATGACTATAGGGTTCGTTTAAATTAAAGTTTCTTCTTTAATATTTCATTAATTAATTGAGGGTTAGCTTTTCCACCTGAAGCTTTCATTGCTTGCCCAACAAAAAAACCGAATAGCTTTTCTTTTCCTTGTTTATATTCAATAGCTTTTTCTCTGTTATCGTTGATTATTTTATCAATTAATGCCTCTAGTGCTTTTGGATCACTTTGTTGCTTTAACCCTTTTTCCTCAACAATTATTTGAGGGTCTATGTCACCATCCATCATTAATTCAAATATTGTCTTAGCAATTTTGCCTGAAATAGTTCCGTTTTTAATTAAATTAATCAATTTTGCTAAATTTTTTGCACTTATTGGACTATGAGCGATTTCAATATTTTTATTATTTAAAACAGCAAATAATTCTCCTGTAATCCAATTTACAGCTAATTTCATATCACGGTTTTTGCCCATTTTAGCAACAACTTCTTCAAAATATTTAGCTGTATCAATATCAGAAACTAATATAGTTGCTTCATAAGGAGAAATTTTAAACTCATCAATAAACCTTTTCTTTTTGTCATCTGGTAATTCAGGGATTTCAGATTTTAATTGATCAATAAATTCATCCGTAATTTCTAGTGGAAGTAAATCTGGATCTGGAAAGTATCTATAATCATGAGCATCTTCTTTTGACCTCATTGATCTTGTTTCATTTTTTTTTGTATCAAAAAGTCTTGTTTCTTGATCTATTTCTTCACCTTCTTCTATTAAATCAACTTGTCTATTTGCTTCATAAATAATTGCCATTTGCATGAACTTTATGGAATTAACATTTTTTATTTCGCATCTTGTTCCTAATTCTGTTGAGCCTTTTATTCTCACAGACACATTAACATCTGCTCTTAATGATCCCTCTTGCATGTTACCATCGCAAGTTCCTAAATATCGCATAATAGATCTAAGTTTTTTTATATAAGCATTTACTTCATCTGGTGATCTTAGATCAGGCTTACTAACAATCTCCATTAAAGCTACACCCGATCTATTTAGATCAACTAGTGTGTTACTCGGGTCAATATCATGAATACTTTTTCCTGCATCTTGCTCTAAATGTAATCTTTCTATTCCAACGTATTTTTGACCTTCAGGCATATCCAAAATAACATTTCCCTCACCCACAATTGGGTATTTATATTGTGAAATTTGATACCCCTGAGGTAAATCAGCATAAAAATAATTCTTTCTATCGAAAACAGACTTATTATTGATCTTAGCTTTTAAACCAATACCAGTTTTTATAGCTTGTTTAACACAATATTCATTAATTACTGGAAGCATTCCTGGAAATGCTGCATCAACTAAACTTACTTGGGTGTTAGGTTCAGCACCAAATTTTGTAGAAGAAGATGAAAAAAGTTTTGAATTTGATGTTACTTGAGCATGAACTTCAAGTCCTATAACAACTTCATAAATATTATCATTTCTTTCTATTAAATATTCCGAATTATTTTTAGACATTATTCCATCCACCAATCTGTTATATTATTTTTATAATTGATTTTTTCCTCCATTGAATAAGCAATATTTAAAACTGTTTGTTCATCAAAAGGTTTACCTATTATTTGTAAACCTAATGGATAATTATTTTTATCCCTACCTGCTGGTATTGAAATCCCAGGTAATCCTGCAAGGTTTACTGGAACAGTAAATATATCATTTAAATACATTGAAACTGGATCATTAGATTTTTCTCCTATCTTAAATGCAGAACTAGGTGTTGAAGGTGTTAAAATAGCATCAACTTTATTATAAGCATCATCAAAATCTTTTTTAATTAACTGCCTTACTTTTTGGGCTTTGAGATAGTAAGCATCATAATATCCAGAAGACAAAACATATGTTCCTATCATTATCCTTCTCTTTACTTCTTCTCCGAAACCTTCTGATCTAGTTTTTTCATACATATCAATTAAACTTTCTCCAGAGGACCTTAAACCATATTTAACACCATCATATCTCGCTAAATTAGATGATGCTTCAGCTGGCGCTACAATATAATAAGTAGGCAAAGCATAACTTGTGTGAGGTAAAGAAATATCAATTATTTCAGCTCCACAATCTTTTGCATACTCAATTCCTTTTTTCCAAAGATTCTCAATTTCGCCTGGCATTCCATCAACTCTGTATTCTTTTGGGATTCCAATTTTTATACCTTTGATATTTCTAGTTAACTCTGATGAATAATTATTTCTTTTAAAATCTATTGAAGTTGAATCTTTTTTATCAAATGATGAGATCACTTCTAAAAGAATGGAGCTATCTTTGACATCTTTACTCATCGGACCTGCTTGATCTAGAGATGATGCAAAAGCAACAATTCCATATCTTGAACAACTTCCATAAGTAGGTTTTAACCCTACAGTTCCAGTAAAGGAAGCTGGCTGCCTAATAGATCCTCCAGTGTCAGTACCTATTGTTACAGGTGTTAAATTAGCTGCTAATGCCGATGAAGAACCGCCAGATGACCCACCTGGAACTAGATTTTTTGCAATTGGATTTTGAACATTACCAAAAAAACTTGTTTCATTAGATGAGCCCATTGCAAATTCATCACAATTAAGTTTACCAAGCAATATTCCACCTTCATTCCATATGTTTTGCGTTACAGTAGATTCATAGCTTGGGACAAAATTATTTAAGATATTGCTTCCAGCTGTTGTTCTTACTTCATTTGTACAAAATAGATCTTTTACAGCAATTGGAATTCCTGGAAGTTTTAAATCAAAATTTGGTTTGTTATCAAACTCTTTTGAAAGTTTAAGACAATTTTCAAAATTTTCAGTTACATATGTATTTAGTTTTTTTGACTTTTCAGATCTATCAACAAAAGATTTTGCGGCTTCATTTGATGATATTTTCTTTTCTTTAATATTTTTAATTAATTCAAAAAGGCTTAAAGATGTTATTTCTGTCATTACTCAACTACTTTCGGCACAACAAAAAAATCATCATTTTTTTCAGGTGAATTTTTAAGAATCTTTTCTCTTATGTTATCACTAGTTATTTTGTCATCTCTGAACCTTAAAGTTGTTTCAGCTATAGAGGTTAATGGTTCAACATTCTCAGTTTTTAGTTCGTTTAATTTTTCAATAAATTCAAATATAGAATTCATATCATCTGCCAATTTTTCAGCTTTTTTCTCTTCAAGTGAGATCCTTGCTAATTTTGATATGTGTTTTACAGTTTTAAGATCTATTGCCATATGGTAAAAAATAATGTTGCAAAGTACCACTTAAGTTAAAAATATACAATATGATCACAATTAATGAATTCAAAAACAAATTATCAAGTGGTTCAAGATTATTGGGTATAGATTTAGGCACAAAAAGGATTGGAATTGCGATAAGTGATTATAATCAAAAAATTGCAACTCCCCTTCAAACCTTAGATAAATCTAAACAAGATAAATTAATTGATGAACTAGAAAATATTATTACAGAATATGACATCAAAGGAATTATTATAGGTAATCCAATAAATTTGGATGGCACCTACGGAAAATCTTCACAATCAGCAAAAGATATAGCAATCAATATTTCAAATAAAATTGATATTCCTGTGTCATTGTGGGATGAAAGATTATCTACTGTTGGTGCTTTCAATTTATCAAGTGAATTAGATATAAATGTCAGTAAAAGAGAGAAAGATATTGATAAGTTTGCTGCAGCTTTTATTTTACAAGGTGCTTTAGATTTTATTCAAAATTAATGGTTGCATAGTTAATACTATATAGTTATAGAGTTAATTTTAATGGCAACTAAATCCAAAAAAGCTATTAAAATATCCCAAAAACATCTATTAGGTATCCAGGATTTATCTGTTAGTGATGTAACCACTATCTTGAATGAAGCCTCTAAATTCATAAAATTAAATAAAAGTAAAAATAAAAAAATAGATATTTTAAAAGGGAAAACTCAAATCAACTTATTTTTTGAACCATCAACAAGAACACAGAGTTCTTTCGAATTAGCAGGAAAAAGGTTAGGTGCAGATGTAATGTCAATGAATATTACAAATTCTGCTATCAAAAAAGGTGAAACGTTAATTGATACAGCAATGACCTTAAATGCAATGCACCCAGATATTATTGTAATAAGACATCAAGACTCAGGTGCTTGTAACCTGTTATCTCAAAAAGTTAATTGTGCAGTACTAAATGCAGGTGATGGTAGAAGAGAACATCCTACACAAGCGTTATTGGATGCTTTAACAATTATAAATAGAAGAAAAAAAATAGAAGGTCTTAAAATTGCAATATGTGGAGATATACTACATTCAAGAGTAGCAAGATCAAATATTTATCTTCTAAATATGTTGGGTGCAGAAGTTAATATAGTAGCCCCTAAAAACCTGATGCCAAATGAAATTGAAAAATTTGGTGTAAATATTTTTTCTGATATGAAAAAAGGAGTTAAAGATTGCGACATAGTAATGATGTTAAGATTACAGAATGAAAGAATGACAAGCTCGTTTCTATCATCCAACAGAGAATATTATGAATACTATGGCTTAACACCTGATAAAATTCAATATGCTAAGGAGGATGCTTTAATAATGCATCCAGGACCAATGAATAGAGGAATTGAAATTGATACAAACTTAGCAGACGATATAAACAAAAGTGTAATAAAAGAACAAGTTGAATTAGGCGTAGCAGTAAGGATGGCCTGCTTAAAGATTTTTTGTGAATAAATGAAAAAAAAATACTTTATAAATGCAAATATAATTGACCCTCATAATTCCTTGAATGAAATTGGAGGAATAATAATTGGTGAAAATGGAAAAATTGAAGCTGTTGGAAAAAAAGTAAATACCAACAACATTCCATCTAGAGAAAAAGTAATAGATTTAAATGGAAAATACATATTTCCAGGCATTGTAGATATGCGAGTTTTTGTTGGTGAACCAGGATATGAATATAAAGAGAATTTTAGAACCCTTAGTGAAGCTGCTTTATCAGGTGGTGTAACATCAGTTGTTACAATGCCTAATACAAACCCAGTAATTGACAACGTCTCAATAGTTGATTTTCTTAAAAGAAGAGGAAGAGATAAATCAAAAATTAATATTTATCCAACGGCTGCATTAACAGTAAAAGCAGAGGGAGAAAATATGACTGAATTTGGTTTATTACAAAGTAAAGGAATAATTGGTTTTACAGATGGAGTTAAAACAGTTCAAAATCCTAGAATTATGAATAGGATTATGAACTCAGCATCAGATTTAAAATCTTTAATAATACAACATGCTGAAGATGCAGAATTATCAAAAGATGGAATGATTAATGATGGCATCATTGCAACAAAACTTGGTCTCCAAGGAATTCCAATAAGTGCTGAATTGTTAATTATAGAAAGAGATTTAATATTGTTAGAATATAATAGTTGTAGATATCATATTTCTCAGATTTCATCTGCAAAATCTGTAGATATAATCAAAGAAAGAAAAAATAAAGTAAACTTCAGCTGTGGTGTTTCGATAAACAATTTATCATTAAATGAAAATGATATTGGTGATTTCAAAACTTTTTTAAAATTATCACCTCCTTTAAGAACAGAAACTGATAGAAACGCTTTAGTTCAAGGATTAAATGATGAAACAATTGATGTTATTGTTTCTGATCATAAACCAGAAGATGAAGAAAATAAAAGATTAACTTTTGCTCAAGCAGAAACTGGCGCATCTGGAATTGAAACATTATTACCGTTAAGCTTAGAATTATATCATAATGGATCTGTAGAGTTGGAAACTATAATAAAAGCTTTAACATCAAAACCAGCGGAAATACTAAAAATAAATAAAGGTAACTTATCAAGAGGAAATGATGCTGATTTTTGTATTGTAGATATAAACAAACCTTGGGTTGTTAGAAAAGATAAACTGATATCTAAATCAAAAAATACCCCTATTGAAAACAAAAAACTTCAAGGTAAAGTAATGAGTACATTTGTTAATGGTGAAGAATTATTTAAATCTGAATAATGGATTATATAATAACAGCTTTGGTATCTTATCTATTTGGCTCTATTCCATTTGGATATCTATTCACAAAAATTTTACTTAAAAAGGATATTAGAAATCTCGGATCAGGTAATATTGGTGCCACAAATGTTTTAAGAACTGGCAATAAATCATTGGGTTATTTAACACTTGTTTTGGATATAGCAAAAGCTGTTATGCCTGTAATCTATATAAAGCTCAATTATCCCGATCTAGTTTATATATCAGCTCTTTGTACATTTTTAGGACATTTATTCCCTATTTGGCTAAAATTTAAAGGTGGCAAAGGTGTTGCAACTCTTGTTGGTATTTTGATTTCAATAAATATTTATTATGCATTAATTTTTGGAACTGTTTGGATTTTAACTTTTTTGACATCAAAATATTCATCTCTATCCTCATTGTTTGCTTCAATTTCAATCCCTATCTACTTATTAATTGTTGATCAAGGTAATATAATTTTTTTCATTATTATGTTTGTTTTAATTTTTTATACACATAGAGAAAATGTAAAAAGATTAATAAACAAAGAAGAAACTAAGAGTAAAATTTATTAATTTGACAGATTAATAGTTATAAGTAGTTTGACTAATTATGAATCTTGTAATAGTTGAAAGTCCCGCAAAAGCTAAAACTATAAACAAATATTTAGGTTCAGATTACACAGTGCTAGCAAGTTATGGTCATATTAGAGACCTACCTTCAAAAAATGGTTCTGTTGATCCAGAAAATTCTTTTAGAATGATTTGGGAAGTAGATAGTTTCTCAAAAAAATATTTAAAAGAAATTACAGATACAGCTAAAAACTCAGAAAAAATTATTTTAGCTACTGACCCAGATCGAGAAGGTGAAGCGATTGCTTGGCATGTCAAAGAGTTTTTAAATGAAAAAAAACTTCTTAAAGATAAAAAAATAGAACGTGTAGTTTTTAATGAAATAACAAAAAAAGCTGTAACAAACGGTATAGACAATCCAAGAAATATAGAAAATGAACTTGTGGACGCGTACATGGCAAGACGAGCGCTAGACTATTTAGTTGGTTTTAATATATCACCAATTCTATGGACAAAACTACCGGGATCTAAATCAGCAGGAAGAGTGCAATCTGTAGCTCTTAGATTATTAACTGAAAGAGAACATGAAATAGAAATTTTCAAACCAGAAGAATTTTGGACAATTAATTTAAATTTCCTAACAAAGGAAAATTTAAATATAAATACATCTATTTCTCAATTAGATGGTAAAAAAATTGAAAAATTTTCATTTAAAAATAAAGATGATATTAATAACGCATTAGATTTAATCAAAAATAAAAAATATAATATTACAGATATAACCTCTAAAATTTACACAAGAAATCCGTCAGGTCCTTTTACTACTTCTACTTTACAACAAACATCATCTAGTAAACTGGGTTTTGGAGCATCTAGAACAATGCAAATTGCTCAAAGATTATATCAAGGTATTGATATTGATGGTGAAACTGTTGGATTAATTACTTATATGCGTACGGATGGAACAAATATATCTAAGGATGCTGTAACTACTTATAGAAATTTCATTACTCAGAATTATGGTGAAACATATTTACCACCCTCCCCTTTAAATTATTCGGGTAAGAAAGCAAAAAATGCACAAGAAGCACATGAAGCTATTAGACCAACAGAAATCACTCGAGTCCCTGAAGAAATGAAAAAATATTTAAGTACTGATCAATACAAACTTTACAATTTAATATGGTCAAGATCATTATCCTCACAAATGGAGTCAGCAAAATTTGATAGAAAAACTATAACAATTATATCCGAAGATAATAAAAATATATGTAAAGCAAGCGGTTCAACTTTAAAATTTGATGGTTTTTTAAAGGTTTCAAGATTAGATGAAAATAAAGATGATGAAAATATATTGCCAGATGTCACCAAAGGTAATGTAGAGTTTAAAGACCATACAGATGAACAACATTTCACTCAACCACCACCAAGATATTCAGAAGCAAGTCTTGTTAAAAAATTAGAAGAATTAGGAATTGGAAGACCTTCAACATACGCTAGTATCATATCAGTTATCTCAAATAGAGGTTATGCAGATATAGAAAATAAAAGATTTTTTCCAACAGATAGAGGTAAATTACTCTCCGCTTTTCTTGAAAAATTATTTTCAAAATATGTTGATTATGATTTTACTGCAAAATTAGAAGATCAATTAGATGATATAACAACTGGTAAAGAAAATTGGATTAAAGTCTTAGAAGAATTTTGGAAAGATTTTAATTTAAATGTAACAGATGTTAAAGAAAAACGAACAAGAGAAGTCTTGGATATGCTTAACGAAAGCTTGGGATCATTAATTTTTGAAGTCGATAAAGATGGTAACATAAATAGAAAATGCAAAGTATGTGATAGAGGTCAATTAAGTTTAAAAAATAGTTTTCGTGGTGGTGCTTTTATTGGATGTTCGAATTATCCAGATTGTAAATTTACACGACCACTTTCAAAGTCTAAAGCTGCTCAACAATTGACTTTAACAGAGCCAAAATTAATTGGTCAAAATGATAGTGGTAAAGACATATATTTAAAAAATGGAAGATTTGGTCCCTACCTTCAATATGAAAAACAAATTAACGATGTTACAGAAACTAAAAAGAAAAAGAAAAAATTAAAAAAACAAGATCATAATATGAAAAATGTTTCTATACCGAATGGAATTGATATCAAAAGTATAGATTTAGAAAGAGCTAAGTATTTATGCTCACTTCCAATTAGTTTAGGTAAAAACCCTGAAAATGAAAAAGATATTACAGTAAATGTTGGTCGTTTTGGACCATATTTAAAGTGTGAAAATAAATCAGCACGTTTAGAAAATGTTGAGGAAATTTTTAGTATAGGTCTCAATAGAGCTGTAAGTCTAATAGCAGAGGCAAAACCTGGTAGAATTTCATCATCTTTAATTAAAGATCTCGGCGAACACCCTGAAGATAAAAAACCTGTGAGAATTATGAAGGGTCAATATGGACCATATATTAAATACAAATCATTAAATGCAACAATACCTGAGGAAAAAGATCCAATTGAATTAACTATGGAAGAAGCTCTTATTTTAATTGAGAAAAGAAAAGAATACGATAGGAATAAAAAGAAAAAGAAAGGTAAATAATGTCAATTGATGAAAAATTAAATGAAATGGGTTTAGTTTTACCTAAAGCAACTGATCCAGTTGGTTCATATGTTGCTACAAAAATTTCTGGAAATTTACTTTATATTTCTGGACAAATATCAATCGATACTGAGGGTAAATTAATTAAAGGAAAAGTTGGAAAAGACTTTAATACAGAGCAAGCTTACAAAGCAGCAGAAAGATGTGCATTATATCTAATTGCTCAGGCTAAAAAAGCATGTTCTGACGATTTATCCAAAATTAAATCTTGCATTAAACTAACAGGTTTTGTTAATTCAACTGATGATTTTATTGAGCAACCTAAAGTAATTAACGGAGCATCTGATTTGATAAAAAAAGTTTTTGGTGACAAAGGTACTCATACGAGAGCTGCAGTAAGTACTAATAGTTTACCACTTGGTGTTGCGGTTGAGGTTGATGGAATTTTTGAAATTAATTAATTATCTGCCTATACTAAAATATTCAATATTTTTATTTTTCATTTTTGCTGGTGAATATAAATTTCTTAGATCATAAATCTTAAGTTTTTTCTTATTATTCAGCCAATTAAAGTTTAGTTGTTTAAACTCATTCCACTCTGTATGAATAATTAAAAGGTCACTATTTTTACAAGCATCTTTTATATTATTAAAATAAAACACTTTTTTTTTATCAAACTCATTTTTAATTCCTGTAGGTTCATAATATGAAACTTTTGAGCCTTTTTTTACCAAATATGGGATTAATTTTAGAGAAGCTGAGTCTCTCATATCATCAGTACCAGCCTTAAAGGTAACACCTAAAAAAGTAATTTTCTTACTTTTCAACTTATTGTTTAATATTTGTTTAATCCTAGTTAATAAATACTTGTATCTATTATCATTAGAATGGATTGTTGAATTAACAATAGACAGATTAGTTTTAAATTTTTTTGAAGTGGAAACTAAAGCTCGTGTATCTTTTGGAAAACATGAACCACCATAGCCTGGTCCTGCTCTTAAAAATCTTGATCCTATTCTTTCATCAGCCCCAATTCCTATCGACACATCAGTAACGTCAACTTTAAGTTTTTCACACAAATTTGAAATTTCATTAATAAATGTGATTTTTGTTGCCAAAAATGCATTGGCTGCGTATTTTATAACCTCAGCTGCGCGTCTTGATGTATTGAAGTATATACCTTTCTTTTTAATAATTGGAGAATATAGATTTTTTAAAATATTATTAGCCTTTTTACTATTTGTACCGACCACAACTCGATCGGGAAACATGAAATCTCTGATAGCTTCACCTTCCCTAAGAAATTCTGGATTGGAAACAACTTCAAATAATTTTTTATTTGTTTTAGTTGTCAATAATCTTTGAATTTTGTCACCAGTTGTTACTGGTACTGTAGATTTGGTAATAATTATTTTATATTTGTTTAAATTCTTTTTTATAATCTTTACAACTTGAAATACATATTTTAGGTCAGCTTCGTTTGATTTAGTTTTAGTCGGTGTGCCAACACATATAAATATAAGATCTGCTTTTTTAATTGACTTTGATATATTTGTTGTAAATTGAAGTCTTTTTTGCTCAAAGTTTCTTATAATTAATTCATCTAATCCTGGTTCATAGATTGGAATTACTCCATTCTTTAAATTATTTATTTTATTTAATTTATTATCTACGCAAGTTACATTATTACCGAGCTCAGCAAAACATGCACCACTGACTAATCCCACATAACCTGATCCTATCACACATATTTTCATAATTTAGCAATTTGTAGTGTTGAATTAATGTAACCACTCATAGAACCACAATCTAAATATTTTCCTGAAAACTTATGACCAATGAATAAAGATTTATTATCAATCATTGTTTTAATTGAATCGGTTATGTGAATCTCGCCACCTTTACCTTTTTTTTGTTTTTTAAGAATTTTAAATATATTATTACTCAATATATATCTTCCAATTACAGCATTGTTTGATGGGGCATCTTTAGTATTTGGTTTTTCAATAACATCTGAAATTATAAAATTCTGATTATTAAGTTTCTTGGATGAAGAATATATGCCCCACCGATTTACATTATTTTTGTTAACGGTCATACTTGCCATTACAGAGGCTTTATATTTTTTGTGTAATTTGATCATATCTTTTGAACAATTCCTTCTCATAATTAAGTCATCTGGAAGTAACATCAAGAAATATTTGTTTTTTATGAATTTTTTTGTTTTTAAGACTGCATTACCAGTGCCTAAAGGTTTATTTTGATAAACAAATTTAATTTTTTTTTTATATTTTAAAATTTTTTTATACTCTTTAATAATTCGTGGATCTTTTTTTTTTTTGATTAGTGTTTTATAAAGTTTATCATTATAAAAATATTTTCTTATCATTTCTTTTTTCTTGGAAATAATGAAAATTATTTCACTAATACCAGCATCTATGCATTCATCTAGAATATATTCAATTCCAGGCTTGCCATTAATTGGTAATAACTCTTTGGCAAAAACACTAGTTAGTGGCAAAAGTCTTGTACCCAATCCTGCGAGTGGAATTATGGCTTGTTTAATCATAAAGATAACTTATTTATAAATATATATTTATATTATGAAAATAATTACAAGTATTTTTGATTTAAATAAAGAGATTAAAAACTATAAAAATATTGGATTTGTCCCGACTATGGGTGGGATACATGCTGGGCATGAATCTTTAATAAAAGCTTCACAAAAGAAAAAAAGTGAGACAATTGTTAGTATTTTCATAAATCCTACTCAATTTAATAAAAAGAACGATTTTGAAAAATATCCCAGAAATATAAAGAAAGATATTTCAATATTAAAAAAATTAAATGTTGATTATTTATTCAGACCGAGTGTCAAAGATGTTTATAGATTTAAATCCAAGAAATTTAATTTAAACAAAAGTGACAAGATATTATGTGCAAAATCTAGAAATGGCCATTTTGAAGGTGTTCTTGATGTTATGAATAGATTAATGAGTATTATCAAATCAAAAGATTTGTATATGGGAGAAAAGGATTATCAACAATTATATCTAATAAAAAAATTTCTTTCAAAAAAGTTTAGGGTACGAATTAATTCATGTCCTACCATAAGAATTAAAAATAATATTGCGCTATCTACTCGAAACAAATTATTAAATAAAAAATACTTAAAAAAAGCATCAGAAATCGCAATATTTCTTCATAATTTAAAGCGTAAATCTAAATTTCAACCATCAAAAACAGCTCTTGATTTACCTAATTATAAAATTTTGTTGGAGACAAAATATAATATTAAAATTGATTATTTAGAATTTAGAGATGAAAAAAATCTTAAACTTAATAATTTTAAAAATAAGTATAGATTATTTATAGCTTACAATATCAATAGGGTTAGATTAATTGATAACTTTTAATTATAAAAAATAAGCACCAACACCTAAAAATGATACAAAACCAATTACATCCGTAATTGTAGTAACAAAAACACTTGAGGATATAGCAGGATCTATATTCATTTTTTTTAAAGTTACTGGTATCAATATACCAAAAAGCCCAGCAACTATCATTGTTAACACCATTGAAATTGAAATTATCAAAGCAAGCTGAATGTCATTAAACCAGAAATAAACAACTAATGAGCTAATTATTGCAAAAATGATGCCGTTTAAAACACCTATATTAAATTCTTTTAAAATATTGCTGGTAAAGTTGTTCTTAGTCAAATCTTGTGTAGCTAAAGATCTTACCGTTACAGCAAGGGTTTGCATACCAGCATTACCACCCATTGAGGCTACTATTGGCATTAAAAAAGCCAACACAACCATCTGTTCTATAGTTGCTCCAAATAAGCTTATACAATAGGTTGCTAAGAAAGCGGTAAATAAATTTAATAAAAGCCAGTTAAACCGTCTTTTAGTCTTTGTTAAAACACCATCAGTTATTTCTTCGTCACCAACACCAGCAAGTCTTAAAGCATCCTCTTCAGCTTCTTCTTTAAGTACAGTTAATATATCATCGTAAGCTATCATACCTACTAATTTATCATTTTTATCAATTACAGCAGCAGAACTTAAATTATAATTTTCAAATAAATTTCCAACTTCTTCTTTATCCATATCAACAGGTATTAGCAGCTGGGACTCTGACATTAAAGACATCATTTTTGCATCTCTTGATGTTCTCAGTACTTTAGATGATGGTACAGTTCCAATCGGTTTAAAGTTTTCATCAACTATAAAAATTTCTAGGAACTCATCAGGCAATTCTTTATTTTCTCTTAGATAGTCAATTGTCTGCCCTACTGACCAATTGCTTGGAATTGCTGTAAATTCTCTTTGCATTATTCTTGCAGCACTATCCTCTGGGTAGCTTAGGCTTTCTAAAAGAGCAAACCTATCCTTTGGGGGAAGAGATCCTAAAATTATATTCTTATCTTTTTCATCAACGTTTTCTAGTATTTTAATTGCATCGTCAGACTCTAAATTTTTTAATATATTAACAATAGACTCAGAGGATAAATAAGTAATTAATTCAGATTGTATAGACTCATTTAGCTCTACAAAAACTTCAGGATCAACTTTAAAATTATTTAATTTAATTAAATTCTCTCTATCGTTTTCACTTAAATGCTCAATAATATCAGCTGCATCCGCTGGGTGCATATCATTAAATGAATTAGTAATAAATTCAGCATCATTAGATGATATCTTATCTGTTACAACCTTGATAAATTCTTTATTGAATTCAAAGTTTACTTTTTTATCTTTAATTTTTTTTACTAAAGTCATAAAATTTATCTATAATTTAGTTGGGACTATTAATAGAAAATATAAATATTACAATTTTATAATGAATATAGAGATTAAAAAGTCAATAAAACCAATAAAATATGAAAATGCTATTTATTTATTGGAAAAAAGATTGAAAGAAATTCATTTAAATAAGAGCAAAGAGCTAATATGGATTCTTGAGCATAAGAAAGTTTTTACAGGAGGTGCTAGTTATAAAGAAAGCGAAATAATTGATAAATCAATAAAATTAATCAAAACTAACAGAGGTGGAAAAATAACATACCATGGTCCTGGTCAACTAGTTTTTTATTTTGTAATTGATTTAAATCAACGTGGAAGAAATATTAGAAAACTTATTACGTCGGTGGAAAATACAATAATCCAGTCCTTAAAAGAATTTAAAATTAACACATACGCTGACAGGAAGAATGTAGGTATTTGGTACAAGAGAAAATTAAATAATAGAACGTATGTTGAAAAAGTTGCAGCAATTGGCATTAAAGTAAAGAAATGGATCGCCTTTCATGGTTTTGCAATTAATATTTCAAATAATTTAGATGTTTATAAAAAAATAATACCCTGTGGAATTAAGAAAAGAACAGTTACTAATTTAATGCAAATTAAAGATCAAAAATACAACAATATATCCGATATACTAATTAAAAATTTTTTGAAAGAAATTAAAAATTAAGTCTCTTTGATTTTAACATATTTCTAAAATAATCAGGAGGTGTTGCTCTAAATGTATATTTGTTTTCTTTTATCTTGAATTTTATCTCATATGAATGAAGCATAAGATTTTTATTATTTTTTTGTTCTCTTAAAGAATTATATTTTTTATCACCAATAATGGAATGCCCAATATCAAATAGTTGTTTTCTCAATTGATGTTTTCTTCCAGTAATGGGTTTTAGTTGTATAAATGTAGAATTTGTATTTTTATCCAAAATTTCATATTGAGTTTCAGCATTTTCAATAATTTTTTTTCTTTCATCATATCTTGTGAGATTATTTTTCAAAATACCTTTTTCATTAATATTTAACTCACCATGGCATATTGCGATGTAGGTTTTATAAACTTTTCTTAATCTGAAAAGAGATGTAAGAAGTTGTGCTGTAGGTCTATTTTTGGCAATCAAAAAAACACCAGAAGTTTCTTTGTCTAATCTATGCACTGAATAAGGTTTATCATCTTTAAATATTTCACTATTAGAAAAAATATCTATAAGATTTTTTTTTGACTTTGTTCCACCTTGAACTGATATACCAGCCTGCTTATTAAGGACAATAAAATTATCATTATTCTCAATAATAAAATCTTCATTTTCTTTTATTATCGAATTTGATGGTTTAAACTTTTTTTTTTTAACAATAATACTTTTCTTTACATCAAAATTGAATAATTCAATAAGATCGTTGTTTTTAACTTTAGTTGAGCTTTTTATTTTTTTACTATTGAGTTTAATTTTGCCGTTTCTTAAATTTCTTTCGATCAAACTTTGAGGAATTGAAACGAAGTATTTTCTCAAAAATCTATCAATACGCATTCCAGAAAACGTATTATCTACGTTGATAAACTTTTTCATA
>CACMJX010000013.1 GCA_902614055.1 uncultured Pelagibacteraceae bacterium | reverse complement strand
AACCTGGTCGCCCCATTTAAATGCCATTTCGCAGCTAGCTAAGTAAAATTCCCACATTCTAAAAAATTTTTCATCAAACATCCCTAAAACAGTGTCTTTTTTTGATAAAAATCTTTCTTTCCAATTTCTAAGTGTATGTGCGTAGTGCATTCTTAGAACCTCAATATCAGACACTATCAGACCTGATTTTTCAATTGGTATAGCAACTTCACTTAAACTTGGTGTGTAACCGCCTGGAAAAATATATTTTGTAATCCATGGTTGTGGGTCTCTTGGGGGCATTGATGAACCAATAGTGTGAATTAGAGCAATACCTTTTTCGTTCAAAAGTTTGTAAACAGTATTAAAATATGTTTTATAGAATTTTCTTCCTACATGCTCAAACATTCCAACACTTACTATTCTGTCAAATTTTTCATTTAGCTGCCTATAATCAATAAGTTTAAAATCTACCTGATTAGACAAATTCATCTCTTTTGCCTTATTCTTACTATACTCAAATTGATTTTCTGACAGTGTTATGCCTGTAACACTTGCTTTTGTCTCCTTGGCAATTGCTAATGCTAATGTGCCCCATCCTGAACCAATATCTAAAACTTTTTGATTAGGCTGAATATTTAATTTTTTTATAATATGATGAATTTTATTATTTTGAGCTTGCTCTAATGTATCATTTTCATTTTTAAAATAAGCACAAGAGTATTGTCTATTCTCATCTAAAAATAAATCATAGAGTTTTTCAGATATATCATAATGATGGGCTACGTTTTCTTTTGATTTTACGATTTTGTTAAAATTTGTAAAATATCTCAAAGTTCCTTTTATTTTTTTTATTACCGAGCCATAAAAATTTATATCTCCCCTGCCTATATTTTTGAAAGCTAAGTCTAAAAATTCTGTAAGCGTTCCATTCTGTATTACTAATGATCCATCCATATAAGCTTCTCCAAAATATAGATCTGGGTTTATTAGTAATTTTTGCATTAATTTTTGATCAAGTAATTTAATTACTATCGGTTTTTCTTTTTTAGGATTTCCAATTACATATTTTTTTGAATTAGAGTCTACAAGTTCAAAACCATCTTCTTTGAACAAATCATTTAAAAAACTTATTAAACTCATTTTATGCTGCTTTTAAATTTGCTATTTCAAATTCTAAATTTCCTAAACTTGTTAATATCTCATTTTTTTGACTAGAATCTAAAAGCTTTAAAGGTGGTAAAAGATTTTCAAATATTTGATTTTTTTCTGACATAACTGTGTGCAAACCAGATATTAAATTATATTTTTCAAAACAACCTCTTACATCACACAATTTTTTGTTTGAAGATAAATCTGAATTATTTTTAAAGCCGTCGTAAACTTCTCTAGCCAAAGTTCCAGTGATATTTGTAGTGGCTGTTATAATTCCATCACACCCTAGTTCTAACCCTTTTAATAATTTTGATTCAGAACCAGGAAATATTGAAAAATTATTAATCTTTAAAGTCTCAAATAGATTATAAGAACTATCCTTTACACCAACAATTTGATCTGGAAATTTTTCAACTAAGGTTTCAATACATTCTGGACTAAACTTATAACCTGAAAGTTTTTCAAAATTATACAAAATAATTTTACAATCGTTAACTTCTTCAATTATTTTTGAATAAAAATTTATAACATCACTGTCATCATATTTATAATATGCTGGTGGCATTATAAGAAATGTATTAAAATTCATAGACTTTGAAATTTTTATTAAATTAATGTTATCTGCAAGTGAATTTAAGCCTGTCCCTATTATAAATTTGTCTTTATATTTACTATTTGGTAACTGATTAATTAGTTGTATTTTTTCGCTCAGAGAAATTAATTGTGACTGACCTGTGCTACCAAAAAAAACTACACCATGACAACCCATGTCTATAACGTTTTCTGCATGCTTAATCGTATTATCTATATCAAGAGAAAGATCATTTTTTAATATTGATAAAGAAGCAGCAAAAATACCTTTTAATTCAATCATAATATAAAATTAATATAAAATGAAATTTAGTAAAGTATTAATATCCCTTAAGATTTATATACTCTTAATTACTATTTCTTTTGCTTCATTGACAATTGAAGCAAGTCTATTTAACTCTGGGCTTACATCAGGATGAATTTTTTTCATAATTTTTTTATATGAATTTAAGATTTCACTTTTTGAGTATTTTTTCTTGGGATCTAAATTTAAAATTTTATATGCTTCATCCAAATTCATATTTTGTTGAGTGTTTGTCTGATTAAAATTATTAAAATTGTATCTTCCAGAGTTTCTAAGAACTCTGAACAAACCCCAAAGTCTTAGTAATTGGAAAAGTGAAATTCCTGCTTTAGTTTTTATTAGCGGCAAAATAGCTAAAACAAATGGTAATGAAAAAATATATCTACCAGCGTAAACCATTAAAAAGGCTAACAAAATTGAAGATAAAATTATGATTAATCTTATTATTTTTGAAATTCTCTTCGCAGAGGTCTTAGCAAACCACGTCAGAAGAAGATAAACTATTATAAAAATTATAACTGTTATAAAAAAAATATTCATATATTAATAAATTTCTAAATGAAAATACCACAACTTGAAAAGAAACCTGAAATAAAATCTTGTCACAACACAACTTGGGAGGACAACTATAGTTGGATTCATCAATCAAATATACTTGATGTTTTAAAAGATAGCTCAAAATTATTACCAGAAGTTAGAAAGTATTTAGAAAAAGAGAATGATTACTTTGAATATCAAATGAGTGATACCAAAGAAATTAGAAAAAAAATTTTTAATGAAATTAAAGGAAGAATTAAACTAGACGATGAGTCTTTGCCCTACAAAGATAAAAATTTCGAATATTGGACCAAAACCACAACAAAAGGTAACTACTCAATAAAATTAAGAAGAAAAATTGGAGAAGATAAAGTTGAAGAAATATGGAATGGAGATCTTGAAAAAGATAAACTAAATACAGAATATTTTGGTTTAGGAGATCTTGAGGTAAGTTTTAATGACAAATTTCTAGGATACTCTTTAGATTTAAAAGGTTCTGAATATTACACAATTTATATAAGAGATATAAAATCAGGTAAATTGGTTACAGAAAAAATTGAAGAAACGAGTGGAAGTATAGAATTCAGTTTGGATGATAAATTTATATTTTATTCTAAATTAGATGAGCATCATAGACCAAGAACAATATACAGACATAAAATTGGCACTCCTGTAAAAAAAGATAAGTTGATATTTGAGGAAAAAAGTGAGGCTTTTACCGTAGGAATAGGTTTAAGTTCAGATGAAAAATATTTTATGATTACAAGTTCCGATCATAATACATCGGAACAATATTACTTTAAAATTGATGAAAATAATCCAAAACCTAAATTAATCCAAAAGAGAAAAAGAGGTATAATTTACTCAGTAAACTCCTGGGATGGATATTTTTACAAACATACTAATGAAAATGCTGAAGATTTTAAGATTGATAGATGTAATGATTTAGTTGAACAAAACTGGAAACCATTCGTTAATGCCAAAGATGAAGTATTGATTGGAGGTTTAGTATTTTTAAATCATTGGATAATTAGATCTGAAACCTCAAATGCTTTAGGAAAAATAATTTTGAGAAATCCCAAAACAAATGAAGAGGAAGAGATAGTTTTTAGTGATGAGAAAGTAATAGTTCCAAGTATATCTTTAATTCAAAAAGATAAAGATACTGATAATGTTTATTTGTCATATTCATCTCCTAAAACCCCAGGAAGGACTTTTTTATATAATTTAAAATCAAAAGAAAAAAAACTTGTTAAAGAACAAGAAATTCCATCTGGACATAACCCCGATGATTATATTGTTGAACGAATTGAATGCCCGTCTCATGATGGACGAATGGTACCAATAACTATAACTAGACATAAAAATACACTTCTGGATGGTTCGTCAAATATTTTGTTATATGGTTATGGTTCTTATGGAAATTCAATGTCTCCTGGGTTTTCATCCGCACGATTAAGCTTAATTAATAGAAATATAATTTGGGTTACAGCACATATAAGAGGGGGAATGGAAAGAGGAATGAAATGGTGGAAGGAAGGAAAACTTTTAAACAAAAAAAATACATTTGAAGATTATATTGCTGTTGGAAAATTCTTGATTGAAAAAAGATATACCTCTAAGGGAAAAATTATAGGAATGGGTGGTTCAGCAGGTGGGTTGTTGATGGGGGCAGTTGTAAATGAAGCACCTGAGATATTTTTAGGGTTAATAATGGCTGTGCCTTTTGTTGACACTTTGACTACTAACCTTGACCATTCTCTGCCATTAACAATTGGAGAATTTGATGAATTTGGAAATGCTAAAGATAACAAAGATCATTTTGACTATATTTACTCATACGCGCCTTACAACAATATTAAAAAAATGGATTATCCAAATATTTTAATCACTACTAGTCTTAGTGACAATAGAGTTCTGTTTGATGAGCCTACAAAATTCACTGCAAAACTAAGAGACTTTAAAACAGATAATAATTTATTATTATTAAAAACTGAAATGAACGCTGGTCATGGAGGAAAATCTGGTAGAGATGGTGCTATTGAGGAAATAGCTCTTGACTATGCTTTTGCTTTAAAAATTGCAGAAAAAATTTAAATAATCTTGTATTGAAATTTTATAATTAATCACCATATGAATAATGTAGGTCGCCTTATGGGACTTACATTAATTAACTTGCTTAACAAAAGGAGTAAATATGACAAGTAAGGATCTATCTATCTTTAACTCACTAAGGCCGTTTTCTATTGGTTTTGACGATATGTTTGACCAATTTGAAAGTATGCTTGGTAATGGTGGCATGACAATGCAATCGAATTATCCACCATATAACATTAGAAAAACTGGTAAAGATAACTACTCAATTGAAGTTGCTTTAGCTGGTTTTAACAAAAAAGATGTCGAAGTTGAGTTCGAAGATAATATATTAACTGTAAGAACAAAACAGATTAATAAGTCTGAAGACCAAAATCAAGATGGTGAAATAATTCATAAAGGAATTTCACAGAGACAATTCGCAAGATCTTTTACTATTGCAGATGATGTGAAAGTAAATGGAGCTGAGCTTAAGGACGGTCTTTTAACAATTGCATGTGAAAGAATTTTACCAGATCATAAGAAAAAAAGACTTATTGATATTAAGTAAATAATTTAAACCTTGCTTGTGGGGTTCTCCCCACAAGTTTAAAAACATCCACTAGAACTGAAAGCAATTATAGTTCCACCAGCGTTGACTTCAAATTTTCTTTCACACGGCACACCGTATTTTTTTGTTTTGTAAATTAAAACCTCATTACCTAAATCATTAATAATGTCCTCAGTAGGAGCTCCTAATTCTATCCTCATTTTATTAACATCTTCACCAACAAATAAACCGTATTTTTTATTCTCCTCTTCTACGACTTTGTTAGTTTTATTTTGAATAGTTTGACAGCCTACAGTCAACAACAGAATTGGTATTAATGTAATGGCGAATTTAAATTTCATTTTTTACTTATAACATAAAATTATGTCGAAAGATTAACTTAAAAGTTGAAAAAAAAATAAGTTTTACATCAAAATTTGATAAATATATTGTATTTATATTCCTAAATTCTTTATTTTTATTACTATCAAAGCGATTCTAATGAACACAAAACTCAAAGTATCTGAAATTTCAAAAATTTATCCAGGATGTATTGCAAACGATAAGGTATCATTAGAATTTGGAAGTGGGAAAATATATGCATTATTGGGAGAAAATGGGGCTGGCAAGTCTACGCTAGTTAAAATCTTATCAGGAGTAGTAAAACCTGATGAGGGCAAAGTTTTTTTAAATGATGAAAGCATTAAACTTAACTCTCCCCTAGATGCCAAAAAAAATAATATTGGAATGGTTTTTCAACATTTCAACCTCTTCGAGACCTTATCAGTATTTGAAAATTTAAGCATCGATAGTGACAAAAAAGATGAAGATCTTAGAGTTTTAGTCAATGATATATTGAAAAAGTACAATTTTAAAATTGATCTAGATGTTCCAGTTTTAAATTTATCAGCAGGTCAAAAACAAAAAGTAGAAATTATAAGGTGTTTAATTAGAAATCCAAAAGTATTGATTATGGATGAACCTACATCAGTTTTAACTGAACAAGAAACTGATGATTTATTTGTTTCTTTAAAACAATTTTCTAAAGATGGAATTTTAATTATTTATATTACTCACAAATTAAAAGAAGTTTTGTCACTTTGTGATGAGGTAGCCGTTATGAGAAAAGGTAAAGTGGTTTCGGTTAGCAATACGATCGATGAAAAAATTGAGAGTTTAGCGAATAAAATGGTAGGTGAAAATTTAAATACTATTAAAAAAAAAATTAATAATTTTAAAAATAGCGAGGAAATTTTAAAAATCTCAAATTTAAATTTTAAAAGTGACGACCCATATGAAACAAACTTAAATAATTTAAACCTTTCTTTAAAAAAAGGAGAATGTTTAGGTATAGCTGGAATTTCAGGAAATGGACAAAATGAATTATTTCAAATACTGAGCGGAGAAATAATTACAGAAGATACTTCTATAATGTTTAGAAATAAAGAAATTGGGAAGTTAAATCCTAGAGAAAGAAGAGAATACCTTATGGCTTTTTCACCTGAAGATCGTATCTCTCAAGCTGCAGTCCCTGAGTTGAAGATATATGAAAATGTTGCTTTAAACAATTTTAAGTCATCAAACTTTTTTGAAAAAGGTTTGGTGAATGAAAAGAAAATAAAAGAACATTCAAAGAAGATACTTTCTAATTTTTCTGTTAATACAGATAATGTTGAATTAAAAAGTCAATTTTTATCTGGCGGAAATCTTCAAAAATTGATTATTGGAAGAGAATTAATTACTTCACCTGAATTATTGGTATGCTTTAACCCAACATGGGGTCTTGATGTTGGTGCGATCAACTACATTCATGAGACATTAATTCAAATTAATGAACAAGGAAAATCATCAATATTAATTTCTACCGATAACGATGAACTATTAAAATTAAGTGATCGTATTTGTGTAATTTATAAAGGTAAACTATCTAAAATAATGAGTGCAGATACTGTTAATGCTGAAAAATTAGGAATTTTGATGGGTGGAGGTTCAATTGATTAAAATTGAAAAGCGTAACGATGTATCTCGATCAATTTACTTTTTAACACCTGTTTTAGCGATTTTTCTCACATTATTTGGTGGTGGGATTATTTTTTTTATTTTGGGGTTTAATCCTATAGAGGCTTTAAAATTTTTTTTTATTACACCTATTTCAGATTTATACGGATTAAGTGAACTTTTGATAAAAGCTACACCACTTTGTTTGATAGCGATAGGTTTATCTTTTTGTTTTAAAAGTAATAATTGGAATATTGGTGCAGAAGGTCAGCTTATTTTTGGTGGAGTTGTTGGCGGCGGAGTCGCTTTATTATTTTATAATCATGATGGGTTTTATGTTTTACCAATAATTATTTTATCTGGAGCAATTGGTGGGATGTTATTTGCAATGATACCAGCAATTTTAAAAACCTATTTTAACACTAATGAAATTTTGGTCAGTTTAATGCTGGTTTATGTTGCAAAATTATTGTTAGATTATTTAGTGGTTGGTCCTTGGAGCAATCCCGAAGGTTTTAATTTTCCAGAAACAAGACAATTTAGTGAGTCTGCAAGAATGCCAATTTTATTCGACGGTTTAAGAATTCATGCTGGAATATTTATTACTCTGATCACTGTATTCTTAAGCTGGCTTATTTTGTACAAAACTTATTTAGGTTTTCAAATAAAAGTTTCAGGCTTCAGTTTAAAAACTGCAAAATATGCAGGTTTCAAAGGTAAGACAATGATTATTATTGTTTTTATGATTAGTGGAGCATGTGCTGGTCTTGCGGGTGTAGGAGAGATAACAGGACCAATAGGACAATTACATAGAAACATATCTCCTGATTATGGCTTCACAGCAATAATTGTTGCTTTTTTAGGAAGACTAAATCCAGTTGGAATTATTTTTGCATCATTGATTGTTGCACTGACTTATTTAGGAGCAGAAACAGCTCAGATATTTTTGCAAGTACCAAAATATACAGGTCAAGTTTTTCAAGGAATGATTTTATTTTTTCTTCTTGGGTCTGATTATTTGTTATTTTTTAAAATAAAATTTTTAGGTTTAAAAAAAAATGAGCTTTGATTTAAATTTTATAGGTATTTTAATTGGTGCCATCATGGCATCATCAGTTCCTTTAATACTTGCCGCCTCTGGGGAATTAATAACAGAGAGATCCGGTGTTTTAAATCTTGGGGTGGAAGGAATGATGATCATTGGAGCAATTTCTGGATTTGCCTTAATGGTAGTGACTGATAATTTATTTTTTGCAGTTATAGGTTCCATGTTTTCAGGCTTAATTATCTCTTTGATTTTTGGATTACTAACCCAATCACTCCTTACAAATCATGTTGCCACAGGTCTAGCATTAACTATCTTTGGTATTGGAATGTCAGCGATGATAGGTAAGAATTTTGTTGGAATTCCAGGAAAGGAATTTCCGTTATTATTCCTTAGTTTAAAAGAAAGTATTCCTTTTGTGGGTCCCATATTCTTTGGTCATTCAATTATATTATATTTTGCATTTGGATTACCTTTTTTAACAAACTATTTTTTGAAGAAGACTAAAACTGGTTTAATTATCAGAGCCGTTGGGGACTCGCCAACTTCAGCCTCTAATCAAGGAATTAATGTTACATTAGTAAGATATAGTTGCATTCTTTATGGAGGCGCAATGTGTGGATTGGCAGGTGCATACCTGTCATTAATATACACTCCCCAATGGATTGAGAATATGACAGGAGGTAGAGGATGGATTGCACTAGCTTTGGTAGTTTTTGCAACATGGAGTCCGATTAAAGTTCTTATAGGTGCATTAATATTTGGTGGAATTACAATTTTACAATTGCATATGCAGGCAGTAGGTTTAAGAATTCCAGTTCAATTATTAAGTGCATTACCTTACATCATGACAATAATAGTTTTAGTAGTAATTTCTCGTGATAGTAGAAAAATAAAACTGAATACACCAACTTCGCTGGGACAAATCTTCTATAAGGAAAAGTGATGTGAGCTATTCCAAAATAAATATTTTTTTTTATTAGAATATTGACTAATTTATAGTATCACAAAATTAAATTTAAAGGGGAAATCAAATGTATAAACTATTTTTAAGAAGTTTAATTTCTGTATTATTTTTTCTTGGCTTTAGCTTGAATGTAAATGCAGAATTTAAAGTTGGTTTTGTTTATGTTGGTCCAACTGGGGATCATGGTTGGACATACCAACATGACGAAGGAAGAAAAGCAGTAGAAGCAGCTGGAATAAAAACAACTTATGTAGAAAGCGTACCTGAGGGTGCGGATGCTGAAAGAGTAATAAGACAACTGGCTCAATCTGGTCACGACCTAATCTTTACGACTAGTTTTGGATATATGGATCCAACAAACAAGGTTGCAAAAGATTTTCCAAATGTAAAATTTGAACATGCAACTGGTTACAAAAGAGAACATTCAAATGTTGCTACTTATTCTGCAAGATTTTATGAAGGAAGAACTTTGTTAGGACACATGGCTGGCAAAATGACAAAAACAAACACTATTGGATACATAGCTTCTTTTCCAATTCCAGAAGTTATAAGAGGTATTAATGCAATGACATTAGCTGCGCAAAAAGTAAATCCCGATATTAAGACAAAAATTGTTTGGGTTTTTACTTGGTATGATCCAGGAAAAGAGTCTGAAGCAGCTCAAGCTTTAATTGATCAAGGTGCAGATATAATTATGCAACATACTGACAGCACTGCTCCGGTACAAGTTGCTGAAAAAGCAGGAGTTTGGTCTTTTGGTCAAGCAAGTGACATGCAAAGATTTGCTCCAAAATCTATATTAACGTCAATTATTGATGACTGGGCGCCTTATTATGTGGAAAGATCAATTGCAGCAAGAGATGGTACTTGGAAACAACAAGATACTTGGCATGGATTAAAAGAAGGAATGGTAGCAATGGCTCCATACAATTCTGCAATGGGCGATGATTTAGTAAAAGAAGTAGAGCAACTTCAAAAAGACTTAGCTTCAGGAAAAGTTCACTCATTTACTGGTCCAATTTATGATCAAAAAGGAAACATTCTTGTAGCCGAAGGTGCAGTAGCTGATGATGGAATGTTAGCTGGAATGAATGTTTACGTCAAAGGAGTAGAAGGAGATATTCCACAGTAAGAAATTTTATCAAAAGATTAAAACTAAAGGCCAGCTTTGTCTGGCCTTTTTTTATTTAGAATACTTTTTTTTCAAACCATCTATATCAATTTCATCATAATACTCTGATGGTTGAACAATCCATGGATCATTATTTAATAAAATTGGACAGAAGTCAGGTGTAAAAGTGGAAGATTTTTTTTTCCAAAGACACGCTGTTTTAATTTTAATTATGTGGTCCTTTACAGGTTCATATTCTTTAAGCCACTCTATACTTTTATTTAAAGTTAGTCCTGTGTCTGATAGATCATCTACTAACAATACATTTTTAAAATCTTCATTCGTTGCAATTGCACTTATGTCTCTTGCAAATATTAGCTCCCCTTGTTTATCTTGAACCGTATCACCGGAGTAACTTTGAATTACAACATAAGCGGTAGGTAATTTAAAAATTCTAGATAAAATATCTATAATTGGAGCTGCACCTCTCATGATACCAACTAATACTGTTGGCTTATATTTTTTTTCAATTTCTAAAGCAAGTTTTTCGACGACCTTTTTATATTCTTCATAAGTAATTATTAATTTATCAGCCATAAAAATTTGGTATCATAAATAAAAATATTAAAAAAGGATAAATATGAAAACTTATTGGATAAGTCTATACTTAGAAATCTCAAACCAGGATAACTTAAAAAAATATGGAGAAAAGGCTGTTCCTGTTATAAAAAGTTATGGGGGAAAACCAGTAGTAAGAGGTGGTAAATTAAAGTCATTTAGTGGCCCAAACGTTCTGCGGACTGTAATATGGGAGTTTCCGACTTACAATGATGCTATGTTATGTCATGAGTCAACTGAATATAAGTCTGCTTGGACTTATGCTGAAGTTACAACTAAGAGAATAATGTTTATTGTTGAAGGAGTAGAATAAGAAGAAATTTGATAAAGTAAAAATTGATTATATAATGATAAATAAAGGAAGGTTATGAAAGGTTACATAGTTTGTGTGTGGGAAAAAATTAATAGTGAGGAAAAATTAAAGGAATATGCACTAAAAGCCAAGATTGCTGCAGATAAATACTCAGGAATATTTATAATTAGAGGTGGAAAAAATAGAACAAATGAAGGAATAAACTCTCCTAGAACAACTGTAGTTGAATTTCCAGATTACAACACAGCAATAGAATTTTATGATTCCCCTGAATATCAAGAAGCTCTGGACGTTATTAAAGGGCATGCGGTAAGACATCATCAGATAGTTGAAGGTGCTTAATATTGTATAGGCTCATCGTCTATGGAACGCCATAAATACCAAGTAGCTACAGAACAATAGGGAGAAAACCTCTTTTTCAATCGACTTACATAGCTCATGGGTGGTAAGTAACTTTTTCTATAATTGTTTGAAATAGCTCTAAGTAAACCAATATCTTGAACGGGCCATATGTTGGATCTATTGTATGTAAATAGTAATATCATCTCTGCAGACCATCTGCCTATTTGTCTTAATTCAGATAAATAAAGAATTGCCTCCTCGTCTCCCATTTTTGTTATAACTCTTGGATTAAATGTTTTATTTACAAATTTTTTTGCCAACTCTTTTATTCCTCTAACTTTTTGTCTGCTTAAACCACATTTTTTCAACCTAGCCGAGGTAATAGCATTAACTACTTTTGGATTTATCTTTCCTCTACATTCTTTTTTAAACTTTAAAAATACAGAATTTGCTGCGGCGACACTTATCTGTTGCCCTATTATACTTTTACATAGAGATAAAAAAATATCTTTTCTTGTTGTTAAAGTTTTATCTTTGTATTTAGAGATAAGTTTTTTCATTATCCTGTCCTTAGAAAGAAACTTCACTGCCTTTGACCAATAAATCGGAGGTTTACTCATTTTTAAAAATTAAGTTTGGTTTTTTCAAATAGATTTCTCTTCTAAATATAATTAATGATGATAACACTACAAGTAATGAACCCAATAAAGTTTTATAAGATGGTATTTCATTCCAAATAAAATAACCAAATACAATTGCAAATACTAAGCTTAAATATTTAAGTGGAGTAACTAAAGAAACTTCTGAAAGTTTATAGGATTGTCCAAGTAGTAAATTAGCAATGCCTCCAAGAAAACCAATCATACACAAAAGAATAAAATCTATTAATGTAGGCATTACCCATCCAAATGGGATTGTAATCAAACCTAAAATAGATATTGCTACTGAAAAATAAAAAGAAATAAGCCAAACTGGTTCGGATGTAGATAACTGCCTTATAGCAATTGCAACATATGACATTCCTAAACAAAAAATTATAGGGTAAATATAATAAAAATTTAAAGTGGAAATACCTGGTTGTGTAATAATTATTACTCCTAGAAAACCAATTAAAACTGCTAACCAACGATATTTGCCAATTTTTTCTGACAAAAAATAAATAGATAAAATTGTTGCAAAAATTGGTGCTGCAAAAGAAATACCTACTACAGTTGCTAATGGTAAATTTCTTAGTGCAATAAATACTGATACTATTGCCATTAATCCTGCAGCACATCTAAAGAAATGTAACTTAGGTCGATCTGTTTTATAAAAATTTATGTAGTTTTCTTTTGGTATCAAAAAAAATATAGGTATTAGTCCACAAATTCCTCTAAAAAAAAGAACTTCGCCAACAGGATAGTTTTCAGACCACTTAACAAGCACATCCATCATTGAAAATGCACACACTGACAGAAACATGTACAAAAAGCCTAATTGATTTCTAGATAACATGAATTAGATTATATTATTATTATAACATTAATCTATGGAAATAGCAGTTTTAGCTTTGGGATGTTTCTGGGGTCCAGAAAAAAAATATGGAGAATTAGATGGCATCTACAGAACAGAGGTTGGATATTGCGGAGGAAACAGTCCTAATACAAACTATAGAGAAGTTTGCACAGGAACAACTAATCATGCAGAAGCTGTAAAATTAGAATTTGATCCTAAAGTTATTACATACGAGCAAATAATTAAGAGATTTTTTGAATTTCATGATCCAACTACACTAAACTCTCAAGGTCCTGATTTTGGAACACAATACAGGAGTGAGATCTTCTATCTTAATGAAGAACAAAAAAATATTGCTCAAAAAGTAATAGACGAAGAAAATTTAAAGTTATCAGGAAAAGTTGTAACTAAGCTATCTGAGTTGAAAAATTACTGCACTGCTGAAGAGTATCATCAGAAGTATCTAGAAAAAAGATAGAATGTCACTTGTTACATCAGATTGGTTAGAAAATAATTTAAGTGACGTCAAAATAATTGACTGCTCATGGCATATGCCAGGAATTGATAGAAATCCTAAAGAGGAATACTCTAAAAATCATATTCCTGGTGCAATTTTTTTTGACTTAGACAAGAATTCAGATCAAGATACAGATTTACCTCACATGCTACCCACAAAAGAGAAATGGGAAGAAATAGTATCTTCAATGGGCATATCAAATACTGATAGAATTGTAATTTATGACAACTCTGATGTTCTAAGTTCATGTAGGGGGTGGTATAATTTTATTTATTTTGGTCATGATAAACGCCTAGTAAGTGTTTTAGATGGTGGTTTAAAAAAATGGTTGATTGAAAATAGGAAAACAACAAATGAAAAGACAATTTTAAACAAGTCAACCTATAGAGCAATAGAAAACAAGTCTCTAGTAAAAAATATTTTTGAAATAAATGAAAACATTGAAAAAAAAAAATTTACAATAATCGACGCTAGAAGTAGGGAAAGATTTAATGGAAGTGTTCCAGATCCCAGGAAGAATGTGAGAAGTGGATCTATTCCAAACTCTATATGTCTTCCATTTAAAGAAATTATAAATAGTTCAGACAACACTTTTAAAGGTGTGAGTGAGATCTCAAAAAAGTTCAGCGAAATTATTGATTTAAACGACGATAAAAGAGTTTTTTCATGTGGATCTGGTATAACAGCATGTGTTTTAGGTCTTGCATATTCCCTGGTAAATAATACATATTCTCCTACAGTTTATGATGGTTCATGGGCTGAATATGGAAGAATATAAAAATGAAAAGATCCACTAAAATAACATCAATAATAATAATTTTTTTTCTAGTTATTGCAGGTGTGATCATTGCCCGGACAATGATTGGAAACCATTTTAAAAAAAAATTTAGCAAAAGACCACCACCAGGTATTATAGTTAAGACAGTTGAGCAAAGAAAATTTCAAAATATTATTGAAACCTTTGGAACAGCTGTTCCAATTAAAACACAGTCATACAATATTGAAAAATACGAAATTCTGGAAGAAATCAAATATAATACTAAAGTAAAGTCTGGTGATGTTATCGCAAAATTAAAAAATAGAACTATAGTAGCACCTTTCGATGGAGTAATTGGTAAAAGAAACTTTTCTGATGATATTAATGTTTCAGAAAGTTCTGTTGTAATTGATATTGAGGACGCATCTTCTTTATTTATTGACGTTGATGTTCCAGAGGTATTCGCACCGTACGTAAAAAAAGGACTTGGTGTAGATGTAAAATTTTCTGGTAATAAAGATAAAACTTATAACGGAATAGTAGACTCTTTAGCCAGCAAAATTGACGTTAGCAATAGATCTTTAAGACTTAGAGTCAAAATGCAAAATTCAAACTCTGAGATTTTACCTGGTGCTTTAATGGAAGTCACAATAAAATATAATGAGAGAGTTTCTTTAGGAATACCAGATACAAGTGTAATCTTAGAAGGTAATAAAGTTTATATTTATAAAGTAAATAAAGAGAATGTAACTAACAGAGTTGAAGTTAAAGTTGGCAATAGAAACAAAGGATACCTAGAAGTGGAGTCTGGTTTAAACGAGGGTGACATAGTTGTTGCTGAGGGATTGAAAAAAGTAAGACCCAATGGAAAAATTAAACCTATTAAAGATGGCGAAAAAAAAAGTAAGTCTAGTTGGGAAAAAAAAGAAAATAAAAGTAAATAATTAAATGTATTTAACCGATGTTAGTATAAGGAGACCTGCATTGTCATGGGTACTATCCTTAATATTAGTAGTCTTTGGAACTTTTGTTTTTTCAAAGTTACCTGTGAGAGAACTCCCCTCTGGGCTGCAACCCCCTGTGGTTCAAGTTCAAGTGGAATATGCTTCAGCGTCTGCTCCTATTGTTGATGAAGAGGTAACACAAGTAATAGAAGAAGTTATAGGTGGTGCAGAGGGAATAAAAAATATAGATGCTAAATCAGAAAATGGAAAAAGTACTATAAATATAGAATTTGATACTGATATTGACCTTGATAATGCAGCTAACGATGTAAGGGAGAGAGTTGCAAGAATTGTAGGAAGATTGCCAGCTGAGTCTGAAGCCCCAAGAATACTTAAACAATCTGCAGGTTTTACAACTACAATGTGGATTGCTTTATCCTCAGAAACTTGGAGCGATCTAGAGCTTGGAGATTATGCAGAGCGATATTTAGTTGATCAGTTTTCTAGCATTAAAAATGTTGGCCGAATAAGAACTGGTGGACTTAGAGAACAAAGTATAAGAGTATGGATAGATCCAATCAAATTAGCTGCAAATAATTTAACAATACAAGAAGTAGAAAGATCATTAAGAAATGAAAATGTTCGATTACCAGCGGGTACACTTGAAGCTGATAATATAGATTTAACGATTAATATCGATAAATCTTACAATAGCCTAGAAAAACTTAATGAACTGCCAATAAAGAAAGCTCAAGATAATATAGTAAGATTATCTGATATCGCAAATTTAGAATTAGGCCCTGTCACAGAGAAAGTTTTATTTAGGGCTCAGAGCAAAGGAGCACTAAATTTAAAAACCATGGGAATAGGTATTTATGCAAGAAGTGGAGCCTCAACTGTTGAATTATCAAAAGAGGTTGAAAAAAAAATTATAGAAATAAGAAAAACTTTACCTGCTGATTTAAATTTAGAAATAGCTTTTAATAGAGCTACTTATATTGGTGAAGCAATAAATGAAGTTTATAAAACTTTAGTTATAGCTTTTATACTTGTAGTAATAATAATTTATTTATTTTTAGGAAACTTAAAAGCAGTTATTGTTCCTGCAATAGCTTTACCCGTAAGTCTGATTGCAACATTTTTAGGTTTATATATATTTGATTTATCGATTAATATATTTGTCTTATTAAGTTTTATATTAGCAATTGGAATTATTACTGATGACTCAGTCATTATGACTGATGCGATATATAGAAGAATTGAAAATGGTGAGACACCGCTAGTAGCAGCCTATAAAGGCTCAAAACAAATTACATTTGCAATTATTGCAACAACTCTTATTTTAGTAGCAGTATTTTTACCTTTAATTTTTATTGAAGGCATTGCTGGAACTTTATTCAAAGAAACTGCAATAGCGCTATCATTTGCAATAGTAGTCTCATCATTTGTTGCTCTAACACTTTCACCAATGCTTGGTAGTAAATTTCTTGATAAAAAGAAAAAGTCTAATTTTTTGACAAGAGGATTTGATAAATTTTTTCAAGGTTTTTTAAAATTTTACACTGAGACATTAGGATTTTGGATGAATAAAAAAAAAACAATAATAACATTTATAATTTTTATTGTGGTTGCCTCTGGGGCTTTGTATAACTATACAAAAAAAGAATTGTTACCATTAGAAGATCGTGGAGTTTACTTAGTTATAGGATTTACTGATGAGGGAAGCTCATTTCAATATACTCAAAAAAGGGCAGAAGACGTAGAAAAAAGACTTATTCCACTGCTAGATACAGATAATAGTCCATACAATAAATTTTTAATGATTGTTCCAGGTTTTGGCTCTGAAAATAGCTTCTTAATAATCTCACTTTTAGATAATTGGAAAAATAGAAAGCAGAATTCTCAAACAATAATGAGACAAGCGATTGGAAAAATAGTTACGGTACCTCAAACACTTGCTTTTCCAATTTCTCCTCAATCCATAAGAGTTTCTAGTTACAATAAGCCTGTTCAAATGGTTATTTATGGAAATACTTATGAAGAGCTAGAACAAATACAGTCTCAAGTTATTAGAATGTTAAGAAAGAACAGAAATTTATCAAGACTTGAGTCTGACTACACCAGAAATAAACCAGAGGTAAATATAAAAATTAATAAAAATAAAGCAAAAGACTTAGGAATATCAACTGAGTCAATAGGTCAAACGTTAGAGACTTTGTATGGTGGTAAGACGGTTACAAAATTTAATAAACTTGGAAAAGAATACCCAATTATTTTACAACAATATTTAGATGATAGAAAAAATAAGGAAAGTTTAAGTAAAATATTCGTTCGATCAGAAAAAACAGGTAATTTAGTTTCTCTATCTAATCTTGTTGAATTTAATGAAAAGGGAACAGCAAGTAAGTTGTCAAGGTATAATAGACAACGTGCTGTAACAATATCGGCTAACATAAGTGAAGGTTATACTTTAGCCGAAGCAATTAAATATTTAGAGGAAACGATGACAAATGTTGCTCCAGACAAACAAATTACTTGGAAAGGAAAGTCTGAAGAATTAAAAGAAACAAGCAATGAACTTTATATTATATTTGCTTTAGCATTATTGACTGCTTATCTTGTTATGTCAGCTACTTTTAATTCGTTTATACACCCATTTATAATTATATTAACTGTTCCACTTGCAGTATTTGGGGGGTTAATATTTATTCTATTCTTAAATTCATCAATAAATATATTTTCACAAATCGCATTAGTAATACTAATTGGTATTTCAACAAAAAATAGTATTCTTATAGTTGATTATGCAAATCAATTGAGAACTAAAGGTAAAGAAATTGAAAAAGCTGTAAAAGAGGCCTGTAGTTTAAGATTTAGACCAATTATAATGACATCCCTTAGCACAATGATTGCGATGTTGCCTTTGGTTATTGGAAATATTGGTCCAGGTGCTGGAGAAGGTTCGCGACTTGCTGTAGGTGCAACTATACTTGGTGGAATGATAATTTCTACCTTCTTCACTTTATATGTAACTCCGACTATGTATTTAACTTTAGCAAAAAATACGAAGAGAATTGATGCAGTTGATATAGAGCTTAAAAAACAATTAAACTAAAATATAATATATTTTTTAGTAGTAAGTGATTTTCGACATTTATAAAGCTGTGCCTTGTATTTCTTAGATTGATTTTCGACTTTTTTTGCTAAAAGAATAATTTTTTGGTTCTTTTTATAATTTTTGTAATTTCCCCAGCCCTCGTGATAAGCAACATATTGTTTAAAAGCATCATTTTTTGGTATTTTTAGGATCTTTTCTGTTTTGTTTGTATACCAACCAATGAAATCTACGCTGTCTTTAAATCTTGTCCTAGTAGCATATTTGTTTCCTGTTTCCTCTTTGTATTGCTTCCAGGTTCCTCTAATTGCTTGAGAATAACCAAAAGAACTTGATGGTCTTTTATATGGAATAACCTTAAATAATTTTTGTCTAGGTGGTTTTGCCAACCAATCAAAATCTGACTCCATTTTAATTATAGCAAGTTGCAAATTAATAGGAGTACCCCATTTTTGTTCGGTTTTTTTTGCATGTTTATACCAAAGATATCTTTCTGAAAAAATTGAACAGCCATCAGCAGTATTTTTAGGAATTGAAGAGCAAGCAGAAACTAAAATAAGAATTAAAATTAAATAAATATTTTTGTTTCGAATCATTTTTATTATTATCTATTTTTTTTTCTCCATATCCAAGGATATTCGAATTGCATTTGCCATAAACCCAAGGAAAATTTTTCTGCATAAATCTGATGTTTTCGAAATTTTCCGTTTGAATATTTAGGATAATCAAATGCATAACCATTCTTAACCATAAAAACCGATAGGCTTTCTTTTTTTATAAAACATTCACCTATTAACCTGCTGTATTGATCTTTGTTTTTTTCTACTTTACAATTAACAATCTGATTTCCGATTTTTTCAATGAGCTTATCTTTAGATAACTTGCCACATAGAATTTCAACATTATTCAAAATACATGATTGTTTTTTTCCAAAAAAAAAACTTTCAGGAGCATCAATTCCACTAAAACGAATTTTTTTATTATTAATTTTAATTGTATCACCATCTGTAATTTTTGGTTTGCCTGAGATTAACAAATAATTTTGTTCTGAAGACAATAAGGGATAAATGTTAAATAAGAAGAAAAAAAAACTAATTAAAATCAGTTTTTGCTTTTTCATTTAATTCGTCCATTTTTTTTCGGAGATTTTCATCTGATATGTTTTTTTCTTTCAAATCCTCTTTAATTTTTCGAAAAACGTCTTGATCTCCTGCTTCAGCAAAATCTGCTTTTATTACTGATTCAATGTACTCTTTTTCTTGATCAGGATTATAACTTAATATTTGAGATACCCACTCACCTAAATATTTATTCCTTCTAGCACTGACTTTGAATTGAAGCTCTTGATCGTGAGCAAATTTCTTTTCGAAACTTTTTTTTCTATCTTCAAATGAACTCATTTTAATAAATTAAAAAGATTTAGCTTTATGTCAATCTAATTTAATTTATATTTGTGTTAAATTTATGAATAATTTAATACTTGTAAGACACGGACAAAGCGAATGGAACCTAGAAAACCGTTTTACTGGCTGGGTAGATGTAGGTTTAGCTGCCAAGGGCAAACTTGAGGCTTGTAAGGCAGGAGAATTAATTAAGGAATTAAACCTTGAATTATCTTATTTTTATACATCATTACAGACTAGATCGATCGAAACACTAAATTTAATTCTCAATACTATGAGAATTAAAGATCAAAATGTTGTAAATGCTTGGGAACTAAATGAGAGGCACTATGGAGCGTTAACAGGTTTAAATAAAGATGAAATGAAAAAATTTTATGGAGAAGAAAAAATTCATACTTTTAGAAGATCTTGGGATAACCCACCTGACCCACTAAAAAAAACTAGCCCATATCATCCATTAAATATTAATATATATAAAAATGTTCCAAAAGATAAAATTCCAGATACAGAATCATTAAAAAATACTTATGAAAGAGTGATACCTTTTTATAAAAAAAATATTGAACCTAAATTAGAAAAAAATATTATTGTATCGGCTCATGGAAATTCAATTAGATCATTATGTAAATATATATTTAATTTAGATAATGAAAGTATTTCGAGTTTGGAAATACCAACTGGCAATCCTCTATTAATTGTATCTGAAAAAGGAAAGATTAAGAATGCAAGGTATTTAGATAAAGATAGAGCAAAAGATCTTTTAGTTTTCTAAATAAATAATTTTTCGTATATTTCAAAATCAGTTAAGTGCTTAAATTCTCCTTTATACTCATAACCATAAAGTTTGCTTTCTCTTAAAAGTTCATCCCATATTTCAGATATAGGAAAATAATTTAATTGTTTGTGTGATATTAATTCCTTATTAAATATTTGACATCCAGTATATTTAAAATTATTTATTTTTTCTTTTAGAAGGATATTATTTTTTATCTCGAAATCTCCATTAAATCTTTTATCAAAGCATGTCAAGTTATTTACAATTAACAAGATATTTTTTATTTTTTTTTCAAAGTAAAATTTCTCCATTTCAAAAATTGATTTGACATAACTGTCATCCCAAATTGTATCTGGATTGATTACTAAAACATCATCCTCATTAGATTTTTTAATTAGACTTAAAGTACCGCCCCCTGTTCCTAAAATTGTTTCACCATCATCTACTATTTCAATATTTATTGGAAAATTTTTACTATTAATAAAATCAATAATCTTTTCTTTTAAATAAAAAACATTAATTTTAATTTTTTTTATTTTTATTTTTATGAGAAAATTAATTGTATTTTCTAATAAAGTTTCATCTTTATAAACTATTAATGGCTTGGGCAAATTATCTGTTATCGGTTGCACTCTCTTACCAAATCCAGCGCAGAGTATAAGGGCAGTTTTAATTTTCATAAGATTTTCTAATTTTTCTATCAAAGTTTTTACTTAAAAGGTAATTTAAGTCTTTGAATATTGGATTATTTAAAGTTCTGTATTCGATCAACTCCCATGCGTGAGGTATAAGTTTAAGGTATTTGTTTTTTTTATCTCTTACAGATAATCTAGTAAATATGCCAATTATTTTTAAATTTCTTAAAACGGATAAAATATCAAAGTCATTTTTAAACTTTTTAAGGTCTAAGTGGTTATTCTTATTTATAAATTCATTAAAAATAAAATTTTTAATCTTTGTATCTGTTTTAAACCTAACATCATCTATAAGTGAAGCTAGATCATATGCAATATTACCATATACAGCATCTTGACTGTCTATCAATCCTAAACCTTTTTTAGTTATCATTATATTAGATATATGAAAATCTCGATGTACAAAAACTTTATTTTTATAATAGATATTATTTAGTAATTTTTTAAATATCTTATTAAATTTGACTTTTAAAATTCTATTTTTTTTACTTTTAACATATTTTGGCAAATACCAGTCTAAGAA
>CACMJX010000012.1 GCA_902614055.1 uncultured Pelagibacteraceae bacterium | reverse complement strand
CAGAAAGTAGCTTTTTATTCTCAGTTTTTTGCTTTTTCGATAATTTTAGCTGCTTTCGGAGCATACGGAATATTCATCTGCTCAGAAATTTGAATTAATTCAACTGATATACTTGGGAGTAACTCAATTGGTTTTTTTGCGACGAAAGGAAGGGCAAAAATTGTCGCCACAAATATCGATCCATGAAAAATAACTGAAAATAACATACCAAAAGAAAAACTATCAGTTCCGTTTGGAATACCACTTAATGCAATTTTATTAAACAATTTTATCTCTCTTTATATGGTTCAGATATTAAGGCAACTTTAGTAAAGCCTGAACCTGAAAGTATTCCCATTACTTCTAATACTCTCCCGTAATTAATTGTCTTGTCACCTCTTACATAAATCCTTGTGTCGGTTCTATTGTTAGACACAGCTAAAATTTTTTTAATTAAATTGTTAAATTCAATTTTTGTCTCTTGAATAAAAACTTCACCTTTCGAGTTTATAGTTAATGTGAGCGGCTCACTTTCCTCTGGTAAAGTATCAGCAGATGTCTCTGGAAGATCTACTTGAACGCCAACTGTAAGTAAAGGAGCTGTTACCATGAAAATAATTAAAAGAACAAGCATTACATCAACAAAGGGAGTTACATTTATTTCACTCATTGGTTCTCTTTCTGAGCGCTTTAAGTTAAATGCCATATTAGATTATTGAAATAAATCTTTTAGAAAAATTTTCTAATTTTTGTGAATATTTTTTGGAGTCATTTCCAAATTTATTATAAGCAATTACTGCAGGTATTGCTGCTAACAAACCTAGAGCAGTTGCAAATAAAGCCTCAGCAATTCCAGGGGCCACAATAGCCAGACTGGTATTTCTCGATATAGCAATCGATTGAAAAGAATTCATTATTCCCCAAACTGTTCCAAATAATCCAATAAATGGTGCTGTAGATCCTACTGTTGCTAGAAAAGTAAATTTATTGTTTACAACATTCATTTGCTTTTCAATATTAACCTCTAAAATATTTTCAAGTCTTTGGCTTATATTTGTTTTTGATCTTGATTTCATAACAGCTTGCATCGAATCTTTGAATAATTGAGCCATTGGATTATCTAATGTTGTAGGCAAGCTATTGTAAAATGTTTCTGCAGACTTAGACTTCCAAAATCTTTCTTCAAAATCCTCGGAGTCTTTATTAATTTTTCTAAACATGATAATTTTATCAAAAATTATAGCCCAAGAATAAACTGAGCTTGCAATTAGAATGATAATCACAGATTTGACTATAAAGTCAGCTCTCAAAAATAAACTTAAAATTGAAAAGTCTGTGTTACTTGCTAATCCTACTGCTTGGGAAGTTATATCTGCGTCCATTTAATTGATTTCACACTAAAATGTGTCATGAATTTGACTATAAAAACTTGCTATTTTTTATTTTCTTTAGAATTTAGATGATAATTAGCTATTAATATTGCATCTGCTTTGTTTGTATCTTTTTTTCTTGATAACATTGATGAAAACTTAGGAAACATTTCGATTGCTTTAACTCTACTCGAATCTTTTTGAGAATTTATTAAATCATAATGTTTTTTCCATTTAGCTGGTCTTACAAAAAAAATTGGTAGTTGCATTGCAGCACAAACACCTTTTAAAACTCCAAATGATTGCCCAAAATTAAACATACTGGTAACACCTTGTCCAGGCATAGCTGAAACTTGCTCTACTACAACATTTATATTTTTGGATTTTTGGTTTTGAATTCTTAAAGATATTTCATTAAATATTTGACTTCCATTAATTTGCTTTTTATTTTTATTGCCCGATGCCATAGTAGGCATATCAATTACATCCTTTAACTCTCCATCTTCAAAGAAACAAATTGCACCAGTTATTCCGGGGTCTATTCCTATTATTAACATAGAATAAAATTAAATTGCATTTGTAAAAATATTTTGTACATCATCATCTTCTTTTAAAATCTCTAAAAACTTATTCATTTTTTCTTTGTCTTCTTCATTTAGATTAATTTTATTTATAGGAACCCATTCAATGGCTGTAGATATAAAATTAGAAATCTCTTTCTCCAATAGATTTTTTACATCATAAATCTCATCATTACTTGTATGAATTTCATAATAATTATCATGAAATATACAATCATTAGCTCCAGCATCAGTTGCTAGGTTGAAAACTTTTTCTTCGTCAATTTCTATTTTATCAATTTTTATAACTCCTAGTTGAAGAAAATTATGTGATGCCGAACCTTGTGTGCCAAGTCCCCCTCCATGTTTTTGAAAAATAGTTCTTAAATTAGATGCAGTTCTATTTTTATTATCTGTTAACGTAGTAATTACTATTGCTGTTTTTGCAGGTCCAAATCCTTCATATCTTATATTTTCAAAATTTGAATCTGTTGCTATTGATGATTTGTCGATGGCTCTTTCAATATTATCTTTTGGCATATTTGCTGATCTAGCAGCCTGGATCGCAGATCTTAATCTTGAATTGATATCTGGATTTTTATCTCCAAGTTTTGCAGCAACTGTAATTTCTCTAGATAGTTTTGAAAAAATGGCAGATCTTTGCTTATCTGCCTTTCCTTTTTTATGTTTAATCCCTGCCCAATGAGAATGTCCTGCCATGATTTAAAATTTTTTCTGAAGTTGACCACCAAATATAAACTGACTAATATTTGATGCCAAACCATTTTTTGGATTAGCTTCTATAATTGCCCCACAAAGTGAGGCCTCACCTTCAGCAGGAAAATTTTTTATAGAATCTCTTTTGTAAAACTTATTGATGGAATTTTTAGCATTCATCCCAATAACTGAATTATAATCACCACACATTCCTGCATCTGTTAAATATGCAGTACCCTTACTTAATACCCTTCCGTCGTTAGTAGGTACGTGGGTATGAGTTCCTACAACAAATGTAGCATTTCCATCAAATACGTGGCCAATGGCCATTTTCTCACTTGTAATTTCTCCATGAAAGTCAACTATAAGAAAATCATACTTTTCTCTCAGAATATTTTGATCTAAAAATTCTTTGCTTTTAAGAAAAACATCATCAGACTTTTTCATAAAAACATTCCCCATTAAATTCAATACACCCACTCTGTAACCACCAAAAGAATTATAAATTCCAAAACCATCACCAGGAACATCACCAGATAAATTTAATGGTCTTAATAACCTTTTTTGTTTTTTTATAAATTCAAATGTTTCTTTTTGGTCCCAGACATGATTTCCAGTAGTAATTACATCTACACCACAACTAATTAATTCATTAAATATATTTTCAGTTATACCTACACCTTCTTTTGCAGCATTCTCGCCATTCACAACAACAAAATCTATTTTTTTTGATTTGATAATTTCTGGTAAAAATTTTTTTACTGCATGACATCCACTATTTCCAACTATATCACCTAAAAATAAAATATTCATTTTACAATTCCTTTATTAGTTAAAATAAAATCTAATTTTTGGTCATGTTTATTAATAGGAATGTTTTTTGTTTCTTGAAATGAAAAAGCAAAACCAATTGTTAAAAATTTTTTAAAATTTGAAAGTTTTGAAATATATCTGTCATAAAACCCACCTCCATAACCTAATCTAAATTTATTTTTATCAAATCCAACAAGAGGGACAATCAAAACATCTGGAAAAACTTTCTTTTTACTATTTGGTTCTGGAATACCTTGATAACTGATTTTCAGTGGGCTTTGAAAAGACCATTCATAAAAATCCATATCATGATTTTTCTTAGTAATCGGTAAAGATATTTTAAAATTTTTTTTTTCTAACTTTTCTAAAATATCTAAACATCCTATTTCACTATTTATTGGATAATATCCTCCAATGTTGATATTTTTTTTAAAATTCAATTTTTTTAATATACTTTTGAATTGGATGAAGTTTATGCCTTGATCATTAAAATTAGCTTTTCTTAAATCAATTAATTTTTTTCTTAATTTTTCCTTAGACACTATGATTATTGGATCTTGGTATCTGGATTATTTCGTTTAATAAAATTTTCTAACTCAAGTGTAGTCTTATCAACTAAAGTTTCATAATCGTTACGATTAGCTTCGATCTCATTCTTTAAATTATCCTGTTTTTTGCTTAATTCAGAAATCTCTATTTCTTTTAAATCTTTATAATTGTATACTAAAGATTTAAGTTCTTTAAATTTATCAGTAATTTTATTTATTTCATTTTTTTGTATACCTAATTTTTTTTTAGTCTCATAATATTCGTCTAAAACAGAAATAGACGTTATAAGTAAAAGCTTACTTTCTCCAATATTTCCCAAAGAATTTTTTATATCACCAAACTTTTCATTTAAATATAAAGCTAATTCTTCTAAATGCTCTTCTTGCCCATCTTCACAAGATAACAAAAATTCTTTTCCATTAAATTTTATATTTACATTTGCCATTTATCAATTTCTTCCATTAAATTATCTGTTTCTTGGTTTAATTCATCAATTTTTTCAGAAAATTGATCTTCTTTTTTTTTTTCTTCGATTTCTTTTTTTTTAAAATCATCAAATTTTTGTTTAAGAGACTGGTTTTCTTGTTGAAGGATATTGTACTTTTGCTCTATTTCTTTTTTTTCAATTTCTAATTGATTTTTTTGGTTTGCCAAATTTTCTAACTCCAAAATTTTATCTGGTTTTATATTTTCAAGATTTTTTAATTTATCTAAAGTTTCTAATAGTTTTTTTTCTTTTTCACTAATCGAATTCATATATATATCTATATTATAAAATTGAATCACCTAAGTCTACAAAGGATAAATTTTGAATAAATTAAATAAGATCTTGTCAAACTCTATACGTGTTCTTTCGATGGATGCCGTGCAAAAAGCTAATTCTGGACACCCAGGTATGCCAATGGGAATGGCTGACGTATCTACAATACTTTTCAAATATTTTCTCAAATTTAATCCAAAAAATCCCAACTGGATTAATAGAGATAGATTCGTTTTATCTGCTGGTCATGGGTCTATGTTACTTTACTCTTTACTTTACCTAACAGGTTACAAAAGTGTTAAATTAAATGACATAAAGAATTTTAGACAAATTAAATCAATTTGTGCAGGTCATCCTGAGTATGTTGAAAACTCAGGTATTGAAACAACAACAGGTCCTTTAGGGCAAGGAATTTCTAATGCAGTAGGTTTTGCATTAGCAGAGGAAATTTTAAAAAAGAAAATCGGTAAAGATATTATAAATCATAAAACTTATGTAATTGCAGGAGATGGTTGTCTAATGGAAGGTATAAGTCACGAAGCTATGAGCTTAGCTGGACATCTAAAACTCAAAAATTTAATAATGTTATTTGATAATAATTCGATATCTATTGATGGACCAACAAGTTTAGCAGTCTCAGATAATTTTAAGAAAAGATTTGAAAGTTATGGATGGGACTACCTAGAAATCGATGGTCATAAAGAAAAAGAAATTTATAAAGCCCTCAAAAAAGTTCAAAATGCAGAAAAACCATCTGTTATTTCTTGTAAGACTAAAATTGGTTATGGATCACCTAACAAATCTGGAAAAGCCTCCTCGCATGGAAGCCCTCTAGGTACTGAAGAGATTGAACTGGTTCGAAGAGAACTAGGTTGGAATTATAAACCATTTGAAATCCCAAAAAATATATTGAAGATTTGGCGAGATATTGGGGGAAAGGGAGAAAAAATTGAAAACAGATGGAATAAAATTTATAGGAAGAAAAAAAGTAAAATAAATAAATTTTTCAAAAATGATTTTACAAAATCTATGGTGAATGAAAAAAAAATAGCATTAAAAGATAATAAAAGTCTTGCCTCAAGAAAATCTTCAGAGTCAATAATTAGCTCTCTTGTAGAAAAAAGTAACACACTTATTGGCGGTTCAGCAGATCTTGCTGGATCAAATAATACTAAAACAAAACATCATAAAATAATAAAACCAGGAAATTTTGATGGAAACTATATTCATTATGGTGTCAGAGAACATGCGATGTGTGGAATTATGAATGGACTATCATTACACAGCAAATTTATACCTTATGGCGGAACTTTTTTGATTTTTTCAGATTATTGTAAACCATCTATAAGATTGGCAGCAATGATGAAACAACAAGTTATATATGTAATGACACATGACTCTATTGGACTTGGGGAAGATGGGCCAACACACCAACCTATTGAACAATTATCTGGATTAAGATCAATACCAAATCTTAATGTTTTTAGGCCTGCAGATAGATTAGAAACTATTGAATGTTGGGAGCATGCTTTAAAAATCAATAAAACACCAAGCGTTCTATCTTTAACCAGACAAAACCTTAATCCAATAAGAAATAAATATTCAAATACCAACAAGTGCTCATTAGGAGCGTATGAGGTTTTGAGAACAAACAAAAAAATAAAATTAACTATTTTAGCAAGTGGTTCAGAGGTAAATTTGGCTGTAGAGGCCAGCCATAAATTAGCCAAAGAAAGAATATACTCAAAAGTTATATCGGTACCATGTATGGAGCTTTTTGACTCGCAGCCAGTTAATTATAAAAATAAAATTTTAAACGAAACAAAATTGAAAATATCCATCGAAGCTGGATCAAGCGATTGTTGGAAAAAATATGTAGGTGATTTTGGAATAACTTTTGGAATAAATGCATTCGGTAAAAGTGCTCCCTACAAAGATATTTATAAATATTTTAGGCTAATATCTTCAAATATTGTTGGTAAATTAAAGAAAGAAATAAAAAAATAAAAATGACTATTAAAATTGGAATTAATGGGATGGGTAGAATTGGCCGAATGGTGGTTAGATCAATTTTTGAAAATGAAAATAAAAATTTCAAAATTAGTCACATCAATAACAGATCTAATGTTGAAACTACTTGTAAATTAATAAAATATGACTCTATACATGGAAAATTTAATGCAGATTTAGAATTTAATGAAAATGAATTGATAATTAATAAAAATAAAATCACATTTTCTCAAGAATCTAAAATTGAGAATATAGATTGGAAAAAATACCATGTTGACTATGTTTTTGAGTGTACTGGTAAATTTAATTCAAAAGAAAAATTGCTTACACATATCACAAATGGAGCGAAAAAAGTAATCGTTTCAGCTCCATGCAAAAATGCAGACAAAACAATTGTGTTTGGTGTAAATGAAAATATTTTATCAAAGGATGATAAAATAATATCTGCTGCCTCATGCACAACTAATTGTTTAGCGCCAGTCGTGAACGTCCTTAATAATAATTTCGAAATCGAAAAAGGTTTTATGACTACCATTCATGCATTTACTAGTGATCAAAGAATTTTGGACAATTCTCATAAAGATCCAAGAAGAGCAAGAGCTGCAAGCCAGTCAATAGTTCCAACATCAACTGGGGCATCAAAAGCAATAGGAGAGATAATTCCAAGCTTAAAAGGGAAATTGGAAGGGGTTGCAATGAGAGTCCCGACTCCTAATGTGTCGCTTGTTGAATTGATATTCTGTTCGAAAAAAGAAATAGATGTTAAAAAAATTAATGATGCTTTTGAAACTGCGTCTAAAAATGAATTGAATAAAATTTTAGAGGTTACTCATGAGAAGCTTGTTTCCATTGATTTTAACCATCATTCTGCATCTGCAATTGTAGATGCCTCTTTGACAAATGTGGTTGGTACTAATATGGGTAAAATTTCTGCTTGGTATGATAATGAATGGGGTTTTTCTAATAGGATGTGCGATATAGCTGAGAATTTGAATAAAATCTCTCAATGAAAAGTATATTAAACGAAAGAAATCTTAGTGATAAAAAAATATTACTTAGATTAGACTTAAATGTTCCTATTAAAAATGGAGAAATAAGTGACACGACAAGAATTGATAAAATTCTCCCTACATTGAGATTTTTAATTCAACAAAAAACTAAAATAATAATTTTATCACATGTGGGAAGACCAAAAGGTAAAGTAGTAAAAGAATTGTCATTAAAACCAATATGTGAAGACTTGAAAAAAAAATTGAATGTTAGTGCAAAACTAATAACAAAAAATATTTATGAAATAAAAAATAAAGATTTCTTTGAAAAATTCGATGAAGAAATTCTTATTTTAGAAAATATAAGGTTTTATATCGAAGAGGAAAAAAATGATTATAAATTTGCAAAACACTTAGCAAGTTTAGGGGATATTTATGTTAATGATGCATTTTCATGTTCTCATAGAGCACACGCATCTATTTATCAAATTTCACAATATTTACCTTCTTACTCTGGACTTCAACTTGATTTAGAGTTAGCAGCTCTAAATAAAATTACTGCTGGAATAACAAGACCTATAACATGTATAATTGGAGGATCGAAAATTTCTTCTAAAATAGATATTATCAAAAATTTAATACCTAAATTCGACAATATTATAATTGTTGGAGGAATGGCTAATAATTTTATTGAATATTTTGGAAATAATATTGGAAAATCAATTAAAGAAAGAAATTGTCATGAAATAGTTAATGAGATTGTCTCACTATCAGAGAAAAATGAATGTAAGATAACTTACCCTGATGACGTTCTTGTATCTAAAAATTTGAATGGGTCACCTGTAAATAAAGAACTAAATCAAATCTTGCCTGATGATATGATTTTAGATATTGGATCAAAAACAATTAATAAAATAATAAATATAATTGATAATAGTAAAACAATATTATGGAACGGACCCGCTGGTTATTTTGAAAATCCAAATTTTGCTAACGGAAGTATTAAAATAGCTAAAAAAATAGTTGAAAATAATAAATCAAGCAAAATTTTTTCTGTTGTGGGCGGGGGTGATACAGTCTCATTATTAAATAGATTAAAAATTGTTAATAATTTTAATTTTGTTTCAACTGCTGGTGGAGCCTTTCTAGAATATCTTGAAGGAAAAGAGCTGCCTGGTATAACTGCTTTAAATTGATATGTCACAACTTAATAAAATTGCCATTAAAATAATTTCTAATGGCAAAGGTATCCTTGCAGCAGACGAAAGTACTGGAACCATGACAAAAAGACTTAAGGCAGTGAATGTAACCTCAACTCCAGAAAATAGACTATTATTTAGAGAAACATTATTTTCATCTGAAAGTATTAAGAAATACATAGGTGGTGTAATTCTTTATGATGAGACAATTAATCAAACAACAAATTTTGGAAAATCCATACCTGATTTAATCTCTTCTTCAGGGGCAATACCTGGGATAAAAGTTGATTTAGGTGCTAAAAGTTTGGCAAATTCTTCTGAAGAAAAAATAACCGAGGGCTTAGATGGACTCAGAGAAAGATTAAATAAATATTATGAACTTGGTGCAAGATTTACAAAATGGAGAGGTGTTTATACCATAAGCAATAAATATCCAAGCAAACTTTCAATTAATAGTAATGCTCACGCATTGGCACGATATTCAGCTTTAGTCCAAGAAAGTAAAATGGTTCCTATAGTTGAACCAGAATTATTAATGGAGGGTGATCATTCAGCTGACATTTGTTTAAAAAAAACGTCAGAGGTTATTAAAAAATGTTTTGATGAATTAATATTGCATAAAGTTGATCTTTCAGGAATTATTTTGAAACCAAATATGATACTTCCAGGTATCCAATCAAAAGAAAAAATCTCTAATGAGGAAATCTCGCAAAAGACTTTAGAATGTCTTGAAAATTCTGTCCCAAATGAAGTACCAGGTATTGCCTTTTTATCGGGAGGCCAATCAGAAATTGAGGCAACAAAAAATTTAAATTTAATAAATCAAAATAATAAAACAAAATTTGTAATGACTTACTCTTACGGAAGAGCTCTACAACAAAGCGCTTTGGAAAGATGGTCAAAAAATACTAAAGATATAAAAGCAACTCAAAATGTTTTTAATCATAGGGCTAAAATGTGTTCTTTAGCTGCTCAAGGAAAATGGTCGATCGAACTTGAAAATAAATAAAAAAAAATTTATTTATCTTATTTCTCCAAATAGAATTTCAAAAAACTTCTTAAAAGATCTGAAGTCAGTTCTTAAAACAAATAAAGTGGGAATTTTTCAAATGAGATTAAAGAGATATTCGCTAAAACAAAAAATATTAATTGGTAAAAAAATTAAAAATATTTGTAAAGCAAATAAAGTGTACTTTTTGGTAAATGATGACCCCTGTCTTGCAAAAAAACTTAATGCTGATGGTTGTCATCTTGGTCAAAATGATATGAAAATTAAAGAAGCCCGTAATATAATTGGACATAAGATAATTGGTATTACTTGTCATAACTCAATTAAACTTGCTAAAATTGCAATAAAATCAAAAGCAGATTACTTGGCTTTTGGTGCCTTTAACGCAACAAAAACGAAAAAAACAAAATATCAAGCAACTACTAAGATTTTAAAAAAAATAAATAAAATAACAAACATTCCTATAGTAGCTATTGGTGGAATTAATTCTAAAAATTATGAAAATCTATTATTGAATAAAGCTAATTTTTTAGCTATTTCAAGCTACATTTGGAATAATAAAAAATATAAACCAAAACAAGCAATAGAAATATTAAGATGAAAATTAATGCTGGCGAAATTAGAGTTGGAATGCTTTTAGAATATAAAAATGACTTATGGCAAGTTTTAAAAACTCAGCACGTTAAACCGGGTAAAGGTGGTGCATTTGCACAAGTAGAAATGAAAAGTGTTGGTAAAAATACGAAATTGAATGAACGTTTCAGGTCTAGCGAAACAGTTGAAAAAGCATCACTAGATGAAATAAATTTTAATTATCTTTATTCAGATGAAAATAATTATTTTTTTATGGATCCTAAAACTTTTGAGCAAATTGAAATTAAAAAAAAAATTATTGGAGAAAAGGGAAAATTATTGACTGAAAATCTTGGGGTTATAGTTAGTTTTTATAATGATAATGCAATTTCAATTGAACTTCCTAACCAAGTAAATTGTAAAGTCTCCTCAACTGATGTGGCTTTAAAAGGTCAGACAGTTTCATCATCTTATAAGCCTGCAATACTTTATAATGGAATTAAAATACAAGTCCCTCCATTTATAGAGCCAGAAGATGAAATTATTGTTGACACGAGAACAATTGAATACGTTAAAAAAGTTTAGTGAATGAATTCAATATCTCCACACTTAAATATTATGATCAAAGCTTGCGAAAAAGTATCCAAGATAATTATAAGAGACTTTGGAGAGATTGAAAATTTACAAGTTGCTAAAAAAGGTCCAAGAGATTTTGTAACGAAGACCGATAAAAGAGTTGAAGAAATTCTTATCGATGAATTGACAAAATCAAAAAAAAATTATTCATTCCTTACTGAGGAAAGTGGCAAAATTATAAATAATGATAAAGATAAAAGATGGATTATTGACCCAATAGATGGAACAACAAATTTTTTACATGGGATTCCTCATTTTGCAATTTCAATTGCTCTAGAAATAGATAATGAAATAAAATGTTCTTTAATTCATGACCCAATTAAAAATGAAATATTTTTTGCTGAAAAGAATAATGGAGCATTTTATAACAATCACAGAATAAGGGTGTCTAATAAAGGTGATATTGAAGATTGTTTATTTTCATCAAACCAAGATGGATTAAAAACTATTTATCCAATTTTAAATATTAGGTCTACCGGATGTTCAGCATTAGATTTAGCCTATGTGGGATCTGGAAGATTAGATGGTTTTTTTCATAATAAAATAAACTTATGGGATATAGCTGCAGGTATATTAATCGTTACAGAGGCAGGCGGAACTATAAATGATTTCACTAAATTTAAGGAAGATAATATAGATATAAGAGCAGCTAGTAGCACTATTTATCCAGAAATGATGAAAAAATTGTCTAACTTTTAATTGTTTTTATTTAACTTTTTGTTATAAAACCGCGTATGAAAAAAAACTTACACCCAGACTATCATAATATAAAAGTTGAAATGACTGATGGTAGTAAATTTGACACTAGATCAACATGGGGATCTGAGGGAGACACGCTAAAACTTGAAATTGATCCTAAATCTCATTCAGCTTGGACTGGTGGAAAACAAAAAATTCTTGATAAAGGGCGTGTAAGTAAATTTAATAAAAAATTCCAAAACTTTAGATCAGATATAAAGTAATGAGCAATGCACCATTAATGCCAATGGCTACAGCTGTTTGGTTAGTAGACAATACTTCTTTAACTTTTAAACAAATTGCAAATTTTTGTAAACTACATGAAGTAGAGATAAAGGGTATTGCAGACGGGGAAGTTGCAAAAGGTATAGTGGGCTATAATCCAATTATTGCTGGTCAATTAACTAAGGAAGAAATAAGCCTTTCTTCTCAAGACCCGAGTCGACCTTTAAATATTCAAGCAAATGAAATTCAGATAAATAGCGATAATAAAAAAACAAAAAAATACATACCATTATCTAAAAGACAAGATAAGCCGGACTCCGCACTTTGGTTAATAAAACAACATTCGAATTTAAAGGATTCTCAAATTGCTAAACTGGTTGGTATTACAAAAAATTCAGCTACGGCTATAAGGAATAAAAGTTATTGGAACTATAATAGTTTAAATGCAAAAGACCCAGTGGCTATGGGACTATTTACTCAGAAAGAACTTATGGAAGCTATAGAAAAAGCAGAAAGAAGAGTTTTAAAAGAAAAAAAAGAAAAAGAAAAAGCTCAATCTAATAAATAAAAATATTTAATATTATAGACAAATAAAATATAAAGTGTTACCTAATTCACTTTTTGGAGGTAGTTATTAAAATCGAAGTAAAAGATAATAATATTGAACAAGCTTTAAGAGTTTTAAAGAGAAAGCTTCAACGAGATGGTTTTTTTAAAATTATAAAATTAAAAAATACTTATGAAAAGCCATCTGAAAAGAAAAAGAGAATTCTCCAAGATAATATAAAAAGAGTAAAAAAACTTAATAAGTTAAAAAATAGGATTTAATTATCGCGGGGTGGAGCAGCCTGGTAGCTCGCAAGGCTCATAACCTTGAGGTCGGCGGTTCAAATCCGTCCCCCGCAACCAAATAACAAATAATAATTTTTTTATATAGAATCTTTAGCTAATTTATCAGAAGTAGTTAATTTTTTTTAAGATTTTAATATTAATAATTAATATAAATTAAAATTACAAAATAATTATTTCAAAAAACATAACAAAGAAATTTTATGATGATAAAAATTTTAGCTATCAAGAAGCTATAATAATTAAAAAATTTAAAAATCAAGATTTAAATGATCCGTTTCATAAAAAAAATAGAGTGGCCAAATTAGTGATGATTGAATTTTCAATTATATAATGTTGATATATAAATTAAAATTAATAGTTAAAAATTATTCTAATTCAGTATTTTTTTTACAAGATTTTAAAATCAGATTTCTTACTATCAACCAAAAAAGCCTTAACCGTCTCTTTTGTCAATTGATTAAATGATTTTCCAAAACTTTCTATTTTTTCAATAATTGATGGTGGAACAGTAATTAAATGACAACCCAATTGTTTTGCCTGTATATAGTTATAGGGCTCACGAACACTTGCCCATAATATTTCAACATTCCCATAACTTTTAGCTAATCTAATACTCTTAATAAATTCGGGCACTGGATCTTTACCTGTATCTCCTGCTCTTCCTGCAAAAATAGAAATAATTACTTTTGTTTTTTTATTAATTAACTTTAAAATTTTTTCAGTTTGTTTGGCGTTATAAACTGCTGTTATGTTAATTTTAATATTTTGATTGTTAAGTTTTTTAATAATTTGGCCCATAAATTTACCTTTAGAATTTACAACTGGTACTTTTACATAAACATTTTTTCCCCAAGTATTAATTTTCATTGCTTGATCTTTCATTTCTTTATAATCATCAGCAAATACCTCAAGCGATACAGGTTTATTATTACAAATTTTAAGAATTTTTTTTGAATATGATTTATAATCTTTTACCCCAGCTTTTCTCATTAAGCTAGGATTGGTTGTAAATCCTTTAACAATTTTTTTTTTATTAAATTTTTTTATTTGACTAAGTTCGGCAATATCACAAAATATTTTTGTATTCATTATATCTATAAGTTTTTTATAATATCTTCTGTCATCTTTTTTGCATCCGCAAACAACATCAAAGTATTTTCTTTATAAAAAAGATCATTATCAATTCCAGCATATCCAGGTGATAAGCTTCTTTTTACAAATAAAACAGATTTACATTTTTCAACATCTAAAACTGGCATTCCATAGATTGGGCTTTGTGGATCAGTTTTAGCAACAGGGTTTGTTACATCATTTGCGCCAATTACAAATGCAACATCTGCATTTGCAAAATCATTATTTATTTCTTCTAACTCAAATACTTCATCATATGGAACGTTTGCTTCAGCTAATAGTACATTCATATGGCCTGGCATTCGTCCAGCGACAGGATGTATTGCATAGGATACTTTTATGTCATTTTTTTTTAATGTATCAACCATTTCTCTTAAAGCATGTTGTGCTTGTGCAACAGCCATTCCATATCCAGGAACAATTATAACTGAAGATGCATTCTTCATTAAAAAAGCAGCATCATCTGCGTTTCCACTTTTTACAGGTCTTTGTTCTTTGTTTTTTTCTCCTGCACTTTGTTCAGTTGCACCAAATCCACCTAATATAACATTAAAGAATGATCTATTCATTCCTTTACACATTATATAAGAAAGAATTGCACCAGATGAACCAACTAATGCACCTGTAATAATTAAAGCTATATTTTCTAAAGTAAAACCAATACCAGCCGCCGCCCAGCCAGAATAAGAGTTTAACATTGAAATCACTACTGGCATATCTGCTCCACCAATTGGAATAATGATTAAAAACCCTATTAAGAATGAAACTGCAATTAAAATCCAAAATAAGTTAGCTGATTGGCTTAAGCAAAGATAAATTGTTAAAACTATAATTGAAACCAAGATTAAAGCATTTAATGCATGCTGACCCTTAAAAGTAATAGGAGCGCCAGACATTATGCCTTGAAGTTTTAAAAAGGCTATAATTGAACCCGAAAAAGTAATTGCACCAACTGCCGCTCCAATAGCCATTTCAATTAAACTTGCAAGCTTAATATTTCCTGGAGTTCCAAGATTAAATGCATCAGGATTTATAAATGCTGAAATTGCAACAAACACTGCTGCCAGACCAACTAAACTATGAAAGCCAGCAACCAACTCGGGCATTGCAGTCATTGGTATACGGTAAGCTATAAATGCACCAATGCTTCCCCCAATTGTTAAAAATATAAGTACATAAATAAATCCAGATGTAAAATTACCAACTGAGAGAAACGTAACGGTTACAGCAATTATCATTCCAATTATTCCAAATAAATTACCTTGTCTTGAGGTTTCTGGAGAAGACAAACCTCTTAAGGCTAAAATAAATAATACTCCTGAAACTAAATATAAAATTGCTGAAAGATTGGCTGACATTAATTATTTATCCTTTTTCTTTTTTTTGTACATCGCGAGCATTCTTTGCGTAACCAAAAATCCACCAAAGATATTAACTGCTGCAAGAATAATTGCTAAAAAACCATAAATACTTGAAGATGAGAAAACTACCCCATCATTACCTGATAAAGCTGCAATAATTGCACCTACAATAATTACTGACGAAATTGCATTTGTGACGGACATTAAAGGAGTATGTAAAGAAGGAGTGACACTCCATACTACATAATAACCAATAAATATTGATAATATGAATATACTTAATCTAAATATAAAAGGATCAATTTCCATAAATCTATTTTATTAATGTTTTTTCAATAATTTCGTCTTCTAGGTTAATATTCAATTTTTTATTATCTTTATCATACAAATTAGAGATAAAATTAAATACATTTTTAGAATACAAGTTAGTAGCTGATATTGGTAATTTATTTAAAATATTTGCTTCACCCAAAATTTTAACCCCATTTTTTTTTACAATTTTATCAACTTCAGTAAATACTGTATTTCCTCCTTGAATTGCAGCTAAATCATAAATCACTGAACCTTGTTGTAAATTTTCAAACATTTTTTCTTTGATAATTTTAGGAGCTTCTCTACCTGGAATTAATGCTGTACAAATTATTATATCAATTTTTTTTAATGTCTCAGTGAGTAAATCTTCTTGCTTTTTTTTAAATTCATCTGAAGCTTCTTTTGCATAACCGCCTTCAGTTTCTAAATTCTCTGATCCCTCTACAGTTAAAAATTTTCCACCTAAACTTTCGACTTGTTCTTTAGAGGCCATTCTTACGTCAGTTGCGAATACCACAGCCCCCATTCTTTTGGCTGTTGCTATAGCTTGAAGACCTGCAACCCCTGCTCCAACTACCAATACTTTTGCCGCTGGAATAGTTCCTGCTGCAGTCATCATCATTGGAATGGCTCTTTCGTAAACTTTAAAAGCTTCAACGACAGCTTTATAACCAGCAAGATTAGCTTGTGAGGATAAAATATCCATTGATTGTGCTCTAGTAATTCTTGGTAATAACTCTAATGAAAAACAATTAATTTTTTTTGATTTTAAAACGTCCAACTGATGTTTATTTAAAAATGTATTTAAAGATCCAATTAAAGTTTGATTTTCTCTAAATAATGATAATTTTTCTTCATCTGGTAACCCTAATTGAATAACAATCTCAGAATTTGTAATTATTTCTTCTTCATTTTTAAATAAATTAACTCCTAAATTTTTATAATCTTCATCGCTAAAACCTAAATGAACACCATAATTATATGGTAGAGATAAATTGAAACCTAAATTAATATATTTTTTTGCAATCTCTGGCGTAACTGCTATTCGTTTTTCAATATCATGGTTTTCTGAAATTGATGCTAAATTCATAATAATTATATATTATAATGTTTTAAAAGAAATATTGCTATTAAAACTAAAATAGCAATTACAGCGACTGTTCACATATAAAACAAATTTGGTAAGATTGTTCCAAATATTTTTATGGTTTTCATTATCCATAAAATTACTTCTGTCTTGCTTTAAATTTTGGATTCGTTTTGTTGATGACATAAACTCTTCCTCTTCTTCTAACTAACTTAGAATTTAAGTCTCTTTTTTTAATAGACTTTAATGAACTTTTAATTTTCATAATTGACGCTTTTAATAAAGTAACTTACATAATCTTTCAATTGTAATTTTCCATATTTTTGAATTATTTTGTTATTATAGCTCATTTTTGTCAATGCAGATGCATATCTTTCTCCCAATCTAGGCTTTAATAATACAATTTTAGATTTAAACATTTTTGCAACTTCTAAAATTGAATAAGAGTTTTTATTGCTGATACTGTAGTATCTACATTTATCAGTTTTAAAGGCTTCATAACAGATCTGCACAGTATCAGAAATATGAGTAAATCTTCTTGTTTGATTTCCAGGCTTTACTACAGTTAATGGTTTTTTTTTTATATATTGATTTTCAAATATCCCAATCACTGTTGCCATATTACCAACTTTAATTTGTTTTGGTCCATAAACGTTATAAAAGAAAATGATTTCAAATTTAAAATTAAACCATTTTTTTAAGTTTTCTAATAGTTCTAGGTTTTTTGATTTTGTAAAAGCATAAGGTGACAAATTTTTATCTTTACCATTATTTCCCAATGAAGCAGAAGTTGCAGAATATATTAGCTTAATTTTATTATCTAAACAAAATTTGAATACAGCTTGTGACCCTATAGAGTTTGACTGATAACACTCATCAAATTTTTTGAAACTTTGATATATTCTTGAAAATTCTCCAAAATGAAAAATGCTTTTAATATTGTTTTTGTATTTATCTAAATTTTTTTTAATTTCAAAAGTGTGCCCTTTTAAATATTTTAATCTTTTATTTTTTATGTGGTTTTTTCTACTTCCTGATGAATAATTATCTAAGCTGATAATTTTGTATTTTGTTTTTTTTAACAAAAGGTCAATTAAATTTGAGCCAACAAACCCTGCACCTCCTGTTATTATTATGAGATTTTTCATTTTAGATATGCCTGGCAATGTCCTACTCTTCCATGTCTTAAGACAAAGTACCATCGGCGCTGAAAGGCTTGACTGCCGAGTTCGGAATGGGATCGGGTATTACACTTTCGCAATAATCACCAGGCAGAAAATTAATATAACAAAAAAAAAAAATTGCAAATTATTTATTAAAAATAGTAAAATCCATAGTTAATTCAGTTTTTTATTAAAGAAATTTAATAACTTTTTAAAAATTTTTTTCTCATCTAAATCTAATTTTTTATAGTGTTGCAGAGAAGTTCCATAATTTAAAAAAAATTTTTTTGGCAACCCTATTTCTTTCAATATAACTGTTTTATTTTTAAAAGTATTCAAAACTTCAGTGGTAATAGATCCAATGTTAAAATCTTGAATAATAACAATTTTTTTTTTATAATATTTTTGTAATATTTTTTTATTAAGAGGCTTAACACAATTTAAATAAATTATATTTGCATCTAATTGATTTAAATACTTCTCGATAAATCTTAATGCTGGTCCAATTACAATTATTAATCCTTTGCTACCTTTTTTAATAACACCAGCTCCATTAAAAATTTGAATTTTGGTATTATGGTTTTGTGATGACATCCTAAAATATTTAGGTCCTTTATTTTTATATAGTTGAAAAAGTTTTAATATCTCATCTTCGTTTCCAGGAACATAAATTGAAATATTAGGTAGCTGATTAAGTAAAGATACATCTTCAGGACAATGATGAGTGGAACCTAAAGCCGCATAGTCGATTGAAGCACCAACGCTAACAATATTTACATTTAAATTTTGATAACATAGGTCTATTTTAATTTGCTCATAACATCGGTTAATTAAAAAAGGTGCTATAGTATGTATAAAAGGTATTTTGTTTTCGATTGCTAAACCTGCAGAAAATCCAACCATTGATTGTTCAAGAATTCCTATATTTAAAATATTCTTATTATATTTTTTAAAAACGTTTCTAAAACTATGAACACCGATATCTCCAAGTATCGTAAAAATTTTTTTATTTCGTTTAAATTCTTTTTCTATAAATTTTGGAAAAGCAGATCTCATTATGAATAAACTTTATTTTTAAATATCTCTAGTTCATTGATATCTTTTGGAAATTTATGATGCCATTCATTTGAGTTTTCCATTTCTTTTATACCATAACCTTTAATTGTTTTTGCAATAACTATTTTATAATGTTTTGTTTTTTTTTTTAAAATTTTAAATATATCTTCCTCGTTGTGCCCATTAATTACAAAAACATATTTAGAAAATATTCTTAACTTTTTTTCTAGCTTCCCTAATGATAGAGCCTCTTCTCTAGAATAATTCCTATCAATAATAATTGTTAAATTATTTAACTTATGATGACTACACAACAACAATGTTTCCCAAAGTGTACCTTCATTACACTCTTGATCACCAAGTAAAACAAAAACTTTTTTATTTTTTTTTGCAAAAGCCATACCAGCAGCTATTGGTAAACCATGTCCAAGAGAGCCTGTTGAAGCTGTGATATGGTATTTTGAATTATTTTTTGGATGTCCTCCCAGCTTGCTATTAAATGTTGCAAATTTTTTTAAATCTTTGTCAGATATATATCCATATTGATTTAAAACAGCATAATATCCAATTGCTGAATGACCTTTACTTAAAATAAAATTATTTAAGTACTTTTTTTTTTTAAAAATAAGATTTTTTTTAATTAATACATTTAAAATATTTAATACTGAAAAACTACTTGGAATATGTCCCTCTTGAGCAGCAAAACAAACATCTAAAATATTTTTTTTTGCATTAACAATTTTATTTTTTAAAATTTTCACAAACTATAAATATTTTTTTTTAAATTTTCAAGTTATCTGAGCTATTTCATGTTCAATCATTTCATCAACTAGCTGATTAATAGTTATTTTTGGTTTCCATCCTAATCTTTTTCTAGCTTTTGAAATATTACCTCTTAATTGATTAACTTCTGCAGGCCGGTAATAATTTTTTTTAACTTCAATTATTGATTTACCATTAAAGTATCCTTTTTCATTAATTCCTTTACCAGACCATTTTAATCTAATCTTTAATTTTTTAGCAGTTATATTTATAAATTCTCTTACTGAAGTTTGTTTTCCAGTTGCTATAATAAAATCATCAGGTTTTTTTTGCTGAAGTATAAGATGTTGCATTTGCACATAATCTTTTGCATGGCCCCAATCTCTTTTTGCATTTAAATTTCCAATATATAATTTTTCAAGTAAACCATATTTTATTCTCACAAGTCCATTAATAATTTTTTTTGTAACAAATGTTTCTCCTCTCCTAGGCGACTCGTGATTAAATAAAATTCCATTACTTGCAAACAAGCCATATCCAGTTCTATAATTAATTGTTATCCAATGAGCGTATAGTTTAGCAATACCATATGGGCTTTGAGGATGAAAAGGGGTATTTTCACTTTGACTATATTTTGTAGAATTACCAAATATTTCTGAAGTAGATGCATTATAAAATTTTATTTTATTTTTGCGTTTAGACAATCTAATATTTTCTAGAATTCTTAATGTGCCTAAAGCAACTGTATCTGCAGTATACTCAGGTTCATCAAAAGATACTCCAACATGACTCTGAGCAGCAAGATTATATATTTCATCAGGTTCAGTTTTATCAATTATTCTTTTTAAACTTAAACCATCAGTCATGTCTCCATACATCAAGTATAAACTATCATTTTTTATTTTAGGATTTTCTGAAAGAAGGTGATCGATTCTTTTTGTGTTTATAGTAGAGGATCTTCTAACTAAACCAATTACTTGATATTTTTTTTTTAACAATAATTCTGCTAAATATGAACCATCCTGACCTGTTATACCTGTAATTAAAGCTTTTTTTTTGATCATAAATATTATAAGTATCCGATAAATAATATACTACAATATATAAATTCTTAAAAAGTCATAAATGAAAAAAATTTTAATTGCAGGTGGAGGGGGTTTCATTGGTGGTCATTTAGCGACAAGACTATTAGATTTGGGCTACAGTGTAAGATGTGCCGATATAAAACCTAAAGATCAATGGTATCAAATATTTAACAAAGTAGATAATTTTGTTTTAGATTTAGAGGATAAAACGAATTGTGAAAAAGTAACAGAGGGTATTGATGAGGTAATTAATTTAGCTTGCAACATGGGTGGAATGGGATTCATTGAAAATAACAGAGCCCTTTGTATGTTATCGGTGTTGGTGAATACACATCTTTTAATGGCGTGTAAGAAAAATAATGTTAAAAAATATTTTTTTTCGTCTAGCGCTTGTGCTTATAACACTGAACTACAAAAAGATCCATCAATAAATGGTTTAAAAGAGGCAGATGCATACCCAGCTATGCCCGAAGATGGATACGGTTGGGAAAAATTATTTTCAGAGAGAATGTGCAGACATTTTACTGAAGATTATGGAATTGATACAAAAGTAGCAAGATTTCACAATATTTATGGTCCCATGGGAACATATGATGGTGGAAGAGAAAAAGCACCTGCAGCCATATGCAGAAAAATTGCAATGGCAAAATTGAAAAATGAGAAAATTATTGATGTTTGGGGTGATGGTAAACAAACAAGGTCATTCCTTTACATCGATGACTGTGTTGATGCAGTTGTTCAGCTTTTTAATTCTGAAGTTAATGATCCTATCAATATTGGAAGTGAGGAGCAAGTTTCTATTAATGAAATGATTGAATATGTTGAAGAAATATCAAACTACAAAGTAAAAAAAAATTATCAACTTGATAAACCTAAAGGTGTAAGAGGTAGATCAAGTGATAACACATTAATTGAAAAAAAATTAGGATGGAAGCCAAAATATAGCCTGAAAGAGGGTTTAAAAAAAACTTATCATTGGATTTTTGAAGAGATTACAAAATCGTCAAACAATTAAATCATTTAAGTTAATGTTGAGTAAAATAATTGAAAAAGATTGTAAAAAAATCTTACAAAATATTAAATTAAAAAAGTTTAAAGGAAAAAAAATATTAATACTTGGTGGGAATAGTTTTTTAGCATCCTATATCCAATATAGTTTTTATTATGGAAATATTTATAATAACCTAAATTCTAAGATTTCATGCATATCATTAAATGATCTTAATAAAGATATATCTTTTCTTAAAAAAGAAAAATTTTTCAAATTTTATAAACAAGACTTAACTGATCAAATAAATTTAAAAAAGTTTTTAGAAAAAAAAAATTTTGATTTTATCTTTTATTTTGCTACTTATGGACAACCTGAAAAATGGATAAGTGGATTGAATAAAATGATTACACTTAATACTTCTAGCTTAGAAACAATTCTAAAGTATTCTACTAAACGGAATAGTAGCTTATTATATTTTAGTTCTGTAGATGTATATGATTTAAAAAATTTAAAAACAAAAAATAAATTAATTAATGAACATAACCCAATTGGTATACCTGATAACAAAAACCGTATCGTATATTCTTCGTCTAAAATTTTAGGGGAAATTCTTTGCAATGAATATAAGGAAAAATACAATTTAAAAATAAACATCGTCCGACCTGCACATACATATGGTCCAGGTCAATCAATTAAAGATAAAAGATTGATATCTCAATTAATCAAAAGAGCAATTCTAGAAAAAAAAATTTATTTATTTGATAAAGGTGAGAGTATAAAAACTTGGGGTTATATAGGTGATATAACAATAATGTTTTTAAATATAATAGGTTCTGGAAAAA
>CACMJX010000011.1 GCA_902614055.1 uncultured Pelagibacteraceae bacterium | reverse complement strand
CAACTGTAACCGCATTAGTTACAGGAATTCCAAGTTTAAACTCTGTTCCTCTTTGTTCAAATTTAGTCTTATCTAATTCTGGGAATTGGCTTGTATCAGCCTTCATGCCGATTTACAGTTTTCAAATCCTTCTTTTAAATTCATACTTTCTAGGTTTCGACCAATGAAGACTAGTCGAGAACTTCGTTCTTTTCCCTCAGGCCATTTACCCATTGGTGAGGCATCCATAAGCATATGTACACCTTGAAATACATATCGATCACTTTCTCCTATAAAGTCAAGTATACCTTTGGTTCTTAAAATATCCTGACCTTTGGTTTGTAATAGTTTACTAAACCAATCTTGAAACTTTTCCATGTCTAAAGGGGTATCAGAGACAAATGATAAGCTAGTTACATCATCATCATGCTCATGGTCATGATCTGATGTTAGAAAATCAGGCTCAACATCTAAAACACGTTTTAAACTAAATGCATCAAGATTTAAAATCTCATTTAAAGATACTCCACATTTGGTTGTATTTATAATTTTTGCGAAAGGATTAATTTTTTTAATTCTTTCTTTAACAACTTCTAATCCACTTTCATCAACAAGATCTATTTTGTTTAATAATACAACGTCTGCAAAGGCAATTTGCTCCTCTGCTTCGTGATGATCTGTTAATTGTGTACTTAAATGAACAGCATCAGCAACTGTAACAATTGCATCTAACTTTGTACGATCAGCAACATCTTGATCTACAAAAAAAGTTTGTGCAACAGGAGCTGGATCAGCTAATCCTGTTGTTTCTACTATGATTGCATCAAGCTTATCCGCTCGTTTCATAAGACCACTTAAAATCCTGATTAGGTCTCCTCTTACAGTACAACAAATGCAACCGTTGTTCATTTCAAACACCTCTTCATCAGCATCAACAACTAAATCGTTATCAATGCCCTGCTCACCAAATTCATTAACTATCACAGCATATTTTTTGCCATGCTGCTCAGTTAATATTCTATTTAAAAGAGTAGTTTTTCCAGCACCTAAAAAGCCTGTTAAAACAGTAACAGGAACTTGTTTGTTAGTTTCTTCCATTAATTAAATTAACATCCTTTAAAGGATTTTGACATATTTTTTATTAAATCAAAATATAAACCTTTTCCAGGAGTTAAAGTTGCACCCAACGGATCAACAATACCGGTTTTAATATTCATATCTTTTGCAACAGCTTTAATGATGTCTGGATTAAATTGAGGCTCAGAAAATACACAAGCTACTTTATCGTGCTCAATTACTTCTCTGATTTCTGAAAGTTGTTCCGCACCAGGTAATACATCTGTATTAACTGTGAAAGCTCCTAATATATTTACATTAAATCTTTTCTCAAAATATTGGTAAGCATCATGAAAAACAATTGATGCAGTACTTTCATTAAGTTCTGCAGTTACATCATTTGTAAGTTTATCAATTTCTTTATAAGCCTTACTTAAATTTGCTCTATAAGCAGCTTCATTTGTTGGGTCATTTTCAATTAAGTGCTTAGACATTTCAAATAAAATAACTTTTGCATTAATTGGGTCTAACCAAATATGTGGATCAAATTCACCGTGGTGGTGTCCTTCGTGTCCATCATGATCATCATGGTCATCATGCCCATCTTCTTTTTTTGCATGGTCATGATCATCGTGGTCATCCTTTTTCTTATGTCCATGATCGTCATGATCGTCCTCTTTATGCCCATCTTCTTTTTTTGCATGGTCATGATCATCGTGATCATCTTTTTTCTTGTGTCCGTGATCATCATGATCATCGTGATCGTCATGGTCATCAAAAATATTTCTCTCTCTAAATTTTAATTTAACTAAACCTTTAATCTCTAATAACTCAATTTTTTCTGCCTCATTAGCAATTGAGTCTAACGGTTTTTCTAAAAAATTTTCTAAATCTTCACCTACCCAAAAAACAATGTCAGCATCTTGTAACATTTTTGCATGCGAGGGTTTCATGGCAAATCCATGTGGTGAAGCGTATCCTTCAACTATTAAATCTGGTTTAGCTACACCATCCATTAAATAGCTAGCTAAAGAGTGTATTGGCTTAATTGATGCAACGACTTTGATATCGGCATTTGCTGATGTAAATAAAGTTAAAAATGATAGTATTGTTAAGATTATTGAAGATTTTTTTAGATTTTTCATAATATTTGGTTATTGTTAATTGTTATAATATAACGCTGTGTAATAATATAACATATTTAAGTCAAGTGAATAAATGAGCATGGGAAATAATATTTTAGTAAAATTAAACAATGTTGGTTTTCAACAAAATCAAAAGTGGCTTGTTCAAGGTGTTTCTTTGCAAGTCGAAAAAGGTAAAATTGTTACCTTAATTGGTCCTAATGGTTCTGGTAAAAGCACAACTGCTAAAATTGCTCTAGGTTTATTTAAAAATATTGAGGGTCAAGTTGAAAAATTCACAAATAATATTGGTTATGTTCCACAAAAAATATCAATAGATTGGACACTTCCTCTAAGAGTTAGAGATTTTATGCTTTTAACAGATAATCTTACAGAAGACGTAATTGATGAAGCACTTTCATTAACTGGAGTAATTAATTTAAAAGATAAAAGTTTGGGAAATTTATCAGGTGGAGAATTTCAAAGAGTGTTACTTGCCAGAGCTATTTCAAAAAAACCTGAATTGTTAGTGCTTGATGAGCCAGTTCAAGGTGTAGATTTTACAGGAGAAATTGCCTTGTATGAATTAATTAAAGAAATTTCAGAAAAATTAAATTGCGGTATTTTATTAATATCCCATGACTTACATACAGTAATGAGCGCTACCGATCATGTTGTTTGTTTAAATGGTCATGTCTGTTGTTCAGGTTCACCTAAAGAAGTTGCAAAAAATAGTGAATACAAAGCATTGTTTGGCGAACAAGCCTCTCAAACTCTTTCAATTTATGAACATAAACACGATCATGTTCATGCTAATGATGGGGATATAAAAAAAAATTGATATGTTTGACGATTTTTTTATAAGAGCGTTGGTTGCAGGTATTGGTATTGCTTTTGTTGCGGGACCACTTGGTTGTTTTGTTGTGTGGAGGAGATTGTCTTATTTTGGAGATACACTCGCCCACTCCGCATTACTAGGTGTAACAATTGCATATTCATTAGAATTTAATATTGCTGTTTCAATATTTTTAATTTCATCAGCAATTGCATTAATTTTAATACAACTACAAAAAAAAACTAATCTTCCAAGTGATGCATTGTTAGGGCTTTTGGCCCACTCGTCATTAGCAGTTGGATTAGTGGTGATTGGATTTTTAACCTTTATTAGATTTGATATTATGGGATTGTTGTTTGGGGATATATTAGCAGTTAATAAAAAAGATTTGATAACAATATGGGTTGGTGGAGCCTTAATTTTATTGGTTTTAAGATTAATATGGAAACCATTGTTCGCCTCAACTGTAAATTATGAATTAGCACAGGCAGAAGGTCTAAACCCTGATAGAGCAAAAGCAGTCTTTACAGTCTTATTGGCCGCAATAATTGCCATATCTATCAAATTAGTTGGAGTGCTATTAATTACAGGAATGTTAATTATACCAACTGCTATGGCTAGAAATCTTTCAGATAACCCGAAAAAGATGGTGATTTTTGCAATAATAGGAGGATTGTTATCAGTGTTTATAGGATTATTCTCATCTTTAGAATTTAACACTCCATCAGGTCCATCCATAATTGCTGCAGCTCTAGTGTTGTTTATTTTTTCATTACTTAAAGTTAAGCAAACGATACAATTGAAAAATTAATGGAATATTATAAAAAAATAATTAAATGCAAAAACAAGAAACATTAACTAAAAACCAAAAAATAATTTTAGATTTAATTGAAAAATCTGATCAACCATTAAAAGCATACTCAATTTTATTTGATGTTAAAAAAAAAGGTATTAATGCTCCTTTGCAAGTTTATAGAGCCTTAAACAAACTAGTGAAAATTGGAAAAATTCATAAAATAGAAAGTAGAAACGCTTTCATAGCTTGTAAAAATTCAAAATGTCAAATTGCTAATGCTACTATTTTTTCAATTTGTGAAAGTTGTGAAGATGTAACTGAAATTCATGATCATAAATTATCAGAGCATCTAAGAGATTTTAAAGATAATAAAGGAATGAAATATAATAAATACAATTTAGAATTTTTTGGTCTGTGCAAGAAATGCGTTTAAAAAAATGAAAATTGAATATTATTTTAGTGTCCTATCTCCGTTTAGTTATTTAGGAGCTGATAGATTTACAAAAATAGTAAGCAAATATAATTTAGAGGTTATAGAAAAACCACTTGATTTAGTTGGTGAAATTTTTCCAAATACTGGTGGGTTGCCAGTTCCTAAAAGACATCCTGCAAGACAAAAATATAGACTTGTAGAACTGGAGAGAATTTCAAATAAACTGGGTTTGCCGATTATTAAAAAGCCAAAGTTTTTTCCACCTAAAGACCCACACTTACCAGCAAAATTTGTAATAGCTTCAAATAAATTGGGTAATAAACTTCATTTTGGAAATGAATGTTTAAAATATTTATGGTCTATGGATAAAGATCTTTCTGATCACAATACACTTCAGGAAATTTGTGAAAAATTAAATTTAAACTTTGAAGAAATGAAGAAATTAGCTTTATCTGAAGATGTAAACTTGGAATATCAAAAAAATTCAAAAGATGCGGTTGATAATGATGTATTTGGCGCTCCTTCGTATGTCTTAAATAATGAGATTTTTTGGGGTCAAGATAGATTAGATTATCTTGAAGATGCATTAAATAAATAATTTAAAATTAATAAATTTTATTAATAATTTAATTAAGCATTAATAGAAACTAATTTTAACAAATCTTTAAAATAATATTATCATAATTTAAAATGGTAATAAATTTAAAAAAAAAGGAGAGAAAATGACTGCAAATATCAGAATATTAAAATGGACAAGCACAGTTTTGACGCTTTTAGGAATATTAACTTTTTATTTAGATTACTATCCTTATAGCATGATACCTCACAGTTTAGGTATAATCGGTTGGACTATTGTTGGTACCATTACAAAGGATAAACCTTTATTAACAAATTTTTCACTACAAATCCCGATAATGATTGCAGGTATAATTAAGTATTCTTATACAACTGGGTTATTTTAACTTACTTGGATTCCGTTTGACCAAACATTTTTTACAACTGGTAAATTTTGATAAATTTTAAACCTTATTAAATCTGCTCTCTTATTATTGTCAATGGAACCCCTGTCATTTAAATTTGTAGCTATAGACGGAGCGTGACTAGCTGCTGCAAATGCTTTTGGAAGATTATCAATTTCTAAACCCCATTTGACAACAGATATAATTAATGATGATGGAATATAATCTGAGCTTAAGATATCTAAACAATCATTTTCTAAGAGTTCTTTTGCAGATATATTGCCAGAGTGTGAACCTCCTCTAAGTAAATTAGGAGATCCCATCATAACTTTAATATTGTAATCTTTAGAAGTTTTGGCTGCTTCTAATGTTGTTGGAAATTCAGCCAATTTTACTCCATATTTATTTGAATTATGAACATCATTTTCTGTGGTATCGTCGTGACTAGCCAAAATACAATCATATGATGATTTAAATTCTAAAATTTTATCTATGTGTTTCTTGCTATTTTTTTTTTGAAGATTTTTTAAGTGATCAAAATGAATTTCCATTTCATTTTCTGTCATACCGTGTTTAATTGAAAGATATTCTTTGTACTTATCTATAACTCTAAATTGCCTCTGACCTGGTGTATGATCCATTATACTAATCAGTTTTACATCGTGAGTTTCATTGTATTCGTCTAATTCATCAATCAAATTCTCCGAACAAGTTTCAGCTCTTAAATGTATTTTGTGATCAATCTTGAGAATATTATCTTTTTTAAAACTTGAAATTATATCCGAACAGTTTTTTGCATATTTTTTATATTTTCCTGTTTTTTCAATAGAACCAACTCTTAATGCATCAAAAACTGTAGTTATTCCAACAGATGCTAATTCTCTATCATGAGATAAAATTGCATTTTCTACTGGAAATGAAACTTTAGGTCTTGGTGTCATGTGTCTTTCAAGATTGTCAGTATGTAATTCAACCAATCCTGGCGAAATATAATCTTTTTCGCAGTCTATAGAACTTTTGTTATTACTTAATCCACTACTTATATCGACAATCTTGTTATCTTTAATCCTGATATGACCATGAACGATTTCATCTTTTTTAATTATCATGGCATTGTTTAAAATATATTCATGCATCACTTTTTAATACACATGAATTGTTACAAATATTTTAAATTAGAGAAAATTTATATAAGTATTATAAGTTGAATTATGAAAAAATATTCTAGATACGCTATTTATTATGCACCTCCAAAAGAGAGTAGTCTAGAAGAATTTGGCAGATATTGGTTCGGTTGGGATCCACTTAATGCAAAGTTAATAAATAACAAACATAGAATTAATTATCTAAGCAGATTTGGAATTAAAAACTTAATAAACATAGATAAAAATGTTTTAATTGCAAAGAAATATGGGTTTCACGGCACACTTATTCCTCCTTTTAAACTAAACAAAAATTATAGTACCAATACATTATTTAAAAAAACTGAGGAAATAGCAAAAAAATTCAAAAAATTTAAATTTTATAAATTTAAATTAAAAAAAATGAATAATTTTTATGCTTTTGTTCAAAATAAAAAAAATAATAACATTAATAAGTTATCAAATAGACTAGTTAGAGAATTATTTAAATTTAGGTCACCTCTTACAAAAAAAGAGATTGATAGAAGAAATCCCTCTAAACTAAGTAAATTACAATTAAATATTTTATATAAATGGGGATACCCCTATTTAATGTCAGAATTTAATTTCCATATGACCCTTGCATCAGAGGTCACAGGAAACAAATTGTACCTTGAGTTAAAAAAAATTGAAAGAAACAAAGAAATCATTTTAAATGAAATAAATAATTTTGATAAAATATATATATTTGGTGAAAACCAAAAAGGAATGTTTGAGAATTTAGAAAATTTTTCACTTAGCTAAAATTATTTTTTTCAATTTATTTGCACCTATAGCTATTGATTTATTATTATTTATAGTAATTATATTTTTCGGTAGTAAATTAATTTTTCTTTTTATCCTTTTATTAATTGATTTTTTGTCTTCTCTAGCTCGATTTACAAGTCTCTTTTTAATAATTGTTGATGGGGCAATAATATTAATTATTTTAACGTTATTAACTTTTTTTTTTACTTTAAAAAGTACTTTTCTTGATCCATTAAAAATTACTGTTTTACCTTCCTCTATTTTTTTTATTTCCTTAAATGGAATACCGTATGAAAAACCATGAGCTTTCCAGTAAACAAAGAAATGTTTTTTTAAAATCTTATCTTCAAAATTTTTAATTGATATGCTGTAATGATCTTCATTTTTAATATCTTTTTTCCTAGTAATGTACCTTTTTACCAAAATGGAATTAGGAATTTTTTTAATTACTTTTTTTAATAAAGTATCTTTTCCTGATCCTGATGGTCCAACGACTACGATAAGCTGACCGTTATTTTGCATCTGATATTTTTGTAATATCTATTTCCCTAGCATTTAAATATTTACGTGAATATTCATCATGAAAAATACCAATTATTGAAGATCCACTATCCTTTTTTTCATTAATCAAATTCAAAACAATATCTTTGTTAACACTATCTAAACTAGCAGTTGGTTCATCTAGTAATAAACATGGATAATTTCTAATCAGTCCCCTAGCAACATTAACTCTTTGTTGTTCTCCACCTGAAAAAGTTAGTGGCGATAAATTCCATAAGTTTTTATCTATATTAAGTTTTAGTAAAATTTTTTCAGCTTTTTCACGAACTTCATCTTGATCTGAATTTATTTCTAATAAGGGCTCCATAACAATTTCAATTGTAGGAACACGAGGTATCACTCTTAGAAATTGACTAACATATCCTATTATATTTTTTCTAAGTTCAATAATATTTCTCGGATATGTATGATCTATGTTGTGATTATTAATTTTAATTTGTCCTGATTGAAAAACATAGTTTCCATAAATCATTTTTAAAATACTAGACTTTCCAACACCTGATGGTCCTGTTAACGCTACAATTTCTCCAGGATTAATTTTCAAATTCAAATTATTAAAAACTAATATGTTTGTTTTGCCCTGATTATGAAGTGTAAATTTTTTTGTAATTTTATTTAGTTCAATCATTTTTAAACCTGTAATACTGAACTAACTAATAACTGAGTATAAGAATGTTGCGGATCATCTAATACCTGATCACAAAGTCCAGACTCAACAGCCTCCCCATTTTTCATAACAATAATTTTATCAGCTAACAATCTAATCACTGCTAAATCGTGAGAAACGATTACAACTGATAAATTTAATTCTCTAACTAATTTTCTTAACAAATCTAAAATTTTTGCTTGAACAGAAACATCAAGACCTCCTGTTGGTTCGTCCATGAAAATTATTTTAGGACTCGTAACCAAATTTTTTGCTATTTGTAATCTTTGCAACATTCCACCAGAAAATGTTCTTGGAAAATCATCTACTCTACTTTTATCGATTTCTACTTTATCTAACCATTTAAAAATAGTTTGCCTAATATTTCCATAATTTCTTTGTCCAATCGACATTAATCTTTCACTAATATTTCCACCAGCACTTATATCTAATCTTAAACCGTCTCTAGGATTTTGGTGAACAAAAGCTAATTCAGTTCTTATCAATAACCTTTTCAATGACTCAGATATTTCTAGAAAATCAATCGTTTCATTACCTGTTTCAATTAAGATTTTTCCACTATCAGGAATAAGATTACCTGATATGGAATTTATAAAAGTTGTTTTTCCTGAGCCAGATTCTCCTACTACACCAACGACTTCCCCAGGATATAATGTCAAATTCATATTTTTGCATCCCACTTGATTACCGTAATATTTGTTTAAATTATGAACTGACAAAATTGGTTGCATTTAATTATTTTCCATTCTTTGATTACAATAATTTGTATCTGAACATATAAATGATCTATTACCGTCATCATCAGTAATTATTTCATCTAAAAAACTCTCATTTGATCCACAAATAGAACATTTATGAGGTGCCTTTGAGGGATCAAATGGATAATCCTCAAAATCAAGACTCGTTACTTCAGTATATGGTGGTATTGCATAAATTCTTTGCTCTCTTCCTGCTCCAAATAATTGAATAGCAGGGTTATTGTTCATTTTTGGGTTATCAAATTTTGGAATAGGTGATGGGTCCATTATATATCTTTCATTTGTCTTTACTGGATAAGCATATGCTGTTTCTATATGACCATTTTTGGTAATATCTTCATATAACTTTACATGCATAATTCCATATTCTGATAGTGCATGCATTTTTTTAGTTTCTTGATATCTTGGTTCTAAAAACGCAAGAGGTTCTGGTATTGGAACTTGATAAACAAGTATTTGTTTTTCTTTTAACTTTTCTTCTGGAATTCTGTGTCTTGTCTGAATTATCGATGCTTGGCTTGTTTTTTCTGTGGTCTCAATATTAGCAGTTTTTTTAAAGAAATTTCTAATTGAAACTGCGTTTGTAGTATCATCTGCTCCTTGATCAATAACTTTTATCACATCGTCAGTTGTTAAACATGACGATGTTACTTGAACCCCTCCTGTTCCCCATCCATATGGCATAGGCATTTCTCTAGATGAAAATGGAACTTGATAACCTGGTATGCAAAGAGCTTTAATCAAAGCTCTTCTTATCATTCTTTTTGTATTTTCGTCTAAATAAGCAAAATTATATATTTCATCTTGAGCTGCAACATCAGTTTTTTTATTTTTAAATTTAAGTATGTTGTTCATTTTTTTTATACTCTTCTCTAATTTTTCTTACTAAATCCAATTCCGCTTGAAAATCTACATAATGAGGTAATTTGATATGTTCTAAAAAACCTGTGGCTTGAATATTATCGCAATGAGATATAACAAATTCTTCATCTTGAGCAGCAACACCTAAGTACTCCTCACCAAATTCTTTCCATCTCATTGATCTATCAACTAAAGCCATAGAAATAGCTTTTCTCTCTAATTGACCAAAAACTAAACCATATCCACGGGTAAATTGAGCAGGTATTTTTTTACTACCTTTAAATTGGTTTACTGACTCACACTCAGTAAACATGACATCAGCAATATTTATTTCTATACCTAATTCTGGAATTTCAAATTGAACCTCAACGTAACCAGTTCTTAATTCACCAACAAATGCATGGTTTCTAGCATAACCTCTCTGTGTTGAGTAAGCTAAACCAAGAAGAAAACCCTCATCTCCTCTTGAAAGAGATTGCAATCGTTCAGATCTTGTTAAAGGAAAATTAATTGGGTTTCTTGTAATATCTTTAGATGTTTTGCCACTAGGTATTTCTTTCTGAATTAATCCTTCTTTATTTAAAAAGCTTAAAACATGCGGGATTTCTTTATCATCATATTTTTCAATCTTAGCTTTTTCATACTCACCATCAGCAAGAAGTTTGAAGTCAAGTAAACGGTGTGTGTAGTCAAATGTTGGGCCTAACTTTTGTTTACCTGGGATATCTTTAAATGTTGCAGATATTCTTCTCAGGCATAACATTTTGCTAGTTTCGATAGGTTTGCTTGAACCAATTCTAGGTAAAGTAGTTCTATAGGCTCTCATTAGAAAAATTGCTTCAATCAAGTCACCTCTAGACTGTTTGATTGCAAGAGCAGACAAATCTTTGTCATATAAAGATCCTTCTGACATAACTCTATCAACACTTAAAGTTAGTTGTTCACTAATTTGTTTAATATTTAGTTCTGCTATATTTACATCACCTCTTCTTATTTCAGATAACCAAGAATGTGCATTATTGATTGCCTTTTCTCCACCTTTTACAGATACATACATTTTATAGTTCTCCTATTTTTAGTGATCTTGGTATTGAATAAAATTTATCATTATCAACAAAATAAAAATCAAGTCCTAATGGAAATTGCTGGTTATTTTTTTTTATAATCTCTCTATCAGGTAAAAATATACTTTTAGAACTTTTAATACCAGGACCAGTAATTATGGCATTTGGTTTTTCAAATTTAGACTGGCAAATAATAGTGCACGATTGATCAGGATTTTGGTCGTCCCCTTTTTTAAATTCATCTAATGGTAAAAGATCATCCCAAATACCAATTGCAAAATTTGCATTTTTTTTATCTGTAATATTTGCACCTGTATTAAATTTAATCCAATCAATAGTTTCTGGATTGTTAATATCACGACCTAAAAAAATATTCGAATAACTGTCACAAAAAGTTTTTATAATTGAACAACTGGCTGAAAACATTTTCGAAGGCGAATTTATACTGTCTAATATTTCGATCGAACCAGGATATGAAGTTGCAAACAAAATACTTCTAAAATAATCAGCACTTGTTTGAGAATTATTTTTTTTAGAAACAACTTCCATAAATTATTTATCCTCACCTCTTACCAAGGTAAAAAAATCAACCTTAGTAGCTTCTGTTTTAGATAATATTTCATTTCTTTTGTTATTTTTATATTTAATTAATTTATCTATTATATTTCTTTTAATTATTTCTTTTTTTTCAGTTTGCATCAATGCATCACACAAAGCTGCAATTTTGGATTTATATTTATTTCTACCTTGAACATAACCATGGCCTTGGATTTTTTTATCTAAATTTAATGAACATCTCGTTATAGTTACTTCTCCAACATTAAAATTATCACCTGTGGCGCCTACTTTTCCCTGAACCATAACACTGCCAATCTCAGGTTCTCTTAACCAATTATATTCTATTTTCATATTTAAATTGTCCCAAAGCGAAATGAGATAATTTTCATCTGCTGTTGCTAAAGAACTTAACCATTGTTTTCTTGATTCATTTTGCATAATACTATACAACTAGACAAGTAACAAAATTAAAAAAAATTTCAATATATTATTTATTAAAATTTTATGACAACAAAAGATTTGCTTTGGAAGGAAATATACAATTCAATCAAAAGAGAAATTGTTTTAAATAAGTACAAAATTAATAAAAAGTTAGATTCTGAGAATGACTATGCAAAACAATTCAATGTCAATAGACACACTATAAGAAGAGCTTTTAAAGAACTTAAAGATGATAATTTAATATATTCAAAAAGAGGTCTTGGAGTATTTGTTAAATCATCAAAAATTAATTACTCAATTAGTAAAAACGTACGATTTACTGAGAATATACTTGAAGAAAACCAATCAGTAAGAATTGAAATAAAAAGTTTTGATATTGCTGAATGCAATCCTTTTGAAAAAAAAGAACTCAACTTAAAAAAAAATGACAAAGTTACACGCATAAATAGCATAGGTTTTGTCAACAATTCACCTTCTGTAATAACTTTCAGATCGATTCCTTATAAAAAATTTCCAAAATTTATTAATTATTTTGTTAAAAAACAATCAGTAACCAAAGCTTTTAATTTATTGAATATCAAACTAATTAAAAGATCAAAAACTCTAATCAATGCTGAAATTGCAGACAAAATAAAATCAAATTTATTAAATATAAATGAGGGGGAAGCACTATTAAAAACTACATCTGTTAATGTCGATTTTAAAAACAATCCTATAGAGTTAAGTGAAAGTCATTTTATTGGATCTAAAATTCAATTTTTAATAAAAAATTAGATTTTCTACCTTAGGTTTAAATTTCATATAACTTAAACAAAATTTAAAAGATTCATTAATAATATTTTAACATTTATTAAAGATTAGAGGGTTAATGAATTCCTCAAATGATTATTAAAAAAGTTAACAAATTTTTCGGTGATAATCATGCCGTTAAAAACGTTTCTTTTGAGGTTAACAAACCTCAAATGATAGGAATCATAGGTAGATCTGGGGCTGGTAAATCAACATTACTAAGAATTATAAATCGACTTACCGACGCAACAGATGGGTCGATTGAAATTGAAGGTCAAAATATTCTAGATTTAAAAAGTAAGGAAAAGAGATCATGGCAAAGAAACTGTGCAATGATTTTTCAACAATTTAATTTAGTCCCACGATTAGATGTTCTAACAAATGTAATATTAGGCAGATTAAATTATCAGGGCTCATTTAGAGCATCCTTAAAAATGTTTTCTCGAGATGAAAGAGCTGATGCTCTGATTTTACTCAATAACTTAGGTATGGCTAACACTGCCCTTCAAAGAGCTGAAACGTTATCTGGAGGTCAACAGCAACGTGTAGCTATATGCAGAGCTTTGATGCAAAATCCTAAAATGATTTTAGCAGACGAACCTATAGCATCTTTAGATCCAATGAATGCAAGAATGGTAATGGAATCATTAAGAAAAATTCATGACGAAAAAAATTTAACAGTTATTTCAAATCTTCATACACTTGATACAGCAAAAACTTATTGTGATCGAATTATTGGAATGAAAGATGGTGAAATAGTCTTTGATGATTTGCCTGAAAAATTATCAGATAAACTTGCAAGAGAAATTTATGGTGCAGAGGCTGATGAAGCTTTTGAGCCACAAGTAACATCTACAGAGCTTAAAACAAAAAAAAAGATAAATGGAGATGTTGAGAAAGAATTTGCAACTGCATGAGATCAATAACTCATCGTTACAAATATAAATAAGTCGAGAGACTAAAATTATAAAAAGGAGACAATTATGTTTAATAAACTAACAAGAGTTATTGCACTTTTAGCTATGGTGTTTTTTTCAACCCAAGCTAATGCGGTAACTTACACGGGTCCAAAAATGGACTTAAGTAAATACCAACCAGAATTTAGAGTTGGTTTTTTAGGTGACGAAGCAGCTCAAGATATTATAGCTAGAAATGAATGTTTCATGCCGTATATCGAAGCCGCTTATGGTGTACCTGCTAAATTCTTTACATTTAAAGATTACGCAGGAACAATGGAGTCGATGCTAGGTGGTAATCTAGATTACACATGGTTTGGTTCATCCGGATATGCGGGTATGTATCTTAAAGATCCAACTGCAGTAGTACCAGTACTAACAAGAATGCAGCCAACAGGTGATATGGGTTACTACTCTGTTGCAGTAGCAACTAAAGCATCTGGAATTAAATCAATGGCAGATCTTAAAGGTAAATCTTTTGGTTGGGCTGACCCTAACTCTACATCAGGTTTTTTAATTCCTTCAATTGAATTAAAGGCTATGGGTATGGACCCAGATACATATTTTTCAAAAACACAATTTTCTGGTGGGCATGAAAACAATGTATTAGCGGTAATGAATGGTGATGTTGATGCTGGTGTAACATGGGTATCTGGTGTTGGTAGCTGGGAAGAAGGATATTCGTCAGGGAATTTAAGAAAAATGGTTGATAAAGGGATTTTAAATATGGACGACATTGTTCAAATTTGGTCTTCAAAATTAATTCCTAATGGTCCAATTGTGATGCCTACTTTTTTACCTGTTAGAGCACACCAAGTAATGATTGGTTTAAAGCAATGGATACACGAGAACGATCCAAAATGTAGCGAAAACGTTGCAAACGGGATTGTAAAAAAATGGGTTCCGGTGGATCATTCTTTTTACGAGTCAGTTGTAGCTGCAAGAAAAGCTAAAATTGAAGCGCAAAAAAATAATTAATTAAACCTCCTATAATCAGAGGCAAAGACTGTAAATCTTTGCCTCTGATTTATTTTTTAAAAATTATGACAAAAGCCTTACCTGCCAACCTAGAACAAATTGAAGTTAATTTAAAAAAATTAACAAACCAGAGAACTAGGTCCTCGCTACTTGGAATTGCAATTCTAATATTAATTTTTTTTGGTGGTACCTTGGTATCGTTAGAAGCAAATGCAGGGTCTTTTGGAAGAGGTATAGCTAATTTTTTTAACTACCCTAGAGATTTATTTGTAGACACTTTTGAGATGGGATGGAAATATTGGCCAAGAGTTATTAAGTATATTCCTGAATTAATTATTACTTTAAATATTGCTTTATTTTCAACTTCGATCGGATTTGTTTTGGCAGTTATTTTTGCAATCTTCTCTAGTAGAAATTTAATAAGAAATAAAAGAGTTATTCAATTTACAAAATTTTTTATGGATGTGACAAGATCATTTCCAACATTAATAATAGCAATGGTGTTTTTATATTTGATGGGTAAATCATCTTTACCAGCAGTGATTGCTATTACGATACACACTGCTGGAGCACTTGGTAAATTATTTACTGAGGCTATAGAAAATTGTGATGGAAAACCTATTGAAGGTTTAAGTTCTGTTGGTGCAACTTGGACACAGAAGATAAGATTTTCAGTTCTTCCCCAGGTACTACCTTTGTTTTTAAGTTATGGAATATTGAGGTTAGAAATTAATGTTAGAGAATCTACAATATTAGGTTTTGTTGGTGCAGGTGGAATTGGAGAAATGTTAGCAGCTTTAATACAATGGAATTATGGAGCTGATGTTTTAGCGTGTATGTTCTTACTGGTTGGTACGATAATTGCATTAGATTATTTGTCTGCATATTGGAGACATAAATTAATTGGAGCAAATCAATGAGTTCTAGTTTAGCTATTCAAAGAGAAAATATTCGTAAATTATTTCCTGACACATTTAAACAAGCCAGAAAGAGTAGATTAAGAGGCCAAATAATTTTTTTTCTCGTCTTAGTATATTTAATAGTAGGTTTTTTTACTTTAGATGTTGTTGATATCCCAAAAAAATGGAAACCACAAAATGCTGCTATGTTTGTCTTAGACACATATGCACACAAAGATCATGTAACAATGAAATGGGAAAATCATGAGGATATTAAAATAGCTTTTGAAGGAAATTATAGAAGTGTTTATGGAAGAGATAATCTTGATAAATCAATTCCAGATTGGTTTTACAAAAATTCTGATAATGTTGGCAATGTAGTTGAGTTTAATAATAAAGGTAAGGCAATATTATACAAAGATAAAGTCGAGATTGTAAATTTTCCAAAATATGAGAGAGGTTTTACCATAAAATTAAATTCTAATGGTAAACCTTACCTTGTAGGTTCAGAGGATTTGGTCATAGAAGATTTAAAAGGTTTTAGAATCACAGAAAATAGAGTTGAATTTAGACCAACTTTGTATGAGAGAATTCAAGTATATCCAAAAAAAGTTGAAATTCATCGTTACAGTATCGGATGGAAATATTTTTGGTTTGATTTCTCAAGTCCGTTAGAACCATATACCTTTTTCGAAGCACTAGGTTTGACTTTTTCTAAAGAAAGAGTTGTTCCTGAAATGTCTAATTTAAAACTTTTCTTAACAGAGATTAAGGATAATGAAGCATTTATGCACGGTAGAGTTTGGTGGGCAATGCTCGAAACAATTGTTATGGCTGTATTAGGGACAATGTTTGCTACGGTAATGGCTCTGCCCTTGTCATTCCTTGCTGCATACAACGTTACACCTATTAAAGCTCTAAGATTTACGTTAAGAAGATTATTTGATACTTTAAGAGGAATAGACTTTTTAATTTGGAGTTTAATATTTTTAAGAGCTTTTGGTCCAGGACCCTTCACTGGTATTTTTGCGATTGGTTTTACTGATACAGGTACTTTAGGTAAATTATATTCTGAAGCAATTGAAAATACTGAGAAGAAACAACAAGAAGGAGTTCAATCTACAGGGGCTAGCAAATTTCTACAACATAGATTTGGTATAATTCCTCAAATACTTCCAATTTTTGTATCTCAATCCTTATACTATTTAGAGTCAAATACTAGAGGAGCCGTAATAATAGGTGCAATGGGCGCAGGAGGAATTGGTTTACAATTTTTAGGTGCACTAGGTACTGGAAATGATTTTGAAAATGTCGCCTACATGGCAATATTAGTTTTGGCTGTAGTAATATTTATGGATAGATTATCTGCTTGGCTTAGAAGAATATTAATTGGATCAGATCAATTAATTGTAAGGTAAATAGAAAAAATACCTTTATCAAAAATTTTTCTAGAAATTTTAATTTAGGAATTTAAAAAGATAAAAATCAATCTTTCCAGAATTTCCACCAAGGTTTTTCTTCCTTTGTTATCTCATTATTGTCAACAACAACTTTAGTTATAGATGGATCCTCTCCATCTACTAATCCTGCTCTAGCAGTTGTTTTAGCGTCTTCTAATTTTAGTTTTGCCTCAAAAACTCTATTTTCATTACACAATTTCATGCCCTCTTTCATTAATGCTTCTGCCTCAGATGCTTTTTCGGGACTAGATCTTGAAATATCATTTTTAACAGTGGCTCTTAACATAAGTACGCCAGGGTCTTCACAATTCCCTATTTCATTTTTAAATGTATCCTCAGTATTTTGTGAATAACTACTGCCGGCTTGTTGCTCTGTTATTTTAGCATGATTGTCAGCTTGAGTAATAGAAATTGTGGATAAAGTTAATATAAATGAGATTAAGATTTTATTCATAATAATCTATTAACTTACTTTTGTTAAAAAAATGTTAAAGAAATAAAAAAATTTGTGAAATATTTGTCTGCATTTTTAATAGGTATATCAGTTACCTTTTGTTACAGCAGTTGTATGTATCTGTTCTCAGCGTTGTTGCTAACTTGGGAAAATGAACTTAGTATCTCAAGGAATAATTTAACCTTTATTTATTCTCTAGGCTTAGTTGTGCATAGTTTACTTTTACCTTTTCTAGGTAAGATTGTAGATAGAAATCTAAGTTTTCCAATGATGTGGACCAGTCCTATACTGTTAGGACTAAGTGTAATTTATCTTTCATCAGTAGATACATATGGTGGATTTTTACTTGCTTGGATACTTGTCAGTGCAACCTCGGGTGGCTGTCTTTATACGATGCTTTTTAGTGTCATTACTATTAATTTAAAATCAAAGGCCAAAACATCTATTGCAATAATTACTTTATTTGCTGGATTTGCAAGCACATACACATTTCCTACTGCTACTTATTTAACAGAACAATATGACTGGAGGTTTACTGTATTTATTTTTGGAATATTAAATATATTGATTAGTTCACCAGCTAATTATTTTGGTTTCAAAAATATAATTATAAAAGAATTTAAAAAAATTGAAAAGAAAACAGATCAAAATTCAAAGCTTAAAATAATACTTAAAGATTATAGATTTTGGTTATTTAGTTTTTCATTGTTTGTTATTGGATTTAATATTGGTGCTATTACAACTCATGTAATTCCAATGTTGCAGGAAAAAGGGATGAGTCTATCCCAAGCTGTATTGACAGCATCTCTGTTTGGACCAGGACAAGTAATAGGTAGAATTTTAGTTATGATATATGGAGGTGATAAGTCAAATTTAAAATTATTTGTAATTTGTTTTTACTCGATGGTAGTTGGAATGATATTTTTATACTTTATAAATATTAATCATTACTTAGCATTTTTATTTGTTTTATTTAATAGTTCAGCATATGGCAGTATGGCTATTTTAAAACCTTTGGTTCAAAATGATACTTTTGGCCAAAAAAACTTTGGCAATATTCATGGTATTTTAGCTTTGCAATATATGATTGGTAGTATTGCTGGTCCATGGATTGGTTCGTTGGTATGGAATGTAGGAGGATATGATTTGTTAATATTAGTATTTTTTGTTTTAGCAATATTTGGTAACTCGACAGCAATTTTTTTAAACAAAAAAAAGTTTATTTAAAGCTTCTCTCTACGTGTTTGTAAAAATAATTTATATTTGGAATTTCTAAATTTTCAATTTTAGCAAGATCATCATATTTTCTTAATCTAACTGCATCTTGCATAAAAGGTTGTTTAATAAATTCGTTTGCTTCCTCTTTGGAAAAACTTCCTCCTTGGACATCTAAACTTCGTTTTGAAGCAATAGATAAAGACTCATAATAACCTTTTTCACAATAAACCAAATATCTTTTAGCCGGAACATGTCCTTTAATTAATATTGTAACATCTTCTGGAAAAAATCTAGAAAGAAAAAGAGATCCTGAATTTTCATGCTTTTTATCTATTCCTTTTTTTATGGCTTCTTTGTCATTATTAATTAAGTGACCAATATCATGGAATAGGGCTGCAGTAATAAAAAAATGGTTTTCATTATTTTTTTTTGCCAATAATGCGCATTGAATTGCATGTTCTAGTTGTGAAACTTTTTCATTTCCATATTGTTTGTCTGATCCAATTTCTTCTATAATTTTAAATAAATTGGCAATATTTGACATATTATCCATCATATTCTTTTAAATTAAAAATGTTTCAGTTTTATTACAATTTAGATTTAGTACTCATTAAGTATAGAAAAAATATTTTATAGTAATAAAAGTTAAAAATGAAAAAACTTTTATTTGTTTGTACTGGCAATTCTCACAGAAGCATATTGGCCGAAAGTGTAGTTAATAAATTTCATAAAAATAAATTTATTGGTTACAGTGCGGGTAGCAAACCATCTGGAATAATTAATAAATATGTCATTAAGTATCTAAATGAAAATAATTTTGATACAAAAAATCTGTCATCAAAAAACTTCAACAAATTCTTGAATGAGAAAACAACCTTTGATCAGGTATTTACTGTATGTAACAATGCTAGTAATGAAGTTTGTCCAGTCTGGCCATCCCCTGAAAAAATAGTTCATTGGGATATTGAAGATCCTGTTTATATCATTAATGAGTTAGAGAAGAGTGATAAACCAAATAAAGAAGAGCTGATTTCAACAGAAATACATAAAACTTATTCCAATTTAGAAACAAGAATTAATGATTGGATAAAAAATTATGAAATATAGTAAGTTTTTTCTTGGAGAGTTTATTGGTAGTTGTTTCCTTGTAATGATTATTGTTGGCTCAGGAATAATGGCTGAAAATCTTACAAATGACACAGGTATTATGCTTTTAGCCAATACGATAGCAACTGGCGCAGGACTTTTTGTGCTAATAACTGTTTTTAGTGATGTTTCAGGAGCACATTTTAATCCATTTGTAAGTCTAGCAATGTTTCTTACAAAAAAATTAAAAGGAAATTTATTACCTACATATATATCTGCACAAATTTTAGGTTGTTTGTTAGGTGTAGCACTTGCCAATTTCTTTTTTGAACATCAAATTTTTGAATTATCAACAAAATCAAGGGACGGAATACATATATTTACATCTGAAATTGTAGCAACATTTGGATTAATTCTCATAATTTTTGGATCTTTAAAGAAAGGAAGTGTGGTAGTTGCCTCATGTGTAGCCTTTTATATCACTGCTGGTTATTGGTTTACTTCGTCGACTTCATTTGCAAATCCTGCTGTAGCAATAGCGAGAACATTTACAGAAAGTTTTACTGGAATTAATTATATGTATACTCCAGTTTATATATTGGCAGAAATTATCGGTGCACTTTTTGCTGTATTTGTGGCTAAAAAAATACTTTTCAATAACAGGACAAGAGATAAAACTATCTCGTAGAAAAATTGAACCTATAAGATTTAAGGTCAATTTTCTAAATCAGTTTTTAAAAAATTTATTGAAAATCAAAAATTAAAATAATAATGAAGAATATCTATAAGTTAAAACTATTACAGGCTAGAAGGATTAATACTTTCAAACTCCAGCATGTTTTTAAAGGTACACATTTCAGGTTTTGTGAAAGTAATTTTTGGAAATTTTTTATTAAAATCAGAGGATAATTGTTTATTAAATTTAGTTAAATTTTTTATTTCAGTTTCATTAAGTTGTCTCAAAATATAAGCTAATGTAATATGGAAAGTATATCTTTGATGATTTTCAAATTTAATTTTCAATAAATCACTTAGTTCATCTCTACAATTTCTTAAAATTTTTTCGTCCTCCTCGGAAAAGGGTTCTAAAACAATGCTGTAGCCACCAAAAAATGTTTTTATTTTTAAATTGATTTCTTTTGGAAAATTATAGTTTTCAATTCTTTTATTTAATTGAATAGCTATATCTTTGTAATCCATATCAAGATCTATATCTGTTGGCCAATAATAAGTATTTTTTGTATTTAAATTACAACAGTCAAATAATGTCATATGAAAACTAGATGGAGGTAAATAGGAATAAGTTTTTTCAGGATTAAAATTTTCTAAATTTTTTTGAAAACCAATAATTTGATCAGATAAATATGTATTAAGAGGAATATTACAAATTATTGTGCACCCTGGAAATGGTAAAGGTTTTCCTTTATCGTCAAATTTATTTTCTGCACTTTTTAAAGTATACCCTCTAAGTTTACCTGCTAAAAATTGCTCTTGGTTATTAACTATATTTAAATCCATTAAAATAAACTAAAACCAGTTTATATATTCTTTATCACAAAGTTCTTTCAGCCTTAATGGATAGTCTGTCATGATACCATCTACACTATACTCAATCATTTTTAACATATCGTACTCTTCATTAACTGTCCAAACGTTCACTGGCAAATCTTCCTGATGAGAAATTTCTACTAGTTTTTTTGTAATATCTTTATGGTATGGATGCCAAGCCTTTCCACCTTGTGATTTTATAATTTTTGGTAACTCATATTTTTCAAAAAAAGGTAAGAAACTCATCCATGGAGATCTATTGTAAATTGTATTTTTAATATAATTCCTGTCTGTTGTTGAAAACTTAAATAAGCTCTTGAAATTTCAGGGTAATGATTTTTGATTTCTGTCAGTGTTCTCCAATCAAATGAAGAAATGATTATTTTATTTTGTAAATTTGATTTATTTACTTCTTGCATAACAAGTTTTACCATTTCCTCTGGGGTTGGAGTTAAATTTTCCTCGTCAGGTGTAATTTTAATTTCTAAATTTATTAATAAATTTTCAAATTTGTTTTTTGAAGATAATTCTAATAACTCAGAAAGTTTTGGTATCTTTTGATTTTCTAAAGTTTTTTGATTAACAAATCTTCTTCCATATCTAGATAATTTATTTAAAGCCCCAACATCAAATTTTAAAAGCTCATCGTAACTTAAGTCAAATATTATTATATTTTCATCCGTTATCCAATTTCCCTCATTATCTTTTGTAAAACTTGGATCTAATCTAAAGTCATGTGTAATCACAGGAATAAGATCTTTGGAAATCAAAATATCTGTTTCGTATGCATTAATATTGTTTTTAAATAAATATTTAAAACTTTCTAAAGTATTTTCAGGAAGATCTCCTCTAGCGCCTCTATGGCCATAAATTTTAATATAATTTAGCTTTGATAAAATCAAAATTAATTTACTCGATTACCATTAGATTTATCAAAAACATAATAATTGTTATCATTTATGTTCAAAGATAATTTACTTCCTTTTTTAATAATTTGACTTCCAGGACATCTAAAACAAAAATCTTTTTTATTTTTTATTTCTCCATAAATCAAATTATCTGAACCTAATTGTTCTACCAGATCTACAGATAAATTTATTAAACCTTTATCAGTTTGCGACATATGCTCTGGTCTAATTCCTAATATAACTGGTCCATTAAAATCACTTGTAACATTATTAATTTCAAAACCTTCTGAAGTAAGAGTTTTATTTTTTAATTCTCCTTCAAGAAAATTCATCTGTGGCGAACCTATAAATCCTGCGACAAACATAGATTTAGGATTATTATAAATTTCTATCGGTGTTCCAAGCTGCTCAATAAGGCCATTATTTATTACTGCCAGTCTATCAGCTAAGGTCATAGCTTCTACTTGGTCATGAGTTACAAATATACTTGTCACTCCAACTTTTTGCTGAAGTTTTTTTATTTCAAGCCTCATTTGTATTCTTAGTTTTGCATCTAAATTAGATAATGGCTCATCAAATAAAAATATTTTAGGACTTCTTACAATAGCTCTTCCCATAGCAACTCTCTGCCTTTGACCTCCTGACAACATGGATGGTTTTCTTTGCAAGTATTCAGAAATTTGTAATAGCTTTGCTGCCTCATTAACTTTTTTTTCAATATCTTCTTTTGAAATACCTCTATTTTTTAATCCGTAAGCCAAATTGTTGTAAACATTCATGTGAGGATAGAGTGCATAATTCTGAAAAACCATCGCAACATCTCTCTCTGAAGGGTCAACTTTATTAATTAATATTCCATCAAGATTTATATTACCTTCAGTTATGTCTTCTAACCCAGCAATCATTCTTAAAAGAGTAGATTTTCCACATCCGCTCGGTCCAACAAAAACCATGAATTCACCATTTTCTACATTCATACTTGTCTCATGAACAGCTTTAGTTCCGTTTGGATAGATTTTAGTAACTTTATTTAATTCTAAAAAACTCATTTATTTCTCTGTTTGAATTAATCCTTTTATGAACCATTTTTGCAAAAATACTACCACTAAAACTGGGGGGATCATTGATAAAATAATATAAGCAAATCTCTCTGCTGTTCTTGGTAAAGCAACTCCCTCATAATTTTCAGTAAATATAATTTTCATTCCCATTACTACAGTCCAATATTCCTCACTCGTAGTCATTATTAACGGCCATAAATATTGACTATATCCGTATACAAACATGAATATAAACATCGCTGCAATCATTGTTTTAGATAATGGAACTAAAAAATCTATAAAAAATCTCCAACTATTTGCACCATCTAATTTTGCTGATTCAAGTAATTCATCAGGTATAGTTTTATAAAACTGTCTAAAAAAAAAGGTAGCGGTGGCTGATGCAACCAATGGAAGAACAAGACCTGTGTATGAATTAGTTAAACCTAAATCTGATACAATCTTATAACTTGGAAAAATCCTAACCTCCAGAGGCACAAGTAAAGTAATAAAGATTAACCAAAAAATTGGTACAGCAAATTTGAATCTAAAATAAACTAAAGCATAAGCTGACATTGCTGAGATAATTACTTTAAGGGTTGCAATTCCCAAAGCCATTATAAAGCTATTTATAAACATTTTTGCAGCAGTCACTTCCTCTGACCAACCACCCTTCTCATTTAAAACTTCGTTATAATTTCTTGTTAATTGATCGCCAAGACCAAATTGCATTCCCTCTTTTAAAATAGTTACAGTATCGTGGGTAGAGCTAGCAAATGATAACCAAATCGGAATTACCATCAATAAAACACCTAGTATAAGTACAATGTGTGCTAAAATTTGTGAAAATTTAATTTTCATTTGTCTTGAAAAATCCCTTTAATAAAATATTTTTGTAATACAATTATGATTAATACTGGTGGTATCATTGACATGATGACAAATGCAAATTTGTTAACGATTGATCCAGACATCATCTTTAATCCCATGACAACAGTCCAATATTGTTCAGAAGAAGTTACTAATATCGGCCATAAATATTGATTATAACCGAATACAAACATAAATATGAACATTGCAACAATCATTGTTTTTGACAATGGCACTAAAAAGTCAATAAAAAATCTCCAAGTATTTGCGCCATCTAATTTTGCTGATTCAAGTAATTCATCAGGTATAGTTTTATAAAACTGCCTAAAAAATAAAGTAGCTATAGCAGAAGCTGAAATTGGAATAATTAGTCCCCAATATGAGTTTACTAAGTTAAGTGTAGACATAACAGAATAGGTAGGAAAAATTCTTAACTCCAGAGGGACTAGTATAGTAATAAAAATTATCCAAAATAATAATGTTGCATATTTCACTCTAAAATAAACTAAGACATATGCAGTCATAAGAGATGAAATAACTGATAAAAACGCAACTCCAGTTGCCATTAAAAAACTATTTAAAAACATCTTCAATACAGTAATTTCTTTAAAAAAACCACCCTCATATAATAAAACTTTTGTATAATTCTCTAAAAACTTATCTCCTAAAAAAAATTGAAGACCTTGGGTATTAATAATCAAAGCTGTGTGAGTTGAGCTTGCAAAAATTAACCACACAGGGATTATCATAATAAAAATGCCTATCAAAAGAATTAAATGAGAAAAGTTTGATGAAAAATATCTAATCATTTTAATTGTAATGTATTTTCCCTTCTATGTATCTAAATTGAAAAATTGTAATAACTAAAACAATCAACATCATCATAATTGATTGAGCACCAGCACTTCCTAAGTCTAACCCCCTAAATCCGTCCATGTAGGCTTTATAAACAAGAGTTCTTGTTTCACCTGAGGGTGCACCAATTGTTGTAGTGTCAATTATTCCAAAAGTATCAAAAAAAGCATAAGTTATATTGATAATGATTAAAAAGAAAGTTGTGGGCATCAATAGAGGGAAAGTGATTGTCCAAAATCTTCTGAAACTACTTTTACAATCAATTATCGATGCTTCAATGACAGATTTTTGTATTGCTTGAAGACCGGCTAAGAAGAAAATAAAATTAGCACTTATTTGTTTCCATGATCCTGCTATTATTAAGTAGATATAAGAATCAAAAACACTTTCATACCAATTAAAACCCCATAAATCGTTAAATAGATGATACAATAATCCAAATCTTTCACTAAAAAAATAATTTGCCATAACACCCACCACAGCTGGCGCAATAGCATAAGGCCAAATCAAAAGAGTTTTGTAGGCACTTTTTCCATGCATTACATTATTGGCATTTACAGCAAGTAACAATCCAATGGCTCCTGTGACAAGTGTTATCACAAAGCTATAAATAATAGTAAACTTAAAAGCTATAAAATAAGCCGGGTCATCAAAGATAAATAAAAAATTATCAAACCATACAAATTGTCTTCCAAATCCAAATGCATCTTGCATGGTAAATGCATCTCTAAAAGTTTGTATTATTGGCCAATATAAAAATATTAATAAAATACCTAGCTGTGGTGCTAAAAAAAAATACTGTGAATAGTTTGATTTAAACTGAACTTTTTTCATATAATAAATAAGGAGGTTATATTAATACCCTCCTTATTTATATTATTTTTTAAAGAGTCTTAGCAAATTGTTTTAACAATTTAGCTGCACCCTTATCCATGTTTTTTAATCCTTTTTCGATTGATATTTTGCCATTTAACATTGGCTCAACATTTTCGTAAATTACTTCACGAATTTGAGGCCAGTTACCAGCTCTATATCCACCAGGAATAGTTGAACCTTCTAAGCTTAATTGTTCACCAACAGCTTTGTGATATGGAGAAGCTCTATAAAAGTTTATAGTTTCAGCTAATTCTATACCACCTTTAGTTACAGCAGAATAACCTGTCATGTTGTGATAGTATAAATCCATTTCAGGAGAACCCATAAATTCGATGAATTTAGCAAGTCCTTTATACTCTTCTTCTGTATGACCATTTAAGATCCAGTTTGCTGCGCCACCAATAAATGTTGGATACTCTTTGCCACCAGTTACTGAATCCCAATAAGGAATATGATTAACTGTAAAATTTGGAACAACACCTTTCATTCCACCAAATGATGCAGCAGATCCAAACCAAAAAGCAGCCTCACCTGCTATAAATGGTGCTTGATTATCTCCCCAAGCTCTTCCTTTATAGCCGTAGAGACCTTTTTCGTACCATTCTTTTACTTTTTTCCAATGATAAACAAATGCATCTGTTTCAGCAAATAAAGTTTTTGTCGGAACAGCATCGTAACCATTGTTTCCATCTGTCATAAGTAGATTATGTCTTGAAAAGAAATTTTCTGTCCAGATCCAAGGAGAGTGACTTTGAAGTAAAGGAATATATCCAGCAGCTTTAATTTTTGGAGCCATAGCCTCAAATTCTTCATAAGTTTTTGGAACTGATTCTATTCCTACTTCTTTCAATATGTCCATATTTGCATACATTAAGCAAGTTGAACTATTAAAAGGAACACCTATCATTTTTCCATCAGAGTCAGCATAGAAGTTTTTAATTCCAGGAATATAATTATCTGCATCTACTTTAATTCCATATTTCTCAGCCATATCTTCAAAACCAATAACAACTCCATTTTTAACTTGGGCTACCATAATTGCAGCACCAGCATCGTAAACCTGTGAATAATGTGGTTGGTCTCCTGCTCTAAATGCAGCTATAGTTGCCGCCATGTTATCTTCATAACTTCCTTTACCTGTAGGAACGACGGTGTATTCATCTTGTGAAGCATTAAATCTATTTGCAATTTCAATAATTACATCACCAAGAAATCCACTATTTCCATACCACCAATGAATTTCTGTCTTTGAATAACTGTGTGATGTAAATGAGAAAGTAAATAGAATTGTTAAAGCACTCAATATTTTTTTCATTGTACCCCTTTTGTTATTTATAATTTTAATTAGATAAATTATTTATGTTAAAGTATCGTTAAATTTTGATTACTTAAATGTAAAAATATATAATGTTTCTAAAAGAGGTTGTATATTTTAAAACAAATCATAATTTAAATGTCTAAAATATTCGATTTATTCATAATAGGTGGCGGTATAAACGGTGCAGGTATTGCAAGGGATGCTGCAGGTAGAGGTTTATCAGTTTGTTTAGCTGACAAAGGTGAGATTGGTGGAGCAACTTCATCCTGGTCAACGAAATTAATACATGGTGGTCTTCGTTATTTAGAAAATTATGAATTCAAATTAGTTAGAGAATCTTTAAAAGAAAGAGAAATTGTTTATAAAATTGCTAAACATATTTCAAAACCCATTCCTTTTATAATTCCTTATGCAGATAAAATTCGACCAGCCTGGTTAATTAAAATTGGTTTATTTTTGTACGATAATTTAGGTGGCAAAAGTAATATACCAAAATCAAAAACATTTGATCTTAGAAAAAAATTTTCAAATATTCTTAAAGAAAAATACAAAACCGGTTTTCAATATTTTGATATACAAATTGACGATAAAAAATTAACGAAATTAAATACCAAAGATGCAAAAAGAAATAACGCTAAAATACTAGAATACAACAAAGTTAAAAAAGCTGAAATTATTGGCAATGAATGGATTATTAGTCTTGAAAATGGTGAAAAAGTAAAGTCAAAAATTTTGATTAATGCATCTGGACCGTGGATAAATGAAACCTTAAATAAAAATATAAAAATTAAATCTAAGAAAAAAATTAGATTGGTTAAAGGAAGTCATATTATTACAAAAAAATTGTACAAAGAAAATGTTGCGTTCACATTTCAAAATACTGATAAAAGAATAATATTTGTAATACCTTATAAAGGGAAGTTTTCTTTAATTGGAACAACTGAAGAAGAGGTGAAATCACCTGAAAATAAAGGAATATCAAAAAAAGAAATTAGATATTTAATTAGTTCAGTAAATAATTACTTAAAAAAACAAATAACATCAAAGGACATCGTAGATACATATTCTGGGATAAGACCTCTAATTGAAGATTTTAAAACAGCCTCAAAAGTCACAAGAGATTATGTTTTTGATTTAAAAATTATAAAAAAATTACCTTTATTGAATATTTATGGAGGAAAACTTACCACCTACAGAAAATTGTCTGAAAAAGTCCTTATTGATCTTGAAAAATTTTTACCTAAAACAAAAAAAGGTCCATGGACACACAAAAAGAAGCTTTTTTAATTTCCACGGTCTTAAAAAATGCTTTTCATTAGGTAATTTTATTTAATTCTAGTTTGAATTATTTTGATAATTTTAGGTAAATCTTTAATTGTATCTATTACATAGTGAGCGCCTACTTTCTTAAATTTATTCTTGATCTTTTTTCTAAATTTAGTTTTATCTTTAAAAGAAAGTCTATTAAATTCGACTTCTGTTTTACCAAATTCATTACCTGAAAATATAACACCCACTACCCACATCCCAGCATTTACTCCCTCTAACAATCCAGGAATAGTGTCATCAACTTTTATACAATTTGATCCCTTTGTAATATTTAATTCAGAAAAAATTTTATATATTATTTCAGCTGAGGGTCTTCCAATTTTTGTGTATGAAGAACTATATGACACATCAGGTATAAATCTTTGTTTTTTTAGTTCTGGCAATATAACATTTAGAATTTCTTCTGAATATCCGGTATTGATTCCTATTTTTATTTTTTTGTTTTTTATAAAATCTAAAGTTTTTTTACTTCCTGATATAAATTTTGAATGTTTCTTAATTATTTTTTTTAATTCTGGATTAAAAAGTTTAAACAATTTATCAATATCTTTATCTGTTGGTTTTGATTTAAATTTTTTTTTCCACTGCGAATTAATTTTTCTTGTTGTTAGCAATGCTTTTATATGGGCTCGTTTTTCAATACCCATTGGTCCTATGGCTTGTTTTCGTGTAATTTTAATTCCAAACCTATCAAATAATTCTATAAGAACTTGAGATGGCGCAAGGCTTCCAAAATCTATTAATGTACCAGCTAAATCAAATACAACTCCTTCTATATTGGAATTTTTCATATGTTTTTTTTCGAATCTTTTAATTAAAATTTAATATTTGAAATTAATCATATCTTTAATTGAATAATAATACTGATTTTATTGCTGTTTATTTTGATTTTAACTTGTTTTATTAATGTTACAAAAATATTACAGATTTATTACATATGCTGAAAATACTAAATTTCTTATTGATAATTTCAACAGTATGTTTGACTTCAGCAGCAAAAACAGATGAGTTAGATTTAAACAAACTTTTGAGTAAGTTAAAAGATTGTAATACACAAAGTGAAGCAAAAATTTTAGAAAAAAGCATATGGAATTTGTGGGAAACACATCCATCAAATTTTCAATTAACTATTGATTTAAAAGAAGGTTCAAGACTAGTTCAAAATGGAAATTATATAAGGGCATATAGGATTTTTAGTAAAATTATAGAAAAAGATCCTAATTGGGCTGAAGCTTGGAATAGACGTGCAACATCTTTATATTTTATGGGTAAGTATAAAAAATCACTTAGAGATATTGATATGGTCTTAAAACTTGAAAGCAGGCATTTCGGTGCTCTAATTGGAAAAGGACAAGTATACATGGAAATGAAAGATTACGAAAAAGCCTACACTAGTTATTTAGAAGCTTCATATATATACCCAATGAATACTGATACAATAAA
>CACMJX010000010.1 GCA_902614055.1 uncultured Pelagibacteraceae bacterium | reverse complement strand
AATAGATATATTGGTTAAAAATGACGAAATTTGGAAAGATGGTATATTCGAAGCCAAAATTTTTCATATTCCAGGACATACTTTAGGTCATATATGTTTTTATTTTTTCAAAGAGAATGCATTATTTTCTGGAGATACATTGTTTTCATTGGGTTGTGGAAGAGTATTTGAGGGTACTCATGAAGAAATGTTTAATTCTTTACAGTTAATAAAGAATTTACCTTTAGACACAGAAATTTATTGTGGTCATGAATATACCTTAAAAAATTCAGATTTTTGTTTAAAATATGATTCAGATAACAAGAGGCTAATTTCAAAGATTGAAACAGTAAAAAATAAGTTAGCCAAAGGAATACCAACTATACCCTCTACTCTTGAAGAAGAACTACAAACCAATATTTTTTTAAGATCAAAAAACGTTGAAAACTTTTCAAAATTGAGAGATTTAAAGGATAATTTCTAGCTTATTCAGCTTGACTAAAATAAGGCCCTGACTATATTGCTGATAATTAAAAACTAGAATTATTAATGTCATACGCAGTTATACAAACAGGTGGAAAACAGTACAAAGTCTCAGCTGGTGAAATACTTAAAGTAGAAAAGTTAGCTGCTTCAAGACCAGAAACCAAAGTGGAATTTAAAGAAATTTTAGCTTACGGTGATGATAAGAGTATTGAGTTAGGTGAACCAACTGTAACTGGTGCTAAAGTGGAAGCTGAATTATTAAAAAACGGTAAAGAAAGAACAGTTCTAATTTTTAAAAAAAGAAGAAGAAAAAACTCGAGACGTAAAAACGGGCATAGACAACAGTTTTCGCTAATAAGAATTAACAAAATTTTTTCAAAAGATGGTAAAGTTTTATCAGAGGCTGAAAAGATGAAAAAAAGTGAAGTTGTGGTTAAAGAAACAAAAGAAGAAAAAACTGAGGCTTCAAAATAAATAGGTAATTTATGGCAACAAAAAAAGCAGGTGGATCATCAAGAAACGGAAGAGATAGCGCGGGCCGTAGACTGGGTGTGAAAAAATATGGTGGTGAATTAGTAATACCTGGAAATATAATTGTCAGACAAAGAGGCACTAAAATTTTTCCTGGAGAAAATGTTGGAATGGGTAAAGATCATTCAATTTTTTCTGTTGTTAAAGGAAAAGTTGTTTTTAAAAAAAGCAAATCAGACAGAACTTACGTATCAGTAAAACCTAATTAGTAAACAGCTAATTATTTCTGTAAAATCATGAAATTTCTCGATCAAGTTAAGATATATGTAAAAGCTGGAGATGGTGGATCTGGTTCTCCTAGTTTTAGAAGAGAAAAATTTATTGAATTTGGAGGACCTGATGGAGGTGATGGAGGAAAAGGAGGCTCTGTTATGCTCATTTCAGAGAGGAATTTAAACACGCTGATTGATTTTAGATATCAACAGCATTTTAAAGCTGAGCGAGGTAGAGATGGAAGTGGAAAAAATAAAACAGGAAGAGGAGGAGAAGATTTATATTTAAAAGTACCAGTTGGAACCCAAGTATTTGAAGAAGATAATAAAACCCTGATATTTGATTTTAAGGAAGAAAATGAAAAATTTGTTGCAGCTATTGGTGGTAAAGGAGGTTTTGGTAATACAAGGTTTAAATCATCAACTAATAGGGCTCCAAAAAAGTTTACCAAAGGTGCAGTTGGTGAAGAGTTCTGGATATATCTACAACTTAAGACAATTGCTGATATTGGAATTATCGGTTTGCCTAATGCAGGAAAATCAAGTTTATTAGCATCTTTAACAAGTGCAACTCCTAAAATAGCAAGTTATAAATTTACCACTTTAAATCCAAATCTTGGTGTCGCAATTTATGATGACAAAGAGATAACTTTAGCAGATATTCCAGGTTTAATTGAGGGAGCACATCAAGGAACGGGATTAGGAATTAAATTTTTGAAACATATCGAGAGATGTAAAGCACTTTTGCATCTAATTGATATATCAGAGAATGATTTAACCAATTCATATCTTCAAGTAAGGGGTGAGATGGGCAAGTATAGCTCGGAGCTATTAAAAAAGCAGGAAATAATAGTGTTCAACAAAATAGACTTAATTGATGAGGATGAAATGAAGGAAAAGATTAAAGATTTTGAAAAAATCATCAAGAAATCTACTTTTAGAACATCAACACTCGATAAAATATCTGTATCTGATATTAAATCAAAGTTGCTTAATTATGTATCTTAAAGACTCAAAGACAGTTGTTATTAAAATTGGATCATCCTTATTAATTAATGACAAAAAAATCGTTAGAGAAAAATGGTTAACAGAATTTGCAAAAGATATTCAACTACTGAAAAAATTAAAAAAAAATATAATTTTAGTTAGTTCAGGTGCAATTGCCTTAGGATGTAAAAAATTAAAATTAAGTAAAAAAAAATTAAAACTTGATAAAAGTCAAGCAATAGCTTCAATTGGACAAATTGAGTTAATGAATCTTTTTAAAAAAACTTTTAATAAGTCTAAAATCAACCTGTCACAAATTTTGTTAACTCTTGAAGATACTGAAAAAAGAAGAAGAGCTATTAATGCAAAAAGAACTTTTGAAAATTTGTTTAGCCTTAGCTTTATTCCAATAGTAAATGAAAATGATAGTATAGCTACTTCTGAAATTAAGTATGGTGACAATGACAGACTAGCATCTAGGGTTGCACAAATATCAAGTGCGGATTGTTTAATTTTATTATCTGATGTAGATGGTCTTTACTCTAAAGATCCAAAATTAGATAAAAAAGCCAAGTTAATTCGTGAAATTAAAAATATTGACCAAAATGTAGAGAAGTTAGCAACAAATAAAACTGGAGAATTTGGATCTGGTGGAATGAAAACTAAAATTGATGCTGCTAAAATTTGTCAATTCTCAGGGTGTCATATGGCAATTGCTAATGGCTTGATAAACAGACCAATTCAGAAGATTTTAACTAAAAATATATGTACTTGGTTTTTGCCTAAAATTTCAAAATTAGATGCGAGAAAAAAGTGGATAATAAGCTCAGTTTCTCCAAAAGGAAAAATAATTATTGATGAAGGTGCATTAACAGCTTTGAATAATGGAAAAAGTTTACTAGCTGCAGGTATTAAAGATGTGCATGGTAGTTTTAGCAAAGGTGATCATATTAAAATCCTAAATAATAATATGACAGAATTTGCTAGAGGATTAAGTAGTTTCTCTTCCGAAGAAATTTTGAAAATTAAAGGTAAGCACTCTAATAAAATTAATGATATTTTAGGCTATGTTTCAAAATCAGAAGTTATTCATAAAGATGATATGGTGTTAGTTAAATGAATATTATTTTAGAAAAAATTGGTGCGAATGCAAAAATTGCTTTTCAAAGTAAAATAAGTAATAAAAAAAAAAATCAAGTACTTAATTATTACATTAAACTTATTCTGAAAAACCAAAATAAAATATTAATCGAGAATGAAAAGGATATAAAAATTGCTAAATCAAAAAGACTTAAAGATAACCTTATTAAAAGACTGGCCCTTAATAATGATAAGATAAGTTCAATTGTTAAATCGATCAAAACTATTGCAAAATTTAAAGACCCGATAGATGTTGATCTTGAAACATGGAAAAGACCAAATGGCTTAAAAATGAAGAAAGTATCAATTCCAATAGGCATAATTGGCGTAATTTACGAGAGTCGGCCAAATGTTACTTCGGACGTATCTACACTTTGTTTTAAATCAGGAAACTGTGTAATTTTAAGAGGAGGTTCTGAGGCTTATTTTAGCAATAAAATCTTGGCTAATCTTTTTAGAAAATCTTTAGAAAAAAATAAAATAAATAAAAATTTTGTACAATTTGTTGAAGATAAAAATAGAAAACTTGTCGACTATATGCTTTCAAAAATGTCAAAATATATAGATGTTATTATTCCTCGAGGTGGAAAAAATCTTGTAAAAAAAGTACAAAATTTATCTTCTGTTCCCGTAATAGGTCACCTTGAAGGAATATGTCATACATATATTGATAAAGATGCAAGTCTAAATATGGCAAAAAAAATTTTAATTAATGCTAAGATGCGTAATACTAGTATTTGTGGAGCTACAGAGACTCTATTAATACATAAAAATAAATCAAAAAATGTAAACGAAATACTAAACGAACTAACCAAAAAAGGTTGTTCTATTTATGCAGACAGAAAAATTCACAAATTGTTTAATGGAAATTCGAAACTAGCGAATAATAAAACCTGGTCTAAAGAACATCTATCTGCAAAAATTTCTGTAAAATTAGTAGATAGTATTACTGATGCAGTTAATCATATTAATAAGTATGGAACTATGCATACAGATGCGATAATTACAAATAATAAAATTTCTGCAAAATTTTTTGTAAAAAATATTAAAAGTTCAATTGCTATCCACAATTCTTCGACTCAATATGCTGATGGAGGTGAATTTGGTTTTGGTGGAGAAGTTGGAATTTCAACAAATAAACTTCCACCAAGAGGTCCTGTAGGACTAAATCAGCTTGTTAGTTACAAATATGAGATATATGGCTCTGGACAAACAAGAAAATAAAAAAAAAATTGGTATTCTTGGTGGCACTTTTGATCCTGCACATAGAGGTCATTTAAGTATCTCCAAAGAGGCAAAAAAAAGATTTGGTATTGGTAAAATTATTTGGGCTGTAACCAAAAAAAATCCATTTAAAAGTAAAAGTAGTTTAAGTTTAGATAAAAGAATAAAGTATGCAAAAAAAATCGCTCAAAATAATCTATTTATAAAAGTAAAATATTTTGAAAATAAAATTAAATCAAATAGAACAATTGACTTAATCAAAAGTATTAAAAGAAATAATAAAAATACTGATATTTACTTCATAATGGGAGCAGACAGTTTAATCAATTTTCATAAATGGAAGAATTCTGATTTAATATCATCTATGTGTAACATACTCGTATTTGATAGAGACAGATATAAAGCTAAATCATTAAGTTCTGTAAGTTTTAAAAAATACAATAAGAAAAGCATAAGATTTGTTAAATTTAATAAGGTCAATATTTCATCTTCAAAATTAAGAAAAATTTGATAATCTAATTTAAATTAATGGACAAAATCTCTTCCCTTCATAAAGATGTAATCAATCTTTTAGATTCGAATAAAGCTTTGGATATTGTTTCAATAGATTTAGATGGAAAATCATCAATGGCGGATCAAATGATTATTGCGAGTGGGACTTCATCAAGGCACATCCAAGCCTTGTCAGAACAAGTATACGAATACCTGAAAAAAAACGGAGTAAATAATTGTAAAATTGAAGGTAAGGAAAGTAATGACTGGAAACTTGTAGATGGAATAGATCTCATCATACATATTTTTAATCCTGAGAAGAGAAAATTTTATGAATTAGAAAAAATATGGTCTGAATTAATTCCTAAAGAGAAAGTAATTATATGATCAATAAATTTAAATCTTTTCTATTTTCATTATTTATTTTTTTTTTTCTAACAAACTTTGTTAGTTCATCAGATGAGAACGACATATATAAAAAAATAGATGTTTTTTCAGAAGTTCTAGATAAAATTAATAAAGAATTTGTTGATGAGGTAAATCAAAGTGAAGCTATGGATGCTGCTATAAATGGTGTTTTACAATCCTTGGATCCTTATTCTGCATATATGACGCCAGAGTCGTATCAGAGCATGCAAACAGAAACGAGTGGAGAGTTTGGTGGACTGGGAATAGAAGTAAGTATGGAAGCAGGTGTCATTAAAGTAATAACACCTATGGACGACTCACCTGCAGCGGAAGCAGGGGTAAAGGCTGGAGATTACATAGTAAAAATTAATGACATGCAAGTTCAGGGTAAATCTTTAAGTGAAGCAGTGGATATAATGAGAGGTCCTGTTGGATCTGATATTGAAATTACAGTTAGAAGAAGAGGGGAACGAAAAGCATTAGTTTTTAATATTAAAAGAGAAAAAATTAAAGTTTCATCTGTAAAATCTGAAATATTAGATAATCAAACTGGTTATTTAAGACTAACTTCATTTAATGAAAATAGTAGTAGTCAAATTAGCGATAAAATTAAAGAGTTCAAAAAAAATAAAAATATTAAAAATTATATTTTAGACTTAAGAAACAATCCTGGGGGACTACTTTCTCAAGCGATTAAAGTTACAGATTTTTTTATAGACAGCGGAGAAATTGTTTCAACTAAAAGTAAGAGAAAATATGAAAGTCGAAAATTCTTTGCAAGAAAAGGTGATATATTGGATGGAGACACAATTGTTGTCTTAATTAATTATGGATCAGCTTCAGCATCTGAAATAGTAGCTGGCGCTCTTAAAGACCATAAAAGAGCAATAATAATTGGTGAAAATAGTTATGGTAAAGGCTCCGTACAATCAATTATTCCACTAAAAAATAAAGGTGCAATTAGATTAACTGTATCTAAATATTATCTTCCATCTGGAAAATCTATTTCGGAAATTGGTGTTTCGCCTGATATTGAGATATCTGAAGGATCTGATGATTTTAGGTTTAATACTGATACAGATAATCAACTTCAATTCACTTTAAAGCTTTTAAATAGCTAAAATGATTGAAAAGTACAAAAATTTGCCACTTAGAAGTGGTGTTGGGATAGTCGTTTTAAATAAAGAAAACAAAATTTTTGTTGCAAAAAGAATAGACAATAAAAAAAATTTTTGGCAAATGCCCCAAGGTGGAGTTGATAAGGGTGAAGACTTATATGAAGCTGCAATTAGAGAATTAGAAGAGGAAACTAGCATTAAATCAGTAAGTTTAATTAAAAAAATTGATGGCTTACTAACTTACTATTTACCAAATGAATTACTAGGAATTATTTGGAAAGGTAAATTTAAAGGTCAAAAACAGCAGTGGTATATAATGAGATTTGATGGTGATGAAAAAGAAATAAATATTAAAACAAAACATCCAGAGTTTCTAGAATGGAAGTGGGTGGATCCAGATAAAATTACTAAACTTGTAGTAAAATTTAAACTCAATGTATATGAGAAAATTCAAGAAGAGGTTAAAAAAATTTTAGTTAATTAATTTTAGTACTTCAAGTTTTTGATCTAGCAAATATTTTTCTTGGTCATTAATTTCAGATTTATTCAGTTCTTCTTCAGCAGATTTTCGAATTTCCGAAATTTTTTCTTTATCAGTGTCTTTTAAATTTAAAATAAGACTTGTAAGTATAGAAAGATTGTTATTTTTAAATTCAATTATTCCATCGTTTACATAAAAGCTTTCTTCACCAGACTTTGAAAATATTTTAATTATTCCTGGTTTTAAAAAAGAAATAATGGAGATATGGTCTTTTAAAATTCCTATCTCGCCTTCGAATGCAGGAACAACTACTTCAGTCACATCATCTTTTGACAGAAATGATTTTTCAGGATTTACTATCTCTACAGAATATTCTTCGCTCATTATGCTGCTGCTTCGTTAGCTAAACTCTCAGCTTTTTGGATAGCCTCTTCAATAGTACCAACCATGTAAAACGCAGCTTCTGGCAAATGATCATATTCACCTTTGCAAATAGCATCAAAGCCTTTGATTGTTGATTCTAAGTCAACAAGCTTCCCTGGTGAACCAGTAAATACTTCGGCAACAAAGAATGGTTGAGAAAGAAATCTTTGTATTTTTCTAGCTCTTGCGACAACAAGTTTATCTTCTTCAGATAATTCATCCATACCTAAAATTGCGATTATATCTTGCAAAGATTTATAAGTTTGTAGAACTTTTTGTACCTCTCTAGCAACTCTATAATGCTCGTCACCAACTATTCTAGGATCCAAAATTCTAGACGTTGAATCTAATGGATCAACTGCTGGATAAATTCCAATTTCAGCAATCTGTCTTGACAGTACAGTTGTTGCATCTAGGTGAGCAAACGAAGTTGCAGGCGCAGGATCAGTCAAATCGTCTGCAGGTACATAAATTGCCTGAACAGATGTGATTGAACCTTTGTTCGTTGTGGTAATTCTTTCCTGTAGGTTACCCATATCAGTTGCTAATGTTGGCTGATATCCAACGGCTGAAGGAATTCTTCCAAGTAAAGCTGATACCTCAGATCCTGCTTGCGTAAATCTAAATATATTATCAACAAAGAATAGTACATCTTGACCTTCTTGATCTCTGAAATACTCAGCAACAGTTAATCCAGTTAAAGCAACTCGAGCTCTTGCTCCTGGAGGCTCATTCATTTGTCCATAAACTAATGCCGCTTTAGAACCTTCTCCGTCAGTTTTAATTACACCTGAGTCTATCATTTCATGATACAAGTCATTTCCTTCTCTAGTTCTTTCTCCTACTCCAGCAAAAACTGAAAATCCACCATGAGCCTTTGCTACGTTGTTAATCAATTCCATAATTAAAACAGTTTTACCAACACCAGCTCCACCAAATAAACCAATTTTACCACCTTTTGCATAAGGCGCTAAAAGATCAATTACTTTGATACCAGTTACAAGTATTTCTGTTTCTGTTGACTGATCGTTAAATTCTGGTGCAGATCTATGGATTGGCCAGTTATCTGAGCTTTTAACATCTCCTCTTTCATCAATTGGCTCACCTATCACATTTATAATTCTTCCAAGTGTCTCAGGGCCCACTGGAACTTTAATTGGAGCAGCTGTGTCTATTACCTCGTCTCCTCTTTTAAGACCTTCTGTTGCATCCATTGCAATTGTTCTAACACTTGACTCCCCTAAATGTTGTGCAACTTCTAATACTAATCTATTTCCACCGTTATCGCACTCTAGTGCAGTTAAAATTTCTGGTAGTTCTCCCTCAAATTTTACGTCTACTACCGCCCCAATAATCTGTGTTATTTGTCCTTTTCTCATAATTATAAACTTTCTGCTCCTGAAATTATTTCTATTAACTCTTTAGTAATTGCTGCCTGACGACTTCTATTATACTCAATAGTAAGTTTGTCAACCATTTCACCTGCGTTTCTGGTTGCATTATCCATTGCACTCATTCTTGAACCTTGTTCGCTAGCTGAATTCTCTAACATCGCTTTAAAAATCTGAGTTGAAATATTTTTAGGTAACAAGTTGCTCAATATTTCATCTTCTTCAGGTTCAAATTCATAATTATCTTCTGATGAATTTTCATCTTTTTCAGATGTTTTTAAAGGAATAATTTGTTGTTCTTGTGGTATTTGAGTAATTACATTTTTAAATTGGTTATAAAAAATTGTGCATACATCAAATTCTTTTTTTTCAAATTTTTCAATAACTATCTTACCGACTTTATCTGCATCAAAATAATTTACATTTTTAGAGTCCTTAAAAGATATTCTCTCTATAATATTATCACCATAAAGGCGTTTCAATTGGTCATAACCTTTAGTTCCTACCGTAATAATTTTTAAGGCTTTTCCTTCATCTAAAACTTTTTGAAAATACTGTTTAGCTTTTTTAATAATATTTGTGTTAAAACCACCACAAAGACCTCTATCTGATGTCATAACAACACACAAATGTACTTTGTCTTCACCAGTACCTGATAAAAGTTTTGGAGCATTTTCAATGTCTGAGATACCGTTTGATAAATTTAAAATAATATTATTCATTTTATCAGAGTACGGTCTACCTTTCTCAGCGCTCTCTTGGGCTCTTCTCAGTTTTGCAGCAGCTACCATTTTCATAGCCTTAGTAATTTTCTGAGTAGACTTAACGCTTGATATTCTTTTTTTTAGATCGTCTAAACTAGCCATAATTTTTTATGAATTAAAATCTTTCTTAAGTTGAATGATAATTTCATTCAATTCTTTTTCTTTGTCCTCTTCAAGTTTTCCTGAGGCTGTGATAGACTCTATTATATCAGGCTTTTCAGCTTTGCATTTTTCAATAATTTTATTCTCAAAACTTGAAATATCTTTTTGTTCAATATCGTCAAGATGTCCTCTTACTCCACAAAATACAGAAATAACTTGTTCTGCAACTGTCATAGGTGAATATTGATTTTGTTTTAATAGTTCAGTTAATTTTGAACCTCGGTTAAGTAATTTTTGAGTAGATGCATCAAGGTCTGAGCCAAACTGTGCAAATGCCGCCATTTCTCGATATTGTGCAAGTTCTAATTTCATGGAACCTGAAACTTTCTTCATCGCTTTAGTTTGAGCAGATGAACCAACTCTTGATACAGATAAACCAACATTAATTGCTGGTCTTATACCTTGGTTAAAAAGTTCAGTTTCAAGGAAAATTTGTCCATCTGTAATTGAGATCACGTTTGTTGGTATAAATGCAGAAACGTCACCTCCCTGAGTCTCAATGATTGGAAGAGCTGTTAAAGAGCCTCCGCCATGTTCATCTCCTAATTTTGCTGCTCTTTCAAGTAATCTACTGTGTAAATAAAAGACATCACCAGGATACGCTTCTCTTCCAGGAGGTCTTCTTAACAGTAGAGACATTTGTCTATAAGCAACAGCTTGTTTTGATAAATCGTCATATATTATTAAAGCATGCATTCCATTGTCTCTAAAATATTCACCCATAGTACATCCAGTGTATGGGGCTAAAAACTGTAGGGGTGCTGCATCTGATGCCGTTGCTGCAACTATTGTTGTGTATTCCATTGCACCAGCTTCTTCTAATGTTTTTTCAATTTGTCTAACTGTAGATCTCTTTTGTCCTACAGCTACATAAATACAATATAATTTTTTCTTTTCGTCTCCAGACTCATTAATTTTTTTTTGGTTAATTATAGCATCAATCGCAACTGCTGTTTTACCAGTTTGTCTGTCACCAATAATTAATTCTCTTTGTCCTCTTCCAATTGGAACTAGACTATCAATTGATTTAAGACCTGTTTGCATTGGTTCACTAACTGATTTACGAGGAATTATGCCAGGAGCTTTTACCTCAACCCTACTTCTTTTTAAACTTTTATCTAATGCACCTTTTCCATCAATTGGATTTCCTAAACCATCAACTACTCTACCGAGTAATTCTTTTCCAACTGGTGTATCAACAATCGCACCAGTTCTTTTTACAGTATCACCTTCTTTAACTGCTTTATCATCACCAAAAATTACAACACCTACATTCTCACTCTCTAAGTTTAATGCCATTCCTTTTGAGCCGTCAGAAAATTCAACCATTTCTCCAGCTTGAACATTATCTAATCCGTAAATTCTTGCTATACCATCTCCCACTGATAAAACTTGACCAACTTCAGTAACCTCAGCTTTATCTCCAAACTTTTTAATTTGTTCTTTTAATATTTTTGTAACTTCTGAAGGATTTATTTCCATTTAAGCCTCTATCATTGTATTTTCGATTTGTTGTAATTTATTTTTAATAGAGGTGTCTACCATAATACTACCAACTTGTATTACCAAACCTCCAATTAAACTTTTGTCATATTTATAGTCTAATTTTATTTTTGCGTTAAAATTTTGAGATAATTCATCTTTTATTTTACTTACTTGTTCTCCTGATAATTCTTTAGAGGAAATTAGTTCAGCTTTTACTTCTCCTCTTTTTTTTGAGCAAGTATCAACAAAATCTTGAAGAATTGTTTTTATATAAAAAAAATCTTCTTTTAGATATTAGAAAACCTATAAATTTTGATATTAAAGAGTTTAATTTATAATTTTCTGCAATTTTGTTAATTACATCCTGAAGTTCATTTACTGAGTTAGTAGGATCTTTTATTAATGAACTGAAATCTTTACTTTCATCTATTAATTTTAACAAAGATATTGATTGTTCTTCAACCTCATCAATTGAATTATTTTCATTAGCCAGTTCATATAGTGCTAAAGAATATCTACTTGCTGTAGTTGCTGAAAAACTGTTATTTTTGCTCAATTTTAACTCTTTGTTTTAGAAGATTTTTTGGGATTAAGTAGCATATGAGTTTAGTGTCTTCAAGTAACAGATTGACTAAATAGTGCAAAATTTTACCATTAATTGAAGGTTATTGGGTCAACATCAACTGTTAGTTTTATTTCTTTAGGTAATTTGTACGTAATTAAGACTTCACTCAATCTTTTTTGAATATTAGAACCCTTTTTAGATCTTATCAAAAGTCTCTGCCTATACTTTCGTCTAACTCGATATATAGGTGCATTAACAGGTCCCAAAATTTTTTCGTTTAAGGATTCTGATAAAATATTTTTTATATACATTGACTCTTTTTCTAAACTTCTTTCATTTGAAGAGGTGAGTATTAATGAAATAAATCTTTCAAAAGGTGGTAGATTATTTTTCTCTCTTAATTTCAATTCATTTTCTAAAAAAATAAAAGGATCAGGATTTGTTATTTGATTTATAATACTTTGGTTTGAGTTATATGTTTGAAAATATACTTTAGCTGGTTTACCAGTTCTTCCAGCCCGTCCAGATAATTGGTGATAGAGTTGTAAGTTTTTTTCTGCAGTTCTTAAATCGTGTCCATTTGAATTAAGATCAATGTCTAAAATAACAATGCAGTTTAATTTTGGAAAATGAAAACCTTTAGAAATTAATTGTGTTCCAATAAGTATATCAATTTTTCCTTTAACTATATCTTCTAATTTTTTTTTAGAAGATTTTTTATTCATGGTATCACTTGAAAAAATTGATATTTTTTTATTTGGGAATTTAAGTTTAACCTCTTCAGAAATTCTCTCAACACCAGGGCCACTAAAAACAAAATCACATACCTCACCTTTCTTACAATTTCTACTTAACTGAGCTTGAAAACCACAATAATGACAAAGTAATTTATTTTTATGTTTGTGATATACTAAATTTATTGAACAATTTGGACAGGAGTAAACATTTAAACATTTTTTACAAAGAGCATATGGAGCAAAACCCCTTCTATTAATAAAAAATAATACTTGGTCATTTTTTTTTAAGTGATTATTTACCTTCTCCAAGGTTTCATTGGCAATCCATGATTGTTTATCTAACTTATTTTTATTTAAGTCTATTATTTCATATGAAGGTAAATTTGCATCTTTATATCTTTTATTTAAACGTGATACAGAATATTTTTTTTTCTTAATATTTGCATATGTTTCTATTGAGGGTACAGCAGTAACAAGATTGATAGGGATATTTTCAAAATTAGCTCTGGCAATTGCCATGTCTCTTGCATTATAAATTACTCCTTCATCTTGTTTGAATGATTGATCGTGCTCTTCGTCTACAATTATAATTCCAAGATTTTTAAATGGTAAAAATAATGAGGAACGAGCACCAATAATTACATTAATTTTTCCTGATGATACTCCACTCCAAATTATTTTCTTTTTTTTAGGTGTTATTCCAGAGTGCCATACTGCAGCACTGAAACCAAAAAATTCTTCAAATTTATTTTCAAATTCTGCAGTTAAACCAATTTCAGGTAGTAGAATCATTGCTTGATGCCCTTTTTCTAACAATTGTTTTATATGCTTAAAATAAACAATTGTTTTTCCTGAACCTGTAGTCCCTTGTAAAAGATGGACTCTAAATTTATTATTTTTTTTTGACATTTCCTCAAATATTTCCCTTTGATCTGAAGACAGGGTAAACTTATTTACAAACTTTTGTTTATTATAGGGTAGATAATTTTCATCTTCATAATTAGTGATTGCTTCTCCACTAAGTAAATGTAATTTTAAACACATTCCTTTTGGCACTAAGTTGTATTCCGAAAACCAATTCAAAAAAGTAATAATTTCTTTTTTAAGTGGTTCAATTTCTATTTTTTTTAGAATTTTTTTTATCTGGAAATTTTTTTTATTTTTTTTTTCAAATTCATTCCATACAACACCTGTTATTTTCGATTTTCCAAAGGGAACATAAACATAATCTCCAACTTTAAGATCCAAGTCACTTTCATATGTAAAAGGGAAATTAAATATATTAGGTATTAGGACAGGATATTTCATAAATAAATTATGAAATATATTAAGAGTGAATTTGTCTTTTATCTACAGATAAAGCAGCTTCTTTTATCGCTTCTGAAAAAGTAGGATGAGCATGACATGTTCTTGCAATATCTTCGGAACTAGCGCCAAATTCCATTGCTACGGACATTTCTGCAATCATTTCTCCAGCATGAGGTCCGATTATATGTACTCCCAACACTCTGTCTGTTGTACTTTCAGCTAATATTTTAACGAATCCCTCTGGCTCATTTATTGCTTTAGCTCTTGAGTTTGCCATAAATGGAAATTTACCTACTTTGTAGTTTACTTTTTTTTCTTTTAATTCTTCCTCATTTTTACCAACATAGGCTACCTCGGGTGAAGTATAAATTACTCCAGGTATAATATCATAATTTACATGACCAGACTGTCCAGCAATTAACTCTGCTACTGCTATTCCTTCCTCCTCAGCTTTATGAGCTAACATTGGTCCATTTATGACATCTCCTATTGCATAAACATTTTTAACATTAGTCTCAAAATTTTTATTAACTGTAATTTTTCCTTTTTTATCGAGATTTACTCCAATTTTTTTTAAATTTAATTTATCGGTGTAAGGTTTTCTTCCAACAGAAATTAAAACTACATCAGCTTCAATTTTATTTTTTGCGTCTTTATTAGAGGTTTCTATTATCACTCCTTGGTCATTTTTAGAAATTTTTTCAACTTTAGTATTTAACTCAAATTTAATGTTCTGTTTTTTTAATATTTTCATAAATTCATTTGAAATTTCTTTATCAAGCCCTGGAGTTATGTGATCTAAATATTCTATAACATGAACCTCAGTTCCTAGTCTTGACCATACAGAACCCATCTCTAAGCCAATATATCCACCCCCAACAACAACCATTTTTTTTGGAAGTTTTGAAATATTAAGAGCTCCTGTTGATGAAAGAATTTTTTTTTCGTCAAAATCTATTCCTGGAAGTGATAGGGGTTCTGATCCAGTACTTATAATGGTTTTATCAGTTTTAATTTTTATCTCTGATTTATCATTTTTGACTAAAATTTCGTTTTTTTCATTAAAAGATCCAACTCCTTTAATGTAAGTGACTTTATTTTTTTTAAATAAGAACTCCACTCCTTTTGTAAGTGTTGCAACCGAGCTGTCTTTATTACTCATCATTTTTTCAAGATTTAGCTTAATTTCTCCAGTTTCAATACCAATATTTGAGAAGTTTTTAGCTCTATGAAAACTTTCTGACATATTTAAAAGACTTTTAGAAGGAATACACCCTATATTAAGGCAAGTGCCTCCCAAAGATCCTCTAGACTCTATACATGCAGTTTTTAAGCCTAATTGTGATAATCTAATTGCACATACATATCCTGCAGGTCCTCCTCCAATTACAGTAACATCAAATTTTTCAGCCATTAGATATTTAAAAATAATCTTCTAGGGTCTTCTAAATTTTCTTTAACAGTTTTTAAGAACGACACGGATTCCTTTCCATCAATAATTCTATGATCATATGACAAGGCCAAGTACATTATTGGTTTTATTTTTATCTCACCATTATCATTTACAGGTCTTTCAACAATATTATGCATACCTAATACACCTGATTGAGGAGGGTTTAATATTGGTGTTGAAAGCATGGAACCATATACACCTCCATTGCTAATTGTAAACGTGCCTCCTTGTAAGTCCTCAATTGTTAAACTACCTGTGTTTGCTTTTTCAGATAATTTTTTTATTTCTTTTTCTATTTCAGCAAATGACATCTCATCTGCATTTCTAAGCACTGGAACTACTAAACCTTTTTCAGTTCCAACAGCGAAACTAATATTATAATAATTCTTATAAATTATGTCTTGATCTTCAACCTCAGCGTTAATTGCTGGAAATAATTTTAGTCCAACGACACAAGCTTTGACAAAAAATGACATTAGACCTAGCTTTATTCCGTATCTGCTTTTGAAATCTTCTTGGTTATCTTTTCTCATTGCCATAATCCCAGACATATCTACCTCGTTAAAAGTAGTTAACATTGCTGCATTGTCTTGAGCTTGTTTTAATCTTTTTGCAATCGTTTGCCTTAAACGAGTCATTTTAATTCTTTCTTCTTCACCGTATTGAATTCTTCTCTGGTTGGGTTGTGGGTTGGCTCCCATCATTGTAATTAGATCACCTTTTAAAATTCTTCCTGCTTTGCCTGTTCCCTTTACATTATCTAAGTTGATATTTTTTTCTGCAACCATTTTTCTAACTGCAGGTGAAAGAATAATTGGTTGTTGTGGGGTTTCCTCTGTTTCTACTTCCTCAGTTAAAAGTAAAGGCTCTTCCTCTAATAGCTCCATTGAACGATCTTCTGTTAATACTAATGGTTCTTCTAACTTAGTTTGAGGTTTTTTTTCTATATCTAAATTAATTACATTGCTTTTCTGATCTTTAAATTCTTTCTCTTCATTATCCTCAAGTTGTTTTTTGCTTTCGGGTACATTTTTAATATCAACATTCCCTTCAGAAATTGAGCCTAATACAGCTCCAACTTCAACTGTATCCCCATCTTTAAAACTAATTTCTGATAATGTCCCACTAATAGGGGACGGAACTTCTAAATTTACTTTATCAGTTTCCAGTTCAACTATTGCTTCATCCGCCTCAACTGTTTCACCTTCTTTTTTCAACCATTTAGAAACTGTTGCTTCTGTAATACTTTCACCTAAAGTAGGCACTAAAATTTTTTCACTCATTGATTAAATACTTCATTTATAATTTCTTGTTGCTCAAGTTGATGCCTTTTAGCATATCCAGTGGCTGGTGATGCATCAGGACTTCTTCCAATATAAGAAACTTTATTATTTTTAGCTTTAATGGTATCCAATGTCCATTGTATATAATCTCTCACTGAAAACCATGCGCCCATATTTTTTGGCTCTTCCTGACACCAATAAAAATTAGCATTTTTAGCATATGGTTTAAGTTCTTTTACCAAACTCTTTGCTGGAAAAGGATAAAGTTGCTCTATTCTAAACATTACCACATCATCTCTTTTTAATTTTTCTCTGGCATTTAAAAGATCGAAGTATACTTTTCCTGAACAAATTATAACTTTTTTTATTTCACTAGATTTTTTTAATTTAATAAAATTTTTAGATTGATCACTTAATGCATGATCCCACATTATTCGGTGAAATGATGTTTGCTTACTAAAATCATCAATGGTTGATACACAAAACTTATTTCTTAACAAAGATTTAGGTGTCATGATTACAAGTGGTTTTCTAAAATCACGATGTATTTGTCTACGTAAAGCGTGAAAATAATTTGCTGGAGTTGTACAATTCATAACTTGAAGATTATCATTTGCACACATTTGTAAAAATCTTTCAAGTCTAGCTGATGAATGTTCTGGCCCTTGACCTTCATAACCATGGGGTAATAACATTACTAAACCTGATGCTCTTTGCCATTTTCTTTCACCAGATGCAATAAATTGATCAATTATAACTTGTGCACCATTTGCGAAATCACCAAATTGAGCTTCCCAAAGAGTAAGAGTATTTGGTTCTACTAAACTATATCCATATTCAAATCCTAAAACTGCAAGTTCTGACAAAAAACTATCAACTATTTCAAATTTTTTTTGATTTTTTGAAATATTATTTAATGGAATATATCTAAAATTATTTGTTTGGTCTCTTAAAACTGAATGTCTCTGACTGAATGTTCCTCTGCCAGAATCTTGTCCTACAAATCGAACTGGAAAACCTTCATCTAATAATGAACCAAAAGCTAATGATTCAGCAGTAGACCAGTCAATATTTAAACCATCGTCTACAGATTTTTTTCTACTTTGCAAAATTTTGCTAATAGTTTTGTGAATACTTATTTCAGATGGAACAACATTTATTTTATCTGAAATATTTTTAAGTATTTTTTCATCTGCTCCAGTAATTCCTCTTTTATCTTTCCCTTTTTTAGGTTTATAGCTAGACCATGCTCCTTCAAACCATTCAATTTTTGGATTATAATCTTTAGCTGTTTTAAATTGATCATCTAAAAGATCTTTAAATTTTTTAATTTGATCATTTAAACCCTCTTTAGATATTAAATTTTCATTAATAAGTTTAGATCCATATATATTCGCTGTTGATTGATGCGATCTAATTTTTTTATACATCAATGGTTGAGTGAATGATGGCTCATCTCCCTCATTGTGTCCAAATCGTCTATAACAAACTAAGTCAATTACTACATCTCGATTGAACTTTAATCTAAATTCGGTTGCAATTCTTGAGGCATAAACAACGGCTTCTGGGTCATCTCCATTGACATGGATGATAGGTGCATCAACCATTTTAGCAATATCTGATGGGTGAGGGGAAGATCTTGCAAACCTAGGGCTTGTGGTAAATCCAATTTGATTATTCACTATTATATGAATAGTTCCACCTGTATTGTGTCCTGGTAAACCCGACATTGCAAAACATTCGGCAACAATACCTTGTCCAGCAAAAGCAGCATCTCCATGAATTAAAATTGGAATTACTTTATTTCTTTCAGTATCTTTATGAAAAAATTGTTTTGCTCTAGTCTGACCTAGCACAACTGGATTAACTGCTTCCAAGTGCGAAGGATTATCTGTTAAACTCACATGTACAGAATTTCCATCAAATTCTCTGTCAGATGAAGCTCCCAAATGATATTTCACATCCCCAGCACTATCCTCGTCTGTATTGTTTATTTCACCTGCAAATTCATTAAATATTCTTTTGTATGATTTTTGTAAGACGTTAGCTAAAACATTTAGTCTTCCTCTGTGAGACATTCCAATTTTAATCTCTTTAATCTTGGATTGGCCTCCAATTTTTATAATTTGCTCCAAACCTGGAATTAAGCTTTCACCTCCATCTAGACCAAATCTTTTGGAACCAACATATTTTGTATGTAAAAATTTCTCAAATCCCTCAGCTTGAATTAATTTATTCAAAATTGCATTTTTACCATTTTCTGTAAATTTTAATGCATTTTCATCTTTTTCTACTCTGTCCCTAAACCATTTTCTCTCTGTTGGATTTGATATATGCATATATTCATAACCAACTGATCCACAATAAGTTTTTCTAAGTATGGATAAAATTTCTCTTATGTTTGAATACTCTTTATTTAAAACTCCATCTAAATATATTTGCTTATCATAATCTTTTTTACTAAAACCATAATTTTCAGGGTGCAATTCATCTAAATATTCACTTTCTCTTATTTCTAGTGGATCTAGTTTAGAAAGTAGATGTCCTCTTTGTCTATAAGATCTAATAAGTGAAACAGCTCTTATTGAATTACTATTTCCATCTATTACATCAGCTTGATTAACTTTTAGAGTGGAATCTTCTTTTTTAAATTCTATATTTTCTTTAATTTTTACTTTTTTTGGACTCCAAGAGGGACCCTTTATTTCTCTAACAACAGAGTCTAAATCTTCACTTATATCGAGAAAATATTCTTTCCAACCTTTTGGCAAACTAGGATCTTTATTTATAAACTTTACATACATTTGCTCAATAAATGCATTATTTGATTTATTTAAAAATGAAGTTTTTTTGTACTCAAGATTTTTGGAAGCTGACATATTAATTCTTTAAATATTATACAAACAAAATGTTATCAATTAGACAATTTATTTAGTAGCGTTTTTCCAATATCAGAGGGAGAATTAGCAACAGTAATACCGCAATCTTGCATTTTTTTTATCTTTTCTTCAGCATTTCCTTTGCCGCCTGAAATAATAGCACCAGCATGTCCCATTCTTCTTCCTGGTGGAGCAGTTACTCCAGCTATAAATCCAACAATTGGTTTTTTTATTTTGTGATTTTTTACAAATTCTGCTGCTTCTTCTTCAGCAGTTCCACCTATTTCTCCAATCATTAAAATAGACTCGGTTTGATCGTCATTTAAAAATAAATCAAGGCAATCAATGAAATTAGTTCCATTAATTGGATCACCACCAATTCCTATACATGTTGATTGACCAAGATTGTTCTCGGTTGTTTGAGCAACTGCCTCATAGGTTAATGTTCCTGATCTTGATACAATTCCAACTGAACCTTTTTTATGAATATTGCCTGGCATTATTCCAATTTTACATTCATTAGGTGTAATTATTCCTGGACAGTTTGGACCAATTAATCTGGATTTAGAATTTTGTAATTTTTTTTTTACATTTAACATATCTAGAATTGGTATTCCTTCGCTTATACAAACAATTAATTCAATAGATGCATCTATAGCTTCTATGATGGCTGATGAAGCAAACTTTGCAGGTACATATATCATTGTTGCATCCGCTCCAGTAGCATCTTTTGCTTCTTTAACTGTGTTAAACACCGGTCTTTCTAAGTGAATTTGTCCACCTTTTTTTGGTGTTACGCCCCCAACTAAGTTTGTTCCATATTTAATAGATTGTTCAGAGTGAAAAGTACCATGGGATCCTGTAAAACCTTGGCAAATTACTTTTGTATTTTTATCAATTAATACTGACATTATTTTATTGCCTCTACAACTTTTTTTGCAGCATCTGATAAGTCATTTGCAGATATAATTTTTAAACCAGAATTCTCTAATATCTTTTTTCCTTCTTCAAAGTTTGTTCCTGCTAATCTTACTACTAACGGAACTTTAATTTTAATTTCTTTTGCTGCATCTACAACACCTTGCGCAAGTACATCACATCTCATAATTCCACCAAAAATATTTATCAATATTCCTTTAACATTTTTATCTGATAAAATAATTTTGAATGCAGCAGAAACTTTTTCTTTTGATGCTCCACCTCCTACATCTAAAAAATTCGCAGGCTCTTCACCATAAAGCTTTATGATATCCATTGTAGCCATTGCTAATCCTGCACCGTTTACCATACATCCTATACTTCCATCTAATTTTATATATGCCAAGTCATGTTTGCTTGCTTCAATTTCTGTGGCTTCTTCCTCATTATAGTCTCTTAATTCTTGTATCTCAGGATGTTTAAATAATGCATTTTCATCAAATGTCATTTTTGCATCAAGACAAACTACTTTATTTTCTTTCGTTAAAATAAGTGGGTTAATTTCTACTAAATTTGCATCATTTTCTATGAACAATTTATAAATTGCTTTTATTAAGCTTATAGCTTCTGAACCAGAATTATCGTCTAATTCAAAAACCTTAATAATTTTCTTACAATCAATCTCGGAAATTTCTTGGTTAAAATCGACTTTAGTTGTTAAAATTTTTTCAGGTGTATTTTGGGCAACTTCTTCAATGTTCATTCCTCCTTGATCACTTGAAATAAATGCAATTTTTGAACTTACTCTATCAACTAGGCAAGAAAGATAAAATTCTTTACTAATATTAGATACCTCCTCAACATATAGTCTTTTTACTTCTCTACCTAACGGTCCTGTTTGATGAGTAATTAGGTTTTTGCCAAGCAAAATATTTGCTTCTTTTTCTAAATTTTCTAAATTATCAACAATTTTTACTCCGCCAGCCTTACCTCTTCCACCAGCATGAATTTGAGCTTTAAGAACATACTTATCAGTTTTCAATTCTTTAGTTTTTTGCAAAAGATCGGATACATTAAATGCAAATACTCCCTCGGGCACATTCGCTCCATACTTTTTTAGAATTTGTTTTGCTTGGTGCTCGTGAATATTCATTTAGTCTTTATTCAAATCAGGATCTATTTTTGATGCTGCATCCCACAATTTGATGACTGCTTCCACAGAATTATTAAATTCTGTTTTTTCATTCTCATTAAGATCAATTTCATCAATCCTTTCAACACCTTCTTTTCCGATGATAACAGGAACACCAGCATAAACATTATTAATCCCATATTCTCCATGTAGATGTGCTGCACATGGTAAAAGTTTTTTTTGATCTTTTAAAAATGCTTCTGCCATCTCTACTCCGGAAGCCGCTGGTGCATAAAATGCAGATCCCTTTTCCAAATATTTAACTATCTCAGCACCACCATCTCTTGTTCGTTGATTAATACTCTCTAATTTTTCTTCAGAAATTTTTCCATCTTTTAATAAATCCATTAAAGGTTTTCCAGAGACCTTGGTAAATCTTGGAAGGGGTACCATTGTATCTCCATGCCCACCCATAACCATTGCATCAATTTCTCTTACAGGTACATTTAATTCCTCAGATAAAAAAAGTTTAAAACGTGAACTATCTAAAATACCAGCCATCCCAACTACTTTATTTGCTGGAAGTCCTGAATATTTTTGAAATGCCATTACCATTACATCTAATGGATTTGTAATACATATAACGAAAGCGTTAGGTGCATTTACTTTTATTCCTTCTGCAACCTGCTTAATAATTTTTAAATTAATTCCAAGTAAATCATCTCTACTCATACCTGGCTTTCTTGGTACTCCTGCAGTTATGATAATTACATCAGAATCTTTAATATCTTCATAATTATCTGTTCCTGAAAATTTAACGTTAAAACCATCAACTGACGAAGATTGTGCAATATCTAAGGCTTTTCCTTTAGCAATTCCACTAGCAACATCAAAGAGAACAACCTCATTTACAAGCTCTTTTAGGCCAATCAAATGAGCTAAAGTCCCACCTATTTGACCAGCACCTATTAAAGAAATTTTTGACATATTTTATTCCATAGTTGGCATAATAAATTCAGGATTTGACCTTATGCCTGAAGGCCATCTAGAGGTAATGGTTTTCAATTTTGTATAAAATTTAATTCCTTCCATGCCATGCATTCCGCTATCTCCAAACAATGATCTTTTCCATCCACCAAAACTATGAAATGCCATAGGAACTGGTATTGGAACATTTATTCCAACCATTCCAACTTGGATTTTACTTGCAAAAGTTCTTCCTGCATCACCATCTCTAGTATAAATACTTACACCGTTTCCATACTCATGCTCATTTATCATTTTGGTTGCTTCTTCAAAAGTTTTTACTCTTACCACTGATAGAACAGGACCAAAAATCTCTTCTTTATAAATTCTCATATCAGTCGTTACATGATCAAACAAACATCCACCTATATAAAAACCATTTTCATACCCTTGAAGTTTTAGATCTCTACCATCAAGAGCTAATTTAGCTCCCTCTTTTACTCCTAAATCAACATATCCTTTTACTTTTTCTAAATGTTGTTTTGTGACAAGAGGACCCATCTCTGAGGATTTATCCATACCAGGACCAATTTTTAATGCTTCAGCTTTTTTTACTAACCTAGATACTAACTCATCACCAATATCACCAACTGCTACAGCAACAGACTGAGCCATACATCTTTCACCTGCAGATCCATATGCAGCACCCATTAGACCATTTACAGCTCCTTCTAAATCGCAATCGGGCATCACCACTAAATGATTTTTAGCTCCACCTAATGCTTGAACTCTTTTCTCATTTTTGGCAGCATTCTCATATATGTATTTAGCTATAGGTGTTGATCCAACAAAGCTTACAGCTTTAATATCATTGTTTGAAAGTATAGCGTCTACAACTTCTTTATCTCCGTTGACAACATTAAAAACTCCAGCAGGAAGACCAGCTTCGTGAAGTAATTCTGCTAATCTCATCGGACATGAGGGATCTTTTTCTGATGGTTTAAGAATAAAAGTATTTCCACATGCTATAGCTAATGGAAACATCCACATTGGCACCATTGCAGGAAAATTAAAAGGTGTTATTCCAGCAGCTACACCTAAAGGCTGTCGCATGGAATAACTATCAACATTTGTCCCAACATTCTCAGAAAATTCACCTTTAAGCACATGAGGAATTCCACATGCAAACTCGACAACTTCCAATCCTCTTATTAACGATCCTTTTGCATCCTCATAAACTTTTCCATGTTCAGAGACAATTAACTTTGTTAATTCATCAAAATTTTTTTCTATAAGTTCTTTAAACTTAAACATTATCCTAGCTCTTTGAAGTGCAGGCTTAAGTGACCATGTCTCAAAGGCTTTCTTAGCAATTTCAACTGTTTTATCTAAATCTGATTTAGTAGCTAAAACAACTTCTGATTCTTGCTCTCCAGTAGCAGGATTAAAAACATGTCCTTTTCTTTGTGAAGTACCATCTATTACTTTTCCACCAATGAAATGTTTGATTATATTCATGAGTGAAATTATTTAATTAAGTAATTAGGCCGTTGCAAGCATTTTCTTTATCTCTGCAATAGCTTTTGCAGGATTCAAGCCCTTTGGGCAAGCATTTGTACAATTCAAGATAGTATGGCATCTATAAAGCTTAAGTTCATCAGCTACTTTTTTAAGTCTTTCTTTTCTATCTTCATCTCTACTATCAATTATCCACCTATAAGCCTGAAGTAATACAGCTGGACCTAAATATTTTTCACCGTTCCACCAATAACTTGGGCAAGACGTTGAACAACATGCACACATAATACATTCATATAATCCATCTAATTTTGCTCTGTCATTTTTAGATTGGATATTCTCTTTATCATTTACTTTTGAGGTTTTTAACCAAGGTTCAACAGACTCATATTGTTTATACAATGTACTTAAATCACCAATTAAATCTTTTAAGACTTTTAGATGTGGTAAAGGATAAATATCAATATCTCCATCCAGTTCAGAATGGGACTTCGTACATGCTAAACCATTTTTTCCATTCATATTCATCGCACAAGATCCACAAACTCCATGGGCACAAGATCTTCTGTAAGCTATAGAAGGATCTATTTCATTTTTTATTTTGTTTAAAACATCAAGGACTTTAGATGAACAATTATCCATATCAACTTCATAGGTATCAAGTCTTGGATTTTCATTTTTAGATGGATCCCATCTATAAATATTTATTTTTCTAATGTTTTTTGAACCTGTTTTATCTTTATAATATTGACCTTTTTCTACCTTTGAGTTTGCAGGTAAATTTAATTGAACCATTAATATACTCTTTCCTGTGGAGGGAAATATTGTACATCATTTGTAAGTGTTGATCTATGAACAGGTCTGTAATTAATTTTAGTTTTTGAACCATTACACCAAGACAGAGTGTGTTGCATATAATTCTCATCATCTCTCTTTGGAAAATCTTCTCTTGCATGAGCTCCTCTGCTTTCTTTTCTATGATACGCAGAGTCCATTGTAGTTATTGCTTGTCTGATTAAGTTGTCAAATTCTAGTGTTTCAACTAAATCAGTATTAAAGATTAATGACTTATCCTTTACAGAAAGAGAGTCCATTCCATCATAAGGTTTTCTAATTTCATCAACGCCTTCCTTTAATGTTTTCTCAGTTCTAAATACAGCACACTTTGATTGCATTGTTTTTTGCATTGAAAGTCTCAGTTCAGATGTTGGATTTGAACCCTCTGAGTTTCTTAATTTGTCAAATCTATCTAAACATCTATCCGTTTCATTTTTATCAATTTCATCATGCTTCATTCCAGGTTTTACTAACTCTGCTGCTCTTTTCGCTGCAGCTCTTCCAAAAACTACTAAATCTATTAGTGAGTTTGAACCTAATCTATTTGCGCCATGGACAGAAACACATGCTGCTTCTCCAATAGCCATTAACCCCGGTACAGTTTTTTCAGATCCATTTAATGTTAAAACTTCTGCCTTATAATTTGTTGGTATTCCACCCATATTATAATGCACTGTAGGTACTACTGGTATTGGTTCCTTAGTTACATCAACATTTGCAAATAATTTTGAAGCCTCTGATATTCCTGGAAGTCTCTCATCTATAACTTTTGGATCCAAATGATCAATGTGAAGATGAACATGATCTTGTTCTTTTCCAATACCTCTACCCTCATTAATTTCTACTGCAATTGATCTACTTACAACATCTCTAGATGCTAGATCTTTTGCTTTAGGAGCATAACGCTCCATAAATCTTTCTCCTTTTGAATTTACTAGATAACCACCTTCTCCTCTTACACCTTCGGAAATTAATGTTCCATGACCATATATTCCCGTTGGATGAAATTGTACAAATTCCATATCTTGTAAAGGTAATCCAGCTCTTAGGGCCATAGCATTACCATCTCCAGTGCAAGTATGAGCTGAAGTAGCTGAGTAATACACTTTTCCATAACCCCCTGTTGCTATAATAGTTGTGTGGGATTTAAATCTGTGAATTGTTCCATCATTGAGGTTCCAAGCAATTATACCTTTGCATGCTCCATCTTTCATTATTAGATCTAGCGCAAAGTATTCAATAAAAAATTCGGTATTATGTTTTAAAGCTTGTCCATACAATGTGTGAAGTATTGCATGTCCAGTCCTGTCTGCTGCTGCACATGTTCTTTGAACTGTTTCATTTCCGTAGTTTTTTGTCATACCCCCAAATGGTCTTTGATAAATTTTTCCTTCCTCAGTTCGACTAAATGGAACACCATACTTTTCTAATTCAAGAACAGCAGCTGGTGCTTCTTTACATAGATATTCTATGGAATCCTGGTCACCCAACCAATCAGCACCTTTGACTGTGTCATACATGTGCCATCTCCAGTCATCTTCTCCCATATTTCCAAGTGCTGCTGAAATACCTCCTTGGGCAGCAGATGTGTGACTTCTTGTTGGAAATACTTTAGATACACATGCCGTTTTTAGACCAGCCTCACTTAGGCCAACAGCTGCTCTCAGTCCAGATCCACCTGCACCTAGAACAACTACATCATATTCATGATCAATAATTTTGTACGCACTCATAACTATATATTAAATACTAAGATAATTATTATTAATGGAAATACTATAGCAAAGATATTTAATGATTTATTTGCGGCATTTTTGATTTTTTCGTCCTCAATATAATCTTCAAAAACCTCACTAATGCTTAAAGCTGAGAAAAAATATGCAAAAACCAAAAAAAGACTAAATAAAAACTTAGATGGTTGAGATGTTATGAATAAAAGTAATTCATTATAGCCTTTATCATAAACAGAAGCCAAATTTATAGAAAACCAAAGCATTAATGGTAGTAAAATTGCAGAACTTACTTTTAGAAAAAGCCATTTCTTAGTTACAGATCTCATTAAATTAAGTACCTTCCTATAAGAAAAATTATAACAGTAAGAGGAAATGATCCAATCAGAACTATTAATCCAGTTACTTTTGTAGTTTTTTGCTCAAATCCGTAACCTAAATCCATGATCAAATGCCTTATTTCGCTAAGCATTTGAAATGTAAAAGACCAAATAATTCCCAAACAAACAAATTTACCAACTAAAGATGACAAGAAAAAATTAGTAAATACATAATTTTCCTCTCCTAATAATAAAGATGTTATCCAAATACCTATCAAAGTTACTGTAAAAAAGTTAACTATACCAGTTATTCTATGTGATATTGAGACCAATGAGGAGATGTGCCAGTTATAAATCTGTATATGTGGCGATATAGGATTTTTATTTTCCATAAAAATCTTTTTCTACTAAAGCCTCAGCAATTTCAACTGCATTAAGTGCAGCACCTTTTAGTAAGTTATCAGAAACAACCCACAAATTAATTGAATTTGGTTGAGAAGAATCCTCACGAATTCTTGATATGAACGTTTCAAATTTGTCTTCTGCTTCAACAGGCGTAATGTATCCTCCATCTTTTTGCTGATCAACTACCTTACATCCTGGTGATGATGATAAGACATTTCTTATTTCTTCTAAGTCATGTTTTTTGTTAAATTCAACATTCACACTTATGGAGTGAGAAACAAGAACAGGAATTCTCACACAAGTAGATGTTATATTAATTTTACTATCTAAAATTTTTTTTACCTCATCATGATTTTTTTGCTCTTCTTTTGTACTTCCATTTTCAAGAAAACTATCAATATGTGGTATAGCATTAAAAGCAATTTGCTTAGTAAAATTTTTTGATTCAACATCTTTATTTTCCAAGACTTCTTTAGTTTGGGATATAAGTTCATCCATTCCAGCTTTGCCTGCACCAGACACTGATTGATAAGTTGATGCAACTATTCTTTTTACATTATACAAATCATGTAATGGTTTGAGAGCTACAACTATTGGTATTACTGAACAATTAGCATTTGCTATAATATTCTTATTTTTAAATTTAGGTAATTCTTTGGAATTTACCTCTGGAACAATTAAAGGAATTTCTGGATCTTTTCTAAAGAATTTTGAATTATCTATTACAATTGTTTTTTCTGCTGCGATCGGTGCCCATTTTTCAGCAATTGAAGAACCAGCTGCAAAAAAAGCAATTTTTACTTTTGAGAAATCAAATTGTTCTAAATTACTAACAGTATGCTCTTTTCCTAAAAAATTAATTTTTTTTCCTTCGCTATTTGAAGACGCAACTAAGTAAGCCTCTGTTATTGGAAAGTTTTTTTTTTCCAAAACTTCTATTAATTTTCGACCTACGTTTCCTGTCGCTCCTACTATTGCTATATTCATGGTATTTTAAAGTTTTATACTAAATGAAAGGTAAATCACAAACTTTTCCATCAAAATCAGAGCCATTTATATTGATTTTAAAGGATTTCGAAGTCTCAAAGTGTGGTTTGTTAATCATTGCAATCCCAATGACTTGCTCAAAGGTCGGGTTGTAACAACCAGATCTTAATTCTCCGATTATATTATTATCTTCATCTACTAGATCCATTGAGCCATTAACACTTATTTCCTTGGCATCAATTTTTACTCCCATAAGTTTTTTTTTAATTCCTTCAGCTTTAATTTTTTTCAGTTTTTCTTTACCTAAAAAATCAACATCACTATCAATATTTACATACTTATCAAAACCACATTCATATGGATTATCTCCATTGTCCATATCATTACCATGGGAAAGTAAACCACTCTCAATACGTTCGATAAGGTTTGGTCCACCTGGTCTAATATTGAATTCCCTACCAATTTCAAAAAGATGATCGTATAGTTTTAAACCTGAATCGTTGTGTTCCATATAAATTTCATAGCCACCTTGTTTAGACCATCCAGACTTTGCAATAAGGTGTTTATCGCCACCAAATTCAAAATAATCAAAACCAAAAAATTTTAAATTTACAATTTTTTCTCCAAAAACTTTTTCCATTAATTGAAATGATTTTGGTCCTTGAACTGCCATTATATCAACATCAGGTTCAGAAATTTTTACATCAAATTTGTTTCCAATCGCTAATCCTTTGGCAAATAGAATTACATCTGAGTCAGCTAAAGAGACCCACCACCTATTTTCATTTAATCTTAGAACTACAGGATCATTAATTAAACCTGCATTGTCATCAATGATTGGGCAGTAATAACATCTTCCATCTTTGGATTTTGATAAATCTCTGCAAGTCATCAATTGAACTAATTTTGCTGAGTCTTTACCAGAAATTTCAACTTGTCTTTCAGCGGCAACATCCCAAATCTGAACATGCTCTTTCAAGTGATGATAAGCATCTTCTACAGAACCAAATGCTGCTGGCAGCAACATATGATTATATATAGTATAAGCAGTTACACCTTGTTTTTCAATTCTAGAGGTGTACGGTGTACCTCTAAGCCTTCTTGATTTAGCTATTAAAAAAGTTTTCATTTTTTTTTGAGCATTACTGCCATCTTATTTGATTTTTGTAAAGAAACTATATTAGTTTAATTCCTTAGCTTGTTTTCTCAGTTCAAACTTTTGAATCTTTCCAGTGGATGTCTTTGGTAGCGGAGTAAACACAACCTTTTTAGGAAGTTTAAATCCAGCAAGAGTTTCTCGACAAAATTTAATAATTTCCTCCTCTGAACTTGATTTTCCCTCGATTAATTCAACAAAAGCACAAGGTGTTTCACCCCATTTTTCATCTGGTTTTGCTACAACAGCTGCCAGTGATACAGCAGGATGTTTTGAAATCGTATTTTCAATTTCGATAGATGAAATATTTTCTCCTCCTGAAATTATAATATCTTTTGATCGGTCTTGTATTTTTATGTAACCACTTGGATGAGTTACAGCCAAGTCGCCAGAATGAAACCATCCTCCATCCATTGATTTTTCTGTCGCTTCTTTATCTTTAAAATAACCCTTCATCACCACATTTCCTCTAATCATAATTTCACCCATTGTTTTTCCATCATGAGGAACAGGCTTCATGGTTTCAGGGTCCATTACAATGACGCCTTCTGTATTGGGATACCTTACGCCTTGTCTTGCTCTTATTTCGTTTTGGTTATTTTGATCTAATTCATCCCATTCTTGATTCCATGCACACTGCAAAATATGACCATAGGTTTCTGTAAGACCATATACATGCATTACTTCAAAGCCTAACTTTTGCATTTTTTCAAAAATTATACTAGGAGGAGGAGCACCTGCTGTTAATACATATACCTTTCTTTTTAATTCCTTTTGCTGATCCTCAGGTGCATTAGCTAACATATTTAAAACTATTGGTGCTCCACCAAAATGAGTAACTTCATATTTATCAATTAATTCAAATATCTTTTTTACATCAATATTTCTCAGACAAATTACTCGACCATGAATCATTGACATTGTCCAAGGATAACACCAGCCATTACAATGAAACATTGGTACTGTGTATAAAAAATTTAACTGATTAGGCATATTCCATGCAACTGCACTTCCTGTTGCCATTAAATATGATCCTCTATGATGATAAACAACTCCTTTTGGATTACCAGTTGTTCCAGAAGTATAACCTAATGCTATAGCTTGCCACTCATCTTTTGGCATTTTCCATTTAAAATTTTCATCTCCAGAATTTAAAAACTCCTCATATTCCAAAGATCCTATATTTTTTGAGTCGGTTAGCTTTGCATCTTTATCATCTATATCAATTATAGTAATTTTTGAATTAACTTCTTCTAAAGCTTTTTTTACTACATCATGAAATTGTCTATCTACAATTAGTACCTTCGCTTCGCTGTGATTTAAAATATAACTAATTGTTTTTGAGTCTAGTCTTGTATTAATAGCATTTATAACTGCTCCAACCATAGGAATGGAATAATGCGCTTCGAATATTTCAGGTGTGTTAAAAGCTAAGACAGATACCGTATCACCTGTTTTAATTCCTAATTTATCTAATGCACTAGCAAACTTAATACATCTTTTGTAAACTTCACTCCAAGTATATTTTCTACTTTCATAAACTACTGCTTCGTAGTTTGGATAAATATCTTTTGCTCTTTCTAGAAATGATAAAGGGGTTAATGGAACATAATTGGCTTCGTTTTTATCCAAATTTGTTTCATAAGGGTTCATTCTAATTAAATTTGTAATTCATAATATAATTACTTCCAGTTGTTGCAGTAATGTAACTACTTTCTATCCTAGGAAGCACTCTATTAAAGAAAAAGTTGGCAGTTTGGATTTTGTCTTCATAAAAATCTTTATTACTCTCATATTCTTTAAAGGAAACTTCTAGAACTTTTAACCAAGCATGCCCGGTTGCAACTAAACCTAGAACTTTTAAATAATCGTTACATGCTCCACTTGCATCTTCTGGAGAATTTTTTATCTTTTCCTTCATCCAA
>CACMJX010000009.1 GCA_902614055.1 uncultured Pelagibacteraceae bacterium | reverse complement strand
CAGGGGGCTTTATATTCGGAAGACTTCTGGGTGGAAAAAAATTGACACAAATCAGTCCTAACAAAACCTATTCTGGGGTCTTAGGATCATTTTTTCTTTCAATAACTCTTGGTCATTTTTATTATATTTTTTTCAAAGAATATTTAGTCCTTGAAATAAATTATTTAATTTTCATAATATTTATTTCATTGATTTCACAGTTTGGAGACTTAATTATCTCATTTATTAAAAGAAAAGCAAAATTAAAAGATACAGGTTCAATTTTGCCAGGGCATGGAGGAATTTTAGACAGAATAGATGGGGTTTTAATTGCATTACCATTTGGATTAATATTGATTTCTATTTAAAATGACAAAAGATATTTTCTTATTAGGTTCTACAGGATCAATTGGAGAGACAACATTAAAATTGATCAAAAAAGATAAATCAAACTTTAATATAAAATTATTATCTACTAATAAAAATGTTGAAAAAATTCTCAAACAAGCAATACAATTTGGAGTAAAAAAAGTAGTCGTTTTTGATAAAAAAAGTTACCTCAATAATTTAAAAAAATTTAGAGAAAAAAAAATAAAAATTTTTCTAACAATAAAGGAAGCGTTAAAAAATAATAAAAAGAAATCCTTCTTAACCGTAAATGGAATTGCTGGAATTGAAGGACTTGAACCAACATTAGATATAATAAAATATTCAAATAACTTAGCTATGGCAAATAAGGAATCAATTATTTGTGGATGGCAATTTATAAAGAAAGAATTAAAAAAAAGGCAGACAAGATTTATACCCTTGGACTCTGAACATTTTTCAATTTCGTCTCTTATTAAAGATGAAAGTAAACAAAATATTAAAAAAATTTATTTAACTGCATCAGGAGGTCCATTCTTATTTAAAGATCTGAAGAAAATTGAAAATATAAAACCTAAATTTGCCTTAAATCACCCAAATTGGAAAATGGGAAGAAAGATATCAATTGATTCAGCCACTTTGATGAATAAAATTTTTGAAATAATTGAAGCAATTAAAATATTTGATATGGAACGAAGTAAATTTGATATATTAATACACCCAAAATCTTATTTACATGCCATAGTGAATTTTAAAAATGGACTAACAAAACTGGTAGCACATGAAACAACAATGGAAATTCCAATCGCAAATGCTCTATATTTGTCAAAGAATAATTTTATTTATAAAAGTAGTAATTTCAATTATCATAAGTTAAACAGTTTAAACTTTATAAAGCCTAATCTTAAAAATTTTCCTCTTTTAAAAATATTAAATTACAAATTTAAAAATACCTATTTTGAAATAATTTTAGTTTCTATAAATGATATGCTTGTTAAAAATTATCTCCTCAACAAAATTTCTTATATTTCTATCCACAATAAGATGTTAGAATTATTAAAAAAACCATATCTTATAAAATATTACTCATCTAAACCTAAGAATATAAAAGATATCAAATCTATGGTAGAAATTGTAAATCAGTACATTATTAAAAATTTAAAAGTTAATGATTGAAAATCTAAAAAAATTAATAAAGCTAATTTCTTTATTTATTATCTCATTATCATTGTCTTTTTCATTATCTAAAGCAGAAGTTTATAAGGAAATTATAGTTGAGGGTAATGAAAGACTCTCTGTAGAAACAGTTATAATGTTTTCAGGTTTAAATTTATCTGATGATTTGACAATTAATGATTTAAATTCATCAATAAAAAAACTTTATAAAACAAATTATTTTAAAGATATAAAAATTACTCCAAAAAATAATATTTTAAAAATCATAATTATTGAAAATCCTATAATTCAATCAATTAAAATAAGTGGAATTAAAAATAAAAATACATTAAGCAAATTAGAAGTGTTGACAAAAAAATCTGAAAAATACCCTTTCTTAAAAAATAAAATCTTAAATCAAAATAATCTTCTTTTAAATATTGTAAGAGGTACTGGATATTACTTTGCAGAGTTAGATACAAAAGTGATAGACAATCAAAACAACTCTGTGGATATTGTTTATAATTTTAATCTAGGTGAAAGAGCAATAATAAAAAAAATAAATTTTCAAGGTAAAAAAGTTTTCTCAGATTCAAAACTAAGAAATATCATCAGATCTGAAGAAGGTAGATTTTGGAAGTTTATAACATCTAATAAATATTTAGATGAATTAAAAATTAAACAAGATGAGAAAAGATTAAAACAATATTACCAACGAAAAGGTTACTATAATGTAAATATAAAATCTTCTTATGCAAAAAATATTAATAATAAATTTTTTGAATTAAATTTTAACATAGACTCTGGGGAAAAGTTTTTTTTTAATGATTTATCAATTGAAATAAATGATAACTATAACAAGGAAAATTTTGTAGAAATCAACAATTATATTAAAAAACTTAAAGGGAAAAAATATTCATCCAAAGAAGTAAATAAAATTTTAGACGAAATTGACCAAATATTGTTATTAAGAGAGTTTTTATTTTTAAATACAAAATATGATTTATCTGTTGTTGACAGTAATAAAATCAATTTAAAATTTAAATTTGAAGACTTAGAAAAATTTTATGTAGAACAAATAAATATTTTTGGTAATTTTATTACCGAGGAGAAAGTTATAAGAAATTCACTTATTGTTGACGAGGGTGATGCCTTTAATGAAGTGCTTTTAGATAAATCTATTAATTCAATTAAGTCTAGAGCTATTTTCCGAAAAGTAGAATCAAAAATTAAAAACTCAAAAACAGATAATCAAAAGAAAGTAATCGACATTTTAGTTGAGGAAATGCCCACTGGTGAGGTGTATGCTGGTGCTGGAACAGGTACCTCTGGCGCCACAATTACAGCAGGAATTCAAGAAAAAAATTATCTTGGAAAGGGAATAAAATTAGGCACAAATATTTTAATGTCCGAGGATGAAATTAAAGGAAAGTTTTCAGTTACAAATCCTAATTTTAAAAATACAGACCGCTCATTTCAAACAACGTTAGAAAGCACTAGTTCAGATTTTTTAAGCACCGGTGGATTTAAAACCACTCGTACTGGATTTAGTCTTGGAACAGGTTTTGAACAATATTCTGATTTATATGTTAATCTTGATATATCTGCATACTATGAAAAATTAGAAACCGCCTCAACAGCTTCTGCTCACAAAAAAAAACAGGAGGGTGATTATCTAGAAAATTTATTAAGGTATAATGTAACGATGAATAAACTTGATCAAAACTACCAACCCACTCAAGGTTATATGGTTAGTTTTGATCAAGAACTGCCCATTTATTCAGATGATTTGTCTGTTGGAAATACTCTTAATTTGTCAAAATATCACTCAGTATCAGATAATTTAATTTTATCTGGTAAATTATTTCTTAAATCAGTCAATTCAATCGATGATGAAGTAAGGGTCTCAAGAAGAATTTATATACCTAGTAAAAAATTAAGAGGATTTGAACCTGGTAAAATAGGACCAAAAGATGGTGTTGAATACGTTGGTGGTAATTTTGGCTCTGCCATAAATCTGAATTCGACTATACCAAATGTTATTAATGGATTTGAAAATATAGATCTTAATCTTTTCTTTGACGCTGCTACATTAAGAGAAGTTGATTACGATAGTTCTTTAGAGTCTGACAAAATTAGATCTGCTACAGGCATATCGGTTAATTGGTTCACAGTAATTGGTCCACTCTCTTTTTCGTATGCTATTCCATTGTCTAAAGAGACAACAGATCAAACAGAATCGTTTAGATTTCGTATAGGAACATCTTTTTAAAAATGAAAAAATTTTTATTTTATTTTTTATTATTATTTATTTTCCCTCTAAATACATTTGCAAAAATTGCATATATTGATTTAAATTTTATTTTAAATAATTCTGATGTTGGAAAGTTTGTTAACTTACATATAGAAAAAATAAAAAAAGAAAATTATTCAAAATATAAACAACAGGAAAATAAATTAATTGAAAAAGAACAATTATTAATTTCCCAAAAAAATATTCTAAATGAAATTGAGTTTAAAAAAAAAATATTAGCACTAAATGAAGAGGTTAAAAAATATAGAACTGATAAAAAGGATTCAATCGATAGAATAAATAAAATTAAAATTGATTATACGAAAGAAATTTTAAAATCTTTGAATCCTATTATTGCTAAATATGTTGATTTAAATTCTATTTCAATAGTAATTCCAAAAAAAAATATTATTGTAGGAAAAAAAAATCTGGATATAACAGACCAAATAATCATGCTTCTTAATGATAATATAAAAAAAATAAATTTTTAAAATGGATAACCCTTTTTTCAAAAAAAAAAAAAATATAAAAATTAATGATATTTTGTCATTATTAAATCTTGAAAAACAAAAAGTTAATTTTCAAGTTAATGATATTAAAGAATTAGAGACTGCAAAAAAAAATGATATTACATTTTTTAACTCAATTAAATACATAGAATCTATAAAAAAAACTAAATCAAGACTATTGATAACTAATAAAAAATTTTTGAGCGTAATACCGTCACAGATTTATACAATTGAGGTTCCAAATGTTTTATTAGCTATATCTTATATAACATCTTTATTTTATCCAAATTCTGTAAACGATAATTCTGATTTTAATGTTAGCAGAATTAATAAGAATGATTTTAAAAATTTAAAATTTGGTAATAACGTTTTAATAGGAAAAAATGTCAAAATTGGTAAAAACTGTTTAATTGGCCATAATACTATTATTGAAAAAAATGTGCGTATTGGTAACAACTGTAACATTGGTAATAACGTTGTTATTAAAAATAGCATTATAGGAAATAATACAAATATTCTTGATGGCGCAATTCTAGGTAAAAAAGGTTTTGGTTTTTTTCCTGAACGAAATTTAAACATTAGATATCCACACATAGGAGCAGTTATAATCGGAAATAATGTTGAAATTGGATGTAATAATACTATTGATAGAGGTTCACTCTCTAATACTGTCATTGGAGACGGTACGTTCTTAGATAACCAAGTGCATGTAGCTCATAACGTTAAAATAGGTAAAAATTGTATAATTACTGCTCAAGTTGGGTTTGCAGGAAGTTCTTCACTTGGCAATAAAGTAATGATTGGAGGTCAAGCAGGCATATCTGGTCATTTAGTTATAGGTGATAATGTTAAAATTGGTGGAGGTAGTGGAGTAATAAAAAATATTCCTTCAAATACAAAAGTGATGGGGTATCCTGCTAGAAATATTAGAAAATTTTTAAGAGATTATAAATTTAATGATTAGCCTAAACAAAGATCAAATAAAAGAATTATTACCTCATAGAGAACCAATGCTTCTTATTGATGAGTTAAGAAATATAAAAAAGCTTTTTTCAGCTACAGCAATTGTAAATGTTAAAAAAGATAGTTTTTTTGTAAATGGACATTTTCCAGAAGAACCAGTTATGCCTGGTGTTTTAATTGTAGAAGCTTTTGGGCAAGCAGCAGCTGCTTTAACTGCAAATGGACTAGATAAAGAAACCTATGATAATAAATTAGTTTTCTTAATGACAATTGAAAAAGCTAGATTTAGAAATCCAGTTATTCCAGATTGCACTTTAGAACTTAATATTGAAGCTATTAGATCACATGGAAGAGTGTGGAAGTACAAAGGGACAGCATTTGTAGGAGATAAAAAAATGGCAGATGCACAGTGGTCCGCAACTATTGTAGATAGAAAGTAATAATCAGTAGTAATAGTTGATAAGCATTAAGTATCAAATTTGTTATTTATTATCTGTGATCCACAAAACAGCTATAGTTGATAAAAAAGCAAAAATTTCAGATAAAGTAGAGATAGGACCTTATTGTATTATTGGTCCAGAGGTTGAAATTGGTAATAATTCAGTGTTGCATTCGCATGTAAACATTGTTGGTAATACAAAAATAGGAGATAATAACCAAATATATCCTTTTTCCTCAATTGGAACACCTCCTCAAGATTTAAAATATAAAGGTGAAAAAAATTTATTAGTTATTGGTAATAACAATAAGTTTAGAGAATATGTAAATATAAATCCTGGAACAGGACACGGCGGAGGAATAACCAGAATCGGTGATAATAATTTATTTATGGTTTATTGTCATGTAGCACACGATTGCTTAATATCAAATAATATTGTTTTAGCTAATAACGTTCAAGTGGGTGGGCACGTTACTATACAAAATAGCGCAATAGTTGGTGGAAGTTGTGCGATACATCAATTTTCTAGAATTGGAGAGTCTGCAATGATAGGAGGCATGACTGGTGTTTTGAGTGATGTTATTCCATTTGGGTTATCAATGGGAAATAGAAACAATTTAACGGGATTAAATCTCATTGGATTAAGAAGATCTAAAGTTTCAAATGAAAATATTAAAAAAATACAATTAGCTTATGAAATAATATTTAAAACCCCACGTTTTAGAGAAAATATAGATCAACTTAATAACGATCTTAAAAATAATGAATTTGTAAAAAAAATACTTAATTTTATAAATTCAGACAAAAAAAGACCAATATCACTTCCACCCAGCTTATAATGATAGGACTTTTTTTAGGAGAAAAAGATTTACCAATTCAAATACTCAAAAAAATTGAAAAAAAAAAGTTAAATTATTTTATTATTGATCTTACAAAAAATAATAAATTTAAAAAAAATAAAAATAGCTTTTTTATTAATATAGGTAAATTTGGTGAAATTTTAAAACTGATTAAATCAAAAAAATGCAGGAAAGTTATTTTTGCAGGTAACATAATTAAACCAAAAATATCAAAATTAAAATTGGACTTGAAAGGTTTGTTTTATATACCAAGAATAGTTAAAGCGACAAAGTTAGGAGATGCTGCAGTATTAAAAGTTTTAATAAAAATTCTATCAGAGAACAAAGTTAAAGTTATTAAATTAAACACTTTTAATCCAGAACTCACTTTAAAAAAAGGAGTTTATACTAGAACAAAACCATCTCATGAGGAGAAAGAGCAAATACTTAAAGGTATTAAAACGTTAAAAAATACAAAATCCTACAATCATATACAAGCATTAATTATTAGAGACAATAAGGTAATTTCTTTAGAAACAAGAAAGGGTACGAAAGAAATGATAAAGCGTGCTCCTAAATCCAAAATTAAAAAAGGTATTTTAATAAAATTACCTAAAGCAAAACAAGATTTAAGGGTAGACTTGCCTACAATAGGTATTGACACTTTCAAAGATTGTAAAATCGCAGGGATCAAGGGAATTGCAGTAAAAGCAAATCAAAATATTATATTAGATAAAGAGATTTCAATTAAATATGCTAATCTCAATAAACTTTTCCTCGTTGCAATATGAAAAAAATATTTATACTTACAGGCGAACCCTCAGGTGATAAATTAGCTTCTGAAGTTGTTTCAGAAATTATAAAAAAAAGAACTGATTTAGAATTCTTAAGTGTCGGTGGAACAAACTTAGAAAAATTGGGTATAAAGACAATTTTTGATCAAAAAGAGATAACATATATCGCTTTTACTGACATTATTTTTAATTTTATAAAAATAAAAGGTAAAATAAAAGAAACTGTGAATGAGATTTTGAAATTTAAACCAGATATTTTATTTAGTGTAGACAGTCCAGATTTCACACTAAGAGTGGCAAAAATAGTAAAAGAAAAAAATTCGAAAATAAAAACAATTCATTTTATTGCTCCAAAGGTTTGGGCATGGAGAGAGGGTCGAGTTAAGAAAATGAAGAAATTTTTAGATCATATTTTATTACTTTTTAAGTTTGAAAAAGAATATTTTGATAAAGAAAAACTTACTAATACCTTTGTGGGTCACCCACTATTAGATAAGAATATTAACGAAAAAGTTCAAATAGATCAATTTCTAGATAAAAAAAATATTATTTCCATTTTTCCTGGTAGCAGAGTATCAGAGATAAAGCATCATATGCCAGTTCTAATTAATTTTATAAAAAAAATGAATATCAAAGATCCTAATTACAATTTCATATTTCATGCTACAGATAGAAATAAAGAACTTATACTAAATTATATTTTAAAAGAACAAATACAAAATATAGAAATTATAAATGATGATAAAATTAAAAATATAGTTTTAAAGAAATCAATTTTTGCAGTAGTAAAATCTGGAACAGTATCTCTGGAAGTTTGCAAAATGAATATTCCTTCAATAATTATATATAAGATGAATGTTATTAATTTTTATTTAGCAAAATTTTTATTAAATATAAAATTTGCAAATATGATTAATATTATTAATAATAGAGAAGTAATTCCAGAGTTGATACAATCAGAGTGTAATGCTGATGAAATTTTTAATAGTGTTTACTATTTTCTTAAAAAACCAGAATTAATTACTAAACAAAAAAAAGAAATTAAAAAGACTATTGAAAGTTTGACTTCCCCTAGCTCTTCATCTGAAGAGGCATCAAACATTATCTTATCCTATATTTTCTAATCTTTTTATTACTTCTTTTTTTCCAAGAGACAATATTATATCATATATTCCTGGACCAAATTTTGATCCAGTTAGCATTATCCGTAATGGCTGCCCAACACCCTTGAAATTTGTATTATTTGATTTTATTAATTCATTTAGGATTTGTTCTAAATTTTCTCTATTAAAAACTTCTAATTTTGAAGTCTTATCTTTAAATAAATATATTATTTTTTTTGCTTCATCGTTTATAAGTACTTTATCATTTTCATTAAAAACAACTTTATCATTTAATATATATTTAGAATTGTTAAATATATCTTCTAGCGTTTTTGCTTTATTTTTTAAAAATGTCAAAGAGCTCTTTATTGTATTTTCTTTCTCCTCTTTAATTTTTTCTTTATAAATTTTACAATATTCTTTTAACTTTTTGAACAAAACCTTTTCATCACTATCTTTAATGTAATACTCATTAATAGAAAGAATTCTACTCATATCAAGTTTTGATGGCGATTTACCTATTCCTTCTAGATTAAAAAGTTTTATACTTTCTTCTAAGTTAAAAATTTCCTTATCTTTATAAGACCATCCTAACCTTAGAAGATAATTTCTTAGTGCCTCAGGCAGAATTCCAATTTTTGAGAAATCTTCTAATGTTGAGGCATTGTCTCTTTTTGATAGTTTCTTCCCATCTATAGTATGGATAAGAGGTATATGAGCAAATTGTGGAATATCCCATCCTAGTGCCTCATAAATCTGTATTTGCTTAAAAGTATTAATTTTATGATCATCTCCTCTAATTATGTGAGTCACTTCCATATTATGATCATCAACTGTCGCAGATAAATTATATGTTGGTGTTTTGTCATTTCTTAAAATAACAAAATCCTCAATAGTATTATTTTCAATCTCTACGTTTCCTTGTACCAAGTCTTTTAGTAGAGAAGTGCCTTCTATTTTACTTTTAAATCTTATCACTGGTTTTATATCCCTTGGGGCTTGATTTTCAGAAATATCTCGCCATTTTCGATTATACACATAAGGGATTTTTTTTTGTTTAGCCCTTTTCTTCTGTTCTTCTATTTCCTCTGCACTACAATAGCATTTATAGGCATTCCCATTTTCAAGTAATCTTTCTGCAATAGTTATGTGTTCGCCAATCATTTCTGATTGAATATACTCTTCGCCATTATGTTCAATTCCCATCCACTTTAGAGAGTTAATTATTTGAATTTTATGCTCTTGCTTAGATCTTTCTTTATCAGTATCCTCTATCCTTAAATAAAAATTACCTGATTTATTTTTTGAATATAACCAATTAAATAGAGCTGTTCTTACTCCACCAATATGAAGGGGACCGGTAGGAGAAGGAGCAAATCTAGTTGCTACTTTTTTCATGGAATTTATTTAGACTATTTTACTGAAAGTTTCTATATAAAGATACAAGAATTCCTTGAACTTTCACTCTATCTGGGCCAAAAATTTTTGTTTCGTAATTTTTATTTGCACTTTCTAATGCAACAGTTTTACCTTTTCTTCTAATTCTTTTCAACATAGCCTCATGATCATCAATTAAAGCTACTACGATTTTTCCATTATCTGCAGTATCTGCTTTTTTAACAATAACAGTATCACCATCATTAATTCCAGCTTCAATCATAGAATCCCCTTGGACCTTTAAACCAAAAAATTCTCCATCTTTTTCAATGTTTGATGGCATCGGAATTCTTGAAACTTCATTCTGTATAGCTTCAATTGGAGTTCCTGCAGCAATTTTTCCAAGAACGGGGATTTCATTATCGTTAGAATTATTTAAATTTTCTTCATCTAATCCTCCCCTAATAACGCTTGGAGAAAAGCTATTATAAATATCGTTCGCAGATGCGGTTTCAGGCAACTTAATTACTTCTAATGCTCTTGCTTTGTGGGCTAATCTTTTAATGAAACCTCTTTCTTCTAATGCGCTAATCAGTCTGTGAATGCCAGATTTTGATTTTAAATTTAATGATTGTTTCATTTCCTCATATGAAGGAGATACACCTGTAGTTCTCAACTTCTTGTTGATAAAGAGAAGCAAGTTTTTTTGTTTTTTAGTTAACATAGAACAAATTAAGTACATCAATGTTCTATAAAAGTTCTTCAATTTTCACAACAGCTAAAAAGCAACAAAAATAAAGGAAAATTTCTACAAAAGAGAAAAAATATTATTATTTTCTAGATCTTTTAAAAGTGATTCACCAATTAAAAAAGTGCTGATAGAAGTTTTGTTTTTTATATCTAGCAATTCTCCCTTACTTTTTAAACCACTCTCAGAAATTAGAGGGGAAGAGTGATTTGATACAATGTTAAATATATCATAAGTTGTATTTATTTCAGTTTTGAGTGTTTTTAGGTTTCGGTTATTAATACCAATTAAAGCATCAGGATATTTTAATGATTTTTCTGCCTCCTCAATAGTGTGAACTTCAACAATTACACTCATATTATGCTTTAAAGCTTCCTCGTAAATTTCATCGGCAGTTTTTTCAGATATGCCAGCTAAAATAATCAAGATTGCATCGGCACCATAACTTTTAGCAAGAGGTACTTGAAATTTATCGACAAAAAAATCTTTACAAAGAATGGGCAATTTAATTTTTTTTTTAATTTCAGAAATATGAGATAGGTTTCCTAAAAAAAAATCTTCTTCGGTTAATACAGACAAACAAGTGACATTTTTAGAATTATATATATTGGCAATTTTAACCGGGTCGTAGTTATCTATCAAAATGCCTGCTGAGGGACTCGCTTTTTTTATTTCAGCAATTATAGATATTTTATTTTCTGAGTTATTTGTTTGTATTTTCTTTTTGAAATCAAGAAAAACATCCATCTCATTAATTTTATGTAACAAGCTGTCTATATCAATTTCAAGTTTTAACTTATCAATTTTAGTTTTCTTTTTGTCTATTATTTTCTGAAGGATATTTTCAGACATTTTGTAAATTTTTTATATATTTGAATGCTGCTCCGGACTTAATAAAACTTCTAGTATAATTGTAAGCAATTTTAAAATCATCATATTTTTCAGATATCACTAGGCCTGCTGCAGCATTTAAACAAACAGCTTTAGAAAAATCATTATCTTCACCTTGAAAAATATTTAAGATTTTGTCAGAATTAAATTTAGCGTCATCTCCAACTAAATTTTCAAATTTTTCAGCATTAACATTCAATTCGTTTGGATCAATTATAAACTCAGATATTTCATTATTTTTTAACTGTACAACGTTAGTTTTTGCGTAAGGTGATATTTCATCTAGACCATCCTCACTATTTACAATCCACGCAAATTTTAAACTCAGATTTTTTAGAGCATTGGCAAAAATTTTTAGAAGTTTATTATCAAATACACCAATTACCTGCCTTTCAACAAGTGCTGGGCTGCTTAATGGACCTATCATATTAAAAATAGTCCTTTTTCCTATTTTTTTTCTTGTCGGACCAACATATTTCATTGCTGAATGATAATTTGGAGCGAACATGAAGCCAAAATTGTCACTTTTAATCTGTTCCTCGATTTGATTTGGTTCTAAGTTGATATTTATATTTAAGGCTTCAAGAACGTCAGCTGATCCACATTTTGATGAAACTGCTTTATTTCCATGCTTTGCTACTTTAACTCCCATACTTGCTAACAGCAGCGCTGATGCTGTTGAAATATTTAAAGTGTCTTTTCCATCTCCACCAGTGCCACAAGTATCAATGCAATCCTCAACTTTTACTCTTTTTGACTTTTCTCTTAATATATATACACCACCAGCTATTTCATCTGAAACCTCACCTTTATCTGATAATAAAGTTAAAAAATCATAAATTTGTTGATCACTAGCTTTACCATTCATTAAAATCTTAAATGCATTTTTACTCTCATCAAAATTTAAATTTATTTTATTTCTGAGCTTTTCTAAAAAATGATCCATTTTTACTCTTTTACAAAGTTCTCTAAAATTTTTAAACCATATTTTGTTTTGATACTTTCAGGATGAAATTGAACTCCATGGATTTTGTATTCTTTATGCATAACACCCATTATTGTCCCGTCAGATGTATTAGAAGTAATATTTAAATCTTTAGATAAGGATTTTCTATCAATTACTAAACTATGATATCTGGTGGCTGAGAACTTTTTTGGTAAATTTTTTAATATACCGATTTTCTTATTTATAATATTACTTGTTTTTCCATGTACAAGTTCTTTAGCTTGAATTATCTTAGAACCAAATATTTGACCAATGATTTGATGACCTAAGCAAACACCAAGTATTGGCATTTTTTTATACAAATTCTTTACTATCTTTAAACAATTTCCAGATTGATTAGGATTTCCAGGACCTGGAGATATTACAATTTTATTATATCCTTTTCTTAAAATATAATGATGATCTACCTTATCGTTTCTTAAAACATCAACTTTAGCAAAGCATGAAAGATAGTGATATAAATTGAATGTAAAGCTATCATAATTATCAATTAAAATTATTTTCATACTCTTTACTCCAAAGCCTTAATTAAAGCTTTTGCTTTATTAACTGTTTCATTAAATTCATTAATAGGTTTACTATCAGCAACAATTCCTGCGCCTGACTGTACGTAAAATTTTTTATTTTTTGAAATTGCTGTTCTGAGCGCAATGCAAGTATCAAAATCACCATTTGCAGAAAAATAACCAATACCACCAGCATAAACTTTTCTTCTAGTCGTTTCTAATTCATCTATAATTTCCATAGCTCTTATTTTAGGTGCACCTGATACGGTTCCAGCAGGAAAACCAGCTAATAACGTATCAAATTTACCAAATTTTTTATTAAATTCACCTTCAACATTTGAGACTATGTGCATTACATGTGAATATCGCTCTATCTTAAAACTTTCGGTTACTTTAACAGAGTTAATTTTTGAAACTTTCCCAGTATCATTTCTTCCAAGGTCTAGCAGCATTAAGTGTTCAGAAAGCTCTTTTTTATCTTTTAAAAGATCTTTTTCATAAAATTTATCTTCTTTTTTATTTTTACCTCTAGGTCTTGTACCAGCAATAGGTCTAATAGTTATTTTATTATCTCTGAGTCTCACAAGAATCTCAGGACTTGCACCTATAATTTGAAAATCCTTAAAGTTAAAAAAATACATGAAAGGGGAAGGGTTAGTAATTCTCAATTTTTTATAAATATCTAATGGTTCTTTACTAAGATCAGTTTCGAACCTTTGACTTAGAACAACTTGAAAAATATCTCCTATTTTAATGTAATTTTTAGCTTTAGAAACATTACTAAGGAATTTCTTTTTTGAGATATTTGATTTAATTTTTGGTTTGGAAATCTTCGTTTTTGATTGATTTATTTTATAACTATAATTTGCTAAAAAAATCATTTCCTCTATTTCTTTTTGTATTTGTTCATACTTAGCTTGATAATTTTTGATTATTTCATCTGAAAAACAATTAACTATGAAAAATAATTTTTTTTCTGCATTATCGAAAACTATTAGATTTTTTGGTCTCAAAATTCTTGCATCAGGAATTTTAAGATCATTTTTTGTACTGTTTGGAATTTTCTCAATATATCTTATTGTATCATAGGAAAAATACCCTGATATAATTGAGCTAATTGGTGGTAATTCTCTTGGTATTTGAAAATTAAAATTTTCAATTATTTTCTCAATATTATCTTTTGGAGTTCCTTTTAATTTTTTTCTATTATTTTCATAATTTAAAAAACAGTTATTATTATTAAATTCCCAAATTTTATCAGGATTTTTACCAAAAATCGTATATCTGCCCTTAATGAACCCTTTTTCAACAGACTCGAATATGAAGCTATTTCTTACATTTAAAAAGTTATTAATTAAATTTTCTATTTCTTTAAGACCATTTGATTTTATCACATGATAAAGAACTTGATTTTTACTTTTTTTATGATTTTCTTTGAATAACTTTAGATCAATATTCAACATTATCTAAAATAATTTTTAACTCTCTCGATAGTTTGATTGAAAATTTTTACCTTATATTTTGAATTTAAAGATAGATCATAAGATGTATAAACATCATTAATAATATCGTTATTTGCTTTAGTAGAATATTCTTCAACATTATTAGTATTTTTTTCCATATCTGAATAATAAATATTCTTAATTTTTGTAAGAAAAACTTTATTTGTTTCCCCAGTTACTAATGAAAAACTTTCTTTTGGTAATGTGTATAAAAGTTTTAAAGAATCTGGGTCAAAAATTTCGTAATCATTATTATTTTTAATAGTAATAGTCTTAATATTATTTGTATCTTTTGATATTTTCACAAACTCATCATCATTAAAAATCTTTTCGTTAATTTTTTCAAAAAGACTTTTATTAAATTCAAATTTCTTTTTTAAAATAACATTATTTTTAACATTTTCTAAAAATTGAGGATCAGTTTTGTTTGGAATTTTTTTGTTAATATTTGATATTTCAAATATTAGATAATAATCATTTTTGTCAATTAGTTGAATTTTATCCTCGTTTCTTTTCAAGTAAATTTCTTCAAGTATTTCGTCTGAATTATCATCCAAGACAAAATTATTAATTTCATTCAGTTTTAAATTATAAATTTCATTAATTTGTTTAATATTTGATCCGTTTAAAATATTATTTTCTATATCATCAATTTTCTTAAAAAATTCATCATTAAACTCATCTATTTCTATTAGATTTTTAGGAGTGATTTTAGCATAAATCACATCAATGAAATCAATTTTCAAAATTTCTTGATTATTTTTAATGAAATCCTCAATTTCTAATTTAGTTGCAGTTTTATCATGAACTGTGTCTAAATCTAAAAATTCGATCTCAATTTTTTTATTTTCATTGATATATATTTTATTTTTTAAAAAATAAGGCGATTTAATCCCTCCACTAATATAATTAAATAAATTTTCTTTTAGCTCTTGTTTCTTTAATGAATTTTCAAACGTCGAAGCACTTAAGTTATTTTCTAATAGAAATTTTTCATACTTAACTCTTGAAAAACTCTTATCATCATCAAGTAGTATTGAATTAGATCTTATTTTATTTGCCAACGCCTCTTCTGACATTGATACATTTAATTCTTTAATTTCCATCTCAATCAACTTTTCAGATACCAATTCTGATAAAATATTTTCAATAATATTTTTATCTATATTTGCTTTTATAATGTCATTTGTGAGTCTTGACTCGTTTATAAAATTTACAAAATCTTTTGATGAGATTGCTTCATTATTTATCTTAGCAACGTTGTTTGTATTACCTCCACTAAAAACACTACCCATGCCCCAAAATACAAACGGAATTATAATAATTCCGACAAGTACTCCAGCTAATTTTGAGTTTGAGAAACCTCTTAATTTATTTATCATATTCTATTGTCTTTATTTATTGATCTAAAAAAAAATAAACATATAAATTATATTAATCTTTATGACAAATAATAATATGTATTTCATTGCCAATTGGAAGATGTTTGGGTCAGTTAAGTCGGTGAATTCGTTAAATAAAGTAATAAGTTATTCAAAAACAAAGAAACTCAAAGCCAATATTATTTATTGTCCACCTTATACATTGATCAAATCTTTTGTAGATAAAACAAAAAAATCAAATATTAAAATTGGTGCTCAAGATTGTCATACACAAATAAACTATGGACCTTTCACAGGAGCTATTAGCTCAAAGATGATTAGAGATTTAGGGGGTAAGTTTGTGATAATTGGACATTCAGAAACAAGAGCAGAAAATAATAATAAAAAAATTAATTTAAAGATTAAGTCTGCACTTAATGAAAAACTAAATGTAATTTTATGCATAGGTGAAAAATTGATTGATAAAAGAAAAAATAAAACAAGATATGTTCTAAAAAAACAGTTACTTGAAGGTTTAAAAAATTTAAAGAATTTAAATAAAGTTATAATTGCTTATGAACCTGTTTGGTCAATTGGCTCAGGTATTATTCCTAGTGAAAATGATTTAAAAAAAAACATTAGTTTTATAAGAAACATCTTAAAGATTTCAAAAAAATTTACAAAATCTAAGGTTTTATATGGAGGCTCTGTAAATCCAAAAAATATAAAAGATTTAATGAGAATCGATAATATTGATGGTTTTTTGATTGGAGGAGCATCAACTAATGAAAAAATATTTATTGATATAATGAAAAAATCAATTAATTAGGCGTCGTGGAAAACATACTATTAATTATAAATATAATATTAGCAGCAATTCTAGTATTGCTGGTTTTGTTCCAAAAATCTGAAGGTGGAGCCTTGGGTATTGGAGTTTCTCAAGATAATTTTATGTTTTCAAGGTCAGCTGGGAATTTTATGACTAAAGCAACAGCTATTGTTGCAACATTATTCATAATTTGTAGTCTAGGATTAACTATTATTTCGCGAGGAGATCTTCCTTCAAACACTTCTGTAATTGACAAAATAGAAGAAAATGCAGATGATGCTCCTAAATTACCAGAAAATAATAATTAATACTTTTATTTTTATAAATCATTGGCTATAACATAATTCCATGGCGCGATATATATTTGTCACTGGCGGCGTGGTTTCATCACTTGGTAAAGGTTTGTCATCAGCATCGCTTGGATATTTGCTTAGATCACAAGGCTATAAGGTTAGAATAAGAAAAATGGATCCATATTTAAACGTAGATCCAGGAACAATGAGTCCATTTCAACATGGTGAAGTTTTTGTAACTGACGATGGGGCTGAGACTGATTTAGATTTAGGACACTACGAAAGATTCACAAATATTTCAGCCAAACAATCTGACAACATTACTACAGGTAGAATTTATAGTGATATCATAAAAAAAGAGAGAAGAGGAGGTTATCTTGGAAAAACAGTTCAAGTGATTCCGCATGTTACAGATAGAATTAAAGAGTTTATAAAAAAAGATATAACAAATGAGGATTTTGTAATTTGTGAAATTGGAGGAACAGTTGGTGATATTGAGAGTTTACCATTTTTAGAAGCTATAAGACAGTTTTCAAATGATAATGGAATATCAAAATCATTGTTTATTCATTTAACATTTGTTCCTTTTTTAAAATCTTCAGATGAAATTAAAACAAAACCAACACAACACTCTGTTAAAGAATTAAGAAGTATAGGTATTCAACCCAATATAGTGATCTGTAGATCTCAACAGTCTATTCCTTTAGATCAAAGAAGAAAAATATCCTTATTTTGTAATGTGGATATTGCTAATGTAATAGAAACAGTTGATGTAAAAACTATTTATGAAGCTCCAATAAGTTTCTTTAATCAAAAATTAGATAAACAAGTTTTAAAATTCTTTAAAATAAAATCTAGAAAAAGACCAAACTTGCTACCTTGGAAAAAAATTACAAATATAGTTTTAAAAACAAAAAGAACGGTAAATATTGCAGTCATAGGCAAATATGTAAACTTAAAAGATGCTTATAAATCACTTGATGAAGCTCTTACGCATGGTGGAATTTCAAATAAAGTGAAAGTTAACTTAGTAAGAATAGAATCAGACAAACTTAGATCAAAAGAAATTAAATCAAAATTAAAGAATGTATCAGGAATATTGATACCAGGAGGGTTTGGTAAAAGAGGGACAGAGGGAAAAATTGAGGCAATTAGATATGCCAGAGAGAGAAAAATACCTTTTCTAGGTATTTGTTTTGGAATGCAAATGGCAATGATTGAGTTTGCAAGAAATATTTTAAAAATTAAAAAAGCAGGCTCTAGTGAATTAGATAAAAAATGTTATCCTGTAATAGGATTAATTAATGAATGGAACAAAGATGGAAAAATTATAAAAGGAACTGATAAAAATCTGGGAGGAACAATGAGATTAGGTTTATATGAGGCAAAACTAAGAAATAATTCTGCCATAAAAAATATCTATAAATCTAATATGGTTAAAGAGAGACACAGACATAGATATGAGATCAATATAAATTTAATGAAAAAATTTGAAAAAAAAGGTTTGATGTTTTCAGGAATTTCTCCGGATAATCAATTACCTGAAATTATCGAACTTAAAAATCATCCATGGTTTGTTGGGGTTCAATTTCATCCAGAATTTAAATCTAGACCTTTAAATCCTCATCCTTTATTCTCCTCATTTATAAAAGCTGCAAAATCTTTTGATGGAAAATAGAATAGTTAATTGTAATGGTATAGAAATTTCTAACAAAAATAAAATTTGTTTGATTGCTGGCCCTTGTCAACTTGAAACCGAACAACATGCTTTGGAAATGGCAGGTAAAATCAAGGAAATTACAACAAAATATAATATTGGATTTATTTATAAAACTTCATTTGATAAAGCTAACAGAACAAGCTTGAAAGGTAAAAGAGGAGCTGGTTTAGAAAACTCTATGCCTGTATTTGATAAAATAAAAAAAGAAATTAACGTACCCGTTCTTACTGATATACATAACGAAGAACAGTGTTCTTTAGTTTCTCATCACGTAGATGTTCTTCAGATACCAGCATTTCTATGTAGACAAACAGATCTATTAATTGCTGCTGCTAAAACCAATAAAATTATTAATGTAAAAAAAGGTCAATTCTTAGCTCCATGGGATATGGTGAATGTAACAAAAAAAATTTCAGACAGTGGGAATAAAAATATTTTAGTCACAGAAAGAGGTGCTAGCTTTGGTTACAATACATTAGTCTCTGATATGAGATCTATTCCCATCATGGCAAAAAATGGTTACCCAGTAGTATTTGACGGAACTCATTCAGTGCAACAACCTGGTGGTCTGGGTGAAAAAAGTGGAGGTCAAAGAGAATTTGTTGAGTATTTGTCGAGAGCAGCAGTTGCAGTAGGCATTGCAGCTATTTTTTTGGAAACTCATCAAGACCCTGATAACGCTCCATCAGATGGACCAAATATGGTCCCTTTAGACAAATTAGACGAGATAATTAATCAAATTGTAGAAATTGATAATTTAGTTAAAAAGTAATTAATGAACAAAATCAAAAGAGTTGTAGCCAGACAGGTTTATGACAGTAGAGGAAATCCTACCATTGAGGCTGAAGTATTTTCAAATAATTTAAGTGCATCAGCAATTTGTCCTTCAGGTGCTTCAACAGGAACTTTCGAAGCCTATGAAAAAAGAGATAAGAGTAATAAAAAATACTTAGGAAAAAGTGTTTTAATACCAGTTGCAATTGTTAATAAATTAATTTCAAAAAAATTAAAAAATCAAAACATCCATGACCAAGAGAGAATAGATAGTATTCTTATAAAATTAGATGGCACAAAACAAAAAACAAAATTAGGTGCTAATACAATATTAGCTGTTTCCATGGCTGTTAAAAAATTATCATCAAAAGTTAAAAAAATACCTTTATTTAAAAATTTTATTGTTAAAAAAAATTTTAAACTCCCTTTTCCTTTAATGAATATTATTAATGGTGGCGTACATGCTGATAATGGCCTTAGAATTCAAGAGTTTATGATTAGACCAGACAAAGCAAAATCATTTAATGATGCTGTCAGAATGTGTTTTTTAGTAATAAACAATTTAAAAATATTATTAAAAAAAGCAGGACACTCTATTAATGTTGGTGACGAGGGTGGTTTTGCTCCAATGATAAGTGATAATGAAAGTGCATTAAAACTTATAGTTCAAGCGATCAAAAAATCAGGTTTTAAAAATGGTAAAGATATATCTATTTGTTTAGATGTTGCAGCAAATGAATTAATTAAAAAAGGCAGATATTCAATTCATTCTAAAAATTACATAAGTGTTGATCAATCAATTAAAAAATATTTACAACTTATAAAAAAATATCAAATAAAATCTATCGAGGATCCCTTTGGTGAAGATGACTGGAAGGCATGGTCGAAATTTGTAAAACAAACAAATAACAAAACACAAATTATAGGTGATGATCTTTTTGTTACAAATCTTGAAAGATTAAAAATAGGCTTTTTAAATTTGTCTGCAAATAGTATTTTAATAAAATTGAACCAAATAGGAACTGTTACCGAAACGTTAGAAGTAATTAAATTTGCTCAACTTATTGGTTTTAAAACAATCGTCTCACATAGATCTGGAGATACTGAAGATACATTTATTGCTGATTTAGCAGTAGGTACTAATTCAAATCAAATCAAAACTGGATCTCTTGCAAGATCGGAGAGAATAGCAAAATATAACCAATTAATTCGTATTGAAGAAGATCTTGGTAGATCAGCTAAAATGAATAAAATTGATTAATGTTAGAAAAATTAAAAAAGAACTATTTTATTCTTATCATCACATTCCTCTTTATCTATTTTTTCTTTAATTTATTAGATGGCGATAGAGGTCTCATTTCTTACATGGAAAAGAAAGATACATATGAGCAACTAAAAAATGATCAAATTACTCTAAATAGCAAAATAGAAGATTTAGAGCACAAAAATTCACTTTTAACAGAAAATATAGATCTAGATTTTATAGAAATATTAATAAGAGAAAAGTTTTTATTTGGAAAAGAAGGTGAGACCACCTATATAATCAAGGACAATGGAAATCAAAAATAGACCAAGACATCCTGAAAAAGTTAATAAACCTATTAATCCTATCAAAAAGAAACCTGAGTGGATTAGATCTAAGCTACTAAATAGTAAAGAATTTTTTTTAACTAAAACAGTTGTTAATAAAGATAGTCTTGTAACAGTTTGCCAAGAAGCAAACTGCCCTAATATTACTGAATGCTGGAGCAAAAGGCATGCAACATTAATGATAATGGGTGACACATGTACAAGAGCATGTGCATTTTGTGATGTTAAAACAGGAAAACCAGAAAAATTAGATCAATTTGAGCCAATTAAAATAGCGAATGCAGTTAAAAAACTAAGTTTAAGACATGTTGTTATAACATCTGTTGATAGAGACGACCTTTCTGATGGTGGATCAAACCATTTTCATGATGTTATTGTTGCAACAAGAAAAAAAAATCCAAATACAACAATTGAGGTATTAACACCTGATTTTTTACGAAAAGGTGATGCTTATAAAAGAGTGTTAGAAGCAAACCCAGATGTTTTTAATCATAATATTGAAACTGTTCCAAGTCTTTATTTAAAAGTTAGACCAGGGGCAAGATATTTTGGATCATTAGAACTTTTAAAAAATTCAAAAAAATTCAATAAAAATATTTTTACAAAATCAGGAATAATGGTTGGATTTGGAGAAACAAAAGATGAGATAATTCAAGTTATGGATGATCTAAGATCTGCAGAAGTTGATTTCTTAACTATAGGTCAATATCTTCAACCTTCGGCTAAGCACTTTCCATTAAATAGATATTACCATCCAGATGAATTTAAAGAGCTTGGAAAAATAGCAAAAGCCAAAGGATTTTTATTAGTATCTTCATCACCTTTAACAAGATCTTCTTATCATGCCGATGAAGATTTTAACAAACTTAAAAATAATAGAAAAAATATTCATTAATGCCAAAAGCATCAGTTAAGAGATTAATTGATAACAAAAAAGACAAGCTCATAGAGTTCGTTTTAGATATTGAAAAATACCCTGAATTTGTTCCATTCTGTCAAGGTTCAAAAGTTTATGAAAAAAAACAAGAAGGGGATCTAACACTTATTGTTGCAGATCTTACAATTGGAAAAGGTCCTTTTGTAGATACCTATAAAAGCGATGTGAAATTTAATAAAAAAGATGACACAATTTATGTAACAAATATCGACGGTCCATTAAATTATTTAGAAAATAATTGGAAATTTCAGGAGCAAGGAGACTTAACTGAAGTAACTTTTGATGTTGATTTTGAAATTAAAAATAAATTTTTAAATATTTTAATGACCAAGTCTTTTCAATTTGGTCTAGAAAAAATTGCTGATGCATTTCAAACAAGAGCTGAGAGTTTATAGTATATTCAAAATCATTTTAAGAGCTTGATTTACGGTTGCTTTTTGAATTGATGTTCTTTTTTTACTTTTAAATAAATTTTTCTTTATAATTGTTTTACTTCCTTTTTTAAGTCCTATGTAAACTAGACCAACTGGTTTTTCTTTAGTTCCTCCATTTGGTCCTGCTACACCAGTAATAGAAATTGATATATTTGATTTGCTGATTTTACTTAAATTTTTAACCATTGAAAGACAGGTCTCATGGCTAACTGCCCCATACTTGGTAATAGTTTTTTTGGGAACTTTAAGCAATTTTATTTTTGCGTTATTTGAATAGGTTACTAATCCCATATTAAATACTTTAGACGACCCACTAAATGAAGTAATTGAGCTTGCTAAAAGCCCTCCCGTGCATGACTCAGCAACGGATAATGTTAGTTTTTTTTTAGTAAGTAATTTTAAAATTTTTAAAGATAAATTTATCATGTTGTAATAATCATATAAAAGACCAGTATTGCGACTACGTACAGACCAGCACAAACATCATCCATTATAACACCAAAACTATTCTTAAAGTTTTTATCATAATAACTAACAGGGTAGGGTTTTGTGATGTCAAAAATTCTAAAAAGAATAAACATAATAAAATAAAAGGTTAGCACCCTTGCTGGATCGTTTGGTTCATTATGTGCAATTTCATAAAGACATATTGGTATCGATTGACCAATAAACTCGTCTATAACAACTTCTTTTGGGTCTTTATTGCTTAAATCTTTAATAAATAAATTTACTGAAAAAAGTGAAATTATAAAAATAGCTACTAAAAAAAATAAAAATATATTTGCTGATACTGAAAGAATTTGAAATAATATATATAATAAGACAACAGTTACCAAAGAGGCATAACTACCAGGAATTCTTGGTAATTTTCCGATTCCAAACATCGTAACAAATAGAAAATTTAATTTTTTAAGCATAATAATTTAACGAGACTATTGATTCACACGCAATAGCTTTTTCCTTTCCTATCAAACCTAATTTTTCAACTGTTTTTCCTTTTAGATTAATTTGATCTTTATTTACATTGAGCAAATTAGACAATGATGTAACAATTTTTTTTCTATATTTTGAGACTTTGGGTTTTTCACAAATTAAATTTATATCAATATTATTTATAAAATATCCTTCCTCATACAATTTTTTCAAAATAGGAGACAGCATATTAGGTGATCTTATATTTTTGTATCTTCTCTTGTTACTTGGGTAAAGAGTTCCAATATCCATTTTTCTCATAGCACCTAGTAAACCATCAATTATTGCATGAAGCACAACATCACCATCGGAATGACCTTGTAACCCAGAATGAAAAGGTATTTTTAAACCTCCAAGGTATAGTTTTTTATTTTCAATTAATCTGTGAATATCAAATCCAATACCATAAAAACTCTTAAAATTTAATTTTTCCAAATCTGATTTTGTGGTTATTTTAAAATTATTTTCTTCACCTTTGATAAATTTAACTTTTTTTTTATAATTTAAACATAATGATGCTTCATCAGTAACTAAATTTTTATTTAATCTTGAAATTTTATAGATTGTTTTATAATCAAAACATTGCGGTGTTTGGGTAAATATTAATTTGTCTCTATCTAAATTTTGCAAAATATTTCCATCTTTATATTTTGTTGAGTTGTTAGTTTTTACGAATGGCACAACCGCTTTATTATTTTTAAGATTAGCACTAAGTCTTTTAAGTAATTTAATTGAAAAATTTGGTCGAGCAGCATCATGAATAAACACATTTTTTATTTTCTTATTTTTTAAAAAATTTAACGCCTTTTGTGACGATTGATATCTTTCCCTTCCACCTTTAATGACTTTTATAGATTTTTCTTTGATATTTTTTATAGGAACATTTGACACAATTATTATTGATTTGAATAATTTTGATTTAAGTGCTTTATCAACTGAGTGCATAAATAAGGGTTTATTTATGTAATTTACAAATTGTTTAGGATTTTTTGATTTAAATCTCTTACCTTTACCTGCAGCTAGTAGTATAAAACTATTACTCATGATTATTATAAAATTTTTGTAAGATATTTTTAAATTATGTTTGCTTTGTTAAAAAGAAATTTGTTTATCATAGTTATCTTTATACTAACTATTTCCTTAGCTTTTATTACATTTTTAACCTTTATTGACAAAAGTTTTATCAAACTCAAGGAAAACAATCTTGAAATTCTTTTGATTTCCAACATTATTTTAGTGTTAATATTTTTTGTATTAATATTTATAGACATCAGAAATTCAATTAAAAATAACATTAATGTAAGAGGTTCAGTCGCTAATAGAAAATATATTATTTCATTCGGTCTTTTTACTTTAATACCTTCATTGCTAATTGCAATATTCTCGCTATTCATATTCTCATTTGCTTTGGATAAGTATTTTAATGAAAAAATAACTACAGCAGTTAATAATTCCTATGAAATTGCAAAAAATTATGTTGATGAGAAAAGAAATAAAATCGAGTCTGAGATTGTTTTAATTGCATTTGATTTAAATAAATATTCGGAATTATATAGTTCAAATCCAGATAGATTCCAACAAATCATAAATACTCAAAGATATTTCAGAGATATTGATCAACTTCATTTAATCAATCGAGAAGGACAATTAATTTTATCAGCAGCAGATACTAAATATAAAAAAATTGAGGATAGAGCGATGAAGATGGTCCAAAATGATGATAGACCATTGAAGATCATAAATACTTTTGAAAATAAATCTGCAGCAGTAATTAGATTGACAAATTTTGATAATACATTCTTATACGTTTTGAAATACTTTGATAAAGATATTTCTAATTATTTAATTAAGTCTGAAGAAGCTGTAAATTTTTATTATACAGTTGAAAATCAAAATTTTGGTATAAGAATAACTTTTGCAATTATTTATGTTACGTTAGTAACACTTTTGTTATTCTTATCAATTACAATTGCTATCAGATTTTCATCTCGTTTTTTTATATCAATTAATAACTTAATAACAGCCTCTGAAAGTATAGGAAAAGGTAACCTTGATACTAAGGTGCCCGATTTAAAAGCTGATATTGAAATGGAAAGACTTAATAAAAATTTTAATTCGATGATTGATAGGTTAAAAAATCAACAAGAAAAATTACTTACTAACGAAAGACATGAAGCATGGGAAAATGTTGCCAGAAAACTAGCTCACGAGATTAAAAATCCTTTAACACCAATACAATTAACAATTGATAATCTTAAGACAAAATATTTACCAAATATTGAAAATGTCAGAAAAGAGAAATATTTGAATAATCTTAAAACTATCCTAAAGCAAATAAATCAAATTGAAAATTTGGTAAATGAATTTTCTGATTTTGCCAGAATGCCAAAACCATTATTTAAATTAAATAATCTAGACAGTGTAATTAAAGATAATATCAATTTGGTAAATAAGTTTGATAGTTCCATAAAAATTAGGTTTGTTAATCATCTATCAAAAGAAGTAATATTAAATTTTGATAATGAACAGTTTAATAGATTATTTTTTAATCTAATTAAAAATTCTGTCGAAAGTATTCAAGAAAAAGTAGAAAAAGACAGTAAAACTGTCAAAAATATAGATATAGAAATTAGACAAATAAGAGATTATATAAATATCAATATTATAGATACCGGAACTGGATTTAAGAACAAAAAAACAAAAGATATAATAAAACCATATTTTACAACCAAAGAAAAAGGAACTGGATTAGGATTATCAATTGTCGATAAAATTATTAGTGATCATGAAGGGTCAATTAAATTTTTAAATCATAAAAACGGTGCAAAAATTCAAATTATAATTCCATATAAAAAATAATGTCAGCTGAAATTTTAATTATAGACGATAATGCAGATATTAGATTAATTCTTGATGAGTTAATTAAAGATGCTGGATATATGACAAGACTTGCTGCAAACTTTAATCAGGCTTTAACTGAAATTGATAAAAAACTCCCAGATGTTGCAATCATTGATGTTAAATTAGACAAAGGCGATAACGATGGGATTTTATTGTTAGATCACATAAAAAATAAAAATCCTGATTTACCTGTCATTATGATATCGGGTCATGCTAATATTGAAATGGCAGTAAATTCTTTAAAATCAGGTGCATTTGAATTTATTCAAAAACCATTTGATAAAGAAAGACTTCTTAATTTTGTAAATAGAGCAGTAGAAAATTACAATTTAAAAATTGAAAATAAAACTTTAAGTACAAAACTTTTTCATGCATTTGAGTTAGTAGGCAAAAGCTCTAATATTCTCTCAATTAAAGAGCAGATAAATAAATTATCAAAATCTGAAAGTAGGATATTTATCAGTGGCCCTACCGGATCAGGCAAAGAATTAATTTCAAGAAAAATACATAAAAATTCTAAAAGGAAAGATGGTCCATTTGTCGTTATCAATGGAGCACTTTTAGATGCAAAAAAATATGAACTTGAGTTATTTGGGGAAGAAAAAAAAGATGGTTCTATATTTTATGGAGCTCTTGAAAAAGCATCAGGTGGTATATTATTGATTGATGAGGTTACAGAAATACCGCTTGAGACTCAATCAAAAATCTTAAGAGTCGTCATCGACCAAAAATTTAAAAGAATAAACAGTAACCACGATATTAAGGTTGATGTCAGAATTATTTGTACAAATAGTAAAGATGTTCAACAAGAAATAAAATTTGGAAACTTTAGAGAAGACTTGTTTCATCGGTTAAATGTGTTTAATATAAAAATAGATCCATTAAATAAAAGAATTGACGATATACCGATTTTAATAGATTATTTTATTGAGAATATTTGTGAAGTTAACAACTTCAAAAAATTTAAAATCATTGATAATAATTATTTACTTAATTATGATTGGCCTGGGAATGTAAGAGAACTAAGAAATTTGATAGAAAGAATAGCCATATTGTCACCTGGTGATGATAACGAAAAGTTAATGAACATAATTAAAGAATCTCTATCTAAATCAATTGAAGATGAATTTTCTGTAACTGAAAGTCTCACAGTTCCTTTAAAAGAAGCTAGAGAAAGTTTTGAAAAACAGTATTTAATTTCTCAATTAAAAAAATTTAGTGGCAATATTTCTAAAACTGCAAAATTTATAGGCATGGAAAGATCGGCTTTACATAGAAAATTAAAATTACTTGGTGTGAAAGATCTAAATTAATGAATATTATTATTTGTGGAGCTGGTAGAGTAGGGTCTACTATAGCAAAAATGCTAATTGAGCAAAATCACTCAATTACAATGATAGATCAATCTAGTGATGATATTCAAAAAATAAATGAAACTTTGGATGTGAAAGCAATTGTTGGTAAAGCAACCTCTCCAGCAATTCTTGAAAAAGCTAATACAAAAGACGCTGATATGATTATTGCTGTAACAAGAAATGATGAAATTAATATGTTGATATGCCAAATTGCTTTCTCATTATTTCAAGTTCCAAAAAAAATTGCACGTGTAAGATTTCAAGAATACCTTGATCCAAAATATGCAGGATTATTCAATAGGGAGAATTTGCCAATTGATAATATTATTTCTCCAGAAATTGAAATTGCAAAATCTATTCAGCGAAAATTAGAGGCACCAGGAGCTTTAGATAATGTGCCATTTGCTGAAAACAAAATAAGATTGCTAGAAATTTTAATTAATGAAAAATGTTCAATACAAGGAATTAATTTAAATGAACTTACTAAAAAATTTCCTAAACTTAATGCTTATATTTTAGGCGTTATCAGAAGTGACAAATTTGTTGTAATGAAAAAAACAGATCAACTTCAACTTAATGATAAAGCTTATGTGGTCGTCAACAGTAGTCAAATGCAAGAAACTTTGACTGTGTTTGGACATAATGAAAAAATTTCAAATAAAATGTTAATTATTGGAGGTGGAAATATTGGTTTTAATCTTGCTAAAAATATTGAGCAATCATTTGAATCTGCAAGAGTTAAGATAATTGAAAAAGACAAATCTAGAGCTGAGTATATAGCTAATGAACTTAATGACACTATTGTTATTAATGGTAATGGCTTGGATGAGGATGTTTTAAATGAGGCTAATCTTGATGAAGTCGAAACAGTTCTGGCGTTAACTAATGATGATGAAGATAACTTAATGGTAAGTGTGATAGTTGAAAAATTTTCTAAAGATAAAAGAACTATGGCCTTGATAAATAAACCTAATTATTCATTACTGCAATCTTCTTTAAAAATTGATGATTTAATTGACCCAAGAATGAATACTGTTTCAAGTATTTTAAAACATGTTCATAAAGGAACAATCGAAAATGCCTATACAATTTTAAATGGTGAATATGAAGTTATAGAGGCAGATATTATTGAGACGTCTGAGTTGATTAATAAGCAATTAAAAGACTCAAATTTACCCGATGAAATTAGAATTGGCGCAATATTAAGAGATGAAAATGTTATTGTTCCAAGTTCAAGTTACGTTTTTCAAAAAGATGATACAGTTGTTCTTTTAGCTAAAAGAAATCAATTACCTATTGTAGAAAATATGTTTAGAATTAGCTCAGTCTAATTTTAATATGACAAAATTTAGCAATATTTATTTAAGTTCTTTTCTATTTTTGATAAGTATTTTTTCTTTTTTTAATATTATTTATTCAAATTATTTTGATATTTTTTATAACATTGAAAATTATATATATACTTTAACTATAAGTCTTTCTTTTGGAGTAATTCTAATATTATTAAATAAGACAAATACAAAAAAAATTACTCTTTATGAAAAAATATTTACTGTGTTGATTGGTTATTTTCTTTTTCCATTAATAATATCAATACCCTATTATTTTAGTATACAAAATTTAACTTTCTTAAATTCATATTTTGAAGCTATATCAGGTTTTACCTCTACCGGATTTACAATTTTTGAAAATGTAAAACAATTGGATGAAAGTCTAATCTTATGGAGATCTACATCCCAGTGGATTGGAGGAATTTATTTTCTTTTTTCTATATTACTATTAATTGATATTTTTGATAAAAATCTTAAACATTCATTCACTGAATATTTATCTTTTAATTATAATGAAATTTTTAAACAATCTATTAAAATTGTTGTAATTTATTCTTCTTTAACTTTAATTATATTTATTCTATTTAAGATAACTAATTTAAGAACTTTTGATGCATTTAATTTATCATTATCGATAATATCATCTGGTGGTTTTCTACCTGTTAATAGAATTGATTATTTATTTGAAAGCGATGTAAGTAAAATTATTTTATCATTCACTATGTTGTTATCTTTTTTTAGTTTGTTTCTAATTTATAATCTTCTTTTTTTTAATAAAAAAAAATTAAATTTTTTGAGTGAAGATTTTAATCTTTTAATTTATTTATTAGCTATAGTTTCTTTTTCATTTGTTTTCTTAAATTCAAGTAATAATTTTCCAATAATTTTAGTAGCAATTTCAAGTAGTATTTCAAATATTGGTATTTCTTTTAATGATACACCAAATAATTTAATATTTGTTTTTTTTATTATGGTTGTGATTGGAGGTTCTTTTTTTTCAACAAGTTCAGGTATTAGAGTCATAAAGATCTTAAGTTTATTAAAATTTTCTTTAAATAATTTGTTGTCACACACAAAACCAAACCAAATTTATTCAAACAAAGTTACATTAATAAATGAGACGACTGAAAAATCAGATATAAATAAATATTTCTTTTCGATAATTATTTTTGTTATTTCTCTCTCTATATTAACCCTTTTTTTAACACTTTCAGATATCCAATTTGAAAATTCATTTAAGCTTTCTTTGTTGACAATTATGAATACTGTAAATTCAAGTATGTTTGAACTCGCGAATTTTGATTTTTATAATCTTTCTTTTTTAACTAAGATTTATTTAATAATTTTCATGATAATAGGCAGAGTAGAGCTATTAACAATATTAATATTATTTAAAAAATTTCTTTTCAAAAATTAAATTAGTATTATAAGATTGTTTCTTTGCGCCCTTAGCTCAGCTGGATAGAGCATCGGTTTTCTAAACCGAGGGTCGGAGGTTCGAATCCTCCAGGGCGCGCCATCTTTAATTGATCAATATTGGTGAGGTTATTTTACCATTGATGGCTGTATTACTTTCTGCTTTACTAAAGTATTCAAAAATTACTTTTTGAATAATTTGTTAACAAATAAATAATATAAAGAGGAAAATAATGTTTAAAATAATAAAACAATTGACTTCTGTAGTCGCTATGTTTGCTGTGCTTTTTGCATTTTCAACAGAAACAATGGCTGCTAAGAAATCAAAAACTCTTGAGAACACAAAAAAAAGAGGGTTTGTAAGATGTGGTGTTTCTCAAGGTCTACCTGGATTTTCAAATGCCGATGAATCTGGAAATTGGACAGGAATAGATGTTGATGTATGTAGAGCTGTTGCAGCTGCTACATTAGGAGATGCAACTAAAGTTAAATTCACCCCTTTAAGTGCAAAAGAAAGATTTACTGCACTTACTTCAGGTGAAATTGACATTTTATCAAGAAACACAACTTGGACACTTTCTAGAGACGCTGACATCGGTTTAACATTTGTTGGTGTAAACTTTTATGATGGACAAGGTTTCATGGTAAGAAAAGGTTCAGGAATATCATCTACAGGTGAATTTAAAAATGGAACTTCAGTTTGTACAAACTTAGGAACTACAACTGAGCTTAATATGAGAGATTTCTTTGATTCAAGAGGAATTTCTTATGAGCCAGTAGTTTTTGAAAAAGCGGATGAAGTCGTAGCTGCTTATGATGCAGGCAGATGTGATACATACACTACAGATAAATCTGGTCTTGCTGCTCAAAGAACAAAATTATCAGCTCCAGATGATCACGTAGTTCTACCTGAAACTATTTCAAAAGAACCACTAGGACCTGTCGTTCGTCAAGGTGATTCTGTTTGGGAAGATATAGTTAGATGGTCTTTAAATACTATGATCGAAGCAGAAGAGTACGGCGTTAACTCATCAAATGCTGACATGATGAAAACTTCAAACAATCCAGCAATCAAAAGATTAGTTGGTGCTGAAGGTGAGTTAGGTGCAGCTTTTGGTTTAGATAACGACTGGAATTTAAGAATTATCAAACAAGTTGGTAACTACGGTGAAAGCTACAAAAGAAATATAGCAGACACTGGAATTCTACCTGATAGAGGTCCAAATGAATTATGGACAAAAGGTGGAATATTATACGTACCACCAGCAAGATAATTAAATTCTAAATTATTTAAAAAGGGCTAGATATTTCTAGCCCTTTTTTTTATTATAGACTCCGATGAACAACATTATAAAAAGATATATACCTCAGATTTTAGCAATACTATTTGTTGTTCTTATTTTTGGGTTTTTAACCCTGAATGCTCAGACTAATATGGATAATAGAGGTATTGATTTTGGTTTTGGATTTTTATCACAAGAGTCTTCATTTGATGTCCAGTTTTCTTTAATTGAATATAGTGGATCAGACTCCTATGCCCGTGCTTTTCTTGTTGGACTTTTAAACACTTTGTTAGTTTCTTTTATAAGTATAATTATTTGTACAATATTAGGTGTTATAATTGGTGTAGCAAGATTATCATCTAATTACCTAATTAAAAACTCAGCTGCATGGTATGTCGAGTTTTTCAGAAATATTCCATTACTGCTACAAATCTTTTTTTGGTATTACGCAGCTCTTAGAGCTTTACCTATGCCAGAGAAAGCTGATGCATGGTTTGGGGTAACTTATATGACTGTAAAAGGTTATTACATACCTGCAATGGTATGGGAAAATTTGAATGTATTTTTATATTGCGGACTTGCAGCAATAATAGCAATTATTGTATTAAGAAATTACGCAAATAAATTGAGAGATACACAAGGTAAACAAATTCCTGTGCTTCTTTACTCAGTAGGTCTATTAATTGTATTGCCTCTTTTATCATTCTTATTTGGTGGAGTTTCCTTAGAATTTGAAATACCTGAGCTCAAAAAATTATCAAAAATCTCTTATATTTACGAAGGTGGAATAAGTTTACCACCTGAATTAATAGCATTAGTTCTAGCACTATCTTTATACACGTCCACTTTTGTAGCAGAGTGCGTTAGAGCTGGTATTGAGGGAGTTAGCAAAGGCCAAAAAGAGGCAGCAGCATCTGTAGGTTTGACGCCTAATCAAGTTTTAAAATTAGTTATTATGCCTCAAGCTTTAAGAATTATTATTCCTCCAACAACAAACCAATATTTAAATTTAACTAAAAATTCATCTTTAGCAGCAGCAATTGCATATCCTGATTTAGTACTTGTGTTTGCAGGTACTGCATTAATGCAAACAGGTAAAGCAATCGAAATTGTCTCTATAACAATGCTAACATATTTAACTATTAGTCTAACTATTGCAGCAGTAATGAATTGGTATAACAAAAAAATTGAAATTAAAGAAAAGTAAATGATACAAACTATTAATTTTTTAAAACCTAATAGAGATAACATTAAAAACTATTCTATTATTGGTGCTTGTTTAGTTTTATTTAGCTTAATTGATGTCATATCAAATGCTTTTTTAAAAATAAATTTAACATCTTTTCTACCTGGCTCCTTAACTTCTTTGTTTCCATTAATCATAGGATTAATTGGATTAAATATGATGAGAATTGATTATTCAGGAAATAAAAAATTAGATTTATTAAATAAAAATATAAACACAAATAATTTTAATGCTTTATTAACTCTATTAATATTATTTTCAATTATAAAAGCTATACCTCAGTCTCTAAGTTGGATGATTTTAGACGCTACTATTTCAGGTGACTCAAAAGATGCTTGCACAGGTACAGGAGCTTGTTGGACATATATTAAAGTTTGGTTCAGAAGGTTTATGTATGGAATGTATCCCAATGAATTTCATTGGAGAATAAACACTGCATTTATATTAGTCATAGCACTTGGATTTGTTGGATATTTCATGAAGGAAAATTTGAAAAAATATTTGGCATTATATTATGTTATTATCTATCCGGTGATTGCATATTTAGTTATTTACTATTTAATATCTGGTGGATCATTCGGTTTACAATGGGTAGAAACAGGAGCGTGGGGAGGATTGTCACTTACTTTTATAGTTTCTTTTTTCTGTCTAATTTTCTGTTTCCCACTAGGTATGATATTTGCACTAGGAAGAAGATCTAATCTTCCAGCAATAAAATATATATCTATTTGTTACATTGAATTTTGGAGAGGTGTACCATTGATAACTGTACTGTTTATGTCATCTGTAATGTTTCCAATGTTTCTTCCTGAGGATTTTTTTATGGATAAATTAGTAAGAGTAATTATTGCGATTACATTGTTCGAAGCTGCATATTGTGCTGAAGTCATTAGAGGAGGTTTGCAATCATTACCTAGAGGTCAATATGATGCTGCTAAATCTTTAGGAATGGGTTATTGGAAAATGCATATTTTTGTAATTTTGCCACAAGCACTAAAATTAGTTATTCCTGGAATAGCAAATACATTTTTAGCATTAGTTAAAGATACCCCTTTAATTTTTGTAGTAGGTTTAGCTGAATTAGCGGGTATGCTAGCGTTAGCAAAAACAAATCCAAAATGGCTTGGCTTTGCGATGGAGGGATATATTTTTGCATCAATAGTATTCTGGATTATATGCTATGCAATGAGTAAATATAGTTATAACTTAGAGGCAAAATATAAAACTGAAAGATAATAAATGTCTGACCCAATAATAAAAATTCAAAATATGAATAAATGGTTTGGTGATTTTCAAGTTTTAAAAAATATAAATCTTGAGGTTGAGGCAAATAAAAAAATTGTTGTATGTGGTCCATCTGGATCAGGAAAATCAACACTAATTAGATGTATTAATAGATTAGAAGAGCACCAAGAAGGAGATATAATTGTTGATGGAAATGAACTATCAGAAAAAACAAAAGATATTGAAAAAATTAGAGCTGAAGTTGGAATGGTTTTTCAACAATTTAATTTATTTCCACACTTATCAATTTTAGACAATTGTACTCTTGCACCTATCTGGGTTAAGAAAATGCCAAAAAAAGAAGCTCAAGAACTTGCATTAGATCAACTTAAAAAAGTACAAATAGATGATCAAGCCAATAAGTTCCCTGGACAACTCTCTGGAGGTCAACAACAGCGTTGTGCGATAGCAAGAGCATTGTGTATGCAACCAAAAATCATGTTATTTGATGAGCCGACTTCAGCATTAGACCCAGAGATGATTAAAGAAGTGCTTGATGCAATGGTAAATCTTGCAAAAGGTGGAATGACCATGATTGTT
>CACMJX010000008.1 GCA_902614055.1 uncultured Pelagibacteraceae bacterium | reverse complement strand
ATTAAAAAAATTTTTTATACAAGATATGTTGACTCTTCGGGTAATGTTTTAATTCCAAACTTTAAGAAAAAAAAATTTTTTAAAATAAATTATAAAAATAATGAGGAAAGTGCTTGGTTCAGCTATACAAATCAAAAAAAAAGAGTTAATTGTTTTAGGCAATTATTTATTTGAAAATTAATTTTTTAATAGTAACTAAATTATTAGCATTAAATATAAATTTCTGATTTAAATATTTTTGATGAACTAAATACTTTTCAAAATTATTCAATTTCTTATTATTTAATTTTTTATAATACCCCATGTTATAATTTAATGTATTTTCACAAAATTTTCTTGATAAATCAATTTGATGATATCGGGTATTTAATATAGCAGTGGGTATTTTAAGAAAATTAAATAATATCTTATTATAACCACCATTAATTATTGCAAACTCAATTTTTGATGGAATTTTATTAAAAATATTTTTTAAGTTATAAAAAAATTTAAAATTACTGTTCTTGGAGTACTTTTTTCTAAGTTTTAATATTGTTAGTTTGTTATTGCAAAAAATTAGAAACTTATAATTTGTATTTTTAAAATATTCTAAAATAATTTCGTAAGAATTAAAATATTGACCTCCACCTAATGTTAATACAATTTTTTTATTTTGCTTTATATTAATTTTTCTCTTTTTTATATAAATTGGAAAATATTTGTAGCCATATTTAATTTTTTTTTTTGTTAAATGACTGATATTTTTATAATTTGAGTTAAGTTGACAAGTAAAAATTATTGAGGATAGGTAATTTTTTTTAGTAAGATTGTCATCAAATATTATAAATTTTTTTGATATTTCGACATAAAATAATTGGTTTTTCTTTGGTAATCTTTCTCCTTCATATATTAATACATCAAATTTTTCTTTTGAATAAAAATTTTTTTCTTCGTCTAAACTTATTCTATTTTTCAAAAAAAAGGATTTAAAATCTTTATTTGCAATTTGGAAAGCTTCTTTAGAATTTTCAATATAAAAAAATATTTCTGCATATTTTTTTAAATATAATGCTAAATTATATTGTCTGTCAAAATTTCCCCAACCAAACTTTCCTCCTGATAAAACTCTAAATGCAATTTTTTTCATTAAGAGATTTTTCTAAAATCTCTCATAAATTTTTCAGGGTCATCTTTATCAAATGAGGGAGAATACAATACTTTATGCACGTACTCTAAATCAAATTTTATTTTTATTAACTGCTCTTTTGTAATTGAGAAAAAATTATCAGATAATCTATGTTTTGGATTATCTGTAAAATGCTTTTCAATTATATTTGCACCTACTGCTGAAGCTAAGATTGGTATATTGGTTCCTGGTGTATGATCAGAATGACCTATAGGACATTTATACCTATTTCTTAAATCCCTGATTTTATTCAAATAACTATTTTTTTCCTCTAGAGGATAAGATGAAACTGTGTGCAAAAGTATAAAATCTGCTTCCTGAATCTCTAATAATCTAACTAACTCGTCTGTTTCATCAAAATTTGTCATCCCACAGGAAATAATTATAGGTTTTTTTTTTTCGATTACTTTTTTTAATAATTTTTTATTGTTTAACTCAAAAGCAGCAATTTTGAACGCTACAGTTTCTAAAGAATTTGCAAAGTCAACGCTCTCTTCATCATAAACTGAAGTTAATACTCGCGCGCCTTTACTTTTTGCATAATTCCATAAATCACTTTCTAAATCTTTGCTAAACTGCCATTCTTTAACCAAGTCTGTAAATTCTTTGTATTTTGGATTATTTTTATCATATCTTTTTTCTGCAATGTAAGTTTGAAACTTTATAAATTCTGCCCCTCCCTCGACAGCATCATCAACCATTTGTTTCGCTCTTTCATAATTTCCCAAATGATTAACCCCTATTTCAGCAATAAAAGAAACTTTGTGTCCATCACCTACAATTAAGTCAGAAATTTTTACTTCTCTTCTAGTCATAAATATTAACCTAGAAGTTTTTCAACTAAGTCTCCATATCTTTTTTTCTCTTTAAAATGAGGCCAATGAGTATTTGACCAATCTGGACAGTTTTTACAAAATTCATTTTTAAATTTATTACACACATGTTGTTGTCTTAAATCTTTATAAAATTTACTTTGCCATATTTCTTTAATCGTTGTTTTATTATAATCAATTATCTCTGCCTTACCATACCAATCTGTTGGACAAAATGATAGGAATCCACGTGGATTTAAAACAACTCGCTCCCAAGGATAAATACATGGATATCTTTTTTGAAGTTGTTCCTCTTTCTTTTCACTAAGATATTCATCTAATTTTGTATTGCCTGAATTTGAATGCAATTCTCTAATTAACACCTCATCAGCTCCTTCATTAGTCCAAAAATTTTTAAAATCATTTTTTTCAAAGGTATTTTCTTTTTGTTCAACAAAACTTACTACAATCTTTGTTTTTATATTTTTTTCTTTAGATAATTTAATAAAGTCTATTACATTTTTTCTTGTAATATCTAAATTGCCTCCAACCCTTACTTTTGCATAAGTTTCATTAGTAAATGCGTCAATACTTATATCTATCATGTGCAGTCCAGACGCAAAAATTTTTTCAACTCTTTTTCTATCCATCAAAGTGCCATTTGTAGTAAGGGTAACTTTAGTTTTAGAGCGTTTTACCGCTTCATATATCATCGAATATGATCTTGGATGAACCAATGGCTCCCCATTACTTGTGTATCTTATATATTTCGTTTTTCCTAAGCCATGCTCTGCAACTTCGCTTATCATTTTGTTGTTCAAATTTTCATCAAGCATTTGCTTTGAATAATGAGAACTTCTTTTAAATAAGGGATGCGGACAATGTATGCAACCTAAATTGCATACTTCAGTGAGGTCTACCATTATCTGGGAAGGAAACTCTGCAGGTAAAGTTTTTGAAAATGTATAATCTGTCATTTAATTAACATAACATAAATTTATTTTTTTAATATATAAAATTTGTATTACTATCTAGTTATATATTAGGCAACTTAACAAGTTTAAGTTTTTAAAAAATAATAATAAATTTTTCTTGCTTATTTTAAAATTGAAAGTAACAAACAAAGAATAAAAGTATGAAATTTTTGTTGATTGGTTTTTTTAGAAGTGGAACAACCCTACTATCAAATAGTTTAAATTCACATCCTAAAGTTCATTGTGTTGTAGATCCGATGGTTATATTTTTAAAAATCTTAAGAAACAAAATATTAAAATATAACAAAATTAAATGGAATGATGATCTGGAAAATCATATTGAATTAAAAAAGAAAAAATTTAGTGATAAAATAATTAATTTAAATTTAGATACTAAAATCAATCAAGAAAATATTAAATTTATTCATAAAAGACTTATAAAAGAAAAAAAATATCAACACCCAAATATTGATAAAATAAAAAAATATAAAGGTTCAAGCAATTTTATAAATATTTTTAATTATTATTTAAATAAAATTCAAAAACTTAGCAAAAATAAGAAAAAAATTATCGGGACAAAAATGAGTTGGTGTGAAGAATATTTAGAGTTATTTCAAAAATATAATAAAAATTTAAAAATAATTTATATTTATAGAAATATAGAGGATTCTATTAATTCTGCTTTAAATTCAGTGAGCTATATCAACGAAGCTCCTTCTGCAGTTAGACCGATATTATATTATGTTATTTATTGGAAAAAATCCATTTTTTTTACTCATCAAAATAAAAAAATTTATAATATTAAATATGAAGATTTAATTAAAAATTTTAATTTTGAAGTAAATAAAATTTTTGACTTTTTAGAAGTTGATAATTTAAAAATTAAAACGTTTTATGATCAATATGGAAACTTATGGAAAAACAATTCATCATTTAAAAAACTTACGAATTCAAGAAATTTAATTTTAAAAAAAAAAAGAAGTAAACTTTTTAAAGATCTATCTGATGTAATAAATTATCTTTGTAAGGATGAGTTAAAAAGATTGGGTTACAAAGTGAAAAATCTAAATCTTACTGATAAAAATATAATTAAAATACTAAAAAAATACGATAAAAAATCAAATTTTAATAAAAAATATCATAAGTATCTAAATTATGAAAAAATATTAAAATCATTAAAATAAATTTTCATTTTGAGTAAAATCTTTTTCAGTGCATAAATCAAGCCAATTGAGCTATTAGTACTGGTCAGCTGCACGCATTACTGCGCTTCCACATCCAGCCTATCAACGTGGTGGTCTACCACGGCTCTATAGGAAGAACTAGTTTTGAGGTGAGTTTCCCGCTTAGATGCTTTCAGCAGTTATCTCTTCCATACTTAGCTACCCGGCACTGCAGCTGGCGCTACAACCGGTCCACCAGTGGTATGTTCAACCCGGTCCTCTCGTACTAGGGTCAACTCCTCTCAATTCTTCTACACGCATAGCAGATAGGGACCGAACTGTCTCACGACGTTCTGAACCCAGCTCACGTACCACTTTAATTGGCGAACAGCCAAACCCTTGGGACCTGCTCCAGCCCCAGGATGTGATGAGCCGACATCGAGGTGCCAAACACTGCCGTCGATATGAGCTCTTGGGCAGTATCAGCCTGTTATCCCCGGCGTACCTTTTATCCGTTGAGCGATGGCCCTTCCACTCAGAACCACCGGATCACTATGACCGACTTTCGTCTCTGCTCGACTTGTCAGTCTCACAGTCAGGCAAGCTTATGCCATTGCACTCTACGAACGATTTCTGACCGTTCTGAGCTTACCTTCGCACGCCTCCGTTACTATTTGGGAGGCGACCGCCCCAGTCAAACTACCCACCATACAATGTCTTGATGCCGGATAACGGCTATCAGTTAGATGTCAAGAAAAACAAAAGAGGTATTTCACTGGTGACTCCACAACAACTGACGCCATCGCTTCAATGTCTCCCTCCTATACTAAATATGTTTTTCCTAACACCAATGTAAAGTTGCAGTAAAGGTGCACGGGGTCTTTCCGTCTAACTACGCGAACTCCGCATCTTCACGGAGAATTCAATTTCACTGAGTTGATGTTGGAGACAGCGGAGAAATCGTTACGCCATTCATGCAGGTCGGAACTTACCCGACAAGGAATTTCGCTACCTTAGGACCGTTATAGTTACGGCCGCCGTTTACTGGGGCTTCAGAAATGAGCTTGCACCCATCGCATTAACCTTCCAGCACCGGGCAGGCGTCAGACCCTATACATCCACTTACGTGTTAGCAGAGCCCTGTGTTTTTGATAAACAGTCGCTTCTCCCTAGCTTGTGCCACCCTTTAATGGTTGCCCAAAAAAAGGTCTTCCTTATTCCGAAGTTACGGAAGCATTTTGCCGAGTTCCTTCAACATCATTCTCTCAAGCGCCTAAATATACTCTATTAATCCACCTGTGTCGGTTTAGGGTACGGTCTAATGATGGAGCTATTTCCTGGGACTTTTTCGCGGCATGTTCAATCCATTAAGAACATACAACTTACAAAATCCGTCACTTCCATCTGGTTAAGGAATATTAACCTTATTTCCATCGACTACGGCTTTCGCCCTCGCCTTAGGGGCCGACTAACTCTGCGCGGATTAACCTTGCGCAGAAACCCTTGGATTTTCGGCGAAGAAGTTTTTCACTTCTTTTATCGTTACTCATGTCAGCATTCGCACTTCTGATACCTCCAGGATCCCTCACGGGTATCCCTTTACAGGCTTACAGAACGTTCCGCTACCGCTTATAAAGTCCTAAGACTTTATAAACCCACAGATTCGGTATGTGATTTTAGCCCCGTTACATCTTCGGCGCAGAAACTCTATTAGACCGGTGAGCTGTTACGCTATCTTTAAAGGATGGCTGCTTCTAAGCCAACCTCCCGGCTGTTATGGAATTTCCACATCCTTTCACACTTAATCACAATTTTGGGACCTTATCTGGTGGTCTGGGCTCTTTCCCTCTCGACCATGGACCTTAGCACCCACAGTCTGTCTGTTGAAGAACTACGTTTAGCATTCGGAGTTTTATTAGGTTTGGTAAGAATCTCTTCCCCCTAGCCCATTTAGTGCTCTACCTCTAAACGCATATTTATTCAACGCACTACCTAAATAGTTTTCGCGGAAAACCAGCTATCTACGAATTTGGTTGGCCTTTCACCCCTTACCACAAGTCATCCAAAGACTTTTCAACGTCAACTGGTTCGGTCCTCCAGCAAGTGTTACCTTGCATTCAACCTGCTCATGGTAAGCTCATTCGTTTTCGGGTCTAATTCATAAAACTAATCGCCCTATTAAGACTTGCTTTCGCTACGCCTACACCTAGATGGCTTAAGCTTGCTTTATAAATTAAGTCACTGACCCATTATACAAAAGGTACGCCGTCACTCTAAAAAGAGCTTCGACTGATTGTAGGCATGCGGTTTCAGGTTCTATTTCACTCCCCTAATAGGGGTTCTTTTCACCTTTCCCTCACGGTACTAGTTCACTATCGGTCACTGAAGAGTATTTAGGCTTAGAGGGTGGTCCCCCTATGTTCGAGCAGGATTTCACGTGTCCCGCTTTACTCAAGAAATTTGTTAAACATTACTCATACGGGACTATCACCCTCTGTGGTTAGCTTTTCCAAACTATTCAAATTTTTTTAACAAATCTACTGGCCTATTCCGCTTTCGCTCGCCACTACTAACGGAATCTCAATTGATTTCTTTTCCTCCGGTTACTTAGATGTTTCAGTTCTCCGGGTTGTCTCTTTAAATCTATGTATTCAATTTAAAGTACCACATAAAGTGGTGGGTTTCCCCATTCGGAAATTTACGGATCAAAACTTGCATACAGCTCCCCGTAACTTATCGCAGTATACCACGTCCTTCATCGGCTTTCAGTGCCAAGGCATCCGCCACACGCCCTTAAACGCTTGATTTATGCACAGAAAAAAATTCTGTGTTGAATCAAATTTTTCTAATATTCATCTATTCGAATATTAATTGATTGTTCTAAACTTTGAACAATCGGATATAGATATTGATAATAATTATAAAATATTTACGAGTAAAATAGCTAAGTGTTTCTTGGTGGAGGATAGCGGGATCGAACCGCTGACCTCCTGAATGCAAATCAGGCGCTCTCCCAGCTGAGCTAATCCCCCAGTTTTTTGGTGGGCCGAGAAAGACTCGAACTTTCGACCCCACCCTTATCAAGGGTGTGCTCTAACCAACTGAGCTACCGGCCCCTTTATGCAAAAAGGAGAAACACAATTTTAAAAAGAGAAATGAGGACGGTCAACATTAACCTGTTATATTATTTAGATTAAGAAATAATCCTTAATCATCCTTAGAAAGGAGGTAATCCAGCCGCAGGTTCCCCTACGGCTACCTTGTTACGACTTCACCCCAGTCGCTGACTATACCGTAGTCAAGGGTTTAAAACCTTGCCTTAAGGTAGAACCAACTCCCATGGTGTGACGGGCGGTGTGTACAAGACCCGGGAACGTATTCACCGCGGCGCGCTGATCCGCGATTACTAGTAATTCCAGCTTCATGTACTCGAGTTGCAGAGTACAATCCGAACTGAGGCATTTTTTTAGGATTTGCTTGATGTCGCCATCTTGCTTCCTATTGTAAATGCCATTGTAGCACGTGTGTAGCCCAACACGTAAGGGCCATGAGGACTTGACGTCATCCCCACCTTCCTCCAGCTTATCACTGGCAGTTCTTTCAGAGTGCCCAACTAAATGATGGCAACTAAAAGTGAGGGTTGCGCTCGTTGCGGGACTTAACCCAACATCTCACGACACGAGCTGACGACAGCCATGCAGCACCTGTGTTTCGTCCGGCCGAACCGAAAACTCTAATCTCTTAGAGTCGCGACGAACATGTCAAGTGTTGGTAAGGTTCTGCGCGTATCTTCGAATTAAACCACATGCTCCACTACTTGTGCGGGTCCCCGTCAATTCATTTGAGTTTTAACCTTGCGGTCGTACTCCCCAGGCGGTGTGTTTAACGCTTTCGCTGCGACACTGAAAATAAATTTCCAACGTCTAACACACATCGTTTACGGCATGGACTACGAGGGTATCTAATCCTCTTCGCTACCCATGCTTTCGTTCCTCAGCGTCAGTAATGATCCAGAAAGCTGCCTTCGCAATTGGTATTCTTTCTAATATCTACGAATTTCACCTCTACACTAGAAATTCTGCTTTCCTCTATCATACTCTAGCTAAAAAGTTTTGATGGCAGTTCCAGAGTTAAGCTCTGGGATTTCACCACCAACTTTTTTAACCACCTACGAACTCTTTAAGCCCAGTAATTCCGAACTACGCTAGGTCCCTTCGTATTACCGCGGCTGCTGGCACGAAGTTAGCCGGACCTTCTTATTCGGGTACAGTCATTTTCTTCCCCGACGAAAGAGCTTTACAACCCAAAGGCCTTCTTCACTCACGCGGCATCGCTGCATCAGAGTTTCCTCCATTGTGCAATATTCCCTACTGCTGCCTCCCGTAGGAGTTTGGGCCGTGTCTCAGTCCCAATGTGGCTGATCATCCTCTCAGATCAGCTATAGATCAAAGTCTTGGTAGGCCATTACCCCACCAACAAACTAATCAAGTGCAGGCTCATCCTTCGGCGCATAAAGCTTTCTCCGTAAAGACTTATGAGGTATTAGCTCAAGTTTCCTCGAGTTATTCCTCACCAAAGGGTAGATACCTACATGTTACTCACCCGTCTGCCACTAAGTATTGCTACTTCGTTCGACTTGCATGTATAAGGCGTGCCGCCAGCGTACGTTCTGAGCCATGATCAAACTCTCAAGTTTAAAAACGGCGCACACTAGCTTCTATACAAATACTAAGAATAATATTTGTATAATGTTGAAGTGTGTACGACAAACTTTGGTAACCTTAACCGTCCACACTTCTCTTCTTAAAATATTAACAATTCAAATAGCTAATTGAGCCAAAAAGCCCAATAAATAACATTTTTATATGTTGAGTGTGACGCTTATATTGGAAATAATTTATAAATCAAGTTTTTAGATAAATAAAAATTGTGTTAAAAAGTCATATAAATCAACCTTTTTAATCTATTAGTAAAATTGTGTTAAAAAAATTTAAACAAAAAGCAAAACCACTTTCGCATTTTATTTTTTTAGTTTTATTATTAATAGTTACTATTTCTGTTACATACTTTTACAACAATAATAAAAATTGGCGAAATGAAAGCTTTAAAAAAACCCTTAGTAATGTTTATCTACAAAAGACATTTGCTAAAATAACATCAAAGTTACAAGACCGATATACTGAAATTAATTATACAGTTGAGGAAGGTGACAATTTCGAAAGCATAACAAATAAAATTAAATTATCCAAAAAAGAAAAAAAAATATTTCTCGAAACAGTTAAGAAAAATAAAGAAATCAGAATATTAAGACCAAATCAAAAAATCTATTTTAAAATTGATAAAAAAGATGTTTTTAAAATTGTAGAGTTTAGAATTCAGATAAATAAAAAAAAAGAAATTCAATTTGTAAAAAACCTTAATAGTGAAAAATTTAATTCTAATGTATTAGAAAAAGAATTAGAAAAAATTATTACCTATAAAGAAAGTAAGATTACTAATAGCTTGTATCAAACAGCCATCAGTTTAGAAATAAAGCCTAATATAATTATTGAATTTGCAAGATTATATGGGTTTCAAGTAGATTTTCAAAGAGACATTTGGAAAGATGACAGTTTTCAAGTTATTTATGAGGAATTCTTAAATAAAGACGAAGAGGTAGTTGAAACAGGCAATATAATTTTTGCTAATTTGAATTTGCAAAATAAGGATCTTAAACTTTATAGGCATGAGTATGAAAAAAATAAAATTGATTACTTTGATGAAAATGGAAAAAGTATGAGAAAGACCTTAATGAAGACTCCAATTAATGGAGCAAGACTATCTTCTTCGTTTGGAAAGAGGAAGCATCCTATTTTAGGCTTTACAAAAATGCATACTGGGACAGATTTTGCAGCACCGACTGGAACTCCCATTTTAGCATCAGGTGATGGATTAGTTGTAAGAGCTCAGTGGTGTGGTGGTGGTGGAAATTGTGTTAAAATAAAACATAATAGAGTATATCAAACTGTTTATGCTCATATGTCCAAGTTTGGTAGAGGTATAAAGAAAGGTGCAAGAGTTAAACAAGGTCAAATTATTGGTTATGTAGGATCAACAGGACTCTCTACAGGTCCACACTTGCATTATGAAGTAATTGAAAATGGAAGAAAAATAAATTCCCAAAAACTTAAGTTACCATCTGGAAAAGTATTGAAAGGAGACAATCGTAAAGTTTTTGAGGTAAATAAAATAAAAATTGATGTACTAAAATCTAATCTTATATCTAATCTCTAACTTATTTAGTAGTTAGTTCTTCTATTTTCTTATTATCAGTCTCAACATTATTTCCTGTCTCGACTTTTATTTTACTAACTTCATTATTTTGTGCAGCATTATCTGAGTTATTTCTGGAATTTTCTTGTGATATTAAAATTCGAGAAAAGTGCTCTGAGTGTTGCAAGTAGTTTTCAGACAAAATTTTATCTCCATTTGATAGTGCTTCTCGAGCAAGATCATTGTATTTCTCAACAAGCTTTGCTGCATTCTGATTATTTTTCCCTGGATATCTTCTTTTAAAAGAAGAACCATTATTAAAATCTCCATTAGCTTTATGTCCGTTTCCATTTCTTCTGAAACCCCTGTCCCCAGTTTGCTTAAATCGACTTCTTCTATTATTATTTTTAAAATTATTCATTTCTATAATTTAGTACTAATTATACACCTGTCTTTTCCTGACAAATCCTTAGAAATTTTATTAATGTAGTAACCATTTTCATTCAGTATTTTCACAGATTGATTTTTTTGTTTATGTCCAATCTCAATTATTAGTTTACCATTTAATTTTAACAATTTTTTACTTTTAACTATAACTTTTATAATATTTCTAAACCCATCAAAACCTCCTGATAAAGCAATTTTAGGTTCATGGAGTTTTATATCATCATCTAATCTGTTTAATTCGATACTATTTATGTATGGAGGATTAGATATTATTAAATCATAGTTAGAAGATTTAAATTTGTCAATATCGATATTAATAAAATTAATTTTATTTTCCACCTGATGTAATTTTGCATTAGTTTTAGCAACATTTAATGCTTTTCTGGATATATCTATGGCAGTTGCTGCACATTTTGGTCTTTCTTTTATCAGAGAGACTACTATACATCCTGAGCCAGTTCCAACATCTAAAATTTTTTTTGACTTATCGATTGGTAAGTGTTTAAGAGATTCCTCTACTATTAGTTCAGTGTCTGGCCTCGGAATCAAAACAGATTTATTCGTTATAAACTTGTGTTTCCAAAAATGTTTATAACCAAGAATATATGCCATTGGTTCTTTATGATGTCGTCTAAATAAAAAATTTTTAAATTTTGTTAAATCACTTTTATTTAATTTATTGTTAATATTAAGTAATATCTCTTCTCTTTTTTTATTTATTACCTTTGATAAAATTAATTCAGTATCTAAATTTGGATTTTTAATATTACTTTTTTTTAAAAAATTTTCTCCCTCTTTTAAAATTTGATTATAATTCATATTTAAATATTACTGAGCTCATTTTCTTGGGCTTGGATCACTAAGTTTTCTATCATCTCATCAAATATTTCGCCTTCCATAAATTCAGATAATTTATGTAGTGTTAAATTTATCCTGTGATCTGTTACTCTTCCTTGTGGAAAATTATATGTCCTAATTCTCTCAGATCTGTCTCCTGTACCAATTTTACTTTTTCTATCTTTTGACCTTTCCTCATCCCTTTTTTGTCTTTCTAACTCATAAATTCTTGATCTAAGGATTTTTAATCCTTTTTCTTTATTTCTTATTTGTGATTTTTCATCCTGCTGACTAACAACTATTCCAGTTGGAATATGTGTAATCCTAACAGCAGAATCTGTTGTATTTACACTTTGACCTCCTGGACCACTGCTTCTAAATACATCAATTCTTAAATCTTTTTCCTCTATCTTGACATCAACCTCTTCGGCTTCAGGCATTACTGCAACTGTAGCAGCAGATGTATGAACTCTTCCTTGGGTTTCAGTATCAGGAACCCTCTGAACTCTATGAACACCACTTTCATACTTTAATGAAGAATAAATATTTTTACCTTTAATTGATGCAATAACTTCTTTTAAACCACCAGCATCACTTTTAGAAATAGATATAACCTCTATTAGCCATTTTTTTTTGTGACTTACTTTTTCATACATCTTAAACAAATCAGATGCAAATAAACTTGCTTCTAATCCTCCAGTTCCAGCTCTTATTTCTATCATTGCATTTTTTGTATCTGCTTCGTCCTTAGGTAACAAAAATAATTTTATTTTTTTTTCATCATTTTCGTTATTTTTTTCAAGCTCATTTAGTTCACTTATTGCTAAATCTTTCATTTCTTTGTCTGTGTCATTATCATTAATTAGATTTTCCAATTCATCTTTTTTTTTCTGAAAATTTAAGTATGAAACTGCTTCTTTTATTATATCACTTAAATCAGAGTATTCCTTTGACATCTCTGCAAACGATTTTTTATCAATTTCTTGAGAAGATAGCTCTTTTTCCAATTTGGAATGTTTTGCTATTAAATCTTGAACTTTTGATAAAGGTACCATTATTTGGCTTTTTCGATTTCTTCTGCTTTTTCCTCTACCAATCGTACTACTTTAGAAATCATCTCCTTACTGGATATTTTTTTAATTTCAACTCCATTTAAATAAAGCATGTTATTGCCCTTTCCTCCTCCGGTAATACCAATATCCGTTTGGGCTGCTTCCCCTGGTCCATTAACTACACATCCAATTATAGACAAAGAAATAGGAGTTTTTATATGAGACAGTCTATCTTCTAGCTCTTTAACAGTTTCAATTACATTAAAAGCTTGCCTAGCACAAGATGGGCAGGAAATAATTTTTACCCCTCTATTTCTTAAATTAAGTGATTTAAGTATTTCATTTCCAACTTTTATTTCTTCTACCGGGTTGTCCGATAAAGAAACTCTTATAGTGTCTCCAATACCACTCATTAGAAGTGATCCAAAACCAATAGAGGATTTTATACTTCCAGGTAAAAATGTTCCTGCCTCAGTTATACCCAGATGTAATGGATAATTAGTTACCTTAGAAAGTTGTCTATAAGCTTCAATAGATAAAAATACATCAGAGGATTTGACGCTCACCTTAAATTCATAAAAGTCAAACTCTTCAACAATACTGATATTTCTTAATGCGCTCTCTACTAAAGCTTCTGGACAAGGTTCTTTATATTTTTCTAATAAATCTTTTTCTAAAGATCCAGCATTAACGCCAATTCTAATTGAGCAATTATTGTTTTTTGCAGCAGAGATAACTTCTTTAATTTTTTTTTTGTTTCCAATATTTCCAGGGTTAATTCTAAGACAAGCAGCGCCACTCTCAGCAGCTTCTATTGCTCTTTTATAGTGAAAGTGAATGTCAGCAACTATTGGTATAGAAATATTTTTAACAATATCTTTCAGAGCTTTGGTTGAATCTTCGTCTGGACATGATACTCTTACGATATCTGCTCCCATTTCCTCAATTTGCTTGATTTGATTTACAGTTTCTTTAACATCTTTTGTTAAAGTATTGGTCATTGATTGAACAGAAATTGGATTATTTCCACCAACTTTTACATTGCCAACATTAATTTCTTTTGTTTTTCTTCTTTTTATTTCCCTAAAAGGTCTAATGTTCATAAATTATTTATTTAATTTAAATTCTTTGTGTAGAGAAGATATGGCTTTTCGCACATTCTTTTTATCTATCAAGACAGAAATTTTAATTTCTGAAGTAGATATTACTTGAATGTTTATTTTTTGATTAGCAAGAGACTGGAACATTCTATAAGTAACTCCTGGGGTAGTAATCATCCCAACTCCTATTATTGAGATTTTTGAAACATTCTTATCAAATATCAAATCTCTAAAATTTATTTTTTTGTTTTGCAAAATAATTTTTTTTGTTTTGCTTAAATCATCTGATTTTATTGTAAAAGTTAAATCAGTTTCTTTTCCATTAGCAGAAATATTTTGTACTACCATATCTACATTTATAAAATTTTCAGATAAAGGTTTAAAAATAGAAGCTGCAATACCTGGTTTATCTCTTACACCTAAAAGAGTGACTTTAGCATCATTAGTTGTATTTGAAATACCAGTTATAATCTTATTATTTATTATATTTTTTCTTTTTGTTATTTGAGTACCTTCATTGTCTGTGAAGGAAGATCTTACCTCTATATCTACCCTATTCAACCTTGCATCTTGAATTGAGTGAGGTTGCATAACTTTAGCTCCAAGTGAAGCCATTTCTAGCATTTCTTCATAGGATATAACTTTTATTTTTTTAGCTGACTTAAGTTTATTTGGATCTGTAGAATAAACACCATCTACATCTGTATATATTATACATTTCTCAGCATTGAAAAACTTTGCAAACATAATTGCACTTGCATCTGTCCCACCTCTACCAATAGTAGTTATTCTATTTTTGTTATTAATACCTTGAAATCCTGTGATTATAGGGATGCCTCCTTTTTTTAAATAACTTATGATTTGACTCTTATTAATTTTATTAATTCTTGAAAATTTATACTTTCCCTCAGTGCTAATCGGGATTTGCCAAGACATCCATGATCTTGAATTGAAACCTTTATTTATTAATTCTCCCGAAATTAAAGCACAGGACACTTGCTCTCCTGATGAAACTAAAACGTCGTACTCTGCCGCTTCAAAGTTTTTGCAAATTTTTTTCGATAAGTTAATTAAATTATTTGTCACACCACTCATCGCTGAAGACAGTACAATTACATTGTATTTTTTTTTATATTTAGCAATAATTTTTGCAACTTTTTTAATTCTATCAGTTGTACCAACTGAAGTACCCCCGAATTTTAATACAATTATTTTCATTGATAATTTTTTTTAATATAAATTAAAATATATTGATAAAATACATCTTGATTGTAATGTCAATAAACAATGAAAAATAACACAATAAATAAAAAAGAAATAGAAAAATTTTCTAAAATAGCAGAGGAATGGTGGGATCCTAATGGTAAATTTAAGCCATTACATAAATTTAACCCTATAAGAATAAAATATATAAGAGATAAAATTATATCTGAGTTTAAAATTAAAAAAGAACATGAGCCCTTTAAAGGCTTAAATGTTTTAGATATTGGATGTGGTGGTGGATTACTTTCAGAACCTATGGCTAGACTTGGAGCTGATGTTGTAGGAATAGATGCTTCTTTTAAAAATGTACAAGTGGCAAAGTATCATTTAAAAAAAAGCAAACTTAAAATCAAATATTACAATTCCTCTCCAGAAAATTTAAAGATTAAGAAAAGATTTGATGTTATTTTGAATATGGAAATTGTTGAACATGTTGAAGATGTTGATTTTTTCATAAAAGAAAGTTCAAAGTTTTTAAAAAAATCAGGTGTTATGTTCATTGCTACCTTAAACAAAACACTTAAATCATATTTGTTTGCGATTGTTGGAGCTGAGTATGTTTTAAAGTGGCTGCCAATAGGTACACACGATTGGGACAAATTTGTCAAACCAGAGTATTTAACAGATATCTGTAAAAAAAATTCTTTAAAGTTAAAAAAAATTGATGGAATGACTTTTAACCCTATTTTAAATAAATGGTCTGTAACATCGGATAAGTCCGTAAATTATATTTCAGAATTTAAAAAAGTTTAATTTTTATCGTCGTCAATCCAGGGTATAATATCAGTTTCTATACCTTCCTCTCTTAGTTCCATAACATCTTTAAGTGAAGCACTACCATAAATACCTTTTTTTGGTTTTTTTTTGTCATAATGAATTGATCTCGCTTTATACGTAAAATTTTCTCCAACATACTCAAAATTATCTTTTACAAATTTTTTGTAGTCGGAGAGTTTTTTTTGAACATCTTTATATTTTTTTATTTCTTTTAAATTTTCTTTCTTCTTGGTGTTCAATAAATTAGGAGACATCAACGACTTTTCAACGTTTATTGACTCGCAAGATTGACAACTTAAAAGTTTTAATTTGAGCAACCTATCGTATTCATTTGAGGCACTAAACCAGCTTTCAAATTCTTGGTTACAATCTTTACATTTTAACAAATACTTGATCATGAATATTATTTAAATATTAATCAATGAGATTTCAATATAGTTAAGTCCTATAATCAGCATTAATTTCAATATATTTTTTTGTTAAATCCATAGTGTATGACTTAAAATTTTTAATTCCCTGTCCAATGTCAACTTGTATCTCTATAAATTGACCTTTCATGTAATCAATAACTTTTTCTTCGTCATAAAATTTGTATAAAGATCCTTTGTGATAAATTTTATATGGACCAAAAGAAATAGATAATTTTTTTTCATTAATTTTAGAGTCACTGTTTCCAATTGCCATAGCTACTCTCCCCCAATTTGGATCTCCTCCAGCAATTGCTGTCTTAACTAGTAATGAGTTTGCTATTTTAAAAGATATATTTTTTGCATCTTTTTCAGTTCTGCAATTTATACAATTAATAGAAATAAATTTAGAAGCTCCTTCTCCATCAGAAACAACTTGCTTAGCTAAATTTAATAAAACTTCATGAACTGCCTTATTAAAATTTTTAAGTTTACTATCACTATAATTTTTAATTTCTGGATGATTTACATTGCTCGTTGAAAATATAGAAACCATATCATTTGTGCTTGTGTCACCATCACATGAAATTGAGTTGAATGTTGTCTTTATATTATTTTTTAAGACATCATTTAAAACTGATGAAGATAAAGTTGCATCAGTAAATATATAGCACAATGTTGTTGCCATATTTGGATAAATCATACCTGAGCCTTTTGCAATTCCATAAATTTTTACTTTTGATGAACCAATTTTTGTTTCGGCCAGTGATACTTTAGGTTTTAAATCTGTTGTGATTATGCCCATTGCAGCTTTCATCCAGATTAATTTATTTTGTGTATATTTAATTTTCTCAACTAATTCTGATAATGAAGCTTTAATTTTTTCTAATGGAAATTTCTCCCCTATAGTGCCCGTACAACCAAAAAGTATTTCCTTTGAGGAAATTTTTTTTGGAACATCTTCGTCTCTTTTCTGGATGTAAGTTAATTTAGTGGATAAGTCTAAAGAAATATTTTTTAAAGCTTCATAACCTTCTGAACCTGTTAATGCATTCGCATTTCTAGTGTTTACTAATAAAGCAAATATTTTTTTTGTTTTAATTTTTTTATTCCATTTTAGATTTTCTGATATTAATTTTGATTGGGTATATACAGAGGCATGGTTTGCACCATGTCTAAAATAAAATAAAACTAATTCATCTCTCTTAAATTTATATAAGCCAGCACTGACTGCAGAAATTGAAACTCCATCAATATGATCTAAATCCTGAAAATCAACAATTTTAGAGCTTTGACTGCTAGTTTTAATAAAATTGTTTATGTTAAATTTCATGATATTTAAAATAATTAATTTATTACTATATATTTCTAATATTTAATTTTATATCAAAATGTTAAACCCACTTAAAATATTTTCAAAGCTTATTAAAAGCGGAAATGAAAAGGAACTAGACCGAATTCAACAAATAGTCAATAAAGTTAATCTTTTAGAAAAAGATTTAGAAAATTTATCTGACGAAATGTTCCCAAAAAAAACTGAGAAACTAATTGAAGAAATTAAAAATGGTAGAAGTCTAAACGACGTCTTACCTGAAGCTTTCTCAATGGTTAGGGAAGCTTCTAAAAGAATTAGAAATGAAAGACACTTTGATGTTCAGCTAATTGGTGGTGTTGTAATCCATGAGAATAAAATTGCAGAAATGAAAACTGGAGAAGGTAAAACATTAACCATAGCTCTTGCAGCTTTCCTTAACGCTCTCGAAAAAAAAGGTGTCCATATAGTAACTGTAAATGATTATTTGGCTAAAAGAGATAGCGAGAATATGGGTAAGATTTACGAGTTTTTAGGTTTAACCTGTGGGCATATTAATACTGGGCAAGATGATTTGGAAAGAAAAGAAAATTATTCAAAAGATATAACTTATTCTACTAATAGTGAATTGGGCTTCGATTATTTAAGAGATAATATGAAATTTTCAAAAGGATCCATGGTTCAAAGAGAACACAATTATGCAATTGTTGATGAAATTGACTCTTGTTTAATTGATGAGGCTAGAACACCTCTAATAATCTCAGGAGCAACAGAAGATAAAACTAATCAATATATAGCTGTTGATAAACTTGTGAAAAATTTAAAAGAAGAAGATTTTGAAATAGATGAAAAAGATAGAAATATTTTATTAACCAATAAAGGTGTGGATAATGTTGAAAATATATTTTCTAATGCTGGAATACTTAAAAATAAAAATTTTTATGATCCAGAAAACCTACATATTGTTCATTTAGTTAATCAATCATTACGTGCAATCCATCTTTTTCAGAGCGGTAGAGATTACATTGTAAAAGATGGACAAATAATAATAATTGATGAACAAACAGGTAGACAATTGCCGGGAAGAAGATTTGGTGATGGTCTTCATCAAAGTCTAGAAGCAAAAGAAAATTTAACAATTAATGCTGAAAATCAAACCTTGGCATCAATTACCTACCAAAATTTCTTCAAGCTTTATAAAAAATTAGCCGGATGTACTGGTACAGCCTTAACAGAGTCAGAGGAGTTTTTTGAAATTTATAATCTACCAGTATTATCTATTCCTACTAATAAGCAGATGATCAGAAAAGATTCGAATGATCAAATATTTAGAACTAGTAAAGAAAAAGATGAAGCAATAATTAGTAAGATTGTTGAATGTAACGGAAAAGGACAACCATTATTAGTTTTCACTTCAAGTATAAATAAATCTGAACACTTCTCAAATCTATTAGATAAAAAAAATATAAAACATACAGTTTTAAATGCGAAAAATCACCAAAGAGAAGCTGAAATTATTGCAGATGCTGGAAAAAGAAACTCAATAATTATTACGACAAGTATTTCAGGAAGAGGTGTTGATATCAAATTAGGAGGTCAAGATGAAAGTGATAAAGCTGAAATAAAAAAATTGGGAGGATTGTTTGTTATTGGTACAGAAAGAATGGAAAGTAGGAGAGTAGATAATCAAGCAAGAGGAAGATCAGGTAGACAAGGTGATGAAGGTAGTTCTATATTCTATGTAAGTTTAGAGGACGATTTAATGAGAATATTTGGGTCTGAGTCTATGAATAATATACTTGAAAAACTTGGACTTAAAGATGGAGAAAGTATAGACCATCCTTGGATAAATAAGGCATTAGAAAGGGCACAACAAAAAGTTGAGGCAAGAAATTTTGATATTAGAAAAACTCTTTTGAAGTTTGACAATGTTTTAAACGATCAGAGGCAAGTAATATTTTCACAAAGAAATGAAGTAATAGAAAATAAAGACCCTAAGCAATATTCTGAAAATTTTTTGAATGAAATTATTGATGATTTGAAACTTAAGAAAACAAAAAAGTTAGCCAATGCAGGATCAAATGAAATCAATATGCAATTAAAATCTTTATTTGGAAAATCATTTGAAGAGAGTGAAATTAATGAATTAGTTAATCTTGAAAATAAGTTGTTTGAAGAAAAAATAAAAAATAAATTTAAAAGTTCAAGAGAAGAAAGAATAAAAATGTTAAATGAGGAGCAATATAACGAAATAGAAAAAAGAATTTTTTTACAACTAATTGATCAAAATTGGAAATTGCATATTCAATATTTAGAACAATTAAGACAAGTCATTGGTTTAAGATCTTATGGACAAAGAGATCCTTTAGTAGAATATAAGAAAGAGGCATTTACACTTTTTGAAAATTTATTAAGTAAACTTAAGTATGATTTAATTACAATTTTGTTTAATTTAAAACTTATTGAAAAAAATGATGATCAAAATAATTTTCAAAATGAAAAAAGCATAAATACAAATAATAATCCAAAATGTTTACTTGTAGCAAATAAAGAAGGAAAAATTTCTAGAAACGAAAGATGTGAGGCAACAGGGAAAAAGTTCAAGCATTGTTGTGGTGCTTTATAAAAGAATGCTTAAAAATAATATCAATAAAACTGCAGCAGATACACCATAATAAATTTTAGAATTCTTCTTAAAGTTTTGATTAATACTCTCAAATACATTTGCCTTCATAGATAGATCATTTCCATCTTCTGATTGTGTTTTAAATCCTTTATTTCTTCCAATTGACAAAAATTTATTTTTTCTATGAATAAGAATTTCATCTTTATCCATTGTTTCAAAAAAATCTAAATTTTTCTTTAATGAGTCTCTCACATTATCCAATATTAGATCTTTATCTCGATGAGCACCTCCAACTGGTTCTGGAATTATTTCATCAATTATATTTAATTTTAAAAGATCACTAGATGACATTTTCATTGCAGTTGCAGCTTCTAAAGTTTTTTTTGGATCTCTCCATAAAATGGTGGCACATCCTTCCGGGGAAATAACAGAGTATATTGCGTTTTGAAGCATAATTACTTTATTAGATGATGCTAAAGCTATTGCTCCTCCAGATCCGCCCTCTCCAATTATTATCGCAATTGTAGGGACTGTTAACTTCATAGAGCATTCAATAGATTTTGCTATTGCTTCAGCTTGCCCTCTTTCCTCTGCACCAACTCCTGGATATGCTCCTGGAGTATCTACAATTGAAATAATTGGAATTTTAAACTTGTTAGCTAACTCCATAAGTCTAATTGTCTTTCTGTAACCCTCTGGTCTCATCATTCCAAAATTATGATCTATTCTTTTATTAAGATCTGATCCCTTTTCTTGACCAATTACTAAAACAGATTTACCATCGAATTTTGCAAAACCAGCTATAACAGCTTTGTCCTCACCATAATATCTATCTCCAGAAAGTTGGATAAAATCATCAAAAAGATTTTCAACAAAAAATTTTGCTTTAGGTCTATCTTCATGACGAGCAACTAATGCTGTTTGCCATGGATCTAAGTTAGAATAAATTTTCTCTAACTTTTCATTTATTTCTTCTTCAACTTTGCTTATTCTTGAAGTGTCGACTTCAGATAAACCTTCCTGATTATATGGGTCTTTTAGTTTATCTAATTCCTCTTCAAGATTTTTGATATCAGTCTCAAAATTTAAGTAATTTTTCATATAGATTAAGTATTATAAACAAAAAAGGCGATAAATTGTTAAAATAAGTAATTTTGATTGCGCAAAAATGATAATTTATTATAAGATTTTCAATTTATGAGAGAGCAATACATCAAAATCCACAACTTATCTGTAGCAAAAGAACTAGCTGATTTTGTCAAAAATGAGCTTTTATTGGATACTAATGTTGGTCCTGACGAGTTCTGGAAAGGTTTTGACAAAGTGGTACATGAATTAGCGCCTAAAAATAAAAAATTACTTGAAATCAGAGAAACATTACAACAAGAAATAGATCTGTGGCATAAAAAAAATAGAGACCAGGAGATTGACTATAATAAATATAAAAATTTTTTAGAAGAAATAGGTTATTTAAAAAAAGAAGGTGAAGATTTTAAAATAGAAACTAAAAATTTAGATGAAGAAATATCTAATATAGCAGGACCACAATTAGTTGTTCCAATAATGAACTCCAGATATAGCTTGAATGCTGCGAATGCAAGATGGGTAAGCTTATATGACAGTCTTTATGGATCAAATATAATAGAGTCTGAGGAAAGTGGAAGTGAAAAATATGATCCTTTAAGAGGACAAGAAGTAATTAAATACACTAGAAACTTTTTGAACAAATATTTTCCAATAAATGATCTTGACTGGAAAGATATTACAGGCTTAGCAGTACATAATAAAAAACTCTCAATCTATAAGGAAAATAAAGAATATAATTTATCAGATTTGGAGAAGTTTATTGGTTATAGAGGGGATGCGGCCAAACCAAATGCTATAATTTTAAAAAATAATAACCTTCATCTTGAAATAATTATTAATCCTAGAGCATTTAGTGCTGCAAGAGATGCTGCTGGTATAAGCGATATTATAGTTGAGTCTGCTGTATCAACAATTTGTGACCATGAAGATAGTGTAGCCGCAGTAGATGCTGAAGATAAAGTAACTTGTTATAGAAATTGGCTAGGATTGATGAAAGGAAATTTAAAATCAATATTTGAGAAAAATGGTAAAGAATTAGAAAGAAAACTTAATCCAGATAGGAGTTATATTTCATTGAATGGTCAAAAGTTAAAACTTCACGGAAGAAGTCTTTTACTTGTGAGAAATGTTGGGCACTTAATGACAAACCCTGCAATTATTTTAAATGATGGATCAGAGGTTCCTGAGGGAATAATGGATGCTTTCATAACCTCAGCAGCTTGTATTCATGATTTAAAAAGAAAAGGTAATTCTAGAGAAGGTTCAATTTATATAGTTAAACCAAAAATGCATGGTCCAGAGGAAACAGAATTTACTAATTTAATTTTTACAAATGTTGAAGAAATTTTAAAGTTAGAAAAAAATACAATTAAGTGTGGAATTATGGATGAAGAAAGAAGAACATCTGCAAACCTTAAAGAATGTATTAGAACACTTAAAGATAGAGTATTTTTTATAAACACTGGATTTTTAGATAGAACTGGTGATGAGATGCACACCTCAATGGAAGCTGGACCAATGATCAAAAAAGGAGATATGAAAGAGTCTAAATGGATTAAAACTTATGAGGACAATAACGTAGATATAGGCTTAAAATGTGGGTTTTCAGGTGTTGCTCAAATAGGTAAAGGAATGTGGGCCATGCCAGACAAAATGAAAGAAATGATGGAACAAAAAATTGGACATGTGAATGCTGGCGCAAATTGTGCTTGGGTTCCTTCCCCAACTGCCGCTGCATTGCATGTTATGCACTATCATGAAGTAAATGTTTTTGAAAAGCAAAAAGCAATATTAAAAAGAGAGCCATCAAAGTTATCTGATCTTCTTACTATTCCAATAGCAGATCGTCCTAATTGGTCTGTCGATGAAATTAATACTGAAATTTCAAACTCTGCTCAAACTATTTTAGGTTATGTTGTCAGATGGATTGATCAAGGTATAGGTTGTTCCAAAGTTCCTGATATAAATGATATTGGATTAATGGAAGATAGAGCAACCTTAAGAATTTCATCTCAACATATTGCCAATTGGCTTCATCATGGCTTATGTTCGAATAGACAGGTTCTTGAAATTTTAAAAAAAATGGCAAAAGTTGTTGATAAACAGAATAAAGACGACTCTAGCTACGAAAGTATGTCTCCAGAGTATGATAAATCTATTGCTTTTAAAGCAGCATGTGAACTAATCTTTCATGGAAAGTCACAGCCTTCTGGTTATACAGAACCTCTCTTGCACTTAAACAGATTAATTAAAAAAAGTTAATTAAGCCTCTATCTTTTTTCTATTTTTAAATGCAGATATAAGAGTACCATCATCTAAATTTTCGATTTCTCCACCTACTGGTAAACCTTGAGCAAGTTTTGAAACTTTGACGTCAGTTTTTTTTAGACTATCTTGGATATAAAATGCTGTAGTTTGACCTTCTACAGTTGCGCTAGTTGCTAAAATGACTTCTTCGATATCATCTTTATTTATTCTTTCTATAAGAGAGTTAATAAGCAAGTCCTCTCTATTACTATTATTATTGTTTGATAGAGTCCCCCCTAAAATATGGAAGTAACCTTGAAAAATTGAAGAACTTTCTATTGCCCACTGATCTGAAATATTTTCTACAACACAAATTTTATTATATTTTTTTTCTACTATTTCGCAATTATTATAACTACACTCAATTGTATTAGGCTTCAATGTTCCACAAATTTTACATCTAACAATATTTTTAAAAACTTCACTCAAATTTTGAGCCAAAGGCTTTAGTAATTCTTGTCGGTTATTAATCATTTTTAATATTATTCTTTTTGCAGACTTAGGTCCTAGCCCTGGTAACTTAGATATTAGTTTGATTAAATTTTCTATTTCAGGAATGTTTTGCATTTAAATTATAAAGGCCACTTAAATCCAGGTATTCCAAAATTTCCTGAAGCCTTAGAAATTTCCTCTGCAGTTTTTGATTTAAGTTGTGATTTTGCATTATTATGAGCAGCAGTAATAAGATCTTCTAATATTACTTTTTCCTCTTTCAAAACATTTTCACTAAGTTTAATTGAAATCATAGTGCCCTCTCCATTTAAAGTAACCTTTACATCATTAGCTCCTGAGACACCTTCAACCTCAATCTTTTTAATATTTTCTTGGCTTTCTTTCATTTTGCTTTCAATTTCCTTGGCTTTTTCCATTAATTTTGAAAAATCAGTCATTCTAATCCTCCTTCAACTCAACATTTATTAATTCTGCATCAGGAAATGCTTCGATCACTTTTTTATAGGCTTCAGACTTTTTAACATCATCAAATATTTTTTTCTCATCAATTTTATTTTTTTCTTTTTTCGAAATTTGTCCTTGGTTTTTTGACAGAGAGATAATCCATCTCTTAGATGTCCATTCATACAGTTTATTAGATAGATTTTTAATAAAGTCTTTGTCTAAGTTTTCATTAAAAGATATTTCTATTAAACCCTCAGAGAATGAAACTAAATTTGTATTAGTTTCAAGCTCATATTTAAGCTTAGCTTCTTTTCTCTCTGTACATAGATTTATCAAACTTTCAAATGAACCTATTTTAAGTTCATTAATTACTTCATCTTTATTTAAATTTGGTTCAATTTTTTCTTGTTGTGAAACATTTTTGATTTGATCTATAGTTTTATTTGTAATTTTTTTTTCAGGTTCTTTAATTAAAGTATCAGGATTTTTTCCAGTAAAACTTTCCTCAACATCCTTCTCCTTAAAACCTTTTATTCTCATCAATCTGAAAAGGAACATTTCAACCGACAAATTTGGATTTGAAACAATGTTAATTTCCTCAATTGTATCTAGTGTAAATTGCCAAAAAAGGATTATGTCCTTTGAATCTAAATTTTCAGATATTACGGAAAGATTACTAAAATCTTGATCATTTAAAGAAAAATTATTTCCATCTAATTTAATAAAATTAATATTTTTTAGGTAGTATAAAACCTCAAGAAAATCATTCAAAAAAATTTTTGGATCTACACCAGAATCATAAATTTTCCTATACAGCTCAAATACTTTTTTTTCGTCACCACTAAACAGATTTTTAATTAATTCTATCAGAGAACTTTTATCAAAATATCCATAAATACTTTGTGCTTTATCTAGATTTAATTCCTCATTATTTTGATTGGCTACAAGTCCTCGATCTAACAAAGATAATGCATCTCTAACAGATCCCTCTGAAATTTTAACAATTAATTTTAAGGCTTCGTCAGAAACTTTACCACCTTCTTTGTCTTTAATCATTTTTATATAGTTAAAAAGCACTTCAGATTTCACTCTAGAGAGATCAAAACGTTGACATCTCGATATTACTGTTACAGGAATTTTTTTGATTTCGGTTGTTGCAAAAATAAATTTTAAATATTTTGGTGGTTCCTCTAATGTTTTTAAAAGTGCATTAAATGCTTGTTTGCTTAACATATGAACTTCATCAATAATAAAAATTTTATATTTAGCAGTTGTTGGACCATATCTTGAAAATTCAATAAGCTCTCTTACATCGTCAACACCTGTTTTGCTTGCAGCATCCATTTCCAAAACATCAATATGATTTGAGTTTGTAATTGCATCACAGTTACTACATTTTTGTTTACACATGTTTTCAATTCCATGCTCACAATTTAATGACTTTGCAACTATTCTTGCGAAAGTTGTTTTTCCTACTCCCCTAATACCTGTAAACAAGAATGCGTTAGGTGACTTGTCTGAAATTATTGAATTTTTGATTGTTTCAGCAATAATCTCTTGGCCAATTAAATCCTCAAATACTTGAGGTCTGTATTTTAAAGCTAGCACTTTCGAATTTTCTGTCATTTTTAAGGAGACCAACCAACCTGGAAAATACTCACTACCCTTGCTATCTTTCGATCCTAGGGGATTTGTGGTAACACCACCTGACTGGCCTCCAACTTTATTATATCAATAAAAATTTCTATTCCACAAGAAAGTTATAAATTTATTTTAGTCTAAATTTGTCGGATTTATAAACACCTAGAACGTGCATATCTTGACAATGCAGACCCAATTCCTCAAGTGAGTTTTTGATTTTAGGAGACTCTATATGTCCATCAATGTCACATAGAAAAAAATATGAGGAAAATGAGTTCTTTTCGGGAAAACTTTGTAATTTACTCATATTAACTCCATTTATTGCAAATCCTGATAGTGCAGAGTAAAGAGCAGCAGGTTTACTTTTTAACTTAAATAATATTGATGTTATATGATTATCATCAGAAAAATCTGGCTGAAAAATATCTTTACCAAGTAATAAAAATCTAGTCACGTTATCTTTATCATCTTGTATATTTTCTTGTAAAATTTTAAGACCATATATTTCTGCACTTAGACTAGAAGCTATAGCAGCTTTAGATTTGTCTTTAGTTTCTGAAACAAATTTTGCTGAGCCAGCTGTATCTGCCCTAACATTTTCTATAAATTTTTTCTTCTTAATAAAACTTGAAGATTGACTTAATGCTTGTGCATGTGAGTAAACATCTTTTATGTCATCTATATTTGAATCTTTTAATCCTAAAAGATTATGATTAATCGGAAAAAAATGCTCTGCATAAATATTTAATCTGAATTTAAAGATTAAATACTCGACACCAATATTTCCAGTTGTTTTATTTGACTCTGGAATTAAAGATTTTATTGAATTATCTTCACTAGACCTTTCAAAGCATTCATCAAATGTTTTGCAGGGTATTGTTTCACTCTCTGGATACATTTTTTTAGCACAACTTTCGCTGTAACTTCCTGCAACACCTTGATAAGCAATTTTCATAATTTAATTTTTATATTCCATAATTTTTTTTATTTCTAGATAATCTTTATCTGTATCTACACCAATTGGTTTAGTTTTTGCTAATCCTACGTCTATTTCAATATTGTTATCCATTAATCTTAATTGTTCTAGTTTTTGAGATTTTTCATTCTGAGTTTGCTCTAATTGAACAAACCTTTCTAAATATGAAACATCATAAATATATATTCCAATATGGTGGTAAATGTTTCTTTGAGTATTTTTAATTTCTCTTGTGAATGATAATGCTATCGATAAATTATTTTGATGAAGTTCCTCTTTTGTAGTTACTTTTACAACATTTTTGTTTAAGAAAAATTTTTCGTCCTCAATTTGACAAGCTAATGTTGAAATTTTAGATTTTTTTTTAATAGTTTTTTTGAGGAGATTAGTAACATCCTCAATATCAAGCATTGGTTCATCTCCTTGAAGATTTATTACATATTCAATATTGTCATCTCTTAACTGTTGATAAGCCTCAAAAATTCTATCAGTTCCTGTTTTATGATCCTTTTTAGTTAAAATACATTTTCCACCAAGCTTAGTGACCTCTTCAAATATTTCTTTATCCCCTGTAGCAACATAACTTTCTCCAATAAGAGATGATTTTGCAATTTTATAAACATGATTGATAATCGAAATATTATTGATTTTTAATAAAGGTTTATTTGGTAACCTTGTTGCAGCTAATCTTGAAGGGATTAAAATTACTGTATTGCTCATAAACTAAGTATTATGCGTCTTTCAGACGCAATAATTAAATTTAAATTTAGTTTTTTTTTTGTTTAACATGTTATACGAGGATAATAATTAAAAATCATGGACTCATTTGAAATTAATAAAATTATAGCAGCGATAGTTGTAATTTTTGTTGTTATATTTGGAATAACTAAAATTTCAGACATCATCTACTACGTAGAGAAGCCAAGTCAATCAGCTTATAAAGTCGAATTTGCTGAAACAGACGGTACCAAAGCCTCCACAGCAGTAGAAGCAGTTGATATTTCTGCTCTATTAGCTATGGGAAGTGTTGATCATGGAAAGAAAGTATTTAAAAAATGTAGCGCATGTCATTCAATTAAAAAAGGTGGAAGAAACAATATTGGTCCAGCACTTTATAATGTGCTAGGTAGGAATATGGGTGCTCTGGAAGATTACAAATATTCAAAAGCCTTGATAGCATTTGGAAAAGATTGGACATTCCAAGAAATGAATAGTTTTTTAATAAAACCTGCTTCATATATAAAAGGGACCAAAATGGCTTTTGCAGGATTAAAAAAAGAGAAAGATAGAGCTTCAGTAATTCTATATATGAATGCTAATGCTGATAGTCCTTTACAACTACCTTAGTTTGCCAAAACAATATAATAAAATACTCTTTTGAACATAAACTCTGTTTAGAGCTTGTTGCCAAACTTTAGATTGTTTCCCGAGAAATACTTCTTCTGTAACTTCGCTTCCTCTTGGTAGACAATGTAGAAATATTGCATCTTTCTTTGCTAAATTCATAGTTTTTTTATCCACTTTAAAATTTTTAAATGATTTAAGTTTCTTTTTCTTATTAACTTTATCGTTTAAAGAAATGATTTTGTCTGTCATTACAACATCGGAATTCTTAACAGCTTCTTCTTTTTTATCAAAAATTTTAATTTTACCTTTTTGTTTTTTTATTAAGAAGGTAAGATTTTTATTTGGTTGATAGTCTTTAGGACAGGCAATATTTAGAGAAACTGAGAATTTTATACAAGCTTCTATTAAGCTGTTTATCATATTGTTGTTGGCATCTCCTATCCAACATAGTTTTAATTTTGAAACACTTTTCTTTTTAATTTCTTGAATAGTAAAAATATCTGACAAAACCTGAGTAGGATGTGATGATGGACTTAATCCATTTATTATTGGTATATTTGAATATTTTTTGAATTCTTCTAATTTTTTGTCCGAGTCTGTTCTCAGCATAAAAGCATTGCCGTAAGTTGACAAAATTTTAGATGTATCTGCTATACTTTCTCCACCAGTTTTTAGATGTAATTCCTCAGGTCTCAAAGTTAAAGACCCCCCACCTAATTGTTTAATAGCTAAATAAAAACTTAATCTAGTTCTAAGGCTAGATTTTTCAAACATCTGTAAAAGAATTTTCCCCTTTAGCGGTGAGTCTTTGTCTGGATCAAGAGTATTTAACTTTTTTCTTTTTGATTTTCTATTTTTTGCATCAGAAATAATTTTTTTTAAATCTTTTAGGGGAATATCTCTAATATGAAGGAAGCTTTTCATTATTTTTTATACTCTTCACAAACTTTACTAATAATTTTTAAAGCTATATTTATTTCATTTTTATTAACATTTAATGGAGGCAAAATTCTTATAACATTTTCAGCAGCTCTAATTGTTAGTAGTTTATTTTTCAGTAAACTTTTTATGAATTTTGTCTGGTCATGATGTAATTGTATTCCCAGAATTAATCCCTTTCCTCTTATATCTTTAATAATATTTGGAAATTTATTTTTAATTTTATTTAATTCTGTAATAAAATATTTTGAATTACTTTTTACTTTTGAAAGAAAGCCTTTTTTAAAAATTTCATCCATAACAGCGTTACCAACTGACATTGCCAAAGGGTTTCCACCAAAAGTAGATCCATGTGTACCTGGAACCATTGCATTAGAAACTTTTTTTGTCATTAGCACCGCACCAATTGGAAATCCACCTCCAATTCCTTTTGCTATTGGGACTATGTCTGGTTTTATATTTGCATATTCATAAGAAAAAAACTTACCTGATCTCCCAATTCCACACTGAACTTCGTCTAGAATAAGAAGAATTTTTTTTTGATTACAAATCTTTCTCAATTCTCTAAGACACCATGAAGGTATGACTTTAATACCTCCCTCACCCATTATTGGTTCAATCATTATAGCTGCAGTTTTACTTGTAATTTTTCTTTTCAATTCCTTATGGTTGCCAAATTTAAAATGATCAAATCCTTCCACTTTTGGGCCAAATCCCTCTAACATTTTTTTTGATCCGCTAGCATTTATTGCCGCAATAGTTCTTCCATGAAAAGAATTTTTAATACAAAGAATTCTATTTTTTTTTGGTTTACCTATAGAATAAAAATATCTTCTTGCAACTTTTATGGCAGCTTCTGTAGCTTCTGCCCCACTATTTTGAAAAATAACAGCATCTGCAAAGGTTCTATTTGTTAATTTTTTGGCTAACTCCTCTCCCTCAGGAATTATAAAAGAGTTAGAAACATGCCAAAGTTTTTTTGATTGTTTATTAATGGCTTTTATTAGATTTGGGTTTGCATGACCTAAAGAATTTACAGCAATTCCTTGAACAAAATCTAAAAACTTTTTTCCTCTCTGTGTATACAAAAAAGATCCTTTACCTTTTTTGAAAGATAGGTTTCTTCTTTTATAGTTTTTAGCTAATGAACTCATGTTTATTATGATTTAATTTTGTAACCTTTGTATACTAGAAAATATGCTAAGTAAGTAATAACCAAACTTAAAAAAGTTAATAAAGTTATGCCAAATGTTACAGACCCGTCTAACTGACCAATAAAAGAAAATCTAAACCCATCTATCATATGAAAAAAAGGATTATAATTACTTAAAACTTTTAGAAATTCAGGCAATCTATCGATACTATAAAAAGTTCCACTTAAAAAACTTAAAGGTACAATTATAAAATTGGTAACTGTACTCATTTGATCAAATTTATCCGCATATAATCCAACAATTATTCCTAATGATCCCATAAATAATCCACCTAAAAACAAGTAAATAAACCACAATAGAAAATTTTGTATGGATAGATCTATAAAAAATACAAATATTAAAGTTGAGGCTGAAGCAATTAGCAAACCTCTCGAAGCTGATGCAAATGAAATTGCAAAAACTACCTCTGATGCAGACAAAGGACTGTGGACTACATCGGTAATTGTGCCCATCATCTTTCCCATCATTAAAGAAGAGCTTGAATGAGCAAAACTTTGCTGAATTACTTGCATCATTATCAAACCACTAGCTAAAAATTCAATATATGGAACTCCTAATACATCAGTTCTTTGATCTCCTATCGCTAATGAGATGACTGTTAAAAATAAAATGCTAGTTAGTATTGGTCCAAATAGAGTTTGACCTGAAACTGTCAAAAATCTTAAAACTTCTTTTTTAAATAAAGAATAAGTTCCTACCCAATTAATAATTCCAAATCTTCTTGCACCAATTTGATATTTTTTCTGTAATTCAACCATAAGTAATTATTAATAAACTTTTTTTTCAATAATTGTTAAAAAACATAAAAAAAGGCTTGTTATAGAGTACTAATTGTGATCTCTAGATAATGTTGCAAATAAATTTAACTATACTAAATATAGTATTATGAGTTGGACAGAGGAAAAAGTTAATAAACTCAAAGATCTGTGGGGTAAAGGTCAAACTGCAAGTCAAATTGCTGAAATAATTGGGGGTGTTAGTAGAAACGCTGTTATTGGAAAAGCACATAGATTAAATTTATCAGCAAAAATTAAAACTCGATCATCCATAAACAATAATAATGTTGGAAAAATATCAGATAGTAACAATAGTTTAAAAAAGGGAAGTAGAAAACATAGATTTAGATCATTGCTTCTAGATAAAAACTTTGAACCTGCAAAAAATCTTAACTTAGAAGATTTAAACGAAAATACTTGTAAGTATATGGAAGGTCACCCTGACGAAAAAGACTCGTCATTTTGTGGAAGAAAAACTATTGAGAAGTTTTCTTATTGCCCTTTACATCTAATGATAGTTTTTCAACCAAAAGGCAAGAAAGACGAGGTGGTAGATAAGGAGAATGAAGTTCCAAAATTTATAGAAAAAAAAGTAAAATCAGCTTAATCTACTTAAGAATTTTCTCTTTTGCTTTTCTAAACTCATCGTCATTCAGAACGCCTTTTTCATGCAAATTTTTTAGCTCTTTTATTTGGTCTACTACCTCTGTATTTTGTATGCTTTTTTCTGTGTCTAAATCAAAATTTTTTTCATCTTTAATTATTTGTTTTGCTTCGACTCCTCTAGTTATTGCTTTTACGGCAATAGATAAAACAAATACAAGAATCACAAAGACTGCAAGATATATTAAATTTGTTAACATTAATTTGTTTTACTAATTCTTTTTTTTGAGAATTGCCCTCCGCTAGTCCAGTTAAAGCTATAACGATTTATTTCATCATCAAATTTTTTATTTGCCTCTATTTTATAATCAAAATTTGTTTTGTATTTTTTAGACACAACATTATCATATTTTAATAATCTAAGCTGGTCCATTGTTAATAATGGCTTGGGCATTAATTGAAATATTTTGGCATTAAGTTTTGCCAAAGATAATGGCAATGGTAATAATAATCTTTTCTTATTAATTGATTTAAGAATTTTTAAAATTATTTCTTTAAAAGTTATGATCTCTGGACCGACGCATTCTATAGTTGTGCCTATAATTTTTTTTTGAACTACTCCAAAAATAATATTTGTTAGGTCAGAAACATGAATTGGTGTAAATTTAGTTTTTCCAGAATAATATAAGGGCATTATAGGAAGTATGCTCAACAATTTCATAAAATTAGTAGTAAAATTATCATCTACAGAATAAACTATCGAAGGCTTTAAAATAACTGAAGATGAAAAATTTTGTCTTACTTTTTGTTCTCCACTTAATTTACTCATAGCATAATTACTATCGGTTGCGGACTCGATGCCTAAAGCTGATAAATGAATAAATTGATCAAAAGAGTTTTTTTGGGCAACTTTTGATAACAATGATGGAAGATCTGAATGTATCGTGTTAAATTGATTTTTTTTTTTTTCATATAATATACCAATCAAATTTATGCACACAGTTTTGTTTTTCATTAATCTAGATATATTTTCCTCTGTAAAGGATTTAATCTCCTCTAGCTCTAAATACCCATAATTTGATTGTGTCTTAATTTGATAACCTTTCTGATGAATACTTCTTGTAACTGCAGTAACTCTATAGTTATTTTTTGTAAATTTTCTGATAAGAGATTTTCCTATTTGACCAGATGAACCAAATATTAAAATTGAATCCTGATTTTTCATATATATATATCTACTAATGAATTTAGATATTAAATTACATAAAGAAGATTTACCAGATGAAATAACTTTCAGTGACAAGATAGCAATAGACTGTGAGTTTACGGGTCTAAATATTCAGAGGGATAGACTATGTTTGCTTCAAATTTCTTCAGGAAAAAATGATGCTCATATAATTCAATTTAATAAAGATAACTATAACTCGCCAAATCTTAAGAATTTACTGGCAAATGAAAAAATTAATAAATTATTTCATTTTGCTAGGGCTGATCTTTTATTCATTAAAAAATATTTAGAATTAGATATTAGAAATGTTAATTGTACAAAAATTATGAGTAAAATCGCTAGGAGTTACTCTGACAAACATGGATTGAAAGATTTGATTAAAGAATTTATTGGAATAGATGTTAGCAAACAATTACAAACATCTGATTTTGGTGGAGAACTATCTGAAAAACAAATTAAATATTGTGCACAGGATGTAGTCTATCTACATAAAATATATGATTCTTTAAAAAAAATATTAGAAAGAGAAAAAAGATTAGAGCTCTACAATAATACAATTAAATTCATTAATACCAGAGTTGATCTAGATTTTGCCTCTTTTAAAGAGGATATCTGGTCTCACTAAGATGAAAAAAAAAAATATAATAAAAATTGCTAAAGAAGTTGTCAAAATAGAGACCAATTCACTTAAAAAACTTGAGGCAAATATAGGAAAATCATTTGAACAAATAATTAAGACAATAATAAATTGTAAAAATGGTAAAATTATAATTTCAGGTGTTGGTAAAAGTGGGATAATTGGGAAAAAATGGTCTGCAACTCTCTCCTCAACTGGAACACCATCTTTTTTTTTAGATGCCTCAAATGCTAGTCATGGAGATATGGGTCAAATTACATCAAATGACACATTAATACTTATAAGTTTAAGTGGAGAAAGCGAGGAATTAAAAAATATTATTCAGTATACATCTAGAAACAAAAATATAAAACTGATTGGCATAACTTCAAAAAAAGACTCGCTGTTATATAAAAATGCTGATTTGAAATTTTTATTGCCATCTGTTAGAGAAGCTGGTCCCGGTAATATTGTCCCAACATCATCTACTACCGTACAAGTTGCTCTAGGGGATGCCATAGCAATTACATGCATGGTGCACAAAAAATTTGGAAAATTAGATTTTAAAAAATTTCACCCAAGTGGCTCTTTATCGATAAAACTAAAGACAGTTGAAGATTTAATGCTATCGGGGAAAAAAATTCCTTTCGTGAATGAAAATGTCACTATGAGGGATGCAATAGTAAATATAAACAAAAAAAATCTTGGTACTCTAGTTATTAGAAATAATCGTAGTTACACTACTGGTATCTTAACTGATGGTGATTTAAAGAGAATAAACAATATAAAACTTAGCTTTAAAGATTTAAAACTTAAAAAAGTTATGAAAAAGAAACCAATAAGTGTTGATAAGGATATGCTTGCTGCACAGGCTCTTTCAATCATGAATAATAAGAAAATTACAAGTTTGTGTGTACATAAAAATAATAAAAAAAATAAAACAATTGGATTTATTCATATCCACAACA
>CACMJX010000007.1 GCA_902614055.1 uncultured Pelagibacteraceae bacterium | reverse complement strand
TCAAACACAAGAATTAACAAATTCCATTAAAAAAATTTTTAAAAATAAAAATTATCCTATTATGATAGATGAGGAGGGTGGTAGAGTTAGTAGATTAAGGAAATTTATTGATAATTCAATTTTTTCAGCAGAATATTTTGGCAAACTATTTAATAAAGATAAAAAAAAATTTGATATCTATTATAATGTCTATGTTAAACAAATTTCATACTTATTAAAATTATTAGGTATAAATATTAATACAGTTCCTGTTCTGGACCTTAAAAGAAAAAATTTTCATAAGATTGTTGATGACAGATCATTTTCAAGTAACAAAAAAATAGTATCAACAATGGGAGATATTTGTATCCATCATTTTCATAAAAATGGTGTTGCAACAGTGATGAAACACATACCAGGGCATGGTTTAGCTAAAGTCGACAGTCATAAAAATCTTCCCAAAATAACCAAAAATGAGGATTATTTACTAAAAAATGATTTTTATACTTTTAAAAACAAGAAAGCATTGATCGCAATGACAGGCCATTTACTATTTCAAAAAATTGATCCACAAAACAATGTTACTCATTCAAAAAAAATTATTAGTTTAGTAAGAAATAAAATAAAATTTAAAAATTTAATTTTAACAGACGATCTTTCAATGAAAGCTTTAAAAGATAAACTTGATATTAGAGTAAAAAAATCTTTTTTAGCAGGATGCAATTTAGCCTTACATTGCAATGGAAATTTAAGTGAAATGGTTACAGTTGCACAAAATTCACCAAAATTAGACAAATTTGTAACGAAAAAAACATCACAATTAATAAAAATTATAGGTTAGAGTAATTTACTATGTCCGATGATTCTTTAGACTTTAATGTAAATTTAAATAATTTCAGTGGTTCCCTTGAAATATTGCTTGATCTTGCTAAATCGCAAAAAGTTGATTTAGAAGAAATTTCTATTACAAAACTTGCTGATCAATTTCATCAATATTTAACAGAAAAAGAAAATATAAATTTAGAAATAGCTTCTGAATATTTGTTAATGGCAACTTGGCTTACTTATTTGAAATCAAAATTATTACTTCCTGAAACTGATGAGGAGGAGTTTAAAGCTTTTGAAGTTGCTGAGAAACTTAAATTACAATTAAAAAAATTAGAATTAATTAGATTATTATCGTCTCAAATGTTAGATAGAAAAAGATTAGGTAGAGATGTTTTTTTGCGTGGCTCTAAAAGTGGTATGAAGTCGATATACGACAAAAAAGTTTCTTTAACATTATTTGAATTATTAAAAGCATATTCAGGGATAGTCATGACTAAAGATTTTCATACTATGAACATACCTAAACTTCCTGTTTTTACTACTGAAGATGCTATTAAAAGAATAAAAGAGTTCTTTGGCACGCTTAATGATTGGAAAAATTTGTCTGAGTTGGTTCCTTCTGGATTTAACAAGTCTCCTAATTTAAAAAGAACAGGTAGAGCAGGAATTTTTGCTGGCTCTTTAGAATTGGTAAAAGAAGGAAATATATCTTTAAAACAAAAAGAACTATTCGATGATATCTATGTTAAGGAAAATTAATGAACAAAACTAAAAAAAATAATATTGTAAGTTTTCCAACTAAACTCACTGATGTAGAAAGAGAGATTGAAGCTATAGTATTTGCTGCTGCTGAACCTCTTTCAGTTGAAACAATAGAGTCTAAATTATCAAAACAAACAGATATTCAAAAATCACTGGAAAAACTAAGAGATTTCTACTCAAATAGAGGTATTAATTTGATTTGCATATCTAATAAATGGTCATTTAGAACTGCAGTTAATTTATCTTCTTTAATGTCAGAACAAAAAACTGTTGAAAAAAAATTATCTAGAGCTGCAATCGAAACTCTTGCTATTATTGTCTATCATCAACCGGTTACAAGGTCTGAAATTGAAGAGATTAGAGGTGTAGCTTTTGGAACTAATACTTTAGAAATTCTAATGGAGTTAAATTGGGTTAAACATGAAGGTAGAAAAAATGTTCCTGGCAAACCAATACAATATGGAACCACAGATGAATTTTTAAGCCATTTTAATCTGCAAAAATTGTCAGATTTACCAACCGTGAATGAATTAGGTTCAGCAGGATTAATTGATACATCAAGTTTAGACTCTTCAATATTTGGAACAGGCAAATTTTTTAAAGAAAAACAAGTCGATAAAAAGGAAAATATTTATTCTGATATTGATGAAATGTTAAGCAGTACCCTCAAATCTGACGAAACCTAAAAAATCACTTTTAATAAATCAATAATAAGGTTATAAATAATTTATGAGTATAGGATTTTGGCAAATAGCAATTGTAGTAATTTTAGTAGTGTTACTTTTTGGCAGAGGAAAAATCTCTAGTCTGATGGGTGATGTTGCTAAAGGGATCAAAAGTTTTAAAAAGGGTATGGCTACAGATGTTACTGATGAAGACCAAACTAAAAATATTTCAGAGAATCAAGACTCTAATAAAAAAGAATAACAAATGCCGTCAATTGGCTGGCTAGAAATACTAATCATAGTCTCAATAGCAATTATTGTAGTAGGTCCTAAAGATTTTCCTTACATGTTAAAAAAAATTGGTTCATGGATCGGTACAGCAAAAAGATATGTTCGCGATGTTCAAGGACAAGTTAGTGATTTAACAAATGAAACTTTAAATACAGATTTAGACGATAAACCTAAATCAGAAAATCAAGAGAGAAAAAAAGATGAGTAAAGATAAAGAGGGTAGTTTCATAAGTCATTTAACTGAATTAAGAAAAAGATTAATAAACTCATTTATATTTTTAGCTATTTTATTTGTAATTTGTTATTATTTTTCTGAGTACATTTATGGATTTTTAGTTGAACCATATGCGAATGCAGTAAAGGATGACGACACAAATAGAAGATTAATATTTACTGCTCTTCAAGAAACATTTCTAACATACTTAAAGGTTTCTTTTTTTGCTGCTTTTTTTATTACAAGCCCATTTATACTAATCCAAATTTGGAAATTTATAGCACCTGGTCTTTATAATCATGAAAAGAAAGCTATAATGCCTTACTTAGTGGTAACTCCAATTCTATTCTTGCTTGGAGGAATGTTGGTTTATTATCTAATAATGCCTTTAGCTATAAAGTTTTTTTTATCCTTCGAGAGCTTAGGTGCAGTCACAAATTTGCCAATTCAATTAGAAGCTAAAGTAAATGAGTATTTATCATTGGTAATGAAGCTTATTTTTGCATTTGGATTAAGTTTTCAATTACCAGTAGTATTAAGTTTATTAGCTAGAATTGGGGTAGTGAATTCAACATTTTTAAAAGAAAGAAGAAAATATGTTGTTGTAATAATATTCGCTGCAGCAGCTATATTAACTCCACCAGATCCAATTACTCAAATTGGTTTGGGTATACCATTATTAATTTTATATGAATTATCAATAATATCAGTAGGAATAATTGAAAAGAAAGCAGCAGAAAAAAATGCACAATATTAAAGATATCAGAAATGACTTCGAAAACTTTAAGGAAAGACTTAAAAATCGAAACATTGATATAAGTTTTGATAACATATTAAGTTTAGATGGGGAAAATAGAAAACTTATTCAAGAAAAAGAAAAATTTGAAATGGAAAAAAAGTCTATTTCAAAATTGAAAGACCAAAGTTTATTCGAAAAATCAAAAGAACTTTCTTTAAAAATTGAAGAAATTAATAAAAATCAAATAAAATTACAGAGCCAGATTACTGATATTTTATCTTCTATACCTAATATACCATTAAGCGATGTTCCAATAGGACAAGATGAAAATTCTAATAAAGAAATTGAGAAAAAGGGTGAAATAAATGATTTTAATTTTAAGCCTAAATCTCATTATGAATTAGGAGATAAATTAAATATGCTTGATTTTGACCTAGCAACAAAAACAACTGGTTCTAGATTTGTATTTGTTAAAAAAGAATTAGCGCAATTAGAAAGAGCAATATCAAATTATATGATTGATACACATACTCAAAAAAATGGTTATACAGAAATATCGCCTCCATTAATCGCAACTGCTGAAACAATGTTTGGCACTGGACAACTGCCAAAATTTGAAAATGATCAATTTGAAATTAAACTTGATGAAGGTGAAGAAAGAAAGTTTCTAATACCAACCGCCGAAGTAATTTTGACAAATATTGTAAAAAATCAAATTTTAGATAAGAACGAATTACCAATTAGAGTAGTTGCATCAACACCATGTTTTAGAAAGGAGGCGGGTAGTTACGGTAAAGATACTAAAGGTATGATCAGGCAGCACCAATTTTATAAAGTTGAACTAGTAAGTATTGTAGAAAATGATAAATGTTCAGAGGAGTTAGAGAGGATGTCTAACTCTGCTACAATGATATTGGATGCGTTAAAACTTCCTTATAGAAAAATTGTTTTATGTACTGGTGATATGGGTTTTAGTGCAGAAAAAACTTATGACATTGAAGTTTGGCTTCCATCTGAAAATAAGTATAGAGAGATTTCAAGCTGTTCATCTTGTGGTTCATTCCAAGCAAGGAGAATGAAAGCTAGATATAAAGGACAAAACAATTCAAAAGAATTTGTTGGCACACTTAATGGTAGTGGATTAGCGGTTGGTAGAACCATGATTGCTATTATGGAAAACTATCAAACCGAAGATGGATCTATTTTGATACCTGATGTTCTTAAGCCATATATGCCAAATATAGATAAAATTTCTATCAATTAAGAGTTGAGTTTGAATAATAGATAGGATAAATAGCCTTAACTTAATAGGATACGTTATGGATGCTGGAATTGGACAATTTATACCATTAGTTTTAATTTTTGTTATTTTCTATTTTTTTCTAATTAGACCTCAACAGAAAAAAGTAAAAGATCACAAAGCCATGGTAGAAGCACTTAAAAGAGGAGACAAAGTCATAACCTCTGGAGGAATAGTTGGTACCGTTGAAAGAATAATTGATAACGAAAAAGTTGAGGTAAAAATTTCTGATAATGTGAATGTCGAAGTTGTCAGAGCAACTGGAATTCAAGGTTTAGTAAGCTCTACAGAACCAAAAAAATAACATCATAAAAAAGTGTTATACTTTTCAAAATTACGAATAATTTCAGTAATTATTTTTACAATTATTTTTTCCTATTTCGCTTTTTCAAATTTTGTTAAATTTGATGATAAATTTTTTTCAAAAAATATAAATTTAGGTTTAGACTTACAAGGTGGATCTTACTTACTTCTTGAAATAGATAATCGACCAGTTATTACTCAAAAACTACAGGCAAAAATAATTGAATTAAAGAGATATTTTAAGGAAAAGCAAATAACTCTTAAAAATTTTTCACTCAAAGGTGATACAATTTTATTTGAAACAACAGATAATGAAATTGAAAATGTAAGAAATATTTTAAATGATAAAGAAAGTGATGTTAATACTTATTATCCAACATATAAATCTCATGAATTTGATGTTTTAGACGATGGAAATCTTTTCTCATTAAATTATTCTAGATATGGTTTAGTCTTATTAAAAAATTCTTCATTAGATCAGGCAATTGAAATTGTAAGAAGAAGAGTTGATGAAGTTGGAACAAATGAACCTAATATTCTAAAAAGAGGGAATGATAGAATTTTAGTTGAATTACCTGGTTTAGATGATCCAAATAGAATTAAATCTTTACTTGGAAAAACTGCAAACCTCACATTCCAATTTATTTCACAAAATAATGAAGAGTCTTTTGGAACAGAAAAACTATCTTTTGAAGATGGTTCCAGAGACGCAATTGTAAGTAAAAGAATAATTTTAAGTGGTGATAATCTAGTTGATGCAAAGCCAACTATGAATTCTCAAACAAACGAAACAGTAGTTTCGTTTAGTTTAGATAGAGTAGGTGCCAAAAAATTTGGTAAAGCAACGAGCACTGGCGTTGGTAAACAATTAGCAATAGTTTTAGATGGTAAAATAATTAGTGCTCCTTCAGTTAGAGAACCTATAATTGGTGGTTCTGGACAAATTTCGGGTGACTTTACCTTTCAATCTGCAACAGATCTTGCATTGCTACTTAGATCTGGAGCTCTGCCTGCACCTTTAAATATAATTGAAGAAAGAACAGTTGGACCAGATTTAGGTCAAGACTCAATAGACGCTGGTATTTTATCTTTATTTATAGGTTTCTTGCTAGTGATCTTATTTATGATTTATAAGTATAGAGCATTTGGATTAATTGCTAATTTAGCTCTTGTTTCAAATCTCTTTTTGCTAATTGGTATTCTAACTTTGTTCGAAGCAACATTAACCTTGCCTGGAATTGCAGGTATTATTTTAACAGTTGGTATGGCTGTTGATGCAAATGTTTTGATTTTTGAACGTATAAAAGAAGAGACTAAAAATGAAAAAAATCCAATAATAGCTTTTGATGCTGGATATACAAAATCAAGAACAACTATTTTAGATGCAAACATTACAACTTTAATTGCAGCATTCATTTTGTTTTTTATGGGATCGGGACCTGTAAAAGGTTTTTCAGTAACTTTAGGTGTTGGAATTTTGACCACTTTATTTTCAGTTTATTTCATAGCAAGATTGTTAACTTCTTTGTATGTAGTCAAAAATAAAGATAAGGAGCAACTACTTTAAATGAGTAATATTTCTTTTAATAAGTTCTATAGAAAATTTAATATATTATCACTTATCCTAATAGTGATTTCATTAGTATTTTTAATTTTTAAAGGTTTAAATTATGGTGTTGATTTCAAAGGTGGTACTTTAATTGAATTAAGAACTACAGATAAAACTAATAATATTAGTCTTATTAGAGATAGCTTTAATCAAATGAATTTAGGTGATGTATCTGTCAAAAAATTTGGCAATGAAACAGACTTTATTGTTAAGTTTGAAAAGCAAAATTCAAATGATCCTGAATTTATTAAAAATATTCAAAATAAATTATCAAGCTCTATTGGCGATGTCGACTTTAGAAGAGTAGAAAATGTAGGTCCTAAAGTAAGCTCAGAACTCTTAAAATCAGGAATTATTGCTATAAGTTTATCGCTTGCGGCGATGTTATTGTATATTTGGATAAGATTTGAATGGCAGTTTAGCTTAGGAGCTATTTTAGCTATATTTCACGATGTTATAATTACTTTAGGTATATTTTCTATTTTTTCACTTGAAATAAACCTTTCTATTGTAGCAGCTGTTTTAACTATTGTTGGTTATTCAATGAATGACACAGTTGTTATATTCGATAGGGTTAGAGAAAATTTAAGAAAGTATTCTGATATTAAAATTTTTGACTTAACTAATATTTCAATTAATGAAACTTTATCTAGAACAATAATTACATCTGTAACTACATTGTTGGCTCTTTTTTCAATATACTTATTTGGCGGTGAAATACTAAAAGGCTTTTCTTTAGCAATGATATTAGGAGTTATTTTTGGAACTTACTCTTCAATATATATCGCAAATCCTATTTTAGTTGCACTGAATGTCAGCCAGAGAACAATAGTTAAAGAAGAAAAAGATTAATATAGGTTTTGAGCTATTACCATCGTCAGAAGCATTGGCAAAGATAGAAGAGTATTTGTTCTTGAAAATAACATCGCTGTTTTTGCTGATTTAGCTTTTACATCAGCTTCAACCTCAATAATACCTAAAGCTTTTTTTTGATTTGGCCATATTACAAACCAAACATTAAATGCCATTATTATTCCTAACCACATGCCAATTCCTATGGCAGTAGCTTTACCACCACCTGATCCAATTCCTAATGTCATAGCTTGATGAACATAACCGTTAAAATAAGCCAAGATTAGTCCTGATATGACTGTTACTAAAGCTGCCCATCTAAACCAAAAGAGAGCTGCTGGAGCTATAACTTTTCCAATCGCTGGTTTTTGTTCGTCAGGTATTTTAGCCATGTTTGGTATCTGAACAAAATTAAAATACCAAAGTAAACCAATCCACATAATTGCAACAATGACATGTATATATCTAAATAACCAACTCCAAAAAACTACGTCAATATCAAAACCACCATTTCCAAAGTATAAACCTAAAAATAGTAAAATGGATAATGCTAAAGAGATATGAACTGTTTTAGATAATGATTGAAGAATCGAAGTCATAATATTTGTAATTTATAACATTTTTAATAAAAATTTAAGCAGTTTTTTTGAACTTATTGTCCAACATTGGTTTCAAAAATTTTCCTGTATAACTATCTTTTACATTAATAATTTCCTCAGGTTTACCTTCAGCTATGATATTTCCTCCCTTTACACCACCATCTGGACCCATATCAACTATATAATCAGCAGTTTTTATAACATCTAAATTATGCTCAATAACAACGACAGTATTTCCAGTTGCAACAAAAGTATGTAAAATTTCTAATAATTTTTTAATATCGTGTTGATGCAGTCCTGTTGTGGGTTCGTCCAATATATATATTGTTCTTCCAGTTGATCTTTTGGATAATTCTTTTGCTAGTTTAATTCTTTGAGCTTCACCACCTGATAGAGTAGTGGCTTGTTGACCAATTTTTATATATCCTAAACCAACTTTTTTAAGTGTAAGCAATTTTGTTTTTATATTAGAAATATTTTCAAAATATTCGCACCCCTCATCAACAGTCATATCCAAAACATCTGCAATACTTTTGTCTTTAAATTTAATTTCTAATGTTTCTCTATTATATCTAGTTCCTTTGCATTCATCACATGTTATATAAACATCAGGTAAAAAATGCATTTCATATGTTATTACTCCATCACCCTCACATGCTTCGCATCTTCCCCCTTTAACATTAAATGAAAATCTTCCAGGTTTGTAACCTCTACTTTTTGACTCTGGTAAATTAGTAAACCAGTCTCTTATCGGACCAAATGCACCAGTATAAGTCGCCGGATTAGATCTAGGAGTTCTACCAATAGGGGATTGATCTATATCAATAATTTTATCAACTAATTCAATACCTTTAAATCCTCTAAATGGTTTTGGAATTTTTCTCGATTTATTATTATTTAGGGTAAGGTTTAAAGCATTGTAAAGAGTTTGAAGTATTAATGTTGATTTACCACTTCCTGAAACACCCGTTACGCAGGTAAAACTTCCAAGTGGAATTTTAAGATTTACGTTATTTAAATTATTTCCACTTGCTCCATTAATTTCTAAAAATCTTCCATTTTTTGCTAATCTTCTAGTTCTTGGTATTGGTATATAGCTTTTGTTTGATAAGTATCTTCCTGTAATACTATCGTTATTATTTAATATATCTTTATAAGATCCTTGCGCAATTACTTCGCCTCCTTTATTTCCAGCCTCGGGGCCAAGATCGATAATGTGATCAGCATTCTCCATTGTTTCAGTGTCATGTTCTACAACTATGACTGTATTTCCTAAGTCTCTAAGTCTTTTTAATGCGTTTATTAATTTAACATTATCTTTTTGATGCAAACCAATGGAAGGTTCATCAAGCACATACAATACTCCAGTTAAACCTGAACCTATCTGCGAAGCAAGTCTTATTCTTTGTGCTTCACCACCTGATAAAGTTCCAGACTCTCTTGATAAAGTTAAATAGTCAAGACCAACATTAAGTAAAAAATTTAATCTTTCATTAATTTCTTTTAAAATGTGCTGAGCAATTTTAAGTTGACGCTTGTCTAATTTTGTCTCGAGTGATTTAAACCATTCTTTTGCATCAAATATAGATTTTTCAGTTACTTCACTTATATTAAGGTCATTAATTTTAACACAAAGTGCTTCGTCTTTTAATCTGTGACCGTTACATCTCTCGCATTTTGTATCTGATTGGTACTGAGATATTTCCTCTCTTTTCCAATCACTATCAGTTTCTAAAAATCTTCTCTCTAAATTATTTACCACTCCTTCGAATGTTTTTTTATGAGAATATTTTTCATATCCATCATCATATGAAAATTTGATTTCTTCCTCATCAGATCCGAATAATATTACATCTTTAATTTTTTTTGAAAGTCTTGACCATCTATCATTTAATGAAAAACCATAATGTTTTGCTATAGAAGCTAAAGTTTGAGCATAATATAGAGAGGATGATTTTGACCAAGGCTCTATAGCTCCATCTGCAATAGTTTTCTTTTCATCTGGCACAACTAATTTTGGATCTACATTTAATTTAACACCTATACCTTCGCACTCTTCACATGCACCATATGGACTATTAAAAGAAAAAAGTCTCGGTTCTATTTCTTCAATTGTAAAACCACTTTCAGGACAAGCAAACTTAGTTGAAAAGATTAAATTTTCAGTTTTTCTAAATTTTTTTGGTAGCGTTTCATCTTCATATTCTACAAACATTAGTCCATTTGCTAGATTAACAGCAGTTTCAACACTTTCAGCCAATCTATTGCCTAATGAAGCGTTTAAAACAATTCTATCAACGAGAACTGCTATATCGTGTTTTAATTTTTTATTTAACTCTGGGACTTCATCTATATCATAAAGTTTATTATCAACTTTAATTTTTCTAAATCCTCTTTTCTTATAGCCAAGAATATCTTTTCTATATTCTCCTTTTCTTCCTCTAACAACTGGTGCATATAAAAAAATTGTTGATTTTTTTGGTAGTGTTTTAATTTTATCTACAATTTGACTTATAGTTTGAGAAGTTATTGGCAGCCCTGTGAATGGTGAATAAGGGATGCCGGCTCTTGCATAAAGAACCCTCATGTAATCATAAATTTCTGTAACAGTTGCAACTGTAGATCTTGGATTTTTTGATGTATTTTTTTGTTCAATTGAGATTGCTGGACTTAATCCTTCAATTAAATCAACATTTGGTTTTTTCATCTTATCCAGAAACTGTCTTGCATAAGCTGATAAGCTTTCAACATAACGTCTCTGTCCTTCAGCATATACAGTATCGAAAGCTAAAGATGATTTTCCAGATCCTGATAGGCCAGTGATGACTACAAATTTTTCTTTTGGAATCTCTAGTGTAATATTCTTTAAATTGTGCTCTTTTGCACCCTTAATAACTATCTTTTTAAGCATAATTTTTCTTGCTTTAGATTAATATAATTAATATTCAAGTTAATAAGTGATATAGTAAACATTCTTAAATATTAAAATATTATGGCTGGGAGTTTAAATAAAGTATTATTAATTGGTCGTTTGGGCGCAGACCCAGAAGTCAAGCAAATGGTAAACGGCAAAAGCGTTGCAAGACTTAGTCTTGCTACTAGCCAATCCTGGAAAGATAAAAATACCGGAGAAAAAAAAGAAAAAACTGAATGGCATAGAGTAGTGGTTTTTAATGAAGGTTTGGTAAATGTCGTCCAGCAATATTTAAAAAAAGGTGCACAAGTATACGTTGAGGGACAGCTTTCAACAAGAAAATGGAAAGACGAACAAAGTGGTCAAGATAAATACTCAACCGAAATTTTAATTCAAGGTTACAATTCATCTTTAACGATGCTTGGTGGCGGTAATCAAAATAATATTGCGTCACAAGATAATAAACAAAATTTTGATGATGCACCTGCGCCAGATCAAAGTGGCTTAGACGACGATATTCCATTTTAATTAATATGGAAAAAAACGAAATTCCAAAAATAAATAATAATATTAAGCCAATCTCAATGTATGATGAGATGAGCTCATCATATTTATCTTACGCCATGAGTGTTATCGTAAGTAGGGCATTACCTGATATAAGAGATGGATTAAAACCTGTTCACAGAAGAATTATATATGCAATGCACAAAGGTGGTTTTGATTGGTCAAAACAATTTAGAAAATCAGCAAGAATTGTTGGAGATGTAATAGGTAAATACCACCCCCATGGTGATCAAGCTGTTTATGACGCTCTAGTTAGAATGGTTCAAGAATTTTCAATGAGCTTACCCTTAGTGGATGGACAAGGTAATTTTGGTTCCATAGATGGGGATCCTCCTGCAGCAATGAGATACACGGAAACTAAACTTGCAAAAGTTTCACAGTTTTTAATTGATGATATAGAAAAAAATACAGTATCCTTTAAAAGTAATTACGATGAAACAGAGCAAGAACCTGTTGTATTGCCTGCTCAATATCCAAATCTTCTCGTTAATGGAGCTGGAGGAATTGCAGTTGGTATGGCAACAAGTATACCACCTCATAATTTAGGGGAGGTTGTGGATGGAACTTTAGCCTTAATTAAAAACAAAGATATTAAAATTAATGAGTTAATGAAACATATTCCTGGACCAGATTTTCCAACAGGAGGGTTAATAATTGGAAAAGATATAATAAAGCAAGGATACAAAACTGGAAGAGGATCTTTTAAAATACGTGGAGAAATTTCAGTAGAAAATTTAAAAAATGGTAAAGATAGACTTGTAGTTTCATCAATACCTTACCAAATTAACAAATCTAATTTAAATGAAAGAATTGCAGAACTAGTAAGAGATAAAAAAATTGAGGGTATAAGTGATATTAGAGACGAATCTAATAGTGAAGGTATAAGAGTATCAATTGATCTTAGAAGAAATGTTGAACCAGAAACAGTTAAAAGACAGTTATATAAGTACACCTCAATAGAGTCATCGTTTGGTTTTAATTCATTGGCAATTGTTGATCAAAAACCTAAGACCTGCACTCTCAAAGATTTTTTAGAAAATTTTTTAAAATTTAGAGAAGATGTAGTTATAAAAAGAACTAAATTTGATCTTAAAAAGGCAGAAGAGAGAGTTCACATTTTATTAGGGTTATCAGTTAGTGTTGAAAATATAGATAAAGTCATTAAAATTATCAGATCATCAAAAAATCCAGAAGAAGCAAAAAATTCACTTTTAAAAAATACTTGGAAAATAAATCAAGCATCGAAACTTATTAAATTAATTGATAATAAAAATTACAAAGGAAAATATGTTCTATCTAAGGATCAAGTTATATCAATATTGGAACTAAGACTTCAAAAATTAACTGCTATCGGAATTAACGAAATAGAAATAGAAATAAAAAAATTAGCTGAAGAGATTTCAAAATATAAAAAGATTATAAATTCTAAAAATGAGTTGTTAAGAGTAATAAGCAACGATCTCCAGACAATTAAAGACAAATTCTCTGTACCCAGAAGAACAAAAATTATAGATGCTGTCTTAAATTATGATATTGAAGAAACAATTCAAAAAGAGTCAGTAATAATAACAATAACGCTTCAAGGATATATTAAGAGAGGAGCTCTAAGTGGAGTGAAACAGCAAAAAAGAGGCGGAAAAGGAAAAACAGGAATTAAAACAAGAGAAGAAGACTCGGTTGTTCAAACCTTATCTGTTGATACGCATACATCATTATTATTTTTTTCTACAGAGGGTTTAGCTTACAAAGTAAAAGCTTGGAAGATACCTGAAGGATCCGCTTCATCTAAAGGTAAATCACTCTTTAATATTTTACCCTTAAAAAATCATCAATCTATAAGTTCGATTATGCCTTTTCCAGATGAAGACGTTGATAAAAAAAATATGCATATAATATTTGCAACTAGCAAGGGGAAAATAAGAAAGAATAACTTAGAGGATTTTACATCAATCAATGCTTCTGGTAAAATTGCAATGAAATTAGACTCTGATGATAAAATTGTTGGTGTAAAAATATGCACAGACGATCAAGATATAATGCTAAATACAAAATTCGGCAAATGTATTAGGTTTGAGTCAAAAAAACTAAGAGTTTTCAAGGGAAGATCTTCTAAAGGTATAAGAGGTATTAATCTTTCAGAAAAGGATAGAATTGTTTCATTATCTATAATTGATAAAGACGATATTAAAAAAAATAAAAGTAAAACTAAAGATGAAAAATCTGAGGTTAAAGCAAAAGAAAAATTTATCTTATCAATCACAGAAAATGGTTATGGCAAAAGAACATCTCATTACGATTTTAGAGTTACAAATCGAGGAGGTAAGGGGATAATCGGTATTGTGAATTCTCCAAGAAACGGCAATGTCTCATCATCCTTCCCTGTGTTTGAGGGTGATCAAATATTAATTTCAACAAATAAAGGTAGAGTTATAAGAACTGCTGTAAAGGAAATAAGAATTGCCGGAAGAAACACTCAGGGAGTAAGAATTATAAAATTAACTGGTGATGAAAAGGTTGTTTCATCAATTAAATTAGACGATAATTTAGTTTAATGAAAAATATAGCTATATATCCAGGGACATTTGATCCAATAACAAATGGCCATATTGATGTTATTAAAAAAGCTCTAAAATTTACAGATAAAATCATTGTTGGTATATCTGATGGTAATGAAAAGAATTTTTTATTTCCAATTGATGAAAGATTAAAAATTGTTACAAAAGCTATATACGGAGACTTAAAATTTTCAAAAAATAAAATTCAAGTGATAAAGTTTAACTCTTTGACAACTGAATTATGTAAAAAATATAAGTCAAACTTAATCCTTAGAGGTTTAAGGGCTGTTTCAGATTTTGAATACGAGTTTCAATTAGCTGGAATGAATAGAAAATTAAATAATAAAGTAGAAACAATTTTTCTTATGTCTGACGTTGAAAATCAGATTATTTCATCAAGATTTGTTAAAGAAATAGCTTTACACAAAGGTGATTTGAGGAAGTTTACAACCAAAAGTACAATCAAATCACTTAAAGAGATTTATGCTTAAAAAAATTAGTATTTTATTTTTATCAATATTTTTATTAACAACAGCTTTAAATGCAAAGGAGAACATTATGATACTAAAATTAAAAGACGGAGATTTAAAAATTGAATTATTCCCAGACGTGGCACCAAACCATGTTAAAAGAATAACTGAACTAGCTAACAGTGGAAAGTATGACGGTGTTGTTTTTCACAGAGTAATCGATGGTTTTATGGCCCAAACTGGAGATGTTCAATTTGGAAATTCATCTTCAGAAAGTTTTAACTTAAGTAGAGCTGGCATGGGTGGGTCTGATATGCCTGATCTTAAAGAAGAGTTTAATGATTTACCTCATGAAAGAGGAACGCTATCAATGGCAAGATCTTCTGATCCGAATAGTGCAAATAGTCAGTTCTTTATATGTTTTGGTCCAACACCGCATCTCGATAGACAATATACAGTATTTGGAAAAGTTATTGAGGGTATGGAGTTTGTTGACATGATTACAAAAGGGGATGGACCCAATGGATCTGTTTCTAACCCAGATAAAATCATTAGCTTTAAATCTGAGTAGAATTTGATGGATGGAAGACATAAAAAAGAATTTTTCTTTTAGCGTTAAACATCAAAACAAAAATTATCGTGTTGGGTTAATTCAAACACATCGTGGTGAAATTAATACGCCTGCTTTTATGCCTGTTGGTACGCAAGCCACGGTTAAAGGTATTTTTATTGACGATATTATTGAAACAGGAAGTGAAATAATACTTTCAAATACATATCACTTAATGATTAGACCAGGAACAGAAAGAATAGAGGCAGTCGGTGGCTTACACAAATTTATGAATTGTAAACTTCCCATTCTGACAGACTCTGGAGGTTATCAAGTGATGTCTTTATCTAAATTTAATAAAATTGATAGAGTTAAAGGGGCAATATTTCAATCACATATTGATGGAAAAACTTTTGTTTTAAGTCCAGAGGAAAGTATTAGAGTACAAAAAAAACTTAATTCAGACATTGTTATGGTGATGGATGAATGTCCAAAAAATACCAATGATTACAATAAAATTAAAACCTCTATGGATCTATCTATGGAGTGGGCGAAAAGATCTAAAGAGGAATTTGGAAAAAACCCTCACAAAGCTTTATTCGGTATAGTGCAAGGAGGATTATTTAAAGATTTAAGAAATAAGTCTCTAAAAAAATTAATAGACATAGAATTTGACGGATATGCTATTGGTGGATTAGCCGTCGGAGAAACACAAAAAGAAATGTTTGATGTTTTGGATGGTATAAAAGATAATTTACCAATCGATAAACCAAGATATTTAATGGGTGTTGGAACCCCTTCTGATATATTAGGAGCAGTAAAAAGAGGTATTGATATGTTTGATTGTGTTCTTCCAACTAGATCAGGAAGAACTGGATTGGCTTTTACCTGGAATGGCAGAGTTCAAATTAGAAATTCCGAAAATAAAACAGACAATACACCTCTAGATAGCAATGTAACAAGGTTTGATTTAAATAAATACTCTAAAAATTACTTAAACCATCTTCATAATACAAATGAAATATTATCATCAATGATTTTATCTTTAAATAATATAAATTTTTACCAAGAACTTATGTATGAAATTAGAAAAAATATTAAAATGGGAACTTTTGATCAATTTCACGACAAGTATATCAATATTTTGTAAATTTTAACCATTGCCAAATAAAAAAAAATCAATATAAGAATTTTCGTGTTGGGCCCTTAGCTCAGTTGGTAGAGCAATTCCCTTTTAAGGAATGGGTCGATGGTTCGAGTCCATCAGGGCTCACCAATACTTTAAGCAATTGGTGGATACTTCAAAATTATTTCGTTCATCCAATTATTGATTTGATCAATTCTTCTATCATTAGATGGATGAGTACTCATAAACTCTGGTGGTTCTCTACCTTTGTTTGCTTTTTTCATTCTTTCCCAAATTTTAGCAGTTTCTCTTATATCGTAACCAGATAAAGATGAGAAAATTAATCCTAAATAATCAGCTTCACTTTCTTGTTTTCTGGTAAAAGGATTCATGATTCCAATTTGAGATAATAAGCCAACTGTATTCATGCCTGTTGTTCTATTAACTTGAGATAACTTTCCCCCAGTTGCAATATCTATTATTCCAGTTGTTGTATTTAATAATACTGTTCTGCTTGCTCTTTCCACTGAATGTTTTGCAACCGCGTGAGCAATTTCATGGCCCATTACAGCAGCTAAACCATCGTCATTTTTAGTAATATCCAACATACCGGTGTAAACAGCAATCTTCCCCCCAGGCATACACCATGCATTTTTAACTTTTTTATTATCAATTAAAATATACTCCCAAGAAAAGTTTACAGTCGGATCTTCCATATTATTCTTGTAAAAATACTCAGATATTGATGTTTCTATTTTTGATCCAATTCCAATAATTTTATCCAAACTCTCTTTATCGTCACTTAATTTAACTTTTTGTTTAACTTGTTCATACAATTGTGCAGCTTGTGCATTTAATTTTGATTCTGGAATTAATTTTAATTGTCTTCTATCTGTGATTGGAGCGGTAGTACATGCATGTAAACCTGCAGAAAGACATCCACAACCCATTAAATATATAAAATTTCTTCTATTCACTTTTCTTAATATTTATATTACATGTAATTTATAATCAATTAAAGATATGTCGAAACTAAGAAGAAAAAGAATTTCATTTATAGCACGATTAAGAAACTATTTTATAACAGGAATTGTTGTTTTGGTCCCTATAGGAATTACATTATATCTTACAACATTTTTTATATCAATTTCATCAAAACTAATTCCACAAGGAATAAATCCAAATAGCTATTTACCTTTTGCAATACCAGGTTTAGAAATCTTACTTTCTGTAATTTTTATTACTCTAGTAGGAGGCTTGTCACTTTCATTTATTGGAAAAAAGTTTTTACAGTTATTTAATGATTTATTAAAAAAAATTCCGATTTTAAGAACAATATATTCTGCTATTGGGCAAATGACAGAAACATTTGCTCCTAAAAAAGGATCAAAAAAAAGTGTAGTTCTAATTCAATATCCAAGAAAAGGCACATGGGCAGTTGGTTTTGCAACAAAAGAAAATAAAGGTGAAATTTCTAAAAAAACTAACACAGAATTAGTAAACGTTTTTGTTCCCACAACGCCAAATCCAACTAGTGGTTTTCTGTTAATGTTTCCCAAAAGTGAGATTGTATATCTAGATATGACATTTGAAGAAGCATCAAAATTTATAGTCTCAGCCGGGACATCAGATACCAAAGTTAAATAGTCTCATTAATTACAGCAACCTTGTCGTAAAGTTTGATAAGCTTATTATAGTTATTTATTTTAACATTATTTTTTTCAATTTTTTTAATTTCTTTTTCTGCAATTTTGAAAAGATCTTCGTGTTGAATAGGATCTGCTAGATTATATTTTTTTAAACCACTTTGCTTGAAACCTAATATATCTCCATATCCTCTAATTTTTAAGTCTTCTTCAGCAATTTTAAAACCATCATTAGTATTTTTGAGAATTGTTATTCTCTTACGGGCATTTTCACTTAGTCCTGCTTTAAACATTAGTATACACGATGACTCTTTGTTGCCTCTGCCAACTCGCCCTCTCAATTGATGTAGCTGGGATAAACCATACTTATTTGAATTTTCAATGACGATTACATTAGCATTTGGAAAATCGATACCAACTTCTATTACTGTAGTTGAAACCAATATATCTATCTTTCTATCATTAAACTTATTTAAAACCTTATCTTTTTCCTCTTTACTCATTGCCCCATGAACAATATCAACTCTGTTATTAAAAATTTTACTTAAATATTTGTATTTTTCTATAGCAGATTGATGGTCAATCTTTTTCGATTCTTTGATTAGTGGACAAACCCAAAAAACTTGATTTTTTTTTGAAATTTCACTTCTAATAAAATTAATAACTTCATTAATTTTAGTCTCATTTTTACTATAAGTTTTAATTGGTTTTCTATTTTTTGGTTTAGATTTTATTAGAGAAATATCCATATCTCCATAAATAGTCATCATCATTGTTCTTGGAATAGGTGTTGCTGACATCACAAGTACATCACAATCTTTACCTCCTTTGTCTGATAGTTTTTTTCTTTGATTAACACCAAATTTATGTTGTTCATCAATAACAATTAATCCCAAATTGAAGTAAGTAATTTTTTCTTGAAAAAGAGAATGCGTACCAATTAATATGTCAATTTTATTATTTAAGAGATCATTTAAAATTCTTTTTCTTTTTTTATACTCAGTTTTACCGGTTAAAATTTCTGGATTACAAAAGGTATGAAAATTTTCTAATATAAATTTATAATGTTGAATAGCTAATATTTCAGTTGGAGCCATTATTGCAACTTGATAGCCAGCATTTATAGCATTTAATGCAGCTATTACAGACACTATTGTTTTCCCAGATCCCACATCTCCTTGTAATAATCTAAACATTTTTTGTTTTGACTCCATATCTTTATTTATATTTTTTAATGAAGTTATTTGATCGGTTGTAAGTTTAAATTTTAAACTGCTAATTATTTTATTTTGATATTTAAAGTCTAAAATTTTATTTTTCTTTTTTATTTTTTTAATTTTATTTCTAATATCAGAAGAAAGTAAAAAATTTGCAAATATCTCATCGAAAACAAGTCTTTTAAAATATTTTGTATCTCTAATTTTTGTAATTTCCTCCTTATGAATTTTGATAATACTTTCCTTCCATGATATATTATCAAATAGATCTGATACCTCTTTTGGCAACCATTCTTCCAAATCAGGTAAATTTTGAAAAACACTATTTATTACTTGATTATATTTAATTAATGTTAAACCATCTGAAAGACTATATTTACTATCTTCATTTATAATATTTAAATTATTAGTTTTTTTTGCTGTCGGATTTACAAATTGAAACTTATTTCTAAAGTTGTTTGCCTTTCCATGTATTATTATTTCTTCATTTAAAGGTAATAATTTTTTTATATATCCCTCATAACTATTAAAAAAAATACAGTCTAATTTTACTCCATTTTTTTCACATAGTACCTTATTAGGTAAATTTCTAATTCGTGGAAAATTATATTTAATTGGTACTACTTTGATATTGTAATTTTTTCCTTCTTGTAAATCATCAATCTCTGTATCCTCAGCAGTTTCAATTCTTGAAATAGGTAAATGCCATAATAGATCAAAAATTGTAAAAATTTTTTTTTTGTTGAATGAACTCAATGTTTTTTTACCAACACCTTTAATTTTATTAATAGGTGACAATAAATATTCAAAATTACTCATTAAATATATATATATATATTTATAAACAATGAATCCAAACAAACAAAATTTAATTAATAAGATTATTTATAGATCTCAATATCGAGGTACAAAAGAAATGGATATATTTGTCAGTGGTTTTGTTAAATCTATTATTAATTCATTATCTTTTGATGATTTAGTAGATCTAGATAAATTAGTTAATATGAATGATGAAGATATTATTAAAATTTCAAAGAATGAAATGATATTTAAAAATAATAAAATATTAAAAATGCTGATTGATTTTAAATGAATGGCGGAGAGACTGGGATTCGAACCCAGGAAAGAGTTGCCCCTTTGTCGGTTTTCAAGACCGATGCTTTCAACCGCTCAGCCATCTCTCCTTGTGCAAGGTTTTATTATTATTAATATATATTTCAACAATAAAATGACTTAAGTAGTTAGTCAAAATATTCAGATATTTAAAAATGAACAAAAAAAATTTTAATAAAGGAGTTTTGCTTACATCCTTTGGATCGTTTTGGTGGGGTTTTTTTGGTGTTATTTACTTTAAATATATTTCTTTTGCAGGTCATGTAGAAGTATTAATTCATAGAAGTGTCTGGACAGCTTTTTTATTAATAGTTACCACTTTTTTCTTTTCTAAATGGAGTATTTTTAAACAAATTCTTAATGATAAAAAGAAATTATTTATTCTCTTTATCTCTGGTATTTTAATTTTTATTAATTGGGGTGTATGGATCTATGCAGTAAGCATAGATAAAATAATTGATGCAAGTTTTGGCTATTTTATCATGCCAATTATAAGTGTTTTTCTTGGTAATTTTTTTTTTAAAGAACCTATTACTAAAAAAGGAAAAATTTCGATCTTTTTAGTAATTATTTCTGTCAGTTATTTATTGATAATAGATTTTAATTCAATTCCATGGGTAGGTTTAATTGTGGCTTTAAGTTGGAGTTTTTATAATCTATTGAGAAAAAAAATTAATGTAGAAACTGATATTGGGCTTTTTATTGAAAGTTTGTATATACTTCCTTTTGTATTAGTTGCATTTTACTTTATAAGCATAAATAATTACAACGATTTCAGTTTATCGAAACCCTTTTTGATGCCATTATTAATGCTGGCAGGGCCAATGACGGTGATTCCTCTTTTTTTGTATGTAAGAGGTGTTGAGTTAGCTGGATTAGGCCCAGCTGGCATGATTTTTTATATTACACCTACTTTGCAATTTATTCTTGGTTTTTTCATTTATAATGAGCAATTTAATATAAATCAGTTAGTTAGTTTTATTTTAATATGGATTGCTGTATTTATATATCTGAAAGATATTTATGAAAAAAATTAAAATTTATGTTTTTTTTCTTTTTATTTTAATAAATTTTAACGTCTATGCAAATGACTCTGAATTTAATGAGTGGAAGAAAAATTTTAAATTAATTGCTTTAGAAAAAGGAGTGAGTTTAAAAATAATCGAAAGTACCATTGATAAATCTATTTTTTTAAAAAATGTTATAAAATATGATAGATACCAACCAGAATTCTATGAAGATACCAAAACATATATTTCTAAAAGAGCTAATAATAAAAAGGTAAATTCTGGTTTAAAAATTTACAAAATTAACAAAACGAAAATTGATAAAATCACTCAAGAATATTCTGTTGATAAGAATTTGCTTTTATCACTTATGGGCATTGAAACAAATTTTGGCAATTATTTAGGCAAAATGGATATAGTCTCATCATTAGCAACTTTAAGTTATGATAAAAGAAGAAGTGAATTTTTCACATCAGAACTACTTACACTTTTAATTTTATTTGATGAAGGAATTGTAAATCCAAATAATTATTTAGGTTCATGGGCGGGAGCTTTTGGTAATTTTCAATTTATGCCTTCTACTATTAAAAATTACGCAATTGATTACAATGAGGATGAAATTATAAATTTGAAGAATATTGAGGATTCATTTGCCTCTGCTGCTAATTACTTAAATAAGATAGGGTGGGATAATAAAACACCGTGTTTTTATAAAGTTGAACTTATCAACGAAACACCACATAAATATTTAAATACTTCGGCAAAACAAATAAAGCATAAAAACAAAGTATCTTATTTAAAAAAATATATCAAAAATAATATAAATCTTAATGATCTTGATAATTTGACAGCTGCAATAGTGACCCCTGATTATGATATTATACCTGACGCACAAAAATTAACTCCAGCTTATTTAGTTTTTGATAATTATGAATTAATTTTAAAATGGAATAGATCTTTAAGATTTGCATTAGCCGTATGCTCATTAAAAAACAAATTTAAAAATGCAATTTAAATATATTTTATATTTTTTATTTTTAACTTTATTTGCCTGTGAGCATCATTCAAAAAATATAAATATTAAAAATAAACCTGAAGATAAAAAAACTGTTGTTCAAAAAGATAAAATTAAAATGTCATCTGATAAAAATGAAAAAAAGGAAATAATTAATATTGTTTATTCTAATAAAGGTTTTGCATTGATATATGATGAAGATGTTGATAATTCTTTGGATAGTAATTTAGATAATACATCACTAAATATATTAAGTCCTAACCTACCTAGTGGTACACCTGTTAGAATAACAAATATAATTAATGGAAAATTTTTAATGACTATCGTTAAAAACAAAACTGTTTTGCCTGCTTTTTTTAATTCTGTAATAACAAAGAGGATTGTTAGTGAATTATCAATCAATCCTAATGAACCTTATGTATATATTGAAACTATCAATTCTAAAAATTTGTACGTTGCAAATGATGTAAAAACATTTGACGAAGAGAAAGAAGTTGCTAATAAAGCTCCTGTTGATGATATAATGGTTCAGAGTATAAGTTTAGAAACTGAAATTAAAGAAACTAAGACTAATGATTTTGTATCAAATTTTAATTATATAATTAAATTTGCAGATTTTTATTTTGAAGACTCAGCTATTATGTTAAAAAAGAGGTTATTTGAAGAGCATAAAATTGAGAACATCTTAATCAAAAAGTTGTCACAAAATAATTTTAGAGTTTATAAAGGCCCTTATAAAGATTTTGAAAAATTAAAGAAAGGATTTCATAATATTGAAAATCTCGATTTTGATAGCATTGAAATAATTAAATTATGAGAATAAAAAATTTATCATTAATTATAATAATTTTATTTTTTTTTGTTAAACCAGTTTTCGCTAATTTTGATGTAAATGCAAGAACCGCAATCTTACAAGATTATTTATCTGGAAAAATATTGTACGAAAAAGATGCCGACCGGCAAATTTTTCCTGCTTCTATGACAAAAATTATGACTTCAATTATAGCTTTTGACTTACTTAAAAGTGGTGAGTTATCGTTAGATGATAAATTTTTAGTTTCTGAGAATGCATGGAGATTGTCACAAGCAGGATATTCTTCAATGTTTATTATGGTTGGAGATGAAATAACCGTAGAAAATTTATTAAGAGGTATTATTGTTTCATCGGGCAATGATGCATGTATTGCTCTTGCTGAGGGTATTGCAGGAACAGAGGAAGAGTTTGCAATTATGATGACTGAAAAGGCAAAAGAAATAGGTATGGAAAATACTAACTTTTCTAATTCATCAGGAATAAATGCTCCTGATAATTTATCATCAGTTAGAGATATATTAATTATGTCCAATTATCTGATAAAAAATTACCCAAATTATTATAAGTATTACAAGGAAACAGAATTTACTTGGGACCGAACAGGTGGAGACCCAATTAAACAAGGTAACAGAAACCCTTTACTTTATAAAAATATAGGAGTTGATGGAATAAAGACTGGATATCTTGCTTATGAAAAATATTCACTTGCTTCAACAATCAAAAGAAATGATAGGAGAATAATTGCAGTTGGTAGTGGTTTTGTCTCGAAGAATCAGAGATCAAAACAGTCACTTAAATTACTAACATATGGTTTAACAAATTTTGACACAGTCAATATTGCAAAAAAGGATGAAATATTTGATGAATTGGATGTTTGGCAGGGAACAAAGAAAACAATTAAATCGTACATAAATGAAGATGTTTATAAAACAATTCCAAAAGCAAAAAAAAAATATTTAAAAGTATCTGTTAACTATCAAGGACCAATAAAGGCTCCAATATTAAAAAATGACATAATTGGCAAAGTTAAAATATTATATAAAGACGAACAGATAGGAGAATACGATCTGTTAGCTTTTGAAGATGTAAAAAGACAAAATATTTTTTCTAGATTAATTTCTTCTATAAATTTCCTAATCTGGGGTGATGTCTAAATATCCCATTATAGTATTTGAAGGAATAGAGGCTTCTGGAAAATCCACAAGCTTAGAAAAAATAATTAAATATTTAAAAACAAAAAAAATTAAGTATAAAACTTTTAGAGAACCAGGAGGCACAAATCTATCTGAAAAATTAAGATCTTTAATGTTAAATAAAAAATCAGAATTAAGTAATAAAACGGATTTATTTTTACTAATGGCTTCGAGATCAGAAAATATAGATAAAATTCTAAAAAAAAATTATAAAAAAAAAGTTATATTAATTGACAGATTTATAGACTCGACATTGGCCTATCAACATTATGGAATGAAACTAGATAAAAATTTAATTTTAAAAATGAATAATTTTTTGTTGGGCAATTTAAGACCAAACTTTACTTTCTTAAGTATTGTAAATAAAAAAAATATGCTGAAAAGACTTAAGTTGAGAAAAAATAAAAATAAATATGATAATTTTGATTATAATTTTTATAATAAAGTTCAAAAAGGTTTTTTAAAAATTGCTAGTAAAAATAAATCTAAATACCTAATTTTGGATACCAATAAAAATAATTTAAAAATTATTGAAAATAAATTAATTAAAAAAATAAAGAGAATTTTAAAGTAAGTGAGCGAGATAAGTAAAATGATTGGTCATAAATCTCTTTTTAATGATTTTATTTATCTTGAGCAGTTACAAAAATTTCCCAATAAAATTTTGTTGAATGGACCAAAAGGTATTGGAAAAAAACTATTTGTAAATCATTTTTTAAATTTTATTTATCTTAAAGGAATCAATCAATCTTATAATTTAAAAAATTATGAGTATAAATTGAGTAATAATATATCTAAACTTTTATCTTCTAACTCACACCCTAATGTTCTTAAAATCTATAAAAAAAATGATAAAAAAATAATTGATATAGATCAAATCAGAGACATGATTCAATTCACTAATCAAACTTCTTTTAACAATGATAGGAAGTTTATAATTATTGAAAATGTAAATTTATTAGGAATAAATTCTGCTAATGCCTTGTTAAAATCAATTGAGGAACCTAATAATAAAATATACTTTATTTTAATCAATAATTCAGAATTTAAAACCTTGGAAACTATCAAATCAAGATGTTTAGAGTTTAAATTAAGTTTACTAAACTCAGAAGTAATAGAGATTGTGAATTACTATTTTGGCTATAATATATATAGCGATATAAATCTAGATTATATTAATAATTATAATTCGCCATCATTTTTAATATCCTTAGTAAAATATTTAGAAAGTAATGATTTATCTATTAAACAAACCTCTATAGATGATCTATTGGCCCATATAATTAAAAATAAATCATATACATCTAGTGAATTTATTAAAGAACATTTGAATTTATTTATTGAACTTTTTTTCTATAAAAATATAAGTAATACTAAGAAAATTTCATTTAAAATAAAAAAATATTTTTACCTAAAACTTTCTATTGTTAAAAAATATAACTTAGATTTTGAATCTTTTTTTCTTGAATTTAATGATAAATTATTAAGTGAATAAAAACTACTATATTACAACACCAATTTATTATCCATCTGCAAAACCGCATATGGGCCATGCTTATTCAAGTATTATTGCCGATTTTTTTGCTAGATTAAAAAGAATACAGGGATTTAATGTCTATTTTTTGACTGGTACAGATGAGCACGGACAAAAAATACAACGAGCTGCAGAAGAAAAAAAAATGGATCCTTTATTATTTTGTAATGAAATTAGTAAAACCTTTAGAGATCTATCTGGTACATTAAATTTATCTAATAATGATTTCATAAGGACAACTGAGAAAAGACATTCTAAATCTGTTGAAAATCTCTGGAGTATTTTAGAAAAAAAAGGTGAAATATACTTATCTAAGTACTCTGGTTGGTATTCCGTATCAGATGAAGCATTTTACTCAGAAAGTGAAATTGAAGATTTAGACGGTACTAAAAAATCAATTAGTTCAGGTTCAAAAGTAGAGTGGGTAGAAGAAGAATCTTATTTTTTTAAATTATCAAACTGGCAAGATAAATTAATTGAATTTTATAATAAAAATCCAGATTTTATACTACCTGAAACAAGAAAAAATGAAGTTATCAGTTTTGTTAAATCAGGATTAAAAGATTTATCAGTAAGTAGAAAATCGTTTAATTGGGGTATAAAAGTTCCATCTAATAAGAACCATGTTATTTATGTTTGGTTGGATGCTTTAACAAATTATCTAAGTGCTTTAAATTACCCAAATGAAAACGATGATTTGTACAAATCTTTTTGGCCTGCAGATCTACATCTAATTGGGAAAGACATATTAAGATTTCATGCTATTTATTGGCCAGCTTTCTTATTGGCCGCAGACATAGAACCTCCAAAAAGAGTATTTGGTCATGGATGGATACTTTCTGGTGACGAAAAAATGTCAAAATCTAAAGGCAACATTTTAGACCCACTTGAGATTATAGATAATTATGGCCTAGATCCTTTAAGATATTATTTAATTAAAGAGGTTTCTTTTGGTAATGATGGTAATATCTCACAAGAAAAATTAGAGTCGTGTATTAATAGTGATTTAGCCAATAATTATGGAAATTTGTGTCAAAGAGTTTTAGCGTTTTGTGAAAAGAATGCTAACTTAGAAGTTCCTGCTATAGATAATCTAACTGAAGAAGATAACATTATTTTAAATCAATACTCTAAATATTATGATAATTTATTAAAATATTCAGATAATCAAGATGTAAATTCATATATAAATTTTATTGTTGAACAATTATTTTCAGCAAATAAATATTTTAATGATCAAGAACCTTGGAAAAAGAAAAACGAAAAGTTAAGGATGAATACTATTATTTATGTTTCTTTAGAACTGATAAGGAAGGTAACCATATTACTTTATCCTATTATACCATCATCATCTTTAAAAGTTTTAGGTATATTTGGTATTAATGAAGAAAAAATTAATTTTGAAACAATAAAAGAAAATAGTTATTTAAAAAAAGGTCTTAAATTGAATAAATTAGATATTTTGTTTAAAAAGATTGAAAAAAATGATTGATTCACATTGCCACTTAGATCACGAACCTTTAGCTCAAAATATTCACGATGTTTTATCAAGATGCAAAAAAGAAGGAGTTAACAAAGTATTAACTATTTCTACAACACTAAAGGGCTTCTCGAAAATTTTGGAAATTCTTAATAAGGATGAAATGATATATGGCACTTTCGGTATACATCCACACGAAACAAATACTGATCAAATTTCTAAAGATGAAATAATAAGTAAAGTCAAATCAAATAGTAAAATTATAGGAGTGGGAGAGACAGGTTTAGACTTTTATTACAACAATAGTGACAAAGATAAACAAATAACAAGTTTTAAAAATCATATTAATGCCGCATTAGAGTTAAACTTTCCTTTAATTGTTCACTCTAGAAATGCTGAAGATGAAACTTATGAAATATTAAAAAATTCAGACAAGAATTTAAAAATACTGATGCATTGTTTTACAGGTTCACTTCAATTTGCTTTAAAATTAATGGAGCTTAATTCTTATTTTTCAGCCAGTGGTATTATTACATTTAAAAAGAGCAACGATCTTCAAAATACTTTTAAACAGTTACCCTTGGAAAGATTACTAATTGAGACAGACAGTCCTTTTTTAGCACCTGAGCCAATGAGAGGTAAGAAAAATGAACCATCTTTTGTGCGGTATACCCTAAAAAAACTGTCAGAATTAAAAAATATTACTTCATCAGAGCTTGATAAAATAACAACACAAAATTTTAATAGATTATTTTTTAGCCAATGAGATTAAAATTTACTATTTTAGGATGCGGTAGTTCACTAGGTATACCTAGAATTGATGGTTATTATGGAAAATGTGATCCCAATAATAAGAAAAATGTACGCTCAAGATGTTCAGCTTTAATAAGATCTAAAAATTTAAGCATACTAATTGATACGTCTCCAGATTTAAAATCTCAATTGCTAGCAAATAAAGTTAAAAATATTGATAAAGTTTTTTATACACACGCTCATGCAGATCAAACACATGGAATTAATGAATTAAGAGTGTTCTCATTAAAAAATAGAAAAAAAATACCTATTTATGCCGACCTAATTACAAAAAAAAGTCTTACAAATACTTTTGGTTATTGTTTCAAAGATTACAAAAATTATCCGTCAATACTTGAAGCAAAAACTTTAAAGAACAAACACATATTAAATGATATTAATAGTAAAATTATTATTAAGTCATTAAAGGTTCATCATGGTTCAATAAAAAGTATCTGTTATATTATTAATGATAAATGTGCCTATGCACCTGATGTTAACTATATAGATAGCAAAGATTTAATATATTTAAAAAATTTAAAATATTTTATTGTTGATTGTTTGAGATATAATTTTCATCCAACGCATTTTAATTTAGATGATGTACTACAATTAATTAGAAAACTTAAACCTAAAAAAGCAATTCTTACAAATCTAAGCAATGAAATTGATTATAATGAAATAAAAAAAAAATTACCCAAAAATGTAATTCCTGCACACGATGGACTAACAGTATTAATCTAATAAACTTTCAATCTTTTTGGTAATTTTTTTTGATGTTGGGTTTGTTAAAGATGCATAAGTATCTTCAATAGTGCCTTTTTTATTTATTAAAATTTTATAAAAATTCCATTTTGGTACAGCAGATCTACCGTGGTTTTCTTTGGCCCATTTATAAATTTCATGTGCATTATCACCTTTAACATCCGTGATTTCTGTAATTGGAAAATTAATACTAAAATTTACTTCACAAAATTCTTTAACTTCGTTATTATTTTTTTTTTCCTGATTAAAAGAATTAGACGGTATGCCAAGTACAATCAATCCTTTGTCTTTATATTTTTCCCATAACTTTTGCATATCAGCATATTGTTTAGTAAATCCGCAATAACTGGCTGTATTCACAACTAAAACAGGTTTACCTTTAAAGTCATTTAAATCTATTATATCACCTGAAATACTATTTATTTTAAAGTCGTAAAAAATTTTTTCATAGTTCGCATGTGATGAACTTTTAAAAAAAAACATAAATATAGTTACTCCAATTATTAATAGATTTTTCATTATTTTAATTATTTATTTGGTGTAAGTAGTATTAAAAAGTACCCAAATAAAGTGGATAATAATGACCCAGTTAGAACTCCAATTTTTACACCATCCATGTATTGCATACTCTCAGCAAATGCTAAATTTCCAACAAATAAACTCATAGTGAAACCAATTCCAGTTAAAACACCGACACCATAAAAATTATACCAGCTAGTGTTACTTGGCATTTGGGCAATTTTTAATTTAATTGATACGTATGAAAAAACAAAAACGCCTAATTGTTTTCCGACAAATAAACCTAAAACTATTCCTAATGGAACTTTATCTAATAGTGACGAAAAAGACAAACCTTCTAAAGATACACCTGCATTTGCAAAGGCAAAAATTGGCATTATTCCAAAAGCAACATAAGGACTTATTGCGTGTTCTACTTTAATCAGAAGTGAGAAATCTTTATCTTTTTTTCTATGAGGGATTGTCATTGCAAGTAATACACCAGCAATAGTTGCATGAATTCCTGAGTTATGAGTAAAATCCCATAAGAAAATTCCTACAATAAGATAGGGCAGAAATTTTTTTATATTAAATTTATTTAAAACTAATAGAACAATAAATGCTAACAACATCAGCGATAAATATTTAATACTAAGATCACCAGAGTAAAATAAAGCAATAATAACTATTGCTCCTAAATCATCTATAATTGCTAAAGCTGTTAAGAATACTTTTAATGAGAGTGGCACTCTCTTACCCAATAATGATAATACACCTAAAGAAAAGGCAATATCTGTTGCTGATGGTATTGCCCAACCTTTTAATGTTTCTCCATCTCCTAAGTTTATAAAAACATATATTAAAGCAGGAACTACCATTCCACCTACTGCTGCTATTATAGGAAGCAAAGCTTGTTTAATATTAGATAACTCACCCTGTAAAAATTCTCTTTTAATTTCAAGTGTTACAAAAAAGAAAAAGATTGCCATTAATGCATCATTTATCCAATGCAATACAGAAAGCTTAAGACCAAAATTATTTATGCCAATAAATAAATATTTCTCTAATGTTGAAAAATATAAGATGGATAATTCAGAATTACTTATAAATAATGCAATTACAGCTGCAAAAAGAAGTACTATTCCACTTGCAGACTCAAGTTTAAAAAATGATGTAAAACCTTTTGTAATTTTTTGAATCATATTTAGTTAGTAAGGTCTTTTATAAAAAGTTTGAAATCTAAAAGAGTTTCGTAAAAGCTATCGAAAAAGGGAGTTATAGTTGGAAATACACTAATTAAATAAGACTTAAATGTATATAATAAAAATATAAGACCCAATAATGAAATAATAACTACAATAAAATAAACTAATATCATTTTTATTATTCCTTGTTTTTCTGTATTTTCTTCTTCATTTTCTATATCATCTTGCTCATCTTCTTCATTTTCTATTTTATCTTCAGACAGTGATTCTTGTTCTTTATCAGTTAAATTCTCATCATTAATTTCTTTACTATGCTCATCATCTTTTTTTTCTACTTCAAAATTATTAGTCTCTAAATTAGTTTTTTTGTCTTGAGGTATTCCTAGATCATCAATACTCTTAGTTATCGTAATTTTATAATGCCAAATGTGATTACAGCTGCTACATTTAAGAGTTCTTCCGTCCTCTGGTATTAATTTTTTGTCAATACTGAATTTTTTATTACAATTTGGACATTCTATGATCATATGATCTCTTATAGCATTAAATATCAAATATATTAGAATTTTGTAACCAATATAACCTTTGAATTTTCTTTTATCTGCTGTATTAGTACTGCAATCGGGGCGTAGCGCAGCCTGGTAGCGCATCTGGTTTGGGACCAGAGGGTCGCAGGTTCAAATCCTGCCGCCCCGACCATTATTTATGAAAAAAGCTAAAATTTATAAACCTTCTAAAACAGCCATGCAATCTGGACTTAAAAAGTTTGATAAATGGATTATAGAATTTATAACTGAAGACCCTGGCAAAAATCCACTTATGGGATGGGAAAGTTCATCCGATACTTATTCAGAATTAAACTTAGAATTTAAATCAAAAGATTTAGCCATAGAGTATGCTAAAAAAAATAATATTCTTTTTGAAGTTATTGAACCTCAAAAAAGAAAGATAACTAAAAAATCGTACGCAGATAATTTTATTAAATAATGTTTAGATTTTTTACTGTAAAAAAATGGTATCTATGGTCTTGGATAGGATCCTTGATAATTCTATCATCTCTATGGGTTCAGGTTAAAATTGATGTTAAAATAAATGAGTGGTTTGGTGAATTTTATGATATGATTCAAAAGGCACTAGGAGCGCCAAATGCTATTACTATCGAAGAATATTGGGCTAGTCTTTTTTCGTTTATTGTGCTCGCAGCAATGTATGTTGGAGTAGCAGTTATTGTTAGCTATTTTACATCGCATTATTTGTTTAGATGGAGAACAGCTATGGTTGAATATTATCATAGTGTATATGAAAAAGCTCGTAAAATAGAGGGAGCATCTCAAAGGGTTCAAGAAGATACAATTAAATTTTCTAGAATAATGGAGTCTCTTGGAACAAGTTTAATTGAAGCAATAATGATATTAGTTGAATTTATGCCAATTCTATTTGGACTGAGTATTGGAATTCCTATATTTTTTTTTGGAGATTGGGAGTATGGTTTAATAGTCGGTGCACTTCTTTGGTCTATAGGTGGAACAATTTTTTTAGTTATTTTAGGTTTAATTTTAAGATTAGTTGGAGTTGAATACGATCTTCAAAAAAAGGAGGCTGCTTATAGAAAAATTTTAGTTATTGCAGAAGATGACGGAACTGTAAGACCTAAATCAATTGAAGAATTGTTTGATGATGTTAGAAGTATTCATTTTTTAAGTTACATTAGGTACCTTTATTTCAATGTTGGAAGAATAGCTTATTTGCAGGCAAATGTATTATCAGCATATGTTTTTCTTGCACCTGCAATAGTTGCTGGAGCAGTTACGCTAGGTGTTATGCAACAAATTATTAGAGCCTTTGGACGTGTAGAAGGATCAATGCAGTATATTCTTAAAGCTTGGCCAACAATTATAGAATTAGCAAGTGTTTATAAAAGATTAAGAGAATTTGAATATAAGTTAAAAATTGAAGATTTTAAAAGTGAGATCAAAACATAATTAATGAAATTATCAGAAGAATTATTAAATAATCTTATTGAAATAACTTCAAACTCAGCAATAGCTTGTTATCCTTTTATAGGTAAAAATGAAAAAATATTAGCAGATAAAGCTGCAACTGATGTAATGAGACATCAATTAAATAAACTAAATATAAATGGCAAAGTTGTAATAGGTGAGGGAGAGCTTGATGAGGCCCCCATGCTTTATATAGGTGAAATCCTTGGTAATGGTAATGGACCCCAAATAGATATAGCTGTAGATCCAGTTGAAGGCACAAATTTTGTTGCAAAAAATCTACCAGGCTCCATGTCAGTAATAGCAGTAGCAGAAAAAGGTAATTTACTTAACGCACCAGAAACATACATGAATAAAATTGTTACAGGCAATCATATTCCTAGAGGATGTTTAGATATTGATTTTACAGTTGAAAAAAATATTAATATTTACTCTGAAATTACAAAAAAAAAAAATTCAGAAATTACAGTATGTATTCTTAAAAGACCCAGACACAAAGAAACTATAAGTGAGTTAAAAAAACTAAATGTAAATATAAAATTTATAACAGATGGCGATGTATCTGGAGCTTTACTTGTTTCAGATAAAAAATTTAATGTAGACATTTTCATGGGTATAGGTGGAGGTCCAGAAGGTGTTATAGCAGCTGCGGCCTTAGATGCATTAAATTGTAATTTTCAAGGAAGATTCCTATTCAAAACAGCAGAGGACAAAAATAGAGCTAATAAAATGGGCATAAAAGATTTAAATAAAAAATATGAAATCAATGAAATAATTAAGGGTGAAAGTATTTTTTGTGCAACAGGTATTACATCTGGAGATTTAATGAAGGGGGTAATTAAGGAAAATGATAAGTACGTTACTGAGACAATTATCACTCATAAAAAATCTGAACTAAAACTAATAAAAAAAGTGGTTCCACTTACTTGATTATTTTAAAAAATTACAATAAAAGATCCTCCACTGGTCCCTTCGTCTATCGGTTAGGACACATGGTTTTCATCCATGAAAGAGGGGTTCGATTCCCCTAGGGACCGCCACAATTATTATTTTTGTCTTGTATTATTTATTTTATTTCGAATTGTGGATAGAATATCGTAAATCTTACTTTCATTTTTAAATTTTTTATTAGTCACTTTTTCAGCAATTTTTATATCATTCATATCCTCAAGTTTTAAAAATTTTTTACTTGATACTAACCCCATTGAATTAAATTCAAGTATTAAAATATTATTTTTTGAAATCTTTTTTTTACCTAATTTATGTATTGACTGATTTGTTTTTTTTCTTTCAACAAAAAGCCAAATATCATTGAAATTACCCACAGACGATGGTGGACCAATTAATTTCTTAACATCATTTTTGTTGGTCTTATTAATAACGATTTTATTAGTTTTATTTTCTAAAAATCTGTAGCCATGTGTATTAGAAACATTATTTAAAGAACAATTAATTGTAAAAAAAAATAAAATGATTAAAAATATATTTTTCATATGAAAAACGACTATTTAAATATTTACAATAATTTAATAAAATTAACTAGAAATAAAAGCCTTTACTATAACTTGAAAAATAATGATACATTTTCAGATAGATTGGTAATTTTATTGTTACATTTTAGTTTTTTTTTGAAAATATATAAAAATTCACTATCAAAAGAAGAAGCTCAAGATCTATTTGATTTCATTGTTAGACAAATTGAACTATCTATTAGAGAAATTGGTTATGGGGATGTATCTGTAAATAAAAAAATGAAGGAGTATGTAAATTTATTTTACTCAATATTAGAAAAAATTGAAAATTGGGATATCTTAGATAGCTCTAAAAAAACTAAACTACTTGGAGATTTAATGAATATTAAAGATGATAATGATTTATTTATTGAATATTTCGATAAATATAGTCATTTTCTAACAAAAAACTCTTTAAAAAACTTTACAAAAGATATAATAGAATTTAAGTTTTAATTATGGCTGTACCAAAACGCAAAACAACAAAATCAAGAGCTGGTAAAAGGCGATCTCATATCAAAGCTACCTCAAAAAATATTATTGAGGATAAGAAATCTGGTGAATATAGATTGTCTCATCATTTAGATTTAAAAACTGGCTTTTATAAAGGTAGACAAGTTTTAGATCCCAAAGAATAGTTATTATGATTAACCCAATAGTTATTGCCATTGATGCGATGGGTGGCGATAACTCACCGACTAAAGTAATTGAAGGTATAAGTATACATTCAAGAAACTCTGTTGATGTAAATTATAAAATTTTTGGAAAAGAAGATTTAATTAATCCACTTTTAAAAAAATACAGTATACCAAATAAAAGGTTTAACCTAATTCATACTGACAAAGTTGTTGTAGGCGAAGATACAGCTTTAACAGCAGCCAAAAGAGGGAAAAACACAAGTTTATGGTTGGCAGTAGAATCTTTAAAGAATAACGAAGCTCATGCAATGGTCTCAGCTGGTAATACTGGTGCACTATTTTTAATATCAAAATTAAATTTAAAAATGATAGAAAACATTGATAAGCCAGCTCTATCAGCATTATGGCCAAGCAAGAAGGGTATGAACGTTGTCTTAGACTTGGGCGCTAACATTGAATGCAATTCAAAAAATTTAATAGATTTCTCCATAATGGGCTCTGCTTTACACAAAGCATTGTATGATAAAGAAAAACCATGTGTCGCATTACTTAATATTGGATCAGAAGAATTAAAAGGAAATGCAACAATAAAAAGCACTTATCAAATCTTATCTGAAAAAAAATATAGTCTATTTGATTTCAAGGGATATATTGAAGGAAGCCATATTATGGATGGAGAAGTAAATGTAATTGTTGCAGATGGATTTACAGGAAATATTGCTCTTAAAACTGCAGAAGGTACTTCAAATTTTATTATTAGTGAATTAAAGCAAGCTCTAGGCAGTACAATTATAGGAAAATTTTCATCTATAATAAATTATAATAATTTGAAAAAATTTAAAAATAAACTTGATCCAAGACTTTACAATGGAGCAATATTATTAGGATTAAACAAACCTGTTATAAAAAGCCATGGATCTACTGACTCAATTGGTTTTGCTAACTCATTAAAAGTATGTGAACAAACCATTAAAGGTAGATTAATAGAACAAATTACTGCAAATATTAATTAAGTGAAACGTATAAACTTAACAAAAAAAGATATTATAAATTCTATATATATGCAAATAGGATTTTCAAAGAAAATAAGTGAAACTTTACTTGAAGATATTTTTGAAATTATTTTAAAAAATATCATTAAACATAAAAAAGTTAAAATTGCAAAATTTGGAACTTTTTCATTAAGAAAAAAAAAAGAAAGAGCTGGAAGAAATCCAAAAACAAAAGA
>CACMJX010000006.1 GCA_902614055.1 uncultured Pelagibacteraceae bacterium | reverse complement strand
AGACCAATCATCTCTTATACCAAATGATATAAGGAATTGGCTCTCATTTACTGTTTGAATTCCTACTAAATATCCACCATCATTCTTTTTACCTAATCTAGTTAACTCATATTCTTTTTTTGGCTTAAATATTTTGTGTAAATACATCTAATATAATTATTTAGAATATAAACTTACTTAAAGTTCAAAACATCTCGCATTGAATAAAATCCAGGCTTCTTACCCATCAACCATTTTGCTGCTGTTAAAGCACCTTCACTATACAAGGCTCTGTCAAATGCTTCATGATTTAAAGTAATAATTTCTTTTCCACTTGAAAATTTAACTTCGTGTTCACCAATAGTCTCACCTTTACGTAATGAGTTGAAATTTATTTTTTTTCCATAGGGAAAATTCTTTTTATTTAAATATTTTTTTCCAACTAAATTATAAAAATCTTTATTTTTTCCAATAGCAATTCCCTTTCCTAACATTAACGCAGTTCCGGATGGATGATCAATTTTATGTTTATGATGTACTTCGTACACTTTACTTAAAAAATCATTTCCTAATGATTTTGAAGCAATTTCAGTTAAATACATTAATAAATTTATACCTAAACTCATGTTCCCAGCTTTTAATATTGGGATTTTTTTTGAAAATTTTTTAATTAGATTTTCTTCTTTTTTAGTAAATCCAGTTGTGCCAATAACAACTCTTTTTTTTAGCTTTGAGGCTATTTTAAGAATTTCAAAAGTACATTTAGGGACTGTAAAATCGATGATTAAATCAACATTTTTGAAAGAATTTTCATTATTTAAACTAGGCTTAATTCCAGAAATTTTTTTTTTTATTAATCTATTTTCTGTAAGAGTTGTTAGTTTAAAATTTTTATTAACTTTAGAGGATTTTACAAGTTGTTGGCCCATTCGTCCCATGCAACCAGATATCGCTAAATTTACTTTGCTCATTAAATTAATTTAATATATTTTTTTAACAATATACAACAATTATGTTTATTAAATACCAATTAAAACTACTTTTGATTTTATTTTTTTTCATATTTATCAATCAATCTAAAGCTGACTTTTTTAAAGATATTACATCCTTGATTGAAAACAATGATTATAGACTAAGCTATGGTGTTTCAGTTACAGATGTAAATCAAGATAACAAATATGAATTTGTGGTAACAGGTTTTGGTTTTTCTAACTTGGCGTTGTCTTATCAAAATGGAAAATTGATAAATATAAATAAAGATGAAATTTTTGACGATGTTAATAGAAAAACCATAGGTGTTGCAGCTTGCGATATTGATCAAGATGGTTTTGAAGAAATTTATTTTTTAAATACAGATACATACAGTGGAGAAAAAAAATATTCAGATAGATTGATTGATAATAGTAGTAATGGTTTTATTGATTTATTTGAAAGAGATATAAACAAAAAAAATTTAAACCTAACTGCTGGTAGATCAGTTGTGTGTGTTGATAGAAATGGTGACGGAAAATATGGCATATATGTTGCTAATTATGGGGGTCCAACTAGGTATTATGAGCTTATTACAGGCCAAATACTTGATTTAGCCAAGAAGCTTAAACTAAATAAAATAACTGGTGGAAGGGCTGTAGTGGCAGGCAATATTCTATCAGGAAAAACTGATATATTTGCTGCAAACGAGAGAGGTAAAAATTTTTTATATTATAATTCTGATGGTTTCTTTCAGGATATAGCAGAAGATTACGAAGTTGACGATCAATATGAAAATGGAAGAGGCACAGTTCTATCAGATATACTTTACAGAGGTAGATTAGATGTAGTTACCTCTAATTGGAACGGTTATCATAGAGCTTATGTATTAGAAGATAACAAATTTAAAGATATTGCAACTCCAACTTATAATATTCCAAGTAGAATTAGAACAGTAATTTCCGCAGACTTTGATAATGACGGATATGATGAAATATTTATGAATAATATTGGTGAGCCTAATAAATTATTCAAGATTAAAGAAAACGGATTTTTTCAAGAGATAGCAATTCAAAACGCATATGAGTCTAATGGTTTAGGAACAGGAGCAGCTGTTGCAGATATAGATGATGATGGAATTTTAGAATTACTAGTTTCACATGGAGAGTCTGGCATGCAGCCATTAACAATGTATAAAGCAGATATAAAAACAGATTTCAATTATATAAGAATTAAACCTACAAATAAATTTGGTGCACCAGCAAGAGGGGCAACTGTTATCTTAAATTCTAATTTAAGAAAACATGCAAAAACCATAGATGCTGGCTCAGGGTATTTATGTCAAATGGAGCCTGTTGCTCACTATGGTTTAAGAGAAGGTGAAAAAAACATATCTATAAATGTCATTTGGACTAATGGATTATCAGAAACATTTAATGTAAATGAATTAAATAAAACAATAGAAATCAGACAGCAATAATATGAAAGAAATACTTATTAAAGATAATAAAAAATTTAAAAATTTAAAAACTATTTTTATATTTTTTTTATTAAGTACTTTTTGTTTTACTAAACCATTATATTCAAAAGACTTTAATTACTATGAGGATCTTGCAAAAGATTGGATTAAAATTTTTCCTGATCAAAATAGAAATGCCGCTGGTCCGAAATTTTTTAAACATATTTTAGATAAAAAAATTACCTATCAAGATTTTATAGAATACAATAAACTATATTGTGCTGTTTCGGGATCGTTAATATCCCCAAATAGTAAACCAGATTTTGTTTATCTAAAAAGCGCAGAAACTGCCGAAAAAATATGTGGTTTTTACCATAAATGCTGCTTTCCATGCTCATGTGATTTAATGAAATATTCTCAAGTTAAAAACATGAAATATAAATTCTTAGATGGAGAAAAAGAATTTTCTGTCTTAACTATTAAAAACCCATGTGGAAAAAAAGATTTTCCTCGAGAAGTAAATAGAAATTATTTCTGCAATGGAGATAAACTAGATAATAACCAGGTGGTTTTGATAGATAATAGACTTGTTATCGGTCTTTTACATAATGCATCAAAATGTAATAAACAGAGTATTACAGCCATAGATAATGATGAATACACAGGAGCTTATTGTGAATTAAGAAACAATGCACCCTTGGAACAGGTTCAAGGTGGTATGGGTGATATTTTTATTAAAATGGCTAGAGATTAATTATCTTCTTGAACTTAAACTTGCATGTTTTTGAACTATTAACTTCGACAACTCTTGAGCTTGGTTAGATTTTTTCACTTTCCATATTTTATCTTTAGCAATTCTGGTTGTTTCTTGGTTATTAACAATAGGCAATGGGTAATCTTTTCCCAATTCAAAATTTATACTTTTTTGATCAATATAAGTTAGTTTCCAAGGCTCGTGTATTAATTTACCTTGAATATTTTTTAACTCTGGTACCCATTTTTTTATAAAATCTCCATTTGGGTCTTGATCTAATGATTGTTTAATTGGGTTATAAATTCTAATCGAATTAATTCCTGTAGTTCCAGATTGCATTTGAAATTGAGAATAATGTATCCCAGGCTCATAATCAGTAAATAATTTTGCAAGATGTTTAGAGGTTTGTTTCCAGTCTAACCACAATTGATAAGATGCAAATGAAACCAACATAGCCCTCATTCTAAAATTGATCCAACCATTTTGTTCTAAATATCTCATACAAGCGTCAATAAATGGATAACCAGTGAAACCTGTTCTCCAAGCTTCATAATATTTTTCGTTAAAATCTTTTCTCAATACATCAAAAGCGCTATTTAAATTCTTATACTCAAGTTCTGGTTCATCATACAGTTTTTGAATAAAATGGCAGTGCCAAGCAAGACGACTTTTAAAAGCTATAAGTGATTTTTTTTTATTAATCGTGCAAACTTTTTTTAGTTTATCTGTAATTTTTCTATTGATTTCTTTTAAAGATATTGTTCCATAAGTGATATGTGGACTTAACCTGGAGCAGGCAATTTCCCCACTTACTGGAGATGACATTTCTCTCTGATAATTCTCAGACCTTGTCTCAATAAAGCTATCCAATAGTTTTATTGCCTTATCTCTTCCACCGCGTTGTATTAATTTTGCATTGATTTTATTTGTTTTTACATCTTTGAAATCAAAATTATTGTTAATGTTTATAAATTTACAGTTAAACTTATAAGCTTTTTCATCAGACTGAATAAATTCATTCCAATTGTAAGCCCATTTAAATCTCTTTCTATGATTTAAGTCAATTCCAAATTGGTTTGTCTGTAACCATTTTACTTTTAGGTCATTAAATAAATTTTCACAATTTTTATCCAAATCCATTAAATATTTATGTTTAAAAATTCTATTTGAGTAAATTTCACTTACAGAATATTTCCGTATTAAATATTTTAATATTTCCTTAGTGTCACCGTAATAAATAGATAAATTTGAGTCATATTTTTTTTTTAATTTTTCTTTAAGGTCATTTAAGGAGTCTTTTATAAATCTCAAATGAAAAGAACTTGATGTCTCTAATTTAAAAAGTTCTTTATCAAAAATAAAAATAGGAAGAACATTTCCATTTTTAATAGCCTCAGTAAAGGCACTATTTTCATAAATTCTTAGATCATATCTAAACCAAATTATCTTATTCATCATTGAAAATTAAAAGTGCTAGATTATACCAATTCCTTCTTTATAAAAATAGGCACCCAAAATCAAAATTGCTAATACGTATATAATTCCAAAAACTATATATTTAATTTTTTTTTTCATCTAATTTTTCCAGAAACTTTTTGCTTTTTTAAAGAATTTTTTAATACTTGGATTTGATTTTTCATTCTCAATTTCTCTAAATTTCTCAAGTAATTCTTTTTGTTCTTTATTTAAAGATACCGGTACCTCAGTGTTCACCTGAACATAAAGATCCCCATAATTATTTCCCCTCATTAATGGCATTCCTTTTTCTCTTAATCTAAATTGTTTACCACTTTGTGTTCCAGCTGGGATTTTTATTTTTGCTTTCCCACCATCTATTGTTGGTATTTTTATTTCAGCTCCTAATGCAGCGTCTGCAATCGATATTGGGCATTCAAAAAATAAATTTTCTTCAGATCTTTTGAAAAGTTCATGAGAATTTACATTAATAAATAAATAAAGATCACCATTACTAGCTCCCCTTGAACCTGCCTCACCTTTGCCAGATAATCTAATTCTAGTCCCATCATCTACTCCTTTAGGAATAGTTACAGAAAGTCTCTTACTTGTTTGTTTTTTACCTGTACCACCACAATTTGTACATGGGTGAGTTATTTGTTCTCCGGAACCTGCACACTGAGGGCAAGTTTGTTGCACTGTAAAAAATCCTTGGCTTGAGCGAACTTGTCCATGTCCTCCACACATTGAACAAGTGCTTGCACTATAGCCTGGTTTTGAACCTGATCCGCTACAAACATCACATTTATCAGAAGTTGAGAATTTAATATCTTGTTTTTTTCCAGCATAAGCTTCTTCTAAGCTTATAGATAAGTCATATCTTAAATCAGAGCCACGGTTATTGGATCTTCTGGATCTTCTTCCACCTCCGCCAAAACCCTCGCCAAAAAAGTCTTCAAAGATATCTGAAAAAGAGCCAGAAAAGTCAAAATTTCCGAAACCACCTCTTCCACCTCCGCCACCATTTTCAAATGCTGCATGCCCAAAATTATCATAATTTTGTTTTCTCTCTGAATTCGAGAGAACATGGTAGGCTTCCGAAGCTTCTTTGAACTTTTCTTCAGCTCCTTTGTCGCCTTTGTTTTTATCAGGATGGTATTTTATTGCTTGTTTTCTATAAGCTGCTTTTATCTGATCTGGACCAGCGCTTTTTTCAACACCCAAAACATCGTAGTAATCTCTTTTTGCCATAACTAGTTATAGACAAATGGTTGATAGTTTAGGCGCTTTTTTCTTTATCGTCTTTTACTTCTTCAAAGTCTGCATCAACAACATTATCGTCTTTTTTCCCTTCATCTTTTGCATCTTTTTTATCTTCAGGTGCATCACCAGGTTTTGTACTTTGTTGTGATTTGTAAATAGCTTCTCCTAATTTCATTGAAGCTTGAACCAAATCTTGAGTTTTCTTTTTTATTTCCTCTACATCAGTTCCTTTTAATGCGTTTCTTACATTCGCGGATGCATCTTCAATAGCTTTTTTATCTGCATCAGAAACTTTACTGCCATGTTCTTTTAAATTTTTTTCAGTAGAATGAAGCAAAGTATCAGCTTGGTTTCTCGCATCTACAGCTTCTCTTTTCTTTTTATCTGCTTCTTTGTTTGTCTCAGCATCCTTAACCATCTGGTTTATTTCTTCATCACTTAGTCCACCTGATGCTTGAATTTGAATTTTTTGTTCTTTACCAGTTCCTTTATCTTTTGCAGAAACATTTACGATTCCATTTGCGTCAATATCAAATGTAACCTCAATTTGAGGAACGCCTCTTGGAGCTGGAGCTATACCTACTAGTTCAAAATTGCCTAAAACTTTATTGTCAGAGGCCATATCTCTTTCTCCTTGTAAAACTCTAATAGAAACTGCAGGTTGGTTGTCTTCAGCTGTTGAGAAAACCTGACTTTTTTTAGTTGGTATTGTTGTATTTTTCTCTATTAGTTTAGTTGAAACTCCACCTAAAGTTTCTATCCCAAGTGATAACGGCGTGACATCTAACAATAGTACGTCTTTAACGTCTCCTTGTAACACACCCGCTTGAATAGCAGCTCCCATTGCAACAACCTCATCAGGGTTAACCGATTTGTTTGGTTCTTTACCAAAGAAATTTTTAACTTCTTCAATTACTTTTGGCATTCTAGTCATTCCACCAACAAGTATCACCTCATCGATTTCACTAGCATTTAAACCAGCATCTTTAAGTGCTGTTTCGCACGGTGGAATAGTTCTAGAAATAAGATCTTCTACAAGAGCTTCTAGCTTTGCTCTGGTCATTTTCATATTAATATGTTTCGGACCAGTTTTGTCTGCTGTAATAAATGGCAAATTTATTTCGGTTTGTGCTGCTGAAGATAATTCAATTTTTGCTTTTTCAGCTGCCTCTTTAAGTCTTTGTAAGGCTAATTTATCAGATTTTAGGTCTATGCCATTTTCTTTTTTAAATTCAGTTAATAAGTAATCTACAATTGTATTATCAAAATCTTCTCCACCTAAAAAAGTGTCTCCATTTGTAGATTTAACTTCGAATACTCCATCTCCTAACTCAAGTATTGAAACATCAAATGTACCACCACCTAAATCATAAACGGCAATTTTGTTATTTGTTTTTTTGTCCAATCCGTAAGCAAGTGAAGCTGCAGTTGGTTCATTAATAATTCTTAAAACTTCTAGCCCTGCTATTTTACCGGCATCTTTAGTTGCTTGTCTTTGAGCATCATTAAAATATGCAGGCACTGTTATTACAGCTTGTTTAACTTCTTGACCTAAATATTTTTCAGCAGTCTCTTTCATCTTCTGAAGTGTAAAAGCAGAAATTTGAGATGGAGAATATTTGTTACCTTTTGCTTCTATCCAAGCATCTCCTTTATCTGAGTTAATAATTTTAAATGGTGCAGTTTCAACATCTTTTTTAACAGATGGATCGTCAAAATTTCTTCCAATCAATCTTTTAACAGCAAATATTGTATTTTCAGGATTTGTTACTGCTTGTCTTTTTGCAGGTTGTCCAATTAATTTTTCATCATTATCAGAAAACGCAACAACTGATGGAGTTGTTCTTGCCCCTTCAGCGTTTTCTAAAACCTTAGCCTGCGTACCCTCCATTACTGCTACACAAGAGTTGGTTGTTCCTAAATCTATTCCTATTACTTTACTCATAATTAATACCTCTTCGTCATATAAGTGCTAATTTTTAGACTACAACCATCTATAAAATATAAATTTTGGTTGTTTTTATTGGTTTTTTTCATCTTTTTTATCTTCTTTTTGTTCTTCCTTAACAATTTTCTTTGAAACAGCAACTAAAGCAGGTCTCAATAATCTGTCTTTCATCATGAATCCTTTTTGTATTTCTTGAACAATTGTTCCAGGTTCTTTTGATTCATCCTCTATTTCTAACATTGCTTGATGAAGATTGGGGTCAAGCTTTTCATTAATTGATTTTACAGGTTCGATATTATTTTTTTTGAATATTGAAAGCATATCATTGTTTATAATATCTAAATGTTCTACGATCTTTTTAAGCGCATCTGTATTTTTTAACTTTTCGTCGCTTTCTAATACAGCTTTTGATCTCTCAAGATTATCTAATAGGTTTAATGCTTCTTTTGCGAACGAATATCCACCATACTCGTATGCATCTTCTTTTTCTTTTTCAAACCTTCTTCTCTGATTTTCCATTTCTGCAAATGTTCTAGCTAGTTTATCTTTGAGCGACTCCAATTCTTCCTCTGGGGATAGCTTTTCATCTTCTTTTTCTTTTTTCTCGGACTCTAAATTTTTATCTTCACTATCTTGATCTTCATTATGGTTTTCAGTAGCTTGAGTATTTAACTCATCCTCATCAGGAGTACTTTTGTCCGTGTTTTCTTTTAATTCTTCTTTGTCCATATTGTTTATATGGTAAGAAAAAGTATAATTTCTAGATGTCTAAAAAAAAAATTAAAGAGATATTCATTGGCTCAAATAATAAAGGAAAACTCAAGGAAATAGCAGATCTATTACCTAAAAGTTTAAAAATTTATTCAAATTTGGACTTTAAAATACCAAGTCCAATAGAGACAGGAACCACATTTACGCAAAACTCTCTTTTAAAAGCAAAATATTTTTCAAAAAAAACTAGTAAAATTTGTTTATCAGATGACTCAGGAATCGAGATTGATATTTTAGATAAAGCACCGGGCGTATATTCAGCAGATTGGTCAGGAAAAAAAAGAAATTTCAATTTAGCTATTAAAAAAGTTTACAAAGAAATTTCTAAAAAAGACAAAAATTGGAAAAAAAAGAAATTAAGTGCAAGATTTATTTGTGTACTTACTATCTTTTGGCCAAATGGTAAATTTATAAGTAAAATCGGTAAAATTGAGGGACGAATATCTAATTTTAAGAAAGGAAAAAATGGTTTTGGATATGATCCAATCTTTATACCTAAAGGAAAAAGATTAACTTTTGGTGAGATGGAACCTCATAAAAAATATAGTATAGATCATCGATTTAATGCATTCAAAAAAATTAAAAAATTTTTTTGAATTTTTTATCTTCAATTCTATAAAAGTTTAGTTGATGAGTAATAGTATTTTTGCTTATTTCAAAAACTCCTATTTTACCTTTAAACTTATTTTTTTTATAGAATATTTTTTTTGAAATTTTAAAATTGTTTTCATAAATTAAAAAATAGACCAACCCTATTAAATCATAGCTTAAAAATGAAAGTTGATCTCCATCTAAACCATAAGCATTTCTAAAATCATTCATAAATAGTTCATAATTATCTTTGTTAATTGAGGGAAAATATATTGGATGTAGGGTATCATCCTTTAATAGACTTTCATCAAACCATTGATTTAACGTTATATAAGAAATTTTTTTTGAAGAGACATCTGTATATAGAAGAGAAGTAGCAACACTTTTTAAATTTTCATCAAAATCAGCTATAACTACTGAGTCAAAATTAATATCTCCAAGTGTATCTCTTTTCTCTAAATTTTGTATTTTTTTATTTTTGTCTTTAAATGATAAACCCTCAAGTCTTTGTATTTCAAATTTTAGATTATTTTTCCTTGTTTGATATTTAGTTAATTCTTCAATTTGCTTCGTAAGTTTCGTTGGCTCTCTGTCATAATAAAATACTTCTTTATGTTTAATTTTAGTTTTATTAATTGCTTCCTCTATCTCTTTTTTAAATTGTGCTCTTGGTATTAAAATAATACTTTTTGATAAATTATTTCTTCTATTAAATTTTTTTATTGTTTGTACTTGTGATACAGCATTGACACCAGCGCTGATTACATTTTTTGGATTTCCGATCAATTTGTTCGTAAAAGATATAAAAGTTACATCTTCTAAATCATCAAGATATTTTGTACTTTCGTTAAAGACCGGGCCAATAATTATTTTTACACCTTCTTTATATAATTCGTTGGATACTTTTAAAGCATCAATGGGATTTGATTTCGTATCTTTTGGAATGATCTCCACCCTTTCATCATTAATTTTATTTATTGCCATTCTTATTGATTTAATAATTTTTTCACCAATTAAAGAATTTTTACCGCTTAAAGGAACAATTAATCCAATCTTAATTTTTTCAGACGCGTATATGTTTTGACTAGAAAGAGTGACACTTAATGCAATAAACATTAACAATTTAATTAAAGTTTTCATTTAAGTTTTAATAATATATTTATTTAGAGAATTCATATGAATTTAAACAATAATAAATTTAAACCTGGGCTATATTGTGTTGCAACACCAATCGGAAACATGGGTGATATTTCATTTAGAGCTGTTAAAATCCTTCAAGACTCAGATTTAATCTTATGCGAAGATACAAGAGTTACAAAAAAAATACTTCAAAAATTTGATATAAATAAAAAACTGATTTCAAATCATAAATTTAATGAAAATAAAAATTTAGAGAAAGTAATAGAAACACTTAACAATAATAAAATAGTATCACTAGTCTCAGATGCTGGAACACCTGCTGTTTCAGACCCAGGTAGAATATTGGTTCAAGAGTGTGTTAAAAATAAAATTAATATTTTTCCCGTTCCAGGCGCATCAGCAGTTAGTTCAGCAATATCAATAAGTGGATTTTCAGACAATTTTTATTTTTGTGGATTTCTACCGGAAAAACAAAATCAAGTAAAAAAATTATTTAAAAACATTTCATTATTAGAAAGTTCAATTATTTTTTTTATATCGCCAAATAAATTCATTAAAAGAATAGATGATGTAAAAGAATTTTTTTCAGACAGAGATATTCTAATTTGTAGAGAAATTTCAAAATATCATGAAGAATATATTAGAACTTCTGTACAAAAGCTATCAGATATAAATTTTTCAAGAAAAGGTGAGATTACAATAGTTATTTCTGAGATAAGAAAAGAAAAATTAAGTTTTAACGAACTTGAAGAATCAGATAAAAAAAAAATTAATAAATTAATTAAAAAAATGTCAATAAAAGATATTGTAAAAAAAGTTTCAGAAGATAGAGAAATCTCTAAAAGACTAATTTACAAATATTGTCTCGAAATTAAGAATGAAAATTAGAAAAATTATAATACTATTAAGTTTTGTTTTACTCTCTAGTTGTGTTGGTTACTCTTCTACAGGTGTATTAGGCACTGGAGTTTCAATTGCTTTAGATCCAAGGAGTCTTGGAACTCAAATTGACGACTCTTTAATGCAACAAAATTTAAGAGCAAAATTATTATCAACAGATAAAAGTTACTTTATATCTGTAAAAACAAAAATCCTTGATGGAAGGATATTTCTTACAGGAAAAGTAAACTCTGTTGAAGATAAACTAAAAATTACTAAGTTGGCTTGGGAAATTAAAGGTGCTAGATCTGTCAATAATGATCTACAAATTAAAGAAAAATTTAATTTTAAAAGATCAGCAAAAGATTTACTAATAACTTCACAATTAAGAGCAGCATTAATTGGAAGTAAAAACATTAAAGCTCTCAATTATAACATCGATACATATAAAAAGAAAATTTATGTTTATGGCATAGCGCAAAATAAGAAAGAGAGAGATGAGGTTTTGAAAGAAGCCAAACAAATCTTAGATGTTGAGGATGTAGTTACAAGTATTTTCTTAGTCGATGATTTGAGAGTTGTTAAAAAATAGTAAATATTTTATTTTGTTTTTTTATAATTAATTACTCCAGCTGAATAAGCAGCGACAGACGCTAAATCTAATATTTCAGATGTAGAAGATCGCAAAGGAGCAATTTCTATTGGTTGTGCAAGACCGATTAATAATGGACCAATAATCTTTGCACCCCCCAAAGTTTTCATAATCTTATTGGTAATTGCTGCACTATGTTGACCAGGCATAATTAAAATGTTTGCCTTCCCCACTATCGCTGAAAAAGGATACAAATCAGAATATTCCTCATTAAGAGCAACATCTGGCTGCATATCACCATCAAACTTAAAATCTACTTTCCTCTCTTTTAATATATCCACAGCGTCTCTTATATGTTTTGTTCTGCTAGTAATTGGTTGACCGAATGTTGAATGTGATAAAAAAGCAACTTTTGGATCAAATCCAAACAATCTCACAACTCTTGCAGATGAAATCGCTATATCAGCCAATTCCTCAGATGTTGGATATTCATTTACTGATGTGTCCCCAATAAATACAGTTTTTCCTTTACTCACCACCATATTTAATCCAAACATAATTTCACCTGACCTTGCAGGAATTACTTTCTTAATTTTTTCTAAAGATTGGGAATATCTTCTCGTATTTCCTGTCACCATCGCATCTGCATCTCCGCATTCAACCATACATGATGCCCAAATAACTCTGTCAGTTCTAATCATTCTATCACAATCTCTCTCAAGCAAACCTTGATCTCTGTGCATTTTCTTAAAAAGTAGTTTTACATATTTGTCTCGCAAATTTTTATTAGTAGAATTAACTATTTTAATATCTAAATTTTCTCCATACCCAATTTCTTTTAATCTTTCTTTAACAAGATTTTCTTTTGCAACGATTATAGGAATTCCTAGTCCACTATTTTTAAATGCAATTGCAGCTTTTAACGTATTTTCATCTTCTCCATCTGCAAACACAACAGTTTTTTGATTTTTCTTTATTTTAGAGTTAATCCCTTGTAGAATAGTTACTGATGGATCTAATCTTTGTTTCAATTGTTCAGAATACAAACTTAAATTTTCAATTTTTCTTCTGGCTACACCACTTTTAATAGCAGCTTTTGCCACAGCTACTGGAATAACACTTATTAATCTTGGATCAAATGTAGATGGAATTATATAATCTTTTCCGTATTTTGGTCTATCCCCACCCATTGCTGCAGCTACCTCATCAGGAACTCTCTCTCTAGCTAATTTGGCAATAGCATTAGCAGCAGAAATTTTCATTTCTTCATTGATAGTTTTTGCTCTCACGTCAAGTGCACCTCTAAATATATATGGGAAACCAATTAAATTATTTACTTGGTTTGCATAATCTGATCTTCCTGTAGCTATAATTGCATCTTTTCTTATCTTGTATGCTTCTTCAGGCAAAATCTCAGGATCAGGATTAGCACATGCAAATATAATTGGATTTTTTGCCATTTTTTTGATCATTTCTTTTTTCAGAATTCCGGCTGACGATAAACCTAGAAAGACATCTGCATTTTTTAATGCATCATTTAAATTTTTATCGTTTGTTTTTTTTGCATATTTCAGTTTCCACTTATTTAATCCTTTTCTATTTAAATTAATAACACCCTTACTATCAATCATTGTTAGATTTTCTTTTTTCACTCCTAATTTTAAAAATAAATCAGAGCAAGCCATAGCAGATGCTCCTGCACCGTTTACTACAACTTTAATTTTAGAAATCTTTTTTTTAGTGATATGTATTGAATTAATAAGTGCTGCTGACGTAATAATTGCCGTCCCATGTTGATCATCGTGAAATACTGGTATATCAAGTATTTTTTTTAGATTTTCCTCAATTATAAAACATTCTGGAGCCGCAATATCTTCAAGATTAATGCCTCCGAAACTGACCGCAAAGTTTTTTATGCTGTTGACTATTTCCGTCGGATCTTTGCTATCAATCTCTAAATCAATAGCATCTATGTCAGCAAACCTTTTAAATAAAACTGCTTTACCCTCCATTACAGGTTTAGATGCAATTGCCCCCAAATTTCCTAATCCTAAAATTGCAGACCCATTACTTATGACTGCTACAAGATTTCCTTTAGTTGTATACTCATATGCTAGCTCTGGATTTTTATAAATCTCTTTTACTGGTGCTGCTACACCAGGAGAGTATGCTAAAGCCAGATCCCTTTTTGACGTCATTGGCTTTGATGAATTTATCTCAATCTTGCCAGATTTATTCGAATTATGAAATTCAAGAGCCTCTTTATCAGAATAATGTTCAATTTTGTTTTTTTTCATAAGATAAATTAAATATACTATTAAGGTAAATTTAAGACTAATATGATTTATGAACCTCATTAAGTCAACAAGCACGTTTAGTTTATTTGTTTTATTAAGTAGAGTTCTTGGTTACATAAGAGATTTTTTTATAGCAATATACCTTGGAGCAGGTCCTTTAGCAGATGCCTTCTTCGTAGCATTTAGAATTCCAAATACTTTTAGAAGATTATTTTCAGAAGGAACCTTTAATGCAGCTTTTGTTCCTTCCTATACTTCTGAACTTAATAAAGGAAACAAAAATGCTAACTCATTTGCAAATACAATTTTTAATTTATTATTATTAGGACTGTTCTTTACTATCTTAATAATTGAAATATTTATGCCAGTTTTTATTAAAATTATTGCACCAGGCTTTATAAACGACTCTGAAAAATTAAATATTGCCATTGACTTAACAAGAATTACTTTCCCATTCTTATTTTTTATAAGTTTAGCATCTTTTTTTTCAGCAATTTTAAACTCACATAATAAATTTGCAGCTGCTGCAGCAGCACCAATAATTCTAAATACATTGTTGATAATTTGTTTGTTATATGCTGAAAATTTAAATAATAATTTAGTTTATTATTTATCCTATACAGTTACTCTTGCAGGACTTCTTCAATTTGTTTTTTTATTAATATTTGTAAGGAAATATTTTGTAATAAAAATAAATTTTAATTTTAAGACAAACGAGAAAGTTAAACACTTTTTTAGTAAACTTTTACCAAGTATATTTTCATCAGGTGTCACACAAATAAATATCTTAGTTGGAACAATTATTGCATCATTTCAGGCAAGTGCTGTTTCCTATTTATATTATGCAGACAGAATTTATCAGATAAATTTAGCAATAGCAGGTATTGCTATTGGTACTGTAATACTTCCTAATTTAAGCCGTCATATTAAAAGTAATAACTCTATAAAAACGATAGAACTACAAAATAAAGCTTTAGAGCTGAGTTTATTTTTAAGTTTACCTGCATCATTTGCATTAATGTTTGGTTCAGAACAAATAACGTCTGCTTTATTTGGCTATGGCTCTTTTGATCAGATGAGTGTAAGAAATTCTGCAAAAGCTTTATTCTATTTTTCTTTTGGACTCCCAGCATTTTCTTTAATTAAAATATTTTCAACGTTTTTATTTGCAAGAAATGATACTAAAACACCATTTAAATATTCTTTAATTTCTGTATTTTTAAATATTGCAATTAGCTTGATTTTCTTTTCAAAGGTAGGTTTTATTATAATACCTATCGCCACAACAATCTCCTCATGGTTTAATGGAATTATTTTATTAGTTTTTGTAATTAACAAAAAATATTTTAAATTTAACTCAAAATTTATTTCTCAAATATTAAAAATTATTATCTCAAATATAATTGCAATTTTAATATTTTATTTTTTAATTAATTTTTTAGATAGCTCATTAAATTACGTAAATAATTATAAATTCATTTTTGTTATTTTGATTGTTTTTTTAACTTTCATTTCATACATTGGAGTTTCAATTATTATAAAAGCCTTTAAAATTTCAGATATTAATTTAAAGTATTAATAATGAGCAAAAAAATATTTTCAGGTGTTCAACCCACAGGCAATCTTCATTTAGGTAACTATCTTGGAGCTATTAAAAATTTTGTTGATCTTAATAATGATGACCAAAATGAATGTATCTTTTGTGTAGTAGATTTACATGCAATAACTATTAAGCAAGATAAAGACGAATTAAAGAATAATATCAGAGAAACAGCTGCAACATTTATAGCCAGTGGTATCGATCCAAGTAAAAGTATAATTTTTAATCAATCAAAAGTTTATGCACATACAGAAGGTTCTTGGATGTTAAGTTGCATGGCTCCAATGGGCTGGTTAAATAGAATGACACAATTTAAAGAAAAAGCTGGTAAAGATAAGGAAAAGGCCTCTGTTGGTCTATATATTTATCCTATATTAATGGCTAGTGATATATTGCTTTATGATGCTACACATGTACCTGTTGGAGAAGACCAGAAACAACATTTAGAATTAACTAGAGATATTGCTAAAAAATTTAATAAAGATTTTGACTGTGGAGATTTTTTAAAAGCTCCAGAACCACTTATAAAAAAAAATTTTTCAAGAATAATGAGTTTAAAAGATGGTTTAAAAAAAATGAGTAAATCAGACCCATCAGATCTTAGTAGAATTAATTTAACAGATACTAAAGATGAAATTATCAATAAAATAAAAAAAGCTAAAACCGACTCTTTTCCAATTCCTAATGAAGACCAAAAATTAAAAGATAGACCTGAAGCAGAGAATCTTCTTGGTATCTATTCAAGCATTTTAGACCAAACTTTGGATAAAACCTTAGAAGAATTTGGGGGTAAAAACTTTTCAGATCTTAAAAGTCAATTAGCCGATGTATTATCAAGTAAAATTTCCCCAATTTCTGATGAGATAAAAAAATTAATTAATGATTATGAATATTTAGATAAAATTCTTGTAGAGGGAGCTATTAAAGCTGAAGAAATTGCTGGAAAAAAGATAGTCGAAATGAAGAAAATAATAGGTTTTTAAAATCCTTTAAATTTAAAAATTTATGATTATATAAATATTATGTTTATTCAAACTCAAGAAACACCAAATCCAAATTCTCTTAAATTTCTACCAGGAAAAAAGGTATCAAATGACGGACCTTATGAGTTTTTATATGAGGACCAAACAGAAATTCTCCTATTAAAAAATATTTTATCAATAAACGGTGTTACAGGAATATTTTTAAGTGATGATTTTTTATCAATAAATAAAACTCAAGACGAAAAATGGGAAAATATAAAACATATAGTTATTTCATATTTGAACGAATTCTACGATAAAGGTAATGAATTTATTATAAACAAAAAGTCAGAATTAGGTGATAATAATGACTATGGTGAAATTGAAAATAAAATTATTAAAATATTAGAAACTAAAATTAGGCCAGCTGTTGCAAGAGATGGAGGAGACATAACCTTCAAAGAATTCAAAGATGGAAAAGTTACAGTTATTTTAAAAGGAAGTTGTTCAGGATGTCCGTCTTCAACTTTAACTTTAAAACAGGGAGTTCAAAACCTTCTTTGCCATTATATTCCAGAAGTTAAAGAAGTTTTAGCTGTATAATATCCTTGCTATCAATTATAAGAAATCAAGACACAAATGAAGAAAAATTTAAAAAAAGAAGTAGTAAAAAGTAATCTAAACCTCTTTAAAACTTTTTTAACAAGTTTAGTTTTAATATTGGTATTTTCAATTTTACCAAACTCAGTTAGTTTTATAACAAATAACTTAAAATCGAATGAAATTGTTTTTAATTCCTCTAAACAGAGTTTTAACGAAATATTAGATAAGCAGAATAAGAAAAATAAAAAAATTGAAGATTCTTTAAAGAATAGATTTTCCTGGAATATTTTCGATGACATTGATGTTTTTGGAAAAGATGAGGATGATGAAGATCCTACAAGACTAAGTGCTTCAACCATTGAAGAATTATTTAAAGAAAATGGATATAATCTTGATACTGTAAAAGAAACTAAATTGGTTAATACAGGCAATCAACTAACAAAACTACCCAAAGAACTTAAAAATATTGAAAGTCCCAAAAAAAGAAAAAAACTATTTATTAAAATTGTGTTACCATTAATTATTGAGGAAAATCTTAAAATAAGATTTGATCGAAAAAAGCTTTTTAAAATTTTAAATAAAAATAATACTTCCTCACGTGATAAAGCGTGGCTCGAACTTAAATTTAAACAGTATGGTGTAAAAAATAATGATTTAGCAAAACTTAAAATAAGAATGGATGAAATTCCAGTTTCACTAGCGATAGCACAAGCAGCCAAAGAAACTGGCTGGGGAAGTTCAAGATTTGCACAAGAAGGTAATGCATTATTTGGACAATGGACTTGGTCTGGTGAGGGTATAAAGCCTTTAGAAGTTGAAAAAAATAAAAAACATAAAGTCGCAAAATTTAAAATTTTGAAAGCTTCAGTGCGAGCTTATCAAAGAAATTTAAATACACATTCTAGTTATAAAGAATTTAGAATTGAACGAGCAATTCAAAGAGATAATGGTGAAAAATTGGATAGTATCAAACTAGTAAATTTTTTAGAAAAATATGCAGAAACAGGTAAAGAATATACAGAAGTTCTTAAAAAAATCATTAATCAGAATTCTTTAACTGATTTTGATGATGTAAATATTTTACCAACAAGTTTAAAAATGAAAAATTTAATTTAGAGTAAACTGAGTTCCAAACCAACGCCATCCATCTTTATCTTGCATTGAACAATTAATTCTACCTCTTCTTGGTAAAAACTTTTGAGTAAAAATAACTTTAATTCTATTTTTTTCATAGATTAGTTTAGAATCTTTCCACTCTCCACCTTCATTAGAAAAGCAATTTATCTTATTTATATTAGGTTGATCATTAAAAAATTCTATTACTAGATCTGGTGGATTATTATTGCTCAATAAAAATTTTTCTTCAGGAATTATAACTTTATATTGAATCGGTAAAAGATTTATTAAAAATTTAAATCTTTCTAAATCTCCATATTTCTCATTTATTGGAAATCTTGGTAACTCATATCTATCTTTATTTAAATCTATAACTCCAGAATGTTGACCAAAAGCATAGTCAAAATTTTTGGTGATATAGTTTTTTTGTTCTAAATTGTACTCTCCAAATGGATATGAGAAAAACTTAGAATTATATCCAAGATTTTCTTCAAATATATTTATTGATTTAATAATATCATCTCTAAATTTCTTAAATTCATATTTCACTAAGTACTCATGCGAATGTGAGTGATTTCCAATAAAGACAAAATCTTCTTTAGATATCTCTATAATTTCATTCCAATTCATATAACCATTTTTACCCACAGACTCTGTGGAAACAAACAAAATGAATGGAATTTTGTCTCTTTTAAGAATTGGCCATGCATTCAAATAAAAAGAGGAAAATGCATCATCGATAGTAAGTAAAATTTTTTTCTCTCTACTTACTCTATTAAATTCTAATTCAAAGTTTTTTGGATTTAAAAAAGAAAAGTTGTTTTCTCTAATAATATCCAAATGTTTTTGAAATATATTAATTTTTATGTTGGTTGAAGGATATTTATTTTCTTCAAATCTATGATACATCAATGCCAATATTCCCTTTTCGTTAGGTTCATATTTCTTGTTTACAGTATCTGCATAAGCATTTAAAAAAAAAAAATAAAGAATGATAAATTTAATAATTAATGCGGCAAATGAAAAAATTGTTTTTGTGATCATTGCTGGTAAACAATCATATACTAGCAAACATATAAACAGTAGAGAAAACTTTGACAATTTTATGAAACTGCTTTTGAAATTTTTGAATATAAAAAAAATTAAAATAACTGATATTAGTAGAATTTTTGTAAATCTGGGACCTGGTAAATTTACAAGTCTTAGAATTTCCTTGTCAGTAGCTAAAGCTTTGTCTTTAGCAAATAGCACTGTTTTAATTGGTTTTAAATCAGAGGATCTAATAAATGAAAATTACAAAAATCTAGTAAAATTTAATAAAAATAAAAGTTTGATAAAACCCATATATTCGAGTTAGAATAAATTATGTCTGAAACAATAGAACAAATTTGCCAACAAAAAGGTGTTAAACTTACTGATCAAAGAAAAATAATTGCTAAAGTTTTATCAGAATCAAAAGAAGTTTATGGGGAGTCAGATCATCCAGATGTTGATGAACTCTATCAAAGAGTCTCTAAGTTAGACTCAAAAATAAGTATTGCTACAGTTTATAGAACAGTAAAGCTTTTTGAGGAGTCAGGTATACTTACCAAGCACGATTTTAAAGGTGGAAAAGCAAGATATGAAACATTAGTTGAAAGTCATCACGATCATCTTATCGACATTAAATCAGGAGAAATCATTGAGTTTGTAGATGAAGAAATAGAAAAACTACAAAAAAAGGTTGCAGAAAAATACGGATATAACTTAGTAGATCACAAATTAGAGCTTTATGGTATCAAAAAAAAAAAATGATAGGGATTTAAGATTTTTTTTTAAAATATAAAATATGCTGAATGGTAAAATCTTCATAAAAACTTTTGGTTGTCAAATGAATGAATATGATTCTAATAGAATCTATGATTCTGTTAGCAAGTTGGGTTTTGTAAAGACTACCAACCAATCAAATGCAGACTGTTATATTTTAAACACGTGTCATATACGTGATAAAGCGAAAGAAAAAGTTTACCATGAAATTGGTAGAGTAAAAAAATTATACAGAGATAAACAAAAACCAATAATGGTTGTGGCAGGCTGCGTTGCACAGGCTGAGAACGAAGAAATGTTGAGGAGAGAACCATATATAGATATAATTTTAGGACCGCAATCTTATCATAGAGTAAATGAATTATTAAAAAATCATATTGTAAGTTTAAAACAAGAAGAAACCGAATTTGATACTATCTCTAAGTTTGGATATTTTGATAAAATTAAAAATAATAATGATAAAATATCTGCCTTTTTAACCATTCAAGAAGGATGCGATAAATTTTGTCATTTTTGTGTTGTGCCTTACACAAGAGGACCTGAGTACTCCAGACCATTTAATAAAATTATACTTGAAGCAGAACAACTAATGAAAAATGGTGCAAAAGAAATAACATTGCTAGGTCAAAATGTTAATGCTTATTCATATACAGAAAATTCAAAAGAGTATAGAATCTCTCATTTAATAAACCATTTAGATCAATTTTCAGAGTTAGAAAGAATTAGATATACCACCTCACATCCAAGGGATATGACAGATGACTTAATTGAATGCTATTCGTCTAGTCATAAACTAATGCCTTTTGTTCATTTACCTATTCAAAGTGGCTCTAACAAGATATTAGAGTTAATGAATAGAAAACATACCGTAGATCATTATTTAAAAATTTATGAAAGACTAAAAAAAATAAATGAAGAAATAGAATTTTCTAGCGATTTTATTATTGGTTATCCAGGCGAAACTCAAAAAGATTTTGAAGATACATTTAATCTAATAACAAAAATAAAATTTATTAATTCTTTTTCCTTTATTTTTAGTCCTAGACCAGGAACAAAAGCATCGACATTAGAGATGGTAGACAAGAATTTAGCTAAAGAAAGACTTACCCTAATTCAGGAAAAATTATTTAATAACCAAAAAGAAAAAAATAAATCAATGGAAAATACTATAGTTGATGTGTTAGTTGAAAATAAAATGGATAAACAAAATAAATTATTTGGAAGAAATAAATACATTTCACCTGTAATTTTTGATGGAAATGAGAGTAATATTGGTAAAGTTGTAAAAGTAAAAGTTCAAACTAGTAATCAGAATACATTATTTGGTTTACTAGATAAAAAAAAGAAAGCTGCTTGAATTGGTTGATTTAAATAAAAAAAAAATTATTTCTGAACTAAAATATGTATATTCTGAAAACAATACTTTAAGTATTATATTTCAAAACAATGATTTGTTACTTGGCGTGGCTGGCGAGTTTAATAATAACTTGAAGGAATTAGAAAAAATTACAAAAACTAGCTTATATTCAAGAGGAAATTCTATCCTAGTAAAAAGTGATCCAGAGAAGAATAACTTGATAAAAAATGCTATACAATTTTTGACTGAAAGATTTTTAAGTAATGGAACAATTGAAAAAAAAGATATAATTTCTTCTATAAATGAATTTATGATAGATGAAAAAAATAATGTTGAAAAAAAAGTAGAACATATAATTAAAACTCCAAAAAAATCTGTAATTCCAAGATCTGAAAAACAGAAAGATTATGTTAGAGCTTTGAAGGAGTCTGACATAATTATTTCAGCTGGGCCAGCTGGAACAGGTAAAACATTTTTAGCCGTTGCTGTCGCCCTAACTATGTTGCTAGACAAGAAAATAGAAAGAATTATTCTTTCTAGGCCAGCTGTTGAGGCTGGAGAAAGACTTGGATTTTTGCCTGGTGATATGAGAGATAAGGTAGATCCGTACCTTAGACCATTATACGACTCTTTATACGATCTATTAGATTTTGAAAAGATACAAAAAAAAATTGAAGTAGGTGATATAGAAATTGCCCCTCTAGCTTTTATGAGAGGTAGAACTTTAAAAAATTCTTTCGCAATTCTTGACGAGGCACAAAACGCAACAGATACTCAAATTAAAATGTTTTTAACTAGAATTGGAGAGAACTCCAAAATAGTAATAAATGGAGACCCCTCACAAATAGATTTACCTAATAAATCACTTTCAGGTTTATATAGATCAAAAAAATTACTAAGGCATTTAAAAGAAATTTCTGTAGTTGATTTTAATCATAAAGATGTAGTTAGACATCCACTTGTATCAAAAATTGTTAAGGCATATTCAGATCAAAGCTTCAACGAATGATCAAAGCCAATGTAATATCTGGCTATTCAAATTGGAAAAAAATTATAAAAAAACCAAATGATTATTTAAAGAAAAGACTTAAAATATTATCCAAAGCGCCTTTATTTAAAAAAAAAAACCATGAATTTTCCATACTCCTAACCAATAATAAGAAAATGAAACATTTCAATCTTAAATTTAGAAAAAAAAATAAAACTACTGATGTTTTATCTTTTCCAATGAAAATTAAAGAGAAAAAAAGGCTATATATAGGTGATATAGCAATTAGCTATGAAATTATTAAAGAACGATCAAAAAAAACAAATTTCTTTTTAGAGTTTGATAAAATGTGGATACATGGATATCTTCATTTAATTGGTCATGATCATAAGAAATTAAATGATTTTAAAAAAATGTCTAAAAAAGAAAAACTAATATTGAATTATTTTTACAAAGTAAATTGACTTTACTAAACGAAAATAAAATTCTATTATACTCATTTGTATTTTCATTTGGTATAATATCTTCTTTTAGCCTTCCACCCTATAATCTATTTTACATAAATTTCTTCTCATACCCTGCTCTCCTGTGGACATTACTATTTTACTCAAAAGATAAAATTGCTTCATTTAATATTGGATGGATATTCGGATTTGGTTATTTTATCTCAAATTTATATTGGATAATGAATTCATTAACTTTTGAGGATATCTTTAAACCTTTGATACCATTTGCTTTAATTTTAATTCCATTATTTTTAGGATTATTTTATGGTTTTTCAACTTTAATTTTTTCCTTTTTAAATCCAAAAAAAAATTTTTTATCAATTTTAATTTTGGCTACTACTATGTCTATATTTGAATATATTAGAAGTTTCTTATTTGGTGGTTTTCCTTGGAATTTAATTGCTTTTAGCTTTGTAAACTATTTAGAATTTATTCAAATACTTTCTATAACAGGGACTTATGCCTTTAATTCACTAGTTATTTTATTATTTTTATTCCCAACTATTTTATTTTTTAATTACAAAAGAAAAATAAAAATAAGTATAATTATTTTTTCTCTGTCAGCTCTTTTCACTAATTATTTTTGGGGCAACTCAAATTTGAAACAGTTTGAATTGACTGAAAAAAAAAATTTAGGTTTTAATATTAAGATAATTTCTCCTAAAATTAATATTGAAAGATATTTTCAAAATGAAAATCCTACTGAATTTATCCTTGAATTAATTAATACTTCTAAGCCAAACCCATCAATCGAAACACTTTTTATTTTACCTGAAGGTATTCTTTCAAGTATTTATTTTGAGGACCTGAAAAAATTTAAAACTCTTTTCTCAAATAATTTCTCAAAAAAACATAAGATTATTTTGGGTATAAACATAAATGAAAAACAAAAGATTTATAATTCGCTTTTGGTGTTGAATAATGATCTTAATGTCGTGCAAAAATACTACAAAAATAAATTGGTGCCATTCGGAGAATTTTTACCATTTGAAAACGTGTTAAGTAATTTCGGATTTAGAAAAATCACTCAAGGTTATCAATCTTTCTCTGCTGATAACCGAAGAGATCCAATTAGATTGAATAATTTTAGCTTTATCCCACTTATCTGTTATGAAATTATTTATTCTGGTCAGATAAATAACAGCGAAAAAAAATATGATTTTATATTAAACATCTCAGAGGATGGTTGGTTTGGAAATTCTATCGGCCCATACCAGCATTTCTCTCACTCAATTTTTAGATCCATTGAGGAAGGCAAACCAGTCATTCGATCATCAAACAATGGGATTTCAGCTTTTATAAATCCAAAAGGACAGGTAATTGACAAAATATTAACAACCGGTAAGGGATTTATTGAATTTAACTCTTTTAAAAAGTCTAATAAAACAATCTTTAGCTCTCACGGTAATAAGATCTTCTTTTATTTTCTATCTATTTATATTAGTTTAATTTTTTTTTTTAAAATACGGGAGAATTAATGAAAAAAAATTTTTTATTTACTAGTGAGTCAGTGTCAGAAGGACACCCAGACAAAGTTTGTGACAGAATTTCAGACATGGTTGTGGATAGCTTCTTAGCTTCCGAACCCCAAGCTAGAGTTGCTTGTGAAACTTTAACTACAACAAATAAAGTTGTTTTAGCTGGAGAAGTAAGAGGTCCAGAACTTAAAGAAGATGAATTAATTTCAAAAGTAAGAGAATGTATTAAAGATATAGGTTATGACCAAGACGGTTTTTCTTGGAGAGATCAAACTAAAATTGAAACATATTTACACTCTCAATCTGCAGATATTGCAATGGGAGTAGACTCAGCAGGGAATAAAGACGAAGGTGCTGGAGATCAGGGAATTATGTTTGGTTATGCTTGTAACGAAACAGAAGTTTTGATGCCAGCTCCAATTCATTATTCTCATAAAATTTTAAGATTGATGGCTGAGGATAGAAAATCAGGAAAGTTGAATGGAATAGAGCCAGACTCAAAAAGTCAAATTACTATAGAATATAAAGATGGTATGCCTTCAGCTGTAACATCAGTAGTTATTTCTACTCAACATTCAAAAGATATTAACTTAGCTCAAGTTAAAGAACTTTGTATGCCCTATATAGAGCGATCTATCCCTAAAAATTTATTAGGAAGTCTTGATGAGAAAGAGATTTATATCAACCCTACTGGAAACTTTGTAATTGGTGGTCCAGATGGAGATAGTGGTTTGACTGGAAGAAAAATTATTGTTGACACATATGGTGGAGCTGCACCTCATGGTGGAGGCGCGTTTTCTGGTAAAGACCCTACAAAAGTTGATAGATCAGCTGCTTATGCATCAAGATATTTAGCTAAAAATGTTGTAGCTTCAAAAATTGCCGATAAGTGTTTAATTCAATTAGCTTACGCTATTGGAGTATCTAAACCTTTATCAATTTATGTAGACTTATTTGATAATGATGAAGAAAAGAACATGCACGTAGAAAAACTTATCAAAGAAAACTTCGATCTAAGCCCAAGAGGAATTAGAGAAATGTTAGGTTTAAATAAACCTATTTATGAGAAAACTGCTGCTTATGGCCACTTTGGAAGAATACCAGAGGATGATGGATCATTTTCGTGGGAAAAAACAGATAAATCTGGAGTTTTTAGTAAGTAAATTTTGTTGTAAATCAACAAAAAATAACTATATTCCAATTCATTGTTGAAATTTCAAAATGGGCTCAGGCCCATTTTTTTTTGGCTAAAAAATTATGTTGAATAGAAGAGCTGATAAATTAGAATTATTAAGAATCGCTGAGGCTGTAGCATTAGAAAAATCTATTGATAAAGAGCTGATTATAAGTTCAATGGAAACAGGTATTGCAAAAGCGGCAAAATCAAAATTTGGATCTGATAATGAAATCAAAGTGGAAATAGATAGAGATAATGGAAATATAGGGATATTTAGAAAATTATTGATTACAGAAAAACCTGAAAATTCAAATATTGAAATTACTCTGGCAGATGCAGTAAAGTTAAATGATATTAATAAAGACAAAAAAATAGGGGATGAGGTTTTACAACCTTTGCCATCATTTGATTTTGGAAGAATTGCAGCACAAACAGCTAAACAGGTTATAAGTTTTAATGTAAGAGAAGCAGAAAGAGAGAGGCAATATAATGATTTTATTGATAAAAAGGACACTATATTAAGTGGAATAGTTAAAAGACTAGAATTTGGAAACGTGATAGTTGATCTTGGAAGAACTGAAGCAATAATTCAAAAAAATGAAATGATACCTAGAGAAAACATTAAGGCTGGAGATAGAATTAAAGCCTATTGTTTAGATGTCAGAAGAGAGCCGAGAGGACAACAAATTTTTTTATCAAGAGCTCATCCAAAATTTATGGACAAACTTTTTGTCCAAGAAGTCCCAGAAATATATGATGGATTAATTGAAATTAAATCCTCCTCTAGAGATCCTGGCAGCAGAGCAAAAATCTGTGTTAAAGCCATTGATACGTCATTGGATCCTGTAGGAGCATGTGTTGGAATGAGAGGTAGCAGAGTTCAAGCTGTTGTGAATGAGTTACAGGGTGAAAAAATAGATATAGTCAATTGGTCTGAAGATCCAGCTATTATAGTAGCTAATGCATTATCACCTGCTGAAGTTCAAAGAGTGAATGTTGACAATGAAGCAAAAAAACTTGACGTTATTTTAACCGAGGAAAACTTAAGTAAAGCTATTGGAAGAAGAGGTCAAAACGTAAGATTAGCCACAAAATTATTAAATTATGAAATTAATATAATGACAGAGCAAGAGGACTCTGAAAGAAGACAATTAGAATTTAAAGAAAAAACAGACAACATTGTAAAAAACTTAGAGCTTGACGAAACACTTGGACAACTCTTAGTAGCTGAAGGATTCTCTTCAATTGATGATATTAAAGATGCTTCCCCAGATACTTTAACAAAAATAGAGGGTATTGAAGAAGAGACTGCAAAAGAACTAATTGAACGAGCAAAAGAATTTTATGAAAAAGATCAAGAAGAAATATCAAAAAGAATAAAGGATTTAGGATTAGACAGCGATTTAATTAATCATGAGGGTCTTACAGCAGGTATGTTAGTTACCTTGGGTGAACAAAAGATTTTAACCTTAACAGATTTAGCTGATCTAGCATCTGATGAGTTGACTGGTGCCTATGATGTGGTTAAAGGTGAAAGAGTCAAAATTAAAGGTTATTTAGAAGATTTTGCTCTTTCAAAGTCAGAAGCAGACAATTTAATTATGTTAGCTAGAGATAAAGTTTATAAAGATTGAAAGATGGAAAATGGAAAAAAAAAAATTGAAGTTATCGATAAAAGGAAGCTCTCAAAAGACTTTTAGCAGTATAGAGCAGGCTAAGTCAAAATCAAAAAACACTGTTGTAATTGAGAAAAAAAGTTCAAAATTTCAAGGCAAATCTCAATTTTCTAGAACAAATAATAGTAGTTTTGTGCCAAATAGAAACATTTCCTCAAAGCCAAATAATATTAGCAGACCTGTACAGTCCCTTACTTCAGATTTTGAAAAAAGAAAACTAGCAGAGCAAAGAGCTACAAGAAGATTAAAAGGAGAATTAACCCCAAAAGAAAATAAATCAAATAAAACTCCTGGAAAAAGAAGAGAATTAAAATTAACAATTTCTAGAGCTTTAAGCGAGGATCATGCAGAAATAAAATCCAGAAGTTTAGCATCTTTAAAAAGAGCAAAACAAAAAGAGAATAGAAGTTTAAATCACGAAGAAAACAAAGATAGTTTTGTTCAAGTTAAAAGAAATGTTAATCTTCCAGAGGTAATAACAATTAAAGAGCTTGCAAACAGAATGGCCGAACAATCCAGCAGTATTATTAAACATTTGCTTGGTATGGGAGTAACAGTAACAATAAATAATACAATAGATGCTGATACAGCAGAATATTTAGTTAAGGAATTTGGCCATAATCCAATAAGAGAGACAAAGGCCGAAGAAATAATTGAAAAAATAAAAGAGATAAAATCAGAAAATTTACAAAATCGCCCTCCAATAGTCACAGTTATGGGACACGTAGATCATGGTAAAACTTCAGTTTTGGATGTTTTAAGAAAAGCCAACGTAGTATTAGGAGAATTTGGAGGTATAACTCAGCACATTGGAGCATACCAGATTAATCACCAAAATAATAAAATTACATTTATTGATACTCCGGGACACGCAGCCTTTACTGAGATGCGAGCTAGAGGCTCTAAACTAACAGATATTGTAATTTTAGTTGTTGCAGCAGATGATGGTGTTAAACCACAAACCATTGAGTCCATTAAGCATGCAAAAGCAGCAAAAGTTCCGATAGTTGTTGCTATAAATAAATGTGATTTACCTGAAGCAGATCCAAAAAAAATTAAAAATCAACTTTTGGAATATGAATTAATAGCTGAAGACTTGTCTGGTGATACTCTAATGGTGGAAATCTCAACAAAAACTAAAAATAATTTAGATAAGTTAGTTGAGTCCGTTTTGTTGCAAGCAGAACTACTAGATTTAAAAACAGATTTTGAAACAAGCGCCAAAGGGATTGTTCTCGAGTCAAAAATAGATGTTGGAAGAGGTCCTGTTGCAAACATTGTTGTAACTACAGGTACTCTTAAAAAGGGAGATTATTTTGTTAGTGGATTAAAATGGGGAAAAGTAAGAGCAATAATAAATGACCAAGGTAAAAATATGGATATTGCTGAACCAGCTACTCCAATTGAGATTATAGGTATTAATGGAGCAGCAAAATCTGGGGATGATTTTATTGTTTTATCAAGTGAAAAAGAGGCTAAGTCCCTTTGTGAAGCAAGAGTTGAAGAGTCAAAAGATGATAAAATACCCCTTAACTTTGTCACTCAAGACTCAGCTTTTAAGAGTTCAGTATCAGAGGAATTAAATATAATTATTAAATCTGACGTTCATGGCTCATCTGAGGCTATTAAAAATGCAATAGATCAAATAAAACATGATGAAGTAAAACCAAAAATACTTCTTTCTGACATAGGGATGGTCACTGAAACGGATGTCACTTTAGCAAAAGCATCAAATGCTGTAATAATTGCTTTCAATGTTAAACCGAGCAAAGAGGCCAAGAAAAGAGCTGAACAAGAAAAAATTTTAATTTCCTCTTATAACATAATATATGAAGTGTTAGATTTTATAAAAGCGAGGATGGCAGGATTATTATCCCCAGATGTACAAGAAACAATTATTGGAAGTGCAGAAATTCTCGAAATTTTTAAGGTTTCAAAAGTTGGAAAAGTAGCTGGGTCAAAAGTTGTAGAAGGCGAAATAACCCAAAACTCTAATGCAAGAGTTATTAGAGACGGAGCAATAATATTTAATGGGAAAATTGGTTCTATATTTAGAGAAAAAGATCAAACCAAGCAGGTATCGGCAGGTTTAGAATGTGGAATTACTCTTAAAGACTTCGCTGATTATCAAAAAAAAGATATTATAGAAGTATATAACTCAACAATAACTGAAAGAACCATTTAAATGAAACACCTAGGAAAACCCATTACTCAACGACAATTAAGGGTTGGCGAAATGATAAAACAAGCCCTTGGCACACTTTTTATTAGAGATGAAGCAAAAATACCAAATTTATCAACAAAAGAAATTACAGTTACAGAAGTAAGAATGTCACCAGATTTAAAAACAGCTAAAATATTTGTAATGCCTTTAGGAGGAAAGAACACCGAAGAAATTATAGAAAAATTAAAAATTGCTTCATTCATGATAAGGAAAGTTTTATCTAAAAAAATTATTGTGAAATTTTTACCAAAACTTTTTTTTGTGAAAGATGATTCTTTTGATTATGCAGAAAAAATAGAAAATTTAATTAAACAAACAAACAAATAAATAAGGAAAAAAATGAGAGAAAAAGTAAAAGAACTTCAAATCCATGACAAAGATAGTGGATCTTCTGAAGTTCAGATTGCTCAATTAACAGGAAAAATTGAGAATCTGTCAAAACATATTAAACAATACAAAAAGGATAAACATTCTTCTGTAGGTCTTTTAAGAGCAGTAAATAGAAGAAAAAAATTATTAGACTATTTAAAGAGAAATAATATGGAGTCTTATAAAGAAGTATTAACAAAATTAAATTTAAGGAAATAAATGTTTAAAGTAGTAAAAAAAGAAATAGAAGTAAGTGGAAAAAAATTAAGTTTAGAGACTGGAAAGATAGCAAGACAAGCAGATGGAGCAATTATAGCTCAATGTGGTGAGACAGTTGTTTTAGCAACAGTTGTTGGTGCAAAGAAAGTAAACCCAGATATAGATTACTTCCCATTGTCAGTCAATTACCAGGAAAAATATTATGCAGCTGGAAAGATACCAGGTGGATATTTTAAAAGAGAAGCTAGACCTACAGAAAGTGAAACTTTAATTTCAAGATTAATTGATAGACCAATTAGACCATTGTTTCCAGACGAATTCAAAAACGAAGTACAGCTATTACCAACAGTTATATCTTATGATAAAGAAAATGAGGCAGATATTTTATCTATCGTTGCATCTTCAGCAGCTCTCGCAATCTCAGGAATGCCATTTATGGGTCCGGTGGGGGCCTCTAGAGTTGGCTTTATTGAAGGAAAATACGTTCTTAACCCATCTAAAAAGGAATTAGAGAAATCTAAATTAGATTTAGTTGTAGCAGGAACTAAAGATGCAGTATTAATGGTTGAGTCCGAAGCAAATGGTTTGACAGAAGAAGAAATGTTGAATGCTGTTAGATTTGGTCATGAAGGTTTTGTTCCAATAATAGAAATGATCGAAGAACTTGCAAAAGAATGTAGAAAACCTGAATGGACAGTTGAGAAGAAAGATTTATCTGAAGTAAAAAAGAAATTAGAAGAGGAATTTACTGAAGATTTGAAAAAAGCTTTTTCTACAAGAGACAAACAAGATAGATCAAATCAAATTTCTCAAATTACTGAAAAGGCTAAAAATTTATATGAGGAGAATGAAGCTTACACAGATTTAGATATAAATTCCCAACTTAAAAATTTAGAAAAATCTATTGTTAGAACTAATATTCTTAAAAATAAAAATCGTATTGATGGAAGAGGTCTAGCAGATGTAAGACCAATTATGTGTGAGGTTGGAATTTTACCAAGAGTTCACGGTTCAGCTTTGTTTACAAGAGGCGAAACGCAAGCCATTGTAACAACTACACTTGGAACCTCAGATGATGAGCAAAGAATAGAGAGTTTAGATGGTCTTCAAAAAGAGAGATTTATGTTGCACTATAATTTTCCTCCATTCTCAGTTGGAGAAACAGGAAGGATTGGAACAGGTAGAAGAGAGATAGGTCATGGTAAGTTGGCATGGAGAGCAATTAACTCTTCACTTCCATCAAAGGAAAGTTTTCCCTATACATTTAGGATTGTATCAGAAATCACAGAGTCTAATGGTTCATCTTCAATGGCAACTGTTTGTGGAACTTCACTTGCTCTTATGGATGCAGGTGTTCCGATTAAAGAGCCAGTTGCTGGAATAGCAATGGGTTTAATCAAAGAAGGCGAAGATTTCTCTGTGCTATCAGATATTCTTGGTGATGAAGACCACCTTGGAGATATGGATTTCAAAGTTGCAGGGACTAAAGACGGCATTACATCTTTACAAATGGACATTAAAATTACAGGAATTACATTTGAAATAATGGAGCAGGCTTTAAATCAAGCAAAAGATGGAAGAATTCATATTTTGGGTGAAATGAATAAAGCATTAGACAAATCTAGAGACGATGTTGGAAAACATACTCCAAAAATGGAAAAGATTACTGTTGATAAAAAAGATATTGCGGCAGTCATTGGAAAAGGTGGAGCAACAATTAGAGAGATTGTTGAAAAATCTGCTGCTAAAGTTGATGTAAATGATGAAGGTGTAGTTACAGTTGCTGCTCCAGATGAGGAGTCGAGAAACATTGCTATGCAAATGATCAAAGATATAACAGCTAAAGCTGAATTAAATAAAATTTATAATGGAAAAGTTATGAAAATTATGGAATTTGGTGCTTTTGTGAATTTCCTTGGAAAGCAAGATGGACTTGTGCATATTTCTGAGCTTGCAGACAAGAGAGTTGCCAAAGTAACGGATGTTGTAAATGAAGGCGACGAAGTTAAAGTAAAAGTTATTGGATTTGATAGAGGAAAAGTCAAACTTTCTATTAAACAAGCAGCAATTTAATTTATAAAAGGATAAAGATGAAAAAATTTGAAGAGTTAATGTCTGTCAGCGGTGAGATAGAAAATATTACTGCGGAAGAAGCTAAAAAAAAACTAAATGATCCTAACGTTCAATTTATCGATGTTAGAGATAAAGAGAGTTTTTCAAAAGGAACAATTGGAAACGCTATTCATATGGATAGAGGATTATTAGAATTTTACCTTGCCGAAGGCAGTCCAATTGAAAATGATATTATCAAAAATAATCCAGATAAGGAATACATTGTTTTTTGTGGTGTTGGTGGACAAGGTACTCTGGCTACTAAGACCATGAAAGATATGGGTGTTAAAAGTGTAAAAAACATATCTGGTGGCATAGCTGAATGGAATAAAATCAAAGATTGATATTGAATTTATACTCAAAATTTAAATCATATTTATCAAACAGTAAGTATGGCAAATATTTAGTAGTTGGGGGTTTTGCATTTTTCTTTATTAAAGGTTTAATATATCTAGCCCTTATAATTGCAGTTTTTTTTGGATTTAAGTCTTAGAGATTCCTAACTCTCAGGGATAAAAAGCAAGCAAAGACCATTACTACAATATCTTTTTCCACCATCAGGACCATCATTAAAAACATGGCCGTGATGAGCACCACAATTTGCACAACTATATTCAGTTCTTTTCATGCCAAAAGAATAATCAGTTTTTGTAACAAATACGCCTGGGATTGCTTCGGTGAATGACGGCCAACCAGTCCCACTATCAAATTTTGCAGTAGACTCAAATAGTTTTACACCACAATTTGCACAATGGTAAGTCCCTTTTCTTTTCTCATAATTTAATTCGCTAGTACCAGCGCGCTCAGTACCCTCTTCAAACATTATTATCTTTTGTTCATTAGTAAGATCTGGATTTATAATATTGTATTCACTCTCATCTTTTTTTAATTTTTTTTTAAATCCTACTAAATTGCTCGCTAATGATGCCAAAGGATAAAATATTAAACCTAATATAGACGTTCCAGCAATTTTTAAAAAATCTCTTCTCACAATAGTTTATTATTTAATTTTTTTTTTACTTAGTCTGTTTATTAAAAATAAAGCTATTGCAGTCAATAGGGCAAAAACTTCTAGTGCATGACCTGAACCTTCAAGAATTAATTGAACAAAAATAAATATTATACAAACAACAAACCAAATTAAAATTAACATAATAAACTTTTAAGATATATTTTTTGGATCTGGCATACCTACTTTATTATAACCAGCATCAACATAGTGAATTTCACCTGTGACGCCACCTGCCATATCGCTTAGGAGATATAATGCTGAGTTTCCAACATCGATATTATCTACATTTCTTTTTAAAAAAGAGTGATCAGCATTCCATTTATATAAAAATTTTGCATCTCCAATAGCTGATGCAGCTAAAGTTTTTATTGGACCTGCACTTATTGCGTTCACCCTTATTCCTTTAGATCCCAAATCTCTTGCTAAGTATTTAACACTAGACTCTAAAGCTGCCTTACAAACTCCCATTACATTATAATTTGGGATAGCTTTATTCGCCTCATAGCTAAGTGTAATCAAACTTCCTCCCTCTTTCATCACTTTCGAGGCTTCTTTTGCAACTTCAGTAAATGAAAAGCAGGAAATTAGCATACTTCTTAAAAAATTTTCTCTGGTAGTATTTAAATATTCTCCTGAGAGTTCAGATTTATCAGAAAAAGCAATTGCGTGAACTATAAAGTCTATCTCGCCCCATTGAGATTTAACATCTTCAAATAATTTTATTACATCTTCTTTTTTTTCAACATCACAGCTAAAAGTGATATTAGAATTAAGTTTTTCTGCTAGGGGAACTACTCTTTTTTTAAGAGCATCACCTAAATAAGTAAAAGCTAATTCAGCACCTGCCTCTGAAAGTTTCTGAGAAATACCCCATGCAATAGATCTCTCATTAGCAACACCCATTATCAGTCCTTTTTTGCCCTTCATTAAAGACATATTAAACTTTCTCAAATACTAGAGTTGCATTTGTTCCACCAAAACCAAAACTGTTAGACATGACAGTATTTAATGTTGCATCTGTTTCTGTTTTGGCAACTATTGGAAATTTTTTAGCTTCTTCATCCATTTCACTTATGTTAGCTGACCCAGTTATAAAATTATTTTTCATCATAATTAAACAATATATTGCTTCATGTACTGATGCAGCTCCTAACGGATGACCTGATAAAGATTTGGTTGAACTAATTTTAGGAATCTCATCTCCAAAAGCATCTTTAACAGCATTTAATTCAGTAATATCTCCAACTGGAGTAGAAGTTCCATGAGTATTTATATAATCTATTTTATTTTTCGAGGTTGTCATTGCCATTTGCATACATCTTACTGCACCTTCACCAGAGGGCGCTACCATATCATATCCATCTGAAGTTGCTCCATAACCTGTTAATTCTGCGTACATTTTAGCTCCTCTTGCTTTAGCGTGTTCATATTCCTCAAGAACTAAAACCCCTGCACCTCCAGCAATTACAAACCCATCTCTAGTTTTGTCGTAAGCTCTTGATGCTTTCTCAGGTGTATCGTTATATTTTGAAGATAATGCTGTCATCGCATCAAACATGGCAGTCATTGCCCAGTGTATCTCTTCGCTACCACCTGCAAAAACAACATCTTGTTTTCCCATCTGAATAAGTTCCATAGAATTTCCAATACAGTGTCCGCTAGTCGCACAGGCTGAACTCATTGTATAATTTGTCCCTTTAATTTTGAATGGAACAGCAAGCGTCGCTGAGGCTGTACTTGCCATTGTTCTTGGAACTATAAATGGTCCCATTAATTTTGGAGTCTTAGCTCTAGTTTTATCAGCTGCCAAAATGACATTTTCAATTGAAGGTCCACCTGAACCCATAACAATTCCTGTTTTGAAATTACTTACTTCACTTTCTTCCAAACCAGAGTCTTCGATCGCCTCTTTCATTGCAATATAATTGTAAGCAGATCCTGAACCCATAAATCTAATTGTTTTTCTATCTATATGATCCTCAAGTTTGATATTAGGCTTTCCATGAATATGACTTTTAAGATTGTGTTCTTTATATTCTTCAGAAAAAGAAATTCCTGATTTAGTATTTAATAAAGATTGATGAACTTCCTCCTGATTATTCCCAAGGCATGAAACAATCCCCAAACCTGTAATTACTACTCTTCGCATTACTTAAATAATCCTACTTTTAGACTGTCTGCAGAGTATATTTTTTTTCCATCAGCAAGAAGAATACCATTCGCAAGCCCAACTGTTGTTTCACCTTTAATCAATATTCTTTTCATATCAATAATATATGTCGCCATTTTGACATCTTTTAAAACCTCTCCTGTAAACTTTACTGTGCTTACTCCTAAAGCTCTTCCTCTCCCAGGATTTCCAAGCCAACCCAAGTAAAAGCCAACTAGTTGCCACATAGCATCTAAGCCTAAACATCCCGGCATCACTGGATCTTCTTTAAAGTGACAATCAAAAAACCACAGATCATCTTTTATATCAAGTTCAGCCTTCATCAACCCTTTGTTAAAAGCTCCATTTTTTTCACTAATTTCAGTAATTCTATCAAACATTAGCATTGGCGGAGAAGGTAATTTTGCATTTCCAGGGCCAAAAAGCTCGCCATTTGCGCAGCTTATCAATTCATCATAATCAAAGGAACTTTTTTTCATAATTTTTTAATCTTATTACTTGATTTACAAACATTATAATATAGATATTCTTTAGAATAATTATAATTAGTAATGGCTCACTCTGACCAATATATAGATAAATTAAGAAAATCAGGTCTAAGACCAACAAAACAAAGAATTAAAATTTGTGAAGTGTTGTTTGATGCTGAAAAGACTTTTCACTTTACAATTAAAGAGCTGGTTAAAATCATTGAAAATCAAGCAAATATTAAGGTTTCTTTAGCAACCGTTTACAATACTGTTCATGCATTTATAAGGAAGGGATATTTAAAAGAGATTCCACTAAATGCTTCACAAAGTTATTTCGACACAAATGTAACTCATCATCACCATTTCTTTGACGAGGAAGAAAATAAATTGATTGATATTCATCAAGATGATGTTGATGAAGTTAATATTAAAAGAATAATCCCAGGAAAAAAAATAAGATCAGTAGAAGTTATTGCTAAAATTGTTAGTGATAATCAATCTCAAAAATAATCCAATAATATCAAAAGTTTAAATAATACATTATATTTATTCTAAACTGTTGACATATTACAATTACTCTATATATAAACCACTTTAGAATCATTATTAATAGTAGGAGTAAATATGTCATTAAAAGGTAGTAAAACTGAGGAAAATTTAAAAGAAGCATTTGCTGGGGAAAGCCAAGCAAATCGAAGATATCTTTATTTTGCTCAAAAAGCAGATGTTGAAGGCTTTAACGATGTTGCAGCGGTATTTAGATCAACTGCAGAAGGTGAAACTGGACATGCTCATGGCCACCTAGAATATTTAGAAGAAGTTGGTGATCCAGCAACTGGTAAGCCAATTGGTGAAACGAAAGCCAATCTTGAGTCTGCAATTCAAGGTGAAACACATGAGTACACAGATATGTACCCTGGAATGGCTAAAACAGCTAGAGATGAAGGCTTTGATGAAATAGCTGATTGGTTTGAGACTTTAGCAAAAGCTGAAAAATCACACGCAGGTAAATTTCAAAAGACTTTAGAAAGCATAGCTTAAACAGAATTTGTGGACGAAGCCCCTCTCGTCCACAAAAACCACATTTAAAAAAATCTATGAGTAAAGAAGGCAGCACACAAGCACCTACAAGACACCCATTAAAATTTAGAGATCCAGATTTTTTAAATCCTGAAAAAATTGATCAGGAAATGAGAAGAGTATTTGATATATGTCATGGATGTAGAAGATGCTTTAATTTGTGTGACAGTTTTCCAAAATTATTTGACTTTATCGATGAAACTGAGGGAGGCGAGGTGTCAGATCTTTCAAGCGATAAGTTTAAACCTGTTGTAGATGCTTGCACTTTATGTGACATGTGTTTTATGACTAAATGTCCTTATGTACCACCACATGAATTTGATTTAGATTTTCCACATTTGATGTTGAGATATAGAACGGCTCAAAGAAAAAATGGTGATATTTCAAAAACTGCCAACCAATTAACTCAAATTGATCGAAATTCAAAAATAGGAATATTTTTTAGCTTTTTTATTAATTGGATTACAAATGTTAAAAATAAATTTGCTAGAAAAGTTTTAGAATTTTTTACTGGAATAGATAAAAGAGTTATTTTACCAAAATATAATAAAGAAACTTTTGCAAAGTATTTTCAAAAATTTAAAAAAAATATATTACCAAAACATAGAGAAAGAAAAGTTGTAATTTATTCCACTTGTTTTGTTAACTTTAATAAGAAAAAAACTGGAGAAGCTGCTTTGAAAGTACTTCATCATAATAATGTTGAGGTAGAGCACTCTTATGCAGGTTGTTGTGGTATGCCTTATCTGGAACAAGCAGATCTAGATCAAGTTACAAAGCAAGCAGAGTTAGTTTCCAGAGAATTAATCAAATATGTTGAAAAAGGTTATAAAGTAGTAACCCTAACAGCAAGTTGTGGTTTAATGTTAAAGTTCGAATGGCCTCTATTAATGCCAAATGATGGAATAATTAAAAAACTTTCTCAAAATACTCTCGATATTGATGAATATGTTATGGATATTGCAAATAAAGAGGGTTTGGTTGAGGGTTTGAAAGAGATTGATGGAGGAGTAACAGTTCATAATGCTTGTCATGCTAGAGCACAAAATATGGGTAATAAGGCAAGAGATATGCTCAAATTAATTCCAAATATTAAATTAGATGTTGTTGAGAGATGTGCTGGTCATGGTGGAACCTTCGGTATTATGAAAGAAACCCATGACATAGCAAATAAAGTGGGCAAAACTACCGCAAGTACTGTTAAAAGAAAAAATAATAAGTATATGGCTTCTGATTGTCCATTGGCTGGCAAACATATAAAACAGTTAGCTGATGATACAAACATTGTTAATGATGAAGCTGTGCACCCAATTGAAATAGTTTCAAAAAGTTATGGATTATAGAATGTCAAAAGAACAAAAAATTATTACAAAAGATGATCTCCTTCCTTTAGATGCATACACAAAAGTTAGAAGACAAATGAGAAAAGAATTAGTTCAATTTAAAAAAAATAGAAGAGTTCTTTTAGGGCCTTATGCAACATTTTATTTTGAATGTTATGAAACAATGATAGCCCAAGTTCAAGAAATGCTTTACATCGAAAAGGGCGGAGACGAACAAGTTGCTGACGAACTTGCAGCATATAATCCTTTAATCCCTAATGGAAAAGAATTAGTTGCCACTTTAATGTTTGAGATAGACAATCCAATTATAAGAGCAGAGTTTCTTGGAAAGTTAGGTGGAGTAGAAAATAATATATTTATTAAAGTTGGGGACGAAAAAATTTATGCAGTTCCAGAAATGGATGTTGATAGAACTTCAGAGGATGGAAAAGCATCTTCAGTTCAATTTATACATTTTAAATTTTCAGATGATCAAGTAAATAAGTTCAAAGACCAAAATAATTCAATTGAAGTAGGTATTGATCATAAAGAATATTCACACACAACTAAATTTTCGGACGATAATATTAAAGCTCTTTCTGCAGACTTTAATTAACGATACCCCAAATTTTGTCATCTTTCAAAATCCAACCTGAGTAATCACCCGTACTTATATTACACCATTTTTCTTCGCACTTAATAACTTTTAAAAGACGACCCTTATCCAACTTTGCCAATGGTTTTGAATATTTCGTGGGTTTTCTAAATAGAATTTTTTCAGATTTGGTGATTATAGAACGTGAATTCCTCAATTGTGAAATATGGATCCAACCACTATTTTTTTTATGATCAATAACTCTTCTGAAATTTTCTTTTTTATCGATCACTTTTAGAGGTAATTCTATCTTTCTATAAACATATTTAATTGGATAATCAAAGCTTGGACCGTATCTAACATTTACTTTTTTATTTTTTAACATCAGAAAATAATTATTTTCTTGAGCGAACGATGAAAATGGTAAAAGAAAAAAAAATGAAAATATTAAATATTTTCGCATATACATCCTTTTCTTTTTCTGAATAATACTTTCCTAAATTTAAGATTTAATAAATCTATTATTAAAATATGTGAATTTAAATTTTTACCAACATTTAAAATTGCTTTCAGAACCTCATTGGCC
>CACMJX010000005.1 GCA_902614055.1 uncultured Pelagibacteraceae bacterium | reverse complement strand
AGAAATTTTGATCTCTCTAACAAATAACTATTTGTCCACTCTTTGTAATTGAAAATTTTCTTTTGTTTTCTTAATTCAACTAAAATTTGATCTGTCACCAGAGCAGCATCCCCATGAATACCTACATTAACTGGAAAGTATCTTCCTATCATTGTTTTTTCTAATTCAATTTGTACAATTTTCGCGTTTTTATTTATATTGTCATACGAATAGAAAGTGGAATTGAAACCAAGTCTTGTACCAATTGCAATAATTAGCTCTGCTTCTTTGACTAATCTTGATGCAACAATATTTCCTCTAGGCCCCATTTGTCCTGCATTTAACTTATGACTGAATGGAATCGCATCTCCATGTCCTGCTGCAGTTACAATTGGAATATTTAAAAATTCAGCAAGCTTTGTTACAGACTTAAATTTTGAATTATATTTTATTCCTCCTCCAGCAACAATCACAGTTTTTTTTGAGTTGAGAATAAGTTTTACAGTTCTGTCAATTGAATTCTTTTTACTTTTTAAGTCACTTTCGGTTTTATAGGATTTTTTATTTTCATTAATCTTAAACTTTGCAGTATCAGAAAGAACATTTCTTGGAAGATTTATACAAACTGGTCCTCTTCTAGGCGACATTGCAAGATTAAATGCATCTCTAAAAGCCATTGGTATATGACTTGCCTTTTTTACTGTCCAAGTTTTTTTTGTTATAGGATCAAAAAGCGATTGTTGATCAAGTCCTTGAAAGGCATCTTCCATCTTGTCTTTAGTAGAATATAAACCTGCAATAGATACCACAGGAGAAAATGCTGCTTTTGCTTGCGCTATGCCTGTAACGAGATTAGTTGCTCCGGGACCGTTTTGACCAGCAATTATTACACCTGGTTGATTAGAAGCTCGTGCATATCCATCTGCCATATGCGTTCCAGTTCTTTCGTCTCTTACACCGATAAATTTAATTTTTTTTTCATGATATAACGCATCAAACATTTCCATTGTAGCTGAACCAATTAAACCAAAGACATGTTTAACTTTTTCTTTTTTTAGAGATTTCACTGCCGCTTGACCACCGGTCAAGGTATTCTTGGACTTAATCACGATACTTTTTTAACTTCAGTATCTAGATCATCTTTAAAGTTAGGCATTACTTTTTCAGTGAATAGTTTAATACTTTTCATGCAATCTTCATGTTTAACACCCGGAAAGTTAGACCAGACTTGAAGATTTTGAAGATTAAGCTCTGATTGAAGTTCTTTAATCTTATCTGTTACATATTCAGGAGTACCAAATAACATATTTCGCTTATGTAAAAACTCGTAATTAAGAAGATCTAATTTACCCTTTGTTTCTGGAAGTTCTTCACCGGGATCCATATGATTACCAAGACCTCTCCAATGACAAACCCATTTCATATAATTTACCATATGTTGTCCTGCTTTTTCTTTAGCCTCTTCCATAGTATCAGCAACAAACATATCTCTAACGAGAGTAACACCTTCACCTAAAGGAACATTTTTTTTAGTAACTTCCGATCTTTTATTTTTGTAAGCTTCAAATCTTATTTTCAATGCTTTAACTGTAGGTATCCACATAATTACATTTATGTTATTTTCTGCAGCCCACTCTATAGATCTTATACCATCAACAACTTGATGTATTGGAGGGTGTGGATTTTGATAAGGTTTTGGAAGAACACTAATTTTTTTCATTGTGTTATCTTCCATATTCATAAATTCTTCACTTGGCGGGCTCATGTCATGCTGCCAAACATAATTTGGTGAAGGGTAAGTATAAAATTCTCCATCATGATTAAAAAATTTTTCTGACCATGCTTTTTTCAAAATTTCTAATGTTTCAGCAAATAATCTAAAATTTTTTGCCTGATCTTTTAAATCTGCTTCTTTGTTTAAATTAATTGCCTCTCTCCCATAAACTCCTCTAGCAACACCAACTTCTACTCTTCCTTTTGAAAGTTGATCAAGTGTAGCAATATCTTCTGCTAATCTTATAGGATTATGAAAAGTTATTACATTTGCTGCTTGTCCTATTCTTATATTTTTTGTTCTTGCTGCAGCATCTGCTCCTAGCATTAGGGGATTGGTACACGACTCCATTCCTTCATGGTTAAAATGGTGTTCAGTAAACCAAATTGAATTCCAATTGTTTTGATCACAATATTCGGTGATCTGTTTAGTTTCATCTAATAATTTATGATACGGTTTGTGTGTCCAATTTGTAGTATTACAAAAATAACCAAACTTCATTAAGCCTCCTTTAAAAATTAATTTAAAGACGACCGATCCCACTTTCGTATATGATTTTACGACGAGTTATGTATCGCTTTATGTAATAATATTATTATTCTTACCTTTGATATTCAACGAATTTTTTAAGGGATTTATTAAGAAATTTATCATATCTGATACCACTTTTTGCTAATTTCTTATTATTAAGAAATGAAAGATTCATTTTAAAGTCATATGAGGGTTCAAAAAAGAAAGGTACTGAAAGCCTTTTTTGCTTGTTCCATAATACCCTATGATTAGTTGCTTTAAACTTGCCTTTGCTTAAATATTCTAGCGCTCTACCTGTATTCACCACCAAGGCATTTTTATTGAAAGGGACATTATACCATTTTTTTGTTTTTCGGTTTTGAACTTGCAAGCCACCTTTTTTGTTTTGATATAAAACTGTGAAAATACCACTATCAACATGCGTTTCACATCCAAGTGCTACCCCATCTTCTTTAGATATTTCGATTGGTTTAGATTGATTAGAGTAATAATTAAATCTTAAAGTACTGAGTGTTTTAAGTCTTGAAAAAACTTTTTTAGATAAATTAGTGTCTTTTTTATAAATTTTTATAATACTTTTAAAAAGAGTTTCGCTAAGATTAAATAAATTTTCATAATAATCAGATAGTTTTTTGATAGATTGTTTGTTAAATGATTTTTCTATGCTCAAATGCTCGATGTATTGAGTTTTAGTTTTTTTGGAAAAATCCTTTGTCACTTTCAAGTCACCTAAGTCTAATCCCTCTTTTCCATTAACATCATTTGGAAAATATCCTCGATAAATATTTTTGTTCTTTTTATTCCATTTCTTTGGAGCTAACTTAAATTTGTTGTTTTTATTTGATTTAAAAAAATTTTCTCCAATTTTGCATACTTTATTTATTTGTTTGAATTTAATTCCATGACCAATTATTTGAAAAAAACCAACTTCGACACAGGCTTTTTCAATTTCTCTTATTATTTTTAATGTTGCTTTTGAATTGAAGTTTTTTTTTAGAATAGGATTAATATTGATTGTTGGAATATAATTTTTTCTTATCATCTATTTGTTGGTGTATCTGTAGCAATCATTTGTCCTCGTACTTTTTCTCTAAAATAAATATACGCACCAGCGCCAATAATTATTGTTGCTCCAAGAAAAGTTCTTGGTACTGGAATTGTTTCAAATAATATGTAACCAGCTACCATTGCAAACACTATGTATGAATACTCAAATAATGAAACAACCGATGGGGAGGCAATACTATAAGCAGTAAATACACAAAAAAACGAAATCGATGCAACTATTCCCATAATTAAAACATAAGGCCAAGCCTCCCCTGGATTAGTAAACCATTCTCTCACAATAAATTGCAAAGTTGGATCTGTAAAAGTATTAAATTTTCCATCACCACTAACAAAAAATATTACCAAACTTGCAAATAATGCAAAAATATAAAGCCATGTCATTTGAGTATAGATAGTATCTTTATTAGATGTATATTTTGTTATAGTCATCGAGATTGAATAACAAAGAGCGCATGCTACAGGTGCTAATTTAAAGAAATTAAAATCATCTAAAGATGGATTTAAAACAATCAATACACCAATAAATCCAACTACTATTGCACTCCATCTTCTAATTCCAATTTTTTCTTTTAAGAAAAATTTAGCAAACATAGACATAAAGAACGGGCAGGAGAAAAATAGTGCACTTGTCATAGCAAGTGTCATAAAGGTCAGTGAAATATAAAAAAAACTAAAACCAAAGAAAAAACATATAACTCTTATTAGTGTTAATAATGGGTAATGTGTTTTTAAAGATATTGTTTTTTTAGTTATTAAAACAAAGGATAGCAAAAATACTGATTGTATAAGGGTTCTTCCAAAATAAAGCTCGAATAAAGCAATATCCTCAAAAATAAACTTAATTAGAGAATCTTGTATTGAAAAAAAAGCCATACCAGTCATTATAAAAAAAATACCTCTGGTATTTTGGTTTGTATCCATGAGACACCTATATCAAATCAGTAGTAATAATAATATTAATTATTTAAAATTGCCTCTGAACCTTTTTCAGCAATCATTAGTGTAGGAGCATTTAGATTTGCACTTGGAATTTCAGGTATCACTGATGCATCAATTACTCTTAAATTTCCAATCCCATTTACTTTTAAATCCTGGTCTACTACTGCCATACCATCAACTCCCATTTTACATGTTCCACAAGGATGATAAGCAGTATCTGCTTTAGATCTAACATATTCATTTAATTCATCATCTGACTGTGCATCAAAACCTGGCCCAACTTCATCACCAGCATGCTCTGCTAAAGCTGGCTGTGATAGAATTTTTCTTGCAACATGAATGCATTCTCTTGTTTGTTTAAGATCTTCTTCTTCTTTTAAATAGTTAAATAATATTTTAGGATAATCATACGGGTCTGAGGAATTAAGTGTTATTTCACCTCTACTTTTTGGATGATTTGGACTTGCATGTAATTGGTAACCATGTGAGTCAGGATCTTCTAGGCCATGATTTATCACAAATGACGGAAAAAAATGAAATTGAATGTTAGCAACTTTTCTATCAGGCGATGATTTTGCAAAACCACCAGCCTCCAAAAATGATTTTGAGCAAGGTCCAGATTTAAACATAAACCATTGCATACCTGCTAAAATTTTAGGTATTAATTTTGTATATGTGTAAAGTGTATTAGGAGTTTTACATTTTTGCTGTATGTAAGTTTCAAGATGATCTTGTAAATTTTTTCCAACCCCCTTAGAGTGATGAATAACTTTAATACCATTATCTCTAAGATGAGTTTCGTCACCTATACCAGATAACATTAATAATTGTGGAGAATTTATAGATCCTCCACTCAAAATTACTTCTTTATTTGCATAAATCTTTTCAACTTTGTTATTTATTTTTACTTGAAGACCAACTGCTTTTTTTCCTTCAAATAGTATCTTTTCAACAAATGAGTTTTTTAAAATATTTAAATTTTTTCTATTTTTAACAGGGTTTAAATAATACTTGGCAACTCCAGCTCTCTCACCTTGATGCATTGTTGTATCAAACATACCAAAACCCTCTTGTTCTTCACCATTCATATCTATATTTGTTTTGTGACCTGCTTCAGCTGCAGCATCAATAAATGCTTTAAATAGTGGATTTGAATTTTTAGATAAATTTATCGGAAGTGGACCCAATGATCCTCTGTATTGATTTTCACCTTCAGACCAAGTTTCAATCTTCTTAAAATAAGGAAGAACTTTATCATAGGACCAATCATCCAAACCAAAGTTTTCCCATCTTGTATAGTCATCTCTATTTCCTCTTACAAAGACCATTCCATTATGAGATGAGCATCCTCCAATCATCTTTCCTCTTGGGCAAAAAACACGTCTATTGTTCAAATATGGCTCAGGTTCTGAATAATATTTCCAATTATATTTGGGATCATGCATCGTATATAGAAGAGCTAATGGCATTTTAACCTTCCAAATATCACTAGATCCTCCTGCCTCAAAAATAGCTACAGAATTGTTAGGATTCTCAGATAGCCTATTTGCTACTACACATCCAGCTGAACCAGCACCAACTATGAGATAATCGAAAGCTTGCATTTAATTTGGATTATCGCCCTCTACTGCAATCCTGTCCATAACTCTTTCATGGCCCAATCCTCTGCCAGGAAAAAAATCAGTCAGACCTTGGTGAAGGGTGCTTCTATTGTCCCAAATTGCTACAGCATTTTCAGTCCATTTAAACCTGCATGTAAAATCAAGTCTTTCTTGATGTAAAAATATTTCATTTAAAATATCTGAACTTTCATTTTCATCTAAATCTAAAATTTTTTTTGTATACATTGAATTTACATACAAAATTTTTTTTCCTGTTTCAGGATGAGTTCTAACTACTGGATGAGAATTTGAATATTCATCTAGATTACCATTCCCTTCCATTTCCTTATATGCTTCAACAAATGCTGCCGCACCTAAAGAACTATGAATGGCTTTTTTATCCTTAACCTTATCTTTAATTTCATCACTTAATGTATCGTAAGCAATTTCCATATTAGAAAACATTGTATCTCCACCAACTGGAGGAACTTTAATTGATCTTAATATAATTACTTTTGTTGGTTTTGGATTATAACTTACGTCAGTATGCCAAGTTTCACCCCATTGTCTTTTTTCTTCTGGAGCTTTAATTATTCTTAGTATTTCAGGATAATCTTTTCTTCCTTTAACATAAATATGTCTTTCTAATGGACCAAAATGTTTTGCTAAATTTATCTGATCTTCCGATGTAATATCTTGATCTCTAAAGAATAAAGCCTTGTGTTCTAATAATAAATTATTTATTTTTTTCCAATTTTCTAAAGAACTATCTTTTAAATCGATGCCTTTTACTTCTGCTCCTAATGCACCTGATACTAATTTTATTTCCATAATCTATTTTTTTAATCTACCAGATAATTCTAAGTTTTCAGACTTAAAACTTGATTTATTTTCATTAATAAATTCACCCATTATTTTTAGCTTATCTTCCTCAAATTCTGTGACCTTTCTTTTCCCCAAGTCAATATAAAGTGATAAACTCTCCATTGTAGCAGCAAGAGTTTTAGTTTCTTTTTCATACATCTCACATTTTAAATGTAATCTTTTTTTATCATGGTCAAAATGAGTGCAATATACCTCTACTTCTTGATTTTCTTTAACCTCATTATTGTAAGTAGTTCTAGTTTCAACAACCATAGTACTTCTCAGATTTGATTTTGCATTTTCACCACCCATTAGAAATTTATTAAGCATCGTTTCCCAGGCTTGATCAAAGATTAAGATATAATAAGCCATATTCATATGTTCATTATAATCTGTCCACTCTTTGATAATTTTTCTTGTGGCAAGATGAAACGACATTTTTAACCCTTATTAATTTTTTCAGCTATTAGTATTTTTCTTTTCATTTCTCTAAGAACGGGTTTTTCAATTAGCTTACCATCTATAACTACTAAACCTGTATTTGAGTTATTAAATTCTTCTAATATTTTTTTTGCCTTAGTAATTTCATCTTTTGGTGGTGTAAATACCTCATTTAAAATTTGAATTTGTTTGGGATGAATTGAGCCTTTTCCAGTAAATCCTAGATTTCTTACTTGTTCAGCCTCTTTTCTCATTCCATCCATGTTTTCTAGATCTAAATAAGGCACATCTATAACGTCTACACCTACACTTGCACCTGCATGAACCAACTTTGATCTTGCGTGAACTAGATTTTCCCATTTATTTTCAACTCTAAGCTCTGCAGCCATATCAACACCACCAAAGTATAAAGCTACTATTCTCTTGCTAGCATGAGCAATATTATAAATATTTTCTAAAGCTTCATTTGTTTCCATAATAACATGAAGATCGGTATCTAAATTACAGTCTGTTAGTAGATCGTCTATAAATGTTATTTCATCTGGTGTTTTAACTTTTGGTAACATAATAGCCTTTAGATTTACTTTACTTGAGATAAAAGCTTCTAGATCTAAAAGACCAAATTTAGTTCTTTGATTATTAAACCTTACAACTAATTCTACATCATTTTTAACTTCGAGCGTTTTAAGTGCTTCTATAGTATTTTTTCGTGCTTGTCCTTTGTCATTTATTGCTATCCCATCTTCTAATTCAATACAAACCATATCAGCCCCTGATGCAATTGCTTTCGGAAACATTTCAGGGTGAAGCCCTGGTGTAAATATAAAACTTCTTCTTACTTTTAATTTATCTAAGTCCATCTTAATTTTTATAATCTGGCTCTTCTTTATCTAAAATTATCCTAATTTGAGATAAAAATAAATTTGCAAAATCTGTGGGAAAATTTTCATGCTCCTCTGCAGTTTTTTCTGCAATTTCATGGCTAACAACATTAAGTTCCTGGTTTGTTGATAAAGCTGTAAGATACGTCTGTGCTGCTCTCTCAAAATAATAAAGAGAGTTAAAACCTTCAGCCACAGTTCTTCCCGTGGTTAAAATTCCATGATTTGCAAGCAACATGTGTTGTTTGTTTCCTAAAGCATTTGCCATTTTTATTGCTTCTTCCTCCAGTCCTAGACCTCCAAATTCTTTGAATGCAGATACTCTATTGTAAAACATCATTGTATTTTGATCGATAGGTTTCATAACAGGATCTTTTAGAGTAGAGAGGGCAGTTGCATATTTTGAATGAACATGAAAAATGCACCTTGCATGAGCTGCTTTTTCATGAATTGCACTATGTATATATAGAGCTGTTGGATCAATAATGTCTGGTTTATTCTTCAGTTCTTCTTTATTTTCTTTAGTCACTAAGATTAAATCGCTAGCCTTCATATTACTAAAGTGAATGCCTGCTTTATTTACATAAAAATCAGAAGAGTCTGGAACGCATGCACTAAAATGGTTTGCAACACCCTCGTGCATATTTAGTCTTGCTGTCCATCTAAAAGTTGCAGCTAATTCTTTTTGTAATTCAGATATTTCCATTTGTATGATTTTAAAATATAGTTGAAAAATAAATTATGAACAATAACGTTTTTATCTCATGCGCAGTTACTGGATCTGGAGATACTGCAAGCAAACATCCTGATTTACCAAAAACTCCAGAGCAAATAGCTAAATCAGCAATAGAGGCAGCAAAAGCGGGAGCTGCAATTGCTCATATTCATGTACGAGAAGAAGACGGAACACCAAGCAGAAGACTGGAATTATATAAAGAAGTAGTAGATAGAATTAGATCAAGTGAAACAGATGTTATTTTAAATTTAACAACTGGGATGGGTGGTGATTTGGACATTGGACAGGGAAAAAATCCTCTAGATTTTGGCCCTATGACCGACATGGCAAATGTAATGGAAAGAATAGCTAATGCAGAACAATTCTTGCCAGAAATTTGTACTTTAGATGCGGGTACATTAAATTTTGGAGATGGATCAGTTATTACAGTTAATACACCAAATGATTTAAGAAAGGCTGCAAAAAAACTACAAGAGATTAAAGTTAAACCAGAAATAGAGGCATTTGATTTAGGAAATATGTGGTTTGGATCACAATTGTATAAAGAAGGTTTACTTGATGATCCACCAATATTTCAAATGTGTTTAGGTATTCCTTGGGGGGCTCCTGCTACTCCTTTAGCAATGCAAGCAATGAAAGATATAATGCCAGAACAAGGAGTGTGGTCAGGTTTTGCTATATCAAAAAATGAAATGCCTTTTGTAGCACAAACAGTTGTTATGGGTGGAAACCCAAGAGTTGGTTTAGAAGATAATTTATATATATCAAAAGGTAAACTTGCAACTAATGCTCAGTTAGTTGAAAAAGCGATTAGAATTGTAACTGATCTTGGAGCATCGATAATGACTGCAGAAGAAACAAGGAAAAAATTAAAGCTTGTAAAACACAAGTAATGTCCAAAATTAAAAAAGTGGCAGTAATTGGCACAGGGGTAATTGGAGTAGGTTGGACAATAAGACTCTTGGCTCACAACATAAAAGTTTTAGCCTACGATAAAAATTTAATTCAAAAAAATAACTTAATCCAAGAAATAAAAAGAGCTATACCTTATGTAAAAAAACTATTTAATAAAAAAAAAATTAACTTAAATAATTTAAAATTTTTTTCTTCTTTGGCGAGTGCAGTTAAAGATGCAGATCTAATCCAAGAATGTGCTCCTGAAAACTATAAACTTAAAAAACAATTAATAAGTCAAATTTCAAATAATTGTAAACCTGAAGTTTTGATATCGTCAAGCTCATCAGGATTATTACCCTCAAGGATTTTTTCAAAATGTAAAAATAATAAAAGAGGTATCATTGCCCATCCATTTAATCCTGTTTATTTACTACCTTTAGTTGAAATAGTTCCAGGAAAAAAAACAAGTTCTAAATCATTAAAGGAAGCAAATAAATTTTATAAATCGATCTCAATGAACCCAATTACCCTTAAAAAGGAGCTGCCAGGATATCTATCTGACAGACTGCAAGAAGCTTTATGGAGAGAAGCGCTTCATATTATAAATGAAGGGTATGCCTCAACAGAGGATTTAGATAGAGCTATTGAGGACGGCCCAGGCTTAAGATACTCATTAATGGGTACATTTTTAACTTTTCATTTAGCAGGAGGAAAAGCCGGAATGAAACATATGCTTGAACAATTTGGGCCAGCATTAAAACTCCCATGGACTAAGCTTAAAGCACCAAAATTATCAAAAAAACTCTCAGAAAGATTGATTTCTGGTACAAAAAAGCAAGCTAAAGGAAAGTCAATCAATCAATTGTCAAATATAAGAGATGAGTACTTAGTCAACTTACAAAACCTTAGAAAAAAATATGAAAATAAAATTAGAAAATAGATATCTAAAGAAAACTTAAAATGGTAATTTAGTTGTATGGATTTTAATCATTTTTTAACAAGTTATATGCCAGATACAAGTATTAGCTCAGGGCAGCATTTTAAAAATATGCTTGAAGAATGTGTAACTGCTGAAAAACTTGGTTATGCAACTGTATCAATACCAGAGCATCATTTAATAAATTTACTAATGATGCCATCACCATTGCAGATGGCTGTAAAGATTGCATCAATTACAAAAGATATTAAAATAACAACAGGGATAGTTGTTTTGCCTCTACACGATATGAGAACATATGCTGGTGAAGTAGCTACTACTGATATATTAACTGATGGTAGATTAATCTTAGGTGTAGGAAGAGGAGCATTTCCTTGGGAAATGAAAAGACTAGGCACACCAATTGAACAATCAAAAGAAAAATTTGTAGAGTCTTTAGAGGTTCTACAATTGTTGTTAAAAAATAAAGAAGTTTCGTATAAAGGCAAATACTATGACTTCGAACCATTAACTATAATGCCTCGACCTATAAGCAATCCAATACCAATGATGGTTGCCGCAATGAATTTAGAAAGTATAAAAGATGCAGCTTCAAGAGGATTTCATGTTCAATCAACAGTATTATCAGGTACAAAAGATCTTTTGTTAAGTAGAGTTAATGCATTTAAAGAAGGCTGCATTCAACTAGGTGAAAAAGGTAAGTTACTCAAACTTTCCATGCAACGAATGGCTTACTTAGCAAAAGATGAAAATGAAGCTAGAGAGAAAACAAAACTTGCTTACGAATATTACAAAAGATTTGACAATATGTTTACAGGACCAGGAAAAGTAAAAGAAGGGAATATAGAGGCTTTGCCAAGAAAACAAACTTTAGAAGAATTAAAAGAAAATCTTTTAATTTGCCCTTTAAACGAAATGATCGATAAACTTAGCGTTTATGCTGAAGCAGGAGTTGATGAGGTAATTCTTAGTTCAAGTTTTGGACAATCTCAAGAAGACCTAATAGAGTCAATGTATAGAATTGGTGAAAACGTAATCCCATATTTAAAAAAATCTAATATACAAGTAGCTTAAATATCTATGAGCATCATAGATTGTAATTACTCAGTTACAGGATCAGGGCCTGCAATATTTTTAACTCATGGAGTTGGAGGCGCAGAAGATGCATGGAGATTTATAACTCCAAAACTTAAAAGTATGTTTACAGTTGTGACATATGATTTAAGAGGTCATGGAAAATCACCTGTAGATAACAAAGATTTTAATTTAGATGATCTTGTATTAGATCTTGAAAGAGTAAGAGAAAAGACAAACATCCAAAAAGCCCATTTTATGGGACATTCTTTGGGGGGCATGATTGCCCCTGCTTATGCTAAAAAGTTTCCAGAAAGAGTTTTGTCAGTAGGCTTATTATCAACAGTTGCAGGAAGATCTGACGAAGATAAACAAAAAGTTTGGAATGTAATTTCAGATCTAAAAGATAAGGGTGTTGAACAAACACTAAAAAATCTCACTAACAGATGGTTTACAGACAATTTTATTGAAAAAAATCCGGAATTAGTATCTAGGAGATTAAAACAGGTAATAGATACAGATAAAGATGTATTTATTAATGTTTTTAAAATTTATGCAGAAACCGAGATGATCTCTTGGTTAAAAGATATAAAGAAACCCTGCCTGTTTATGACAGGTGAAAACGATGGTGGATGCACTCCTTCTCATAACAAAAAAATGTCAAACGAGGTAAAAGATTCTAAATTAGTTATTATACCAGAGGTAAAACATTCTTTTTTGATAGAGGCTCCTGAGCAAATAACAAATAACTTAATAGAATTTATAGAAAATATTTAAAGCTCTAATGCATTCTTAAAGTGTTTCCATCAACACCAACTACTTGACCGGAAATTCTAGAAGACTCGTCAGAAATTAAATAACAACACATTTTACCAATATCTTTCTCGTAAACCCAAGTATTAAGAGAAGTCATAGAAACAAATTCACTCTCTACAGCTTTTTTTGAAATTTTCAAAAATTTAGCTTTGTCTCTAATGACTCTTCCCATTCTATCTCCTTTTACAGTTCCTGGACAAATTGCGTTTACTCTAATTTTAAACTTGCCTAATTCCATTGCTAAAGTTTTAGTCATCCCAACTACTGCCCATTTACTGGCTGAGTAGGGAGATCTTAATGGAAACCCAAATATACCTGCTGTAGAAGACAGATTGACTACTGATCCACCTTTATTCTTTTTTAACATTGGGATTGCTAATTTTGAAAAAATAAAATGACTAATTACATTTATCTTTAAAGTTTGTTCCCAATCTTTTGTTTTAAGTTTATCCATAGTCCCTGTTGGGCCTGCAACTCCAACATTATTAATTAGTGCATCAATTTTTTGTGTTTTTTTTTTAATTTCTTTAAAAAAATTTATTACATCGTTTTCATTTGAGGCATCGCAATGAAAAGAAAACAGCCTTTTATTATTTAAAGGATTTTTTTTTAATTTATTTATAGATTTTTTATCGATATCACAAACGAATACCTTCGCACCTTTTTCAAGACACTCCTTTGCTGTTGCCCACCCAATTCCTGATGCTCCAGCTGAGATAATAATTTTTTTATTTTTGAAATTGTATGACATTAATCTGTTAATCCATCGGATCTAACTTTATTTCTTTCTAAATGTATGGGCAATACTTTTCCGTAAATTGCTTTTGAGTGTTCGGGTGTGTTTACTCTCCATGGATCCAATACATAGGCAGGAATACACATAAATCGCGATGTTTTTCCCATAACTTTAGTTACTCTATGCATAGTAAATCTACCTTTAAATATCTGTAAATCACCAGGTTCTAGCTCAAGTCTTTTTACTCTTGATCGATCTCCATCTAGCACTTTCTTCACCTCATCAAATTTTTCGTTACCCGGTTCTCTTATGTTTGGGCAATATTCAAATATCCCTCCTTCTTCTGGTTTTTGAATCATTAGACTTAAAGTAAATTCACAACTATCAAAATGCCAAGGTAATATTCCATCAGGTTCCATAACGTTATATGCATGACAGGCTAAAGGATCAGCCCATCTATATATAGGTGCAATCCCTAAGCAAGCAGATACAAATTTTAATAATTCCTCAGTTTCATAAAGAAATTTCATCTCAGAATTTTTTGCAAAACAGTCAGAATTTAAATATCCATTAAATCTATCCATAAATATTCTTTTTGGGTGATCTTTTGGAAGAGTAGGATCGTCTTTTGCATAAAGGTATGCGTTTATACTTTCTTTAGACATATAAACTTCATTAAGCTGTTGCTCTAATTCTTTTTTCATTACATTTAAAGAATTTGGTAAAATAAAATTAGGAATTACCGAACAACTATCGCTATCTAATTCAGTTTTACATTTTTTAATTATTTTCTTGATCTTTGGTGATTGTAAATCATGAATTGGGTATTTAACTAAATCAACGATGTTACTTAAACTTTTTTTCATAACTATTTAATCTAATTATGAGTTTGAAAGTGATTCTTGCAATTCTTTATTAGAGATATAGCCTTTAGCATTTCCTTGTTTATCAACTACCTCACAATTAGAGTTACTACAAACAACTTGAGGTAGAAATTCCTCTATAAATTGGTCCTCTTCGACTTTTATCAAGTTTGATTTGTCTATATCATCTGATTGATTTATTGGTTTCATTATAATTTTTGCTTTAATAACCTTTGTTCTATTTACGTCTTTAACAAATGCCTCAACATATTCATCAGCAGGGTTCATTATAATTTCTACAGGAGTTCCTACCTGTACAAGTTTTCCTGCATTCAAAATTCCAATATGATCTCCTAACCTTAATGACTCATCAAGATCATGAGTAATAAATACTATTGTCTTTTTTAATTCTGATTGGAGGTCTATAAGTTGTTTCTGCATATCACTTCTAATTAAAGGATCTAATGCAGAAAAAGCTTCATCCATTAACATAATGTCTGTGTCAGTAGCCAAGGCTCTTGCAAGACCTACTCGCTGTTGCATACCTCCAGAAAGTTGTGCAGGATATTGATTTTCAAATCCAATTAATCCAACTGACTCGATTTTTTCCATAGCAATAGAATTTCTTTTTTCAACCTCCATACCTTGCATTTCGAGTCCGTAACCAACATTTTGTAAAACTGTTTTGTGTGGGAATAGTCCAAATCGTTGAAACACCATACTCATTTTCTGTCTTCTAAATTCAATTAATTGTTCTTTGTTCAGAGTGGTAACATCTTTACCTTCTACTAGAATTTCTCCAGAGGTTGGGTCTATTAATCTATTTAAATGTCTAATTAGCGTTGATTTTCCTGATCCAGACAAACCCATACAAACAAATGTTTCTCCTTCTTCAATTTTTAAAGAAACATTATCTAATCCGACTGTATGTCCAGTTTTTTCTAGAACATCTTCTTTTGAAGCTCCCTCTTGCACCATTTTAAGTACGCTGGATGGTTTAGGTCCAAAAATTTTATATACATTATTGATTTCAATTTTTGACATTTTTTAAAAGTCTAATTCTTTTAATGCATCAAAGCAAATCTACAATTAAATAAATAAAAAGCTTTCAACCATTAATTGAATTGAAATTTTTACCATTTTATATAATTATTTATCATGAATTCAATTTCTAAAATCTCAAAAAATAGCACTTACCTTCAAATTATTTGGAATGATGGGGAGGAGAGTAAATTCAATTATATGTGGCTAAGAGATAATTGTCCAACCGCGCATGACAAAGATTCACGACATAGAATGTTTAATATTTTAGAAGTTTCTAAAGATATAAATCCTAAAAAATACTCTCTTAATGATGATGGTAAATTAGAAATTGAGTGGAGTGAGGGAGAACACATAAGTTATTATGACCCAAAATGGTTAAGAGAAAATTGCTATACAATCAAAAATAAACAAAAATATATATCTCCTTATCAACTTTGGGATAATAACTTAAAAAATAATTTTGAAAGTATATGCATTGAGCATGATGAAGTAATTGACTCTGATGAAGGTTTAATAAAATGGCTTGAACTATTACATCATAAAGGTATTGCCATAGTTAAAAACTCACCAACAGAAAAAAAATCAGGCTTTAAAATTCTTCATCGAATAAGCCATGTCAGAGAAACATTTTTTAAAACCCCTTTTGAGGTAATAAATATTCCAAAACCAAATAATTCTGCATACACGGCGCATGCTTTAAGAAATCATATGGATTTACCTTGGTTTGAATTACCACCTGGTTATCAGTTTTTGCATTGTTTAGTAAATGATGCAAATGGTGGAGACTCTTCAGCAATCGATGGGTTTGCTGTAGCCGATTATCTTAGACAAAATGAAAAAGATATATTTGAGACACTGGTTTCTGTGCCTCTTAAATTTAGAGATAAAGATTATACTCAAGAATCTCACAGAAGCTATCATGCACCCGCAATTAGTTTAACAAAAGATAAAGATTTTCATGATATTAGATTTAGTGTTGCAACGATGGATGCTTTAGATTGTCATCCAGATAAAATGGATAAAGTTTATAAAGCCCACCATAGATTTGGAAATCTTCTACACGATGATAAGTTTCAGATTAAATTTAGATTAGGACCTGGAGACATATTTTCTTTTAATAATAGGCGTGTTTTACACGGCAGAACTGCTTTTGACCCAAATTCAGGTCATCGTCATCTTCAAGGATATTATTTAGATAGAGATGAAATACTTGGAAGATTGGAATATCTTAAAAAATATAAATCATAAGTTTTCAAATATAAGATTGTTATCTTTTTCATATTTCAAAAATTCCTTTTTGTTTTTAATCGTGTAATAATATTTCTCTTTCTTAATTATTTGTATTCTTCGACTATTTAAAAACTTTTTATCTAATATTAGATATTTTATTTTTTTGTTTAGGCTACTTTTTAAAATAGATTTTATGCTAGATTTGTTGGAAAAAGATAAACCTACTGATAGTTTTGAGTTAAGTTTAAGAAGATTATAGATATTTTCATGCTTAAAAGAGATAAAAGTACATTTTTTAAAACTTCTAGTTTCTTTAATCAAATTAGATAAAAGTTCTTTATTAAATAATGGCTTTATTTCAATAAAGATAGGAAATTTTTTTTTTGAAATTTTTAGAACCTCTTTTAATGGTGGTATTTGAAAGTTTTTATTTTTAATTTTTTTTAGATCTTCATAATTAATATTTTTGATACTTTTGCTTATTTTAAAAATTCTCTTTAAAGTAAAATCATGAAAGCATACAAACTTTTTATCTTTGGTTGAATGAATATCTGTTTCAATCCCAAATCTTTTTTTAAATGATGCTCGAAAAGACTCTAAGCAGTTTTCTTTGTAACTCTTATTTACAATTCCTCTATGTATTATATGCATGTAAAAAAAAAGGGCTCTGTTTCCACAAAGCCCTTAATTATTTTTTTGAAGTTTAATTATTAGTTAGGTAACCAACTTTTCCATTTATCTGGATTGTTGTCTAACCACTCATTTACAACTTCTTTAACGTCTCTTTTTTTGATGTCAACTTCAACAAGCATCTTAGCTTGGTCTAAGTTTTCTAATTTCATTCTTTCAAAAAAAGCTTTTGCTTTAGCATGTTCTGGTTTAGCAAATGTGTCAGGATTTCCATAATTCATAGTGTAATCTTTATCCCAACCAGTTGCTGGCCATCCATCTGTACCGCAAGTTTTCCAGTTGTTTGCTTCAGTAAATGTGTCTCCTTCACAAGTTTTGTATTCAGGAAGTTGAACTCCTACCATGTCAAACTCACCAAAGAACCAGTGTGGTGACCATAAGTATAACAAGAACGGCTCTTTTCTCATGTAAGCAGCTTTTGCTTCTGCAATTGCAGCCGCTTCAGTACCTAGCTCATCTGCTTGGAAATCAATTCCTAAAAGATCAAGTCTTTTTTGGTCATGACAGTTCCAACCAGCTACAGGACATCCAATTAATCTTCCTTTACCGCCGGTTTCAATAGTTGCAAATTTAGCTTTATGTTTGTTTAGGTCTCTCCAAGTTTTAATGCCCATTTCTTCTGCAGCATATCTAGGTATCCAGTAATCTGACATACCGATGATTCCAGTAGTTCCTAAAAGATCAACTGTTCCATCTCCTTTATAAGACTTTACTACTTTGCCGTCATAAATTAAATCTTCATTAAACATTACATCGTCTGCCTCTGCATAACTTGGCCAACTCTCGCAAGCGAAATCAAGTTCTCCAGCTGCAATTGCTTCCCATAATCCAGTACCAGACGGGAAAACTGTTTGTTTAATTTTATAGCCCATTTCTCGTTCAAGAATTGCTACTGCAACTTCACAAGTGATTATTCCACCTGTCCAGTCAGCAATAGCAGCATGTAATCTTTTTGCATTTGCCTGAGTAAGACTAGCAAGTAAAATTACGAAAGATAAAAATAGAGCTGATATTGTTTTTGATAACCTCATTTATTTCCTCTCTTTTAATTAATTAAAGTCTTATTCTAAAACAAAAATTACTAGTTTGTAAACTGTGAATAATGATGCTTTTACTTGACTTATAAACCTAGAGCTTCTCTCTGTTTTTTAGTCCAAGCAAGTGAAATTCTGTCTATAATTATTGCTAATAATACAATTCCTATACCTGCTGCCAACCCTCTACCGGTATCAGATCTTGCTAATCCATTAAATACTTCCAAACCTAATCCTTTTCCACCAATTAAAGGTGTAACAATCTGCATTGCGAAAGCCATAATTACTGTTTGATTAAATCCAATAACTAAACTTGGAATAGCTAATGGAAATTTAATTTTATTTAGAGTTTGTAATAAAGTACCACCAAATGAACGTGAAACCTCTGAGTAAGTCCCAGATACTTGAGTTAAACCTAAAGATGTTAATCGAATGATGGGTGGTATAGAGTATATAACTGTTGCAAGTACTGCAGATACTATTCCTCCTCCAAAAAACATTAAAACAGGAATTAAATAACAGAAGTAAGGTAAAGTCTGCATGGCATCCAAAACCACGTTTTGAACATTTCTAAATCTCTCATTATAAGAGGCAATTATTCCAAGAGGAACTCCAATTATAAAGCATAAAGCTACAGACACTAAAACAGATGATAGTGTTATCATTGATTGTGGCCATATCCCACAAGCACCAATGAAAAGTAATAATATTGCTGTAATAATTGCAAATCTAATACCGACAGTAAAATATCCAATTGCTGCAAATACCCCTAATGTATACCACCATGGCACATGAGTTAAGAATATATCAAGTGGTCTTAAGAGTTTAAGATATACAAATCCCCTAAGAGCTTTTGTAAATGCAATAAAACTAGGATTAACAGTTAAAGATTCTACACTACTAGAAATCGGCTGCCTAATTGACAATCTCCACTCTTCAGGAAATGATCCTATACTTACCATATAAGAGTCAACGAATGAAATAGTCAGAACAAGTAAAAAAGAAGGTATTATATAATATCTTCTAGAAATTATTTCACCAATATCTCTTGCTGTTTCTTTATTTGCTAAAGAAACACAAAATTCAAATACATACGCAATAAATTTTGTTAAATTTGTACAAACAAAATTAATTAAACTAGCTAAAAATTCTAAAGGCTTTTCTATAATTCTTACTATTGCAAATTTTTCCCAAGATTGTGGGAGTAAATAAAATTTTTGAACATTCGATGGAAGTATTTGTTTTGTTTTGCTAAATGACATACTAAATCTATCAAACATTATTGCCATGAAAAGAATACAAAGTCCTCCTTCCATTGCCCACCCAACATCAAGTCTTCTAATTGCTTGCCATACTTGACCACCAATTCCTTCAGCTCCAATGAAACATGCCAAAACTACAAGTGCTAAAGCCATCATTATCACCTGATTAATTCCCATCATTATACTTGGTAGCGAGAGTGGAATTTTAATTTTAAATAGTAGTTGTAACTTACTTGATCCAAATGAGGTAGCAGACTCAATTGTTTCTGCTGAAACTTGTCTTATACCAGTATTTGTTAATCTTATTATTGGAGGCATTGAGTAAATCATAGTGGCTAATATTGCTGGCGCTCCTCCAATTCCAAAAAAGAAAAGAGCTGGAAAAAGATAAACAAACGCAGGCATTACTTGCATTGTATCTAAAATAGGCTTCATAAAATTTTCAAACCTGTCACTTTGTGAACAAAGCACACCTAGAGTCACTCCAACTACGACACATAGTAAAACCGATAAACCCATCAATGCTACCGTTTGCAGAGATGGTTCCCACATTCCTGTTGCACCCCAAAAATAAATGACAAATAAAGAGTACAATCCTAATCTTAAACCACCTGCAATTAAGCAAGGCAAAAATATTAATGCTGCAATTAATAGCCAAGGTGAGTCGATAAGGAAATCTTCAACAAAGTAATATACATTTTTAATATAACTGGCTATTATTTTGGTAATCCATCTATAATTTTTCTTTAAATAATCTTCACCTTCATTAACCCATGCTGTAAATGTAAATTGATCAGTGACGACCTTTGGCATTTTTGAAGGACCATCACTTTGAAAAGATAACCACAGTGCAACTAAAAATGTTATTAAGATTACAGAATATGTAATAATATTTTTTGATGAATTTGGCTTTCCTTGGATACTTGCTACTTCAGAAGACATATTATCTAAAATTTAAAATAAATAATTTTACTTTTAAAGAAAAATATTGTCTATTTTTGTGTTATTAAAATAACAAAATATGAATAATCAACCAAAAATAACGTGTTCAAATGTTTGGAAATTATTTGGTTCTGACGAACAAAGAATAATTAAAGATTTAGATAAAAGTTTATCAATAAAAGAAGTTCAAGAAAAAACCGGACATGTGGTTGCAGTAAAAGATGTTAGCTTTTCAATTGAGAAAGGTGAGACATTTGTTGTAATGGGTTTATCGGGAAGCGGAAAATCAACCTTAGTTAGATGCATTTCAAGATTAATTGAACCAACGTCTGGAACAGTAAAAATGGATGATGTTGACGTAACGAAAATGAGCGGAAAAGAATTATTAGATTTAAGAAGAAATAAAATGAGCATGGTTTTTCAACATTTTGGTTTATTTCCACATAGAACAGTTGTGGAGAATATTGGATATGGTTTAGAGATTAGAGGAAATAAAAAAAATGATAGAGTAGAAAAATCAATGGAAGTTTTAAAAATGGTTGGTTTAGAAGGTTGGCACAATAATTATCCAAGAGAACTATCAGGAGGAATGCAACAAAGGGTGGGTTTAGCTCGTGCATTAGCTGTAGATCCAGAAATTTTAATTTTTGATGAACCCTTTTCAGCATTAGATCCATTAATTAGAAGAGAAATGCAGGATGAACTTTTAAAGATTCAAGAAAAGTTACAGAAGACTATGGTATTTATTACTCATGATTTCTTAGAGGCAATTAAAATGGGTGATCATATTGCAATTATGAAAGATGGAGAAGTTTCTCAAGTAGGGACACCAGAGGAAATAGTTGCTAACCCCAAAGATCAATATGTAAAAGATTTTTGCGAAGATGTGCCAAAATACAAAGTCCTTAGTGCAAGCAAAGTAATGAGGGAAGAATGTTGTGACGATACAAAAAAAATGTTTGAAAACGGATCAAATAATATTCCTCACAATTCAAAAATAGAAACTTTAATTGATAAGCTTGTAGATACAGATCAGAAATTTCCAGTGGTTAATAGTGAGACAGGTGAGCTTATTGGTGAAATTGATAGAGCAATAGTTATGAAATCAATGAAATCTGCTAGTTAATTTCTCTACTCACCTTAGTTTTTTTTTGTTTTACTTTATCTCTCCAAATTATAATCATTCCAGCAAACACAATTACGAAAACTCCTGGAAATAATTGTTCCCAAGGAGCTTCATTAAAAAATAACCAGCCCAAAACAAATGATGAAGGAATGCCAAAATATTCAAACGAAGCCATCTTACTTGCAGAGATTAATCTGTAAGAATAGATAAAAAGTATTGCTGCAGTACCTCCAAGAATACCAGTCAATGTCATAAGAAAAAAATCTTGAGTATTTTTTATTTCTGCATGTCCAGTGGTCAATAAAAACAGAACAACACCACCAATTACATTAAATATTAAAGTATATAATTGAATTTTTGCTGTTGAATGACCATCAGGTATAAATTTTAAAATTATCACACTTAATGCCCAAGCTATCGCAGTTAGAATTGGAAATATTGAGTAAAAACTAAATATGTCACTTCCTGGCTGAACAATTAAAACAACTCCAAAAAAACCTATAAAAATTGCAGACCATCTATAAATACCAACCTTATCCTTTAAAAAAATTATCGATAAAATTACAATGAAAAATGGTGAAGAAAATGTAAGAACCATAGCAGTAGCAAATTCTAAGTTAATAACAGAAATAAATATAAATATATTCATTGATAAGAAAGCCAAACCTCTAAAAAAGCTTAAGATAATGAATTTATTGTTTAGGTTCCTAAAAACTGAAATGTACTCTTTGGTAAATAAAATAAGTATAAATAAAGGGATTACCCCCGCAATATTTCTGAATACTGCTAACTGAATTACAGTATATTCATTACCCAAAAACTTTATTACAACCATATACATATCCACACATAGTATTGCTAAGAGCATGGTAAATATTGCTAAATATGTTTTTTTTAAATCTGTTTTTTCTGAGGAAATATTCATTTATAATTTTTTAAAATTGTATACTTTATAAAAGAAATGCAAAGTTTTAAACTTAACGAAACCGATATTCTATCCAATCAAGATTGGACGTTTCCGACTAATATTGCATACGGTCCAGGTAGATTGAAAGAAATAGGTGGTATCTGTAATAATTTAAATATTAAAAACCCTTTAATTGTTACAGATAAAGGTAGCACAAAATTACCATTTATAATTAATTTACAAAATTATTTAAAAAGTTCTGATGTAAAATCCGATTTATTTTTTGATATATCTCCAAATCCAAGAGAAGATGAAGTTTCAAATGGTGTTAGTAAATTTAAAGATGGAAACCATGATGCTATAATTGCAATCGGTGGAGGCAGTGCCATGGATGGAGGAAAATTAATTTGCCTCACAGCAAACAATGACGTTCCATTAAGAGATTTTGAGTTTGAATTAACTCCGCCTAACATCAGTAAGGATAACCCGTTCCCAAAAATTATAACTATTCCAACAACTGCTGGAACTGGAGCTGAAACAGAAATTTCAGCTATGGTTACTTATTTAAAAGAAGGCATGAAATTTTGTATGTGGCATCCAGATGTTAGACCTTCCTTAGCATTGTTAGATCCAGAACTAACTATTGGATTGCCAGCAAATTTAACGGCATGGACTGGTGCAGATGCTTTAATCCATGGTATAGAGGGTTATTGTGTCCCTGGTTTCAATCCAATGTGTGATGGTGCTGCTTTAGAGGGTTTATCTTTGATATCAAAATCTTTAATCACAGCTGTAGAAGATCCTAGCAATATAGTTGCAAGAGGTGGAATGCATGTTGGATCTTGTTTAGCGGGAATTTCTTTTTTAAAAGGTTTAGGATTAGTACATGCTATTGCTCATATGGTTGGAGCCGAATACAATACTCATCACGGACTAACGAATGCAATAATATTACCTGTAGTTTTAAAATATAATTTACCAGGTATGGAAGAAAAAGTTAAAAGAATGTCAGAGGCTATGCAATTTAAAGATCATTCTGTAGATGCATTTATATCAAACATTGAAAACATTCTTGATAGAATTAAAATTCCAAAAAGTTTGAGCGAAATTGGAGTCCCCGAGGATTGTGTTGATAGAATTGCTGAAAAATCAATGAAAGATCAAGCCTATGGACAAAATCCTAGAAAAGCAACTTTAGAAGAAATAAAGGAAATTACTCTAGCATCCATTAAAAAAGCTAGGTAATAGTAAATTCCCATGCTTGAAAATAAATCAGTTAAAGAAATTATTTCTTTAATTAAGAAAAAGGATGTTTCAGTAAAAGAAATAGTTGGCTTATATTTTGAAAGAATAAAAAAATTTAATCCATCTTTGAATGCTATTGTTTCAATTAAGGATGAAGAGGAAATAATTAAAGAAGCTGAGATTAAGGACAAAAATTTTGAACAGAATAAGCCGTTATTTGGCTTACCTCTTGCCTCTAAAGATTTGCTAGATGTAGTTGGTTTTCCAACCACTTATGGTTTTCCTGGATATAAAGATTATTTTCCAAAAAAAAATTCTATAATTGTTGATCGTCAGATAGATGCTGGTGGATTAATAATTGGAAAGACAAATACTGCTGAATTAGGAGTGGGCGCTCATACAGCTAATAGATTATTTGGAATAACACCAAACATATATGGAAATAGTCAATCATCAGGTGGATCGAGTGGTGGAGCTGGTGTTGCAGTTGCAGCAAATTTACTGCCATTTGCTGATGGTACAGATATGATGGGTTCTTGTAGAACACCTGCTGCTTACGCAAATGTTTATGGTTTTAGACCAACACCAGGATTACTTCCCGATTATCGAACAAATGAAAAAAAGAAAAATCTTCCAGTTATTTCAACACCAGGATGTCTAGCCAGAACACCTGAAGATATGTCTATTTTTTTAGATGTCATAGTTGGAGAACATAAAGAAGATCCAATTTCTTTCAGTTTAGATAATTCTTTTAGTGAGGTTAATTTAAGTGACCAGGAATTTTCAAAAATAAAAATTGGATGGTTATCTGATATGAATGGTAATTATCAATATGATCCTGAGATAATTGAAATATGCAACAAACAACTTAACAATCTTGAAAAGCATAAAGTTATAATTGAAAACTTAAAACCAAAAATAGATGCTCATAAATTATGGAATTGCTGGGGAACGTTGAGAGCAAAAAGTATTTATGAGGATATTATTACAATGAATATAAAAGATGTTAATGAAATGACTCCACAAGCGATATGGGAATACAATAAAGGTATCAAACTTACAGATGAAGATGTAAAATCTGCTCTTAACTCAAGAATTGAATTATCAAATGATGTAAATAGTTTATTTGGTGATTTTGATTTTTTAGCTTTACCATCTCAACAATCATTTCCTTTTGATAAAAATTTAAGACACCCAGAAAAAATTAATGATAAATTAATGGATACTTATCATAGATGGATTGAAATACATATATTTGCTAGTCTTTTTTACTTACCATCAATTTCTTTACCTATTGGTTTTAATAAAGAGGGATTTCCAATAGGTATTCAAATTATAGCAAAACAAAAAGAAGATTTAAAAGTGATATCTTTTGCAAAAAGATATGAAGAAATTTTTAATTATTCTAAAATTAAACCAAAATTAAACTAATGGTCAGACACAAACATCATTTTAAAATAGCTTTTGCATTAGCAATAGCTGCTGGATCATGGGGAGTTTATTGGCTACCTCAAAGAATTTTAGAAGATGGGGGACTTACTGGAGGTTGGGGAACAATTTCTCAAATGATGATCGGAATTTTATTACTTACACCCATCTCTTTGTGGAGAAAGTATAAAGGTCGTACATCTGGTTTAGAAATTCCTTTTGTTGGTTTTTTAACCGGCAGTGGTTTTATATGTTACGCATTAAGTTTCTTGCTTACAGATGTTGTAAGAGCATTGATCATGTTTTACATGATACCTGTCTGGACGACTATTTTTGAAATATATTTTTTAAAAAAAAGACCAGGTTTAGAAAGAGTTTTAACTTTAAGCTTAGCACTTGGGGGCTTGTGGGTAGTTTTCAGTCAATCTAATATCATACCATTACCACAAAATGCAGGAGATTGGTTGGCATTACTAGGAGGTGTACTATTTGGCGCTGGATTAGTACGTTTAGAAATTTCTAAAACAGACGGTGTGTTTCCAGTAATCTTTTCTTTCTTCGTTTATGGGACAATATTTAACATTTTTGCTGGCTTTATTTTAAAAGATTACTTAGGACCTATGCCACCGATTGAAGCCTTTGCATCAATGTTTACTTTTTTAGTTCTTATTTCAGTATTTTATTTTATTCCTACCGGAGTAGTTATAATGTGGTCTCCATCTGTTTTAGGTGCAGGCCTTTGTGCAATATTGTATTTAAGCGAAATAGTAGTTGGAGTTATATCAGCTGGCATTCTGACTGACGAAACATTTGGTTGGAGAGAAGTTGTTGGAAGTACAATGATTGTTGTAGGAGGAGTATTAGCTGTTGTTCTAGCACCAAAAGAAGAAAAGTAGATGCTGTTTAAAGAAAAGTTTAAATCAAATTCAAAAATATTCTTAGATGGTGGAAATGGTTCTGAGATTGCAAACTTAGGAGGTGAGATGACGCCAGCTTTTTCTGCATTAGCAACAATCACAGCACCAGAAATTGTAAGACAAGTTCATGAAAATTTTATGGATGCAGGCTGTGATCTTATTACAGCAAATACCTTTAGCACTACAAGACACAATATGAATAGCGTTAATAGAGGTAATGAAACAAAGGAGTTTATTGTTAGATCTGTCGAAATAGCCAAAAAGGCAATTAAGAATAAGGGAAAAGAAAATATAGTTGGAATAGCAGGGAGTATGTCGAATTTTTTCTCATTGAAGGAAAATGAATTTGTTCCAAACCCAAAATACATACCTTCATTTAGAGAGGAAGAGAGAAATTATAAAGAGGCTGCTAAAATCTTAAAAGAAGAGGGAGTCGATCTTTTAATTCTAGAAATGATATTAGATATAGATCACTCAAAAATCTTACTTAACTCTGCATTAGAAACTGGTTTACCTGTTTGGGTTGGACTTAGTTGCTGTATAAGCAAGTTTGATAATAACGTTATTGGAAGAAATTTTAGAGCTGAAAAAGAAAAATCACTTATTTATGATGAAAGTATATACAAAGAGCAACCAAAATTTATTCCTGATGACAAGATTGTTCTTTTAGATGATATTATGAAATCTCTAACAAATATGGGCGGAGATGTTTATGGTATTATGCATACTTGGCTTGTTGATGCCTTCGATGGATTGAGGGTAATTAAAAATAATTGGCAGGGTCCAATTATGTTTTATCCAGAGATACATAAGTTTGATACAAAAACACATAAGGCAACAGTGACATACGCAGAGGATGAATTTGCTGATGAATGTGGAAAACTAATTGATGATCAAATTCAAATTATCGGAGGGTGTTGTGGTGTCACAGATAATCATCTCAAAAAATTAATTTCTAGGTATTCTTAATTTTAATTTTAATTGTTAACTAAGTTTATCAACATATTAATCATATCAACTTTATAACTCTCTTTTGTTGCAGATTTTGTTTCCAATACTGAAAAGAATGCTGCGACTTTGCCGGTTTTAAAATTTGTTGCCAAAAACTGACCTCCATACCCAGAGTGTCCAATCATGTTACCTGATACCATTGTTGAATTTGAGTAATACAAATATTTATTTTTTGATAATTCCATGTATTTAGGTCCTAAATTTTTAATAGTTTTGTCTAAAAAAGAAGGTGATCCAACTTTTCTATTTCCAACTCCCGTACCTTTTCTTGCAAAAAGCAAACCCATTCTTAAAAAATCTCTTGTAATTAAACAACCACCACCAGACATCCATGGCATCCCATATCTATCAGAGGCAATATATAAACCTTCTTCAAAGCCAGCAGCTTCAACTGCTGATAAAACCCAATCTCTTAAAGTTCTTCCACTTACTTTTTCTACAATTAATCCTACTACATCAGTATTTGCAGATTTGTAAAATGCATATGCAGATTTATTTATTAAACTTTTGTTTTTAATTTTTTTAATTGTATTTAAATATTCATCTTGGCTTAAATTATTTTTTAAATTTTTTGGAAGTCTCCAACCTCCAACGGGCTCATGTAAAAAAGAGGAAGAATATGCTTTAGTATAATCTTCGGTATAGGAATTTATAATATTCATATTCAAAACATCTTGTACTTTCGCATTAGCGTAACCGCTTCCGATTTTAGGCAAATAATGTGAAACTTTTTTATTCAAATCTATTGATTTATTTTTCACAAGTTCACCTACAAATAAGTTAACAAACATTTTAGTTATTGACATAATTGTCTGTGGTTGATTTTTTTTGAAATCTTTAGCGTATTTTTCAAATAATATATTTTGACCTTCGCCAACGATTATTGAACAAAAAGATTTATTTTTGATCATTTTTTTTACCAATGGTATTTTACTAATTTTATTATTGGGTTTTGACTGTAGTTTTAATACTAGATCAGATCTCAGATAAAGACTGTACCTATTTATTTTATGTAAATTTCTGTAACCAAATCTTCTAGTTTTTGGAAGATTCCATAAAGCCTTATTATCTCTAATTGTTTTTAATTCAGGGTTTTTAACAGAAGCTAATTTTATTATTTTCAATATTTTAAAGATTTTTTTTGTTCGTATTTCTGGTGATACCCCTCTGCTTTGCAATAATTTTTTTCCTTAGATATTTTTGTTGATACCTTGCCATCTAATTTTTTGTTCACCTCTTTTAATACTTTTTCAGCAATCTTTTTTTCTTCATCAGTATTATAAAATATTTCTGATCTATATTGAATTCCTACATAAGTACCTTGCCTATTTACTTGTGTAGAGTCGTGCAATTCAAAAAATAGATTAACCATGTCCTCATACGATTTTTCTTTTTCATCATATTGAACTTTTACAACTTCAATATGGCCAGTGTCACCACCGCACACAGCTTTATAGGTTACATTGGGATCATCCCCTCCACAGTAACCACATTCGGTAGAGATTATACCTTCAATACCTTCGTACTTAGTTTCATCCCAAAAACAACCAATACCACCAATAAATGTCTTCATTATTTTTTAATTTATACTTTAGTTTTTTAAAATTGAAATGGCTTTAATTTCATCAACTCCTATTCCACAACAGCCACCTATAATTTGAGCTCCATCTTTAATCCAAGTTTTTACTTCATTTAAATAATCATTTGGTGTCATGTCATCTATAAATCTCCAATGTGGTTTTTCATAATATCCTTTATTTGGATACGCTCCTATAACTCCATCAAAATTTTCTCTCGCAGTTTTTATTGCCTTACCTGTAGTTTTAATATCAGAGTGGGCTACCAAAATTGGACCGTTATGAATTTTTTTAAAATTATTTATAGATTTTTTAAAATTTTCATAGACGTGAGTATCAGAGTCAATTGTATCGTTGTACCCCAGCATTATTTGATTTTGATCATTCGTTACACATGATACAGACAACCAAACTGGTATACTTATCTTTGTAGAACAGTTTAACATTGTTTCCACAATATCTGCTTGAGAAGACATAGCCTCTAAAATAATTAAATCTACTCCTTCACCTGATAAAATTTTAAGTTGCTCATCAAAGCCAGGTATCATTGCTTTAACTCCTAGTTCATAAAAATTACCAAAAGTTGAAACGCTTCCAGCAAGAGCAACAACTTTGTTTGAATTTTTAATTGCATCTTTTGCAACTTGAACACTTTTTTTATTAAATTCCTCTATCGAGTCTTCATAACCATACTGTCTCATCGATATAGGTGTAGTGCTATATGTATTGGTAGTTATTACATCAGCACCCGCATTTATATAATCTTCATGAATTTTTCTTACTAATTCTGGATGATCTACTGAGCATTTTCCACACCACATTTTTTCATCCATTTTAGCGCCATTCTTTTCTAATTCAGCACCCATTCCACCATCTAAAATAATAGTTTTTTTATTTTCCAATTTTTCATGAATTGATGAATAAGACATAGTATTATTCCTTGCTATTTGTAAAGGTGCAAATTTTATTTCCATCAAGGTCACGAACGTAAGAATAATAAACCCCTGATCCCTCTGGTCGTTCTCCTCCAGATCCTTCGCTAGTACCTCCAGCTTTTAGTCCTGTTTCGTGAAATCTATCAACAATAAGTCTTGAAGATGTTATAAATGATATTTGTGTTCCATTTCCAAAAGTTGCTTCTTTTTTATTAAACGGTTTTGTGATGTAAAACTCTATTTCGTTTGTATCTTTCTTTCCATATGCAGCATAATCATTTTCTACAGTTTCGTTTCTTGTTAGCCCAATAACTCCCAAAACTTCATCATAAAACTTAATGGCAGCATCTAAATTATTTGTACCCACCATTACATAACCAATCATCTCAACCTCAATTATTTTGAATATAATTTTTTAATTCCAACCAGTAATTGCCTTAACCTCTAGGTATTCAGTAAAACCCCATAGTCCACCCTCTCGACCATTTCCTGATTGCTTAAATCCTCCAAAAGGTGCTCCAGTTTCGGCTCCTTGACCGTTGATATAGACTGTTCCTGCTCTTACTTTTCTTGCTACTCTTTTTGCTTTTTCTTTATCTTCAGTTTGTAAATAGTTACCTAATCCGTAAGATGTATCATTTGTAATTTTAATTGCCTCTTCTTCTGTATCAAATGGAATAATTGAAAGTACTGGACCAAATATTTCTTCTCTAGCAATCTTCATATCGTTGTTGACATCTGTAAAAATCGTCGGTTTAACAAAATACCCCTTATTAAGACCATTTGGTAGATCGGGCCCACCGGCAGCAAGAGTTGCGCCTTCTTTAATTCCCTCATTAATAAGATTAATAACTTTATCATATTGAACTTTGGACACCAAAGGTCCAATGTGATCGCCTTTTTTAGATGCCACGTCTACTTTAATTTTATTTGCTTCATCTACAGCTTCTTTTACTGCTCTATCATAAATTGATCTTTGAACTAGCATTCGAGTTGGAGCATCACAAGATTGTCCAGTGTTACTCATTATAGTTCTAACTCCGTCCCTTACAGCATCTGGATAAGAGTCCTCAAAAACTATATTTCCACCTTTACCGCCAAGTTCAAGTGTGACCTTCTTAATTGTGTCAGCTGCATTTTTTTGTATCAATTTTCCTGCTCTTGTCGATCCTGTAAACGAGACCATATCAATATCTGGATGACCAGATATATGATTCCCAACTACTTCTCCGTTACCATTTATTAAATTGAACACACCTGGAGGAAATCCAGCTTCGTCAATTATTTCCGCAAACAAAACACCTGATACTGGAGCCACTTCTGACGGTTTTAAAATCATTGTGCAACCAGCTGCAAGTGCTGGTATGACCTTAAGTACTATTTGGTTCATTGGATAATTCCATGGCGTTATTAATCCACAAACTCCAATTGGCTCATATCTGATTTGATTGTTTGATTTTGGATCAAATTGATGTTCAAAATTAAAATCTTTTAAAATATCTATTACATTTTTAGATATATCTGCTCCCATTTTAGTATGAGTCTCTGATGCAAAATCTAATGGTGCACCCATTTCCATTGATTGTGCTTCAACCATTTCATCCCATCTTCTATTATAAATTTCACAAAATTTTTCTAATAACTTTATTCTCTCTTCTTTCGAAGTTTCTTTCCAGGTTTCAAATGCTACTTTAGCAGCACTTACAGCTTTATCAGTATCCTCTTTAGATCCTAAAGAAATTACAGCAAAAGCCTCTTCAGTTGATGGATCAATTACATCAAAGTCATTAGGTTTGACTGGAGCAACCCATTTTCCGTTTATATAAAAATTTTTCTTTTCAATCATAAATGCACTTTAACACAGAATTTAAATTTCATAACCTTTTTCTTCAGGCTCAATATCAATTAACTCCTCGGGAAACCCTTCAGTTCTAAAATCAATTTTATTTAGATCTTCCATTCTTTTTACAATCATTGATGACCAAGCTCTTGAGCCATATTTTTTTTGGCCATCTTTAAATATTTCAACTATTTTAGGAGAAATTTCCAACGGTGCATTTAATTTTTTTGCGAGTTCATCAAATAGACCCGTATCTTTTAAAACAAGGTCCATCGTAAAATTTATATTATAAGAGCCATTTAAAATAACTTGGCTCTCAGTTTCATGAACAAATGAGTTACCTGAGGAAACAGCAATTCCTTTGTAGGTTTTTGCAAGATCTAGGTTTGACTTTTTAGCTACTGTCCATGCCTCCCCAAGGGCAACCAAATGTGTAGAGGCTAAATAATTTGTAATTACTTTAAGGACAGAAGCAGTGCCTAATTCTCCTGTATGTAATATTTTACGTCCCATCACAGTTAAAGCAGGTAATATCTTTTCAAATGCATCTCTTTCTCCTCCAACAAATATTGCTATATTTCCTGATGCTGCTCTATGGCATCCACCACTTACTGGACCATCTAGGGGTATTGCCTTTTTTTCAATTACTTTTCTACCAATCCTTTTTACCTCTGCCTCATCTGTTGTACTAATTTCCAACCATATTTTATTTTCTGAAATACCTTCAAGAATTCCGTTTTCTCCCTCCACCACTTCTGCACAAATTTCAGGAGAAGGAAGACAAGTTATTATTAAATCAACTTCCTCAGCCAGCTCTTTAGCAGATTTAGCAATTTTAGCCCCCATGCTCTCAAATTGTTTTGTTAAATTTTTATCTAAATCTCTAACTGTTAAATTAAATTTATTCCTCAATAAACTCCCAGCTAGTTTACCTCCAACATTTCCTAAACCAATAAATCCTATATTCATTAATTTACCTCCTCTTTCTTTTTATATAATATCATTATGACACCAAATATTATTACCACTCCTCCAATAAATAATTCACTTGTTGGTTTCTCACCTAATAAAAAAATTGCTGCAAGCAATCCAGTCGGTGGTATACCCATAGTCACTATGGGTAACACTTTATATAATGGATTATTTTTTAGAACATAATAAAAGCAGCCATAAGTTATAGGTTGCATTATAAATCCAATGTAAAATGCTATTAACCAATGATTAAATTTAGCTGTTGATAGATATGATATGGTATCACCTTCAATTACTACAGAAATTAAAATTAAAGTGGGTCCAGAAAATAATGCTAGCCACGCAACTAAAGCTAAAGGATTAATTTCTTTACTCAAAGGTTTAACAATTACTTGGCCAAGTGCCCATATTGCTGAACCTAAAATCGTAAGAGAGATACCAAATATTTTTCCATCTAAATTAGGTGAGCCAGTTAAAATATAAACTCCTACAAATGCAACTCCTATCCCAATCAAAGCTCTTAAAGTTGGTTTCTCTTTCAACATGAAAAAAGCAAATATTACTCCAAATGGAACTTCTGTTTGTACTAATAATACTGCTGCAGATGCATCAATAAAATTTAAACCAGTATAGGTAATACTGTATTGCAAGGTGTTTGCTATAAACGAAGCAATAAAAATTTTTTTTAAGAAACCTCTTGGAATTGGAAACCACCAAATTAAAATAGAAGCAGCAAAAATAAATCTTAATCCCATTAGAAGTATTGGAGGAAAAGACTCAAAAGCAGGTTTGGCAATTACAAAACCAAAACCTAAAAAGATAGGAACAAGTGATGCAACTAGAGTATCTTTAAAATTCATTCAATTCATTTAATATTAATGATTATTCAAGAACTTGTGATATATTCACTTTTTTAAAATATGAATTCAACAAAAATAGAACCAAAATACATAAGTAAATCAAATCCACGAGTTGGCCTTATTGCTCTTGCAAGTGATTTTATGATTGAAAGAGATTTTATAAATGTAATTAAGGATAGAGAAATTGATTTTTTTGTTAATAGAATAGAGTGTTATAATCCTTTAACTAAAGAAAATCTCATTAAAATGTCAGATAAAGTAACCAGTGTAACAAAAGACATTTTACCGGATCAAGATATTGATTGCGTAGTATATGGATGTACTTCTGGAACTATTGCAGCAGGCTATAACTCTATAAAGCAAAAGGTAAAAGCAGCAAAACCAATGGCCCAGGTTACAACGCCAAGTACAGCCGCAATAAAAGCATTAAAAAAGTTAAACATTAAAAAGCTTTCACTATTTACACCCTACAGCAAAAAACTTAATCATGAAGTAATGGGTTATTTTAAGTCAGAGGGATTTGAGATAACATCCAATTCATACTTTGATATAGAGGCAGATTACGACATAGGCAAAGTAGACCAAAATTATTTGTATGATGTCTTGTCTAAAATAGATTTAAATGGAGCAGATGCATTATTTGTATCTTGTACAGCTCTTCCTGTATTACCAATAATTGATAAACTTGAAAAAAAACTTAACACGATTGTTTTATCGAGTAATCAGACATTAATTTGGGATACTCTGGTCCAAATAAATAAAAATAACTTTGTAGAAGGTTTTGGTAAATTATTTAGATAGAAATTCATGTCATTTACTAAAGACGAATACAAACAAAGATTAAAAAAAGTTCAGTCGATGATGCAGGATAAAGGAATTGAACTATTAATTTCTCACGACACAAATAACATGAATTATTTAACTGGTTATGATGCATGGTCTTTTTATTATGCTCAGTGTGCAATTGTTCATGTTAACGCTGATGAACCTTTATGTTTTGTAAGAGCTCAAGACTCAGGAGGTGCGTATATAAAAACTTATCTCAAAGATGAAAATATAATTGTGTATGATGAAAATTATATTCATACATGGCCAAAACATCCTTACGATTATTTAGTACAGATTATTAAAGATAGAAATTGGGATAAGCTTTCAATTGGAGTGGAGATGGACGCTCATTACTTCACTGCTTTTTGTTATGAAAAGATAAAACAAGGTTTACCGAATGCAAAAATAAAAGATTCAGAAAGATTAGTAAATTGGGCAAGATATGCAAAATCTGATGCAGAAATTAATTACATGAAAACTGCTGCACTAATTTCAGAAAAAGGAATGAAGACTGCAATGGAGGTAATTAAAGCGGGTGTCAGACAATGCGATGCAGTAGGTGATATACAAAAAACTTTATTTTATGGGACACCTGAGTTTGGTGGAGAGTATTCTAGTATCGCAACACTCTTACCAACAGGAAAAGGGACATCTGCATCTCATTTAACAGCAACGCAGGACAGGTTTGTAGAAGGTGAGGCGACAATCGTTGAGTTATCTGGAGTATATAAAAGATATCATGCGCCAATGGCCAGAACAATCTTACTTGGAAAACCTGATCAATTAAAAATAGACACAATGAACAAAACTATCGAAGCTTTGCAAGCTGGAATAGATGCTACTAAACCCGGCAATACTGCAAATGATGTAGCTCAAGCTTTTTGGGGTATTTTAGAAAAATATGGCATAGAAAAAAAATCAAGAACTGGTTACTCAATTGGAATAGGTTATCCACCAGATTGGGGTGAACATACTCTTAATATATATAAAGGAGAAATGACTGAACTAGTACCGAATGCATGTTTTCATATGATAGCTGTAATGCAATTTGGTGATTGGGGAGTTGAGGCTTCGGAGGCTATAAGAGTTACAGAAAAAGGGTGTGAATTATTCTGCAATTTTCCAAAAGAGTTACACATTAAGAGCTAATTAACTGTTGCAAACAACTTAACTAAATGTTTTAAAAACTAATCTATGTCAAAAAAAGAAGATTTCGTAAAATTTGATAAAGTCGACAAAAGTTACGATGGAAAAGTATTAGTAGTTAAAGATTTAAATTTAGATATCGAAGAAGGTGAGTTCGTAACAATGCTAGGACCCTCTGGTTCAGGAAAAACCACATGCTTAATGATGCTTGCAGGTTTTGAAACACCAACTAATGGAGAAATTTATTTAGATAAAAATCCAATTTCAAATATTCCTCCACACAAAAGAGGTATTGGAATGGTTTTTCAAAATTATGCTCTGTTTCCTCATATGACAGTTTTTGAAAATTTAGCATTTCCATTAAAGGTAAGAAAAATGTCTCAAGTGGAAATAGAAAAAAAAGTAGATAAAGCTTTATCAATGGTTTCACTCGGTGGGTTTGCAAATAGAATGCCAGGTCAGCTGTCAGGAGGTCAACAACAAAGAGTAGCAGTTGCAAGAGCATTAGTTTTCGATCCATCTGTTGTATTAATGGATGAGCCTTTAGGTGCCTTAGATAAAAATTTAAGAGAAAGTATGCAGTATGAAATTAAACACATTCATGAAAGTATTGGTGTAACAGTAGTTTATGTAACTCATGACCAAGGTGAAGCTTTAACTATGTCAAATAGAATTGCGGTATTTAATGATGGTAAAGTTCAACAACTATCAAGTCCTGATAAGTTATATGAAGAACCTGTGAACTCCTTTGTTGCAGAATTTATTGGAGAAAATAATACCTTTGGTGGAGAGGTTTCTGAAATTTCAAATGGAACATGTAGAGTGAAATTAGAAAAGGGTGAAATAATTGCTAATCCGATTTCAGTAAAATCTGTTGGTGAAAAAACTACTGTATCAATTAGACCTGAGAGAGCATTAATTAATCCTAAAGATAAAATGGATAACAATCAAAAAGGAAAAATCGAAGAGGTCATTTATCATGGAGATCATACTAGAGTTAGATTAAATTTACTTGGTAATTCAGAATTTATATTGAAAGTTCCAAATAGTTCTCAAAACTTAGATATAAAACTTGGCAATGAAATTAATATTGGCTGGAACAGTCATGATGCTCGAGCTTTAGACCCAAAATAAGCTAAATTACTACATTTTCGCCAAAATCACCTGTTGACTCTTATATTCTATGTTGCTGTACTTCTTTTTTTATAAAAAAAACGTTTAAACGGAGGATAAATGAGAAAATTAAGTAAATTATTACTTGCTTTAACATTTGCAGTTTCTGTATCTACATCCGCTTTTGCAGTAGTTGTTGCATCATGGGGTGGAGCATACACAGAAAGTCAAAAGTTAGGATATGGTGATCCAACATCTAAAGCATTAGGTGTACCGATTGAGTGGGTTGACTATTCAGGTGGACTTTCAGAAATTAAAGCGCAAATAGAGGCAGGAGCAATCACATGGGATATTATAGACGTATTTGCTTATGATACTATTAATGGTTGTGACGAAGGAATTTTTGTTGAATTTGATTTTGACAAAGATTTCCCGCCAGCACCAGATGGTACACCAGCTAGTGAAGACTTCTTTACTGATATGCCAAGTAAATGTGCAGTAGGAAATATCTTATATTCTTGGAACTATGCTTATAACAGTGATTTGTTAAAAAGCACGCCAAAGACTTTAAAAGATTTCTTTAACACAAAAAGATTTCCTGGAAAAAGAGCTATTTACAAAAGTGCATTAACTAACTTAGAAATTGCATTAGCAGCAGATGGTGTAAAAATGGGTAAAGGTGGAGAATTTATCTACAAAAAATTAGAAGAACCAGGATATGTTGACAGAGCAATGAACAAAATCAAAGCGCTTTGTGAGGATCCAAATGGCGGATGTGTATTTTGGTCAGCAGGAGCTCAACCACCAGAATTATTAATGAGTGGTGAAGTTGTAATGGCTACTGGTTGGAATGGAAGATTTTTCAATGCAGCAGTTGGAGAAGGTGCTCCAATAGTTCAAGTTTGGGACGGACAAGGTCTTGACTATGAATATTTTGCATTAGTAAAAGGTGGACCAAACCAAGAAGACGCTATGAAGGCTTTAGCAATGATGACAAGTACTGAGATGTTAGCAGGAAGTGCAAAATATATTGCATATGCACCTTGGAGAAAATCATCAATTGCAGTTATGCAAGCAGGAGAGCCTTGGTATAAAGATGGAAAAACTAATATGGTTCCACATATGCCAACAGCACCAGCTAACCTTAAAAGATACTTCTTAGTAGACGCTGAGTACTGGGCCGATAATGGTACAGAGCTTGGTGAAAAATGGGAAGCTATGAAAGCTAGTATTAAATAATTAAAGTTTTAAACACTTTAATTTTATATTATAGTAAGGGCGGTCATGTTGACCGCCCTTTTTTTTTATGAGCTCAGAAACAGGAAAAATTTTAACAACAGATGGAATTCCCCTAGAGGAAAGTCTAAAACAGTCAGAAAAGAAAAATAAAATTAAAGCTTTTTTGCTAGTTGCACCATTATTATTATTTTTAATTATCACATACATGATTCCAATTGGAGACATGTTCTCTAGAAGCATAGATGATAAGATGGTTACAAATATGCTTCCCAAAACCTATAAAGCAATGGAAAACTGGGATGGTAAAGAACTTCCACCAGAAGAAGTTTTTGAAGCATTTTATTTAGATTATAAAATTTTAGTTAAGAATAAAACTGCAGGAAAATTACAGACACAATTAAATTATGAAAAAAATGGTTTTAAAAGTGTTTTAAAAAAACTTGCCAGAAAACAAAAGAAATTCGAGGAAGGAAACTACAAAGAACAAATAATGAAAGTTCACAAAAGATGGAGAAATGTTGAATATTGGAGAGCAATTAAAAGAAGAGCTCCATCTTATACATATTCAAAATATCTTAAGGGTATAGATATGTACTCAAATGAAGATGGAAAAATTGTTCAAGTATCTGAGGATAGACGAATTCACAGAATTTTATGGATTAGAACAGTGGAGGTTGCTTTCTTTGTAACATTGTTTTGTTTTTTAATGGCTTATCCAATTGCACATTTATTGGCAACTCTACCCATGAAATATAGTAATTTGCTAATGATTTGTGTCTTATTGCCTTTTTGGACTTCTTTACTTGTAAGAACTGCTAGTTGGATGATTCTTTTACAACAACAGGGTATTGTTAATGACTTTTTTGTTTGGATAGGTCTCGTTGCAGACGATAACAGACCAGAAATGATGTACAATAAAACTGGTACCTATGTAGCAATGACACAAATATTATTACCATTCATGGTGTTACCTCTGTACAGTGTTATGAAAACAATATCACCTAGTCTGATGAGAGCTGGTAAATCTTTAGGAGCAACACCAGCTACTGCTTTTTTTAAAGTTTATTTTCCACTTACAATTCCAGGTATTGGGGCAGGTTGCTTATTAGTATTTATCCTTGCAATTGGGTATTACATAACCCCAGCCTTAGTAGGTGGAGCTTCAGGAACACTTATTAGTAACCAAATAGCATATCACATGAAGAGTACTTTAGATTGGAGTTTTGCATCTGCGATGGGTTTAATGCTTTTGACAGGAGTACTTGTAATCTATTGGATTTACAACAAACTTGTAGGAGTTGATAATATTAAACTAGGATAATTATGGCTTTACCGAAATATACAGAACCACATTATAGAATTTGGCATTATTTTTATCTTTTTGTTTGTGGATGTGTTTTCTTCTTTTTAATTGCACCTTTATTTGTAATTTTTCCATTATCATTTAATGCGGAGGAATTTTTAGTCTTTACAGACGGAATGAAGAGACTGGATCCAGATGCTTTTTCATTAAGGTGGTATAATGATATGATTTATGGAACGAAAAATCCGTGGGGATTAGCAGCAAGAAATAGTTTTATAATTGCTATATTTGCAACTTTAGGATCAATTATTTTGGGTACTCTTGCTGCATTGGGTTTAAGCAGCAGACATATGCCATATAAAGGTTTGATAATGGCTATTTTAATTTCTCCAATGATAGTTCCATTGATTATTTCAGGTGTTGCAATATTCTTTTTCATGGCAAAAGTAGGTTTAGCAGCAACACACTTGGGTATTATATTAGCACACATTATTCTTGGAACTCCATTTGTAGTCATAACAGTAACCGCAACTCTTTCTGGATTTGATCATAGTATTACTAGGGCTGCTTCTAGCTTAGGAAGCAGTCCTTATAATACATTTATGAAAATTACCTTACCATTAATATTACCAGGAGTAATTTCAGGTGGTTTATTTGCTTTTGTAACATCATTTGATGAGGTTGTGGTCGTATTATTCTTAGCAGGCTTAGATAATACAACAATTCCAATTCAAATGTGGACAGGTCTTAGAGAGCAGCTTAGTCCTACAATTTTAGCTGTAGCAACTTGCTTAATAGTTTTATCAGTATTAATTTTACTAACTGCTGAACTTTTGAGAAGAAGATCTGAGAGATTAAGAGGAATAAATAGATAAATTAGTTTACAGACTCAATCACTGTAGCAATTCCCATACCTAAACCAATACACTGAGTTGAAAGTGCATATTTTTTATTTTCTCTTTTTAGTAGTTCAGCAGCCTTGCCCGTAATTCTTGCGCCTGTTGCTCCAAGAGGATGTCCAAGGGCTAGTGCTCCACCATCTAAATTAACTTTATCTTTATCAATACCTAAATCTTTAATACATGCTAAGGATTGCGACGCAAAAGCCTCATTCAATTCAACAATGTCAATTTTATCTGCTGTCAATTTAGCTCTTTCCAAAGCTTTTTTTGATGCTCCAATTGGACCTAATCCCATATAGTCAGGGTCACAACCTTGCACTGCAGTAGATACAATTCTTCCCAAAATATTTAAATTATTTTCTTTTGCATAACTTTCTTCACAAATTAATGTTGCAGCTGCACCATCGGTTAAAGGCGATGAAGTGGCTGCTGTAACAGTACCATTTTCATCGAACGCGAGTTTTAATCCATCCAACTTTTCCATTGTGCTTCCTGGTCTAATATTTCCATCGGTATCACAATCTCCGATTGATACAATTTCATTTTTAAAATTACCTTTTGTTTGTGCTTCATGTGCTTTTTGATGACTTGAGATTGCGAATTCCTGTTGTTCATTTCTTGAAATATTATATTTTTTGGCAACATTTTCTGCAGTAGTTCCCATTGAAAAATAAACATGAGGATTATCATTTTTATTTTCTGGATAAGGTATTGGATCAAAACCTGTATTAACTCTAGTCATACTTTCAACACCTCCACATATAAATACTTTTCCTGCTCCTAACGAAATTTTACCTGCAGCAATATGAATAGCTTCCATTGAGGAACCACACCATCTATCAACTGTCATTCCAGAAGTTTTAACATCCATGTTAGTTAAAAATGTTGTTAACTTTCCAATATTAAATGACTGCTCTCCAGTTTGAAATGCACAACCAACAACAATATCCTCAATATCCTCTTTTTTAACATTGGATTTCGCAACTAAATTTTTAATCACTTCCGCTAGTAAATTTACTGGCTTTGTATCTACGAGCGCACCTTTTCTTGCCATTGTGAAAGGCGATCTTGAGAAGCCAGCAATTACAGGTTTAAACATTTCAATAAATATAAGCTTAATCTTGGAATGGTAAAGAAGTTATAATGCCTTTTCTATTTTTTCCATTGAAAGTATTTACAAAAACCTCATTTCCAATTTCCCAATAATCTTTTAAAATCATAGAAAGGCCTATATTCTTTCGAAATCCTGGAGAATATATTCCAGATGCAATTTGCCCAATTTTTACATTATCTTTTGAGTATACTGGCAAAGGCACACCAGTTGGCTTACACGGATCTCCATCAAACAAAATTCCTCTCATTTTTTGTACAATTCCATCAGATTGTATCTTTCTTAAAGCCTCTTTACCTATAAAATCATGATCATCCTCTTGTTTGCAGTATTTTTCAAGATTACACTCAAGTGGATTATTTTCTCTTGTAAAGTCATTTCCATAAGACATTAACCCAGCCTCAATTCTATCAATTAAATTTGGACATCCTGGAGAAATATTAAATTTTTGTCCGCTCTCCCATATAGTATCCCAAAGTTTTTCTCCAAGTTCTATCTCATTAAAATGTGTTTCAAATCCTTTAAAGTATATTTCAAAACCATCTTGGTTACTGTAACCAGATCGTGCAATAATTTGTTTAGTTCCTAAAAAATCAAACACTTTAAAATTGAAAAATTTCAACTTTTTTATATCCTCACCAAAAATCGAAACTAGTAGGTCCTCAGATTTCGGACCTTGAACAGCTAATGGATACACATCTGGTTCAATAATTTCTACATTTAATTTTGATCCTAAAGCAATTCCTTTTGCCCAAAGCAAAATATCTGAGTCTGCTATTGAGATCCAAAACATATCATCGTCTAGTTTTAATAAAACTGGATCATTAATCATTCCAGCTGTGTCGTCAATTATTGGAATATAAAAACATTTACCGGTCTCCATTTTTTTTATGGATCGTGGTGTCATTTTTTGCACCAATTTTTCAGCATCAGGCCCTGTAATTTGTACTTGTCTCTGGCAAGACACATCCCACACTTGCACCTGCTCTCTTAAATGCCAGTAGTCTTCTTCTACAGTATTTTTAAAACCTTTTGGTAGTAGCATGTGATTAACAACAGTAAAATCAGACACTCCACATTCCTCTACTTTATTTGTAAATGGTGTTCGTCTTATACGCCTAGACATATTTAATTTTATATTTTTTTGCTTAATTAAATTTTCTTTATTCATTTTATTTAGACCACCACACTGTGTAGCTATTTCTAGAAATTATTATTGGAATATGATATTTTTTATTTTGATCTTCCATTTGAAATTTAATATTAATTTCTGAAACTATTTTTTTTTCTGAAAAATAATTACCGGTTTTACAAACCATTTCATACTCACACTTACAGTCGTCTTTACTTAATTCAAATTCTTGGAGTATTCGTCCACCTTCATCAGATTTAGTCTCGCAGAAAACTTTTTTTTTTCCATTTTCATTAATTTGATAAATAATTACATCAACATTTGCAGCGTGCGAGCCATTTGTTGCATCCAATAAGTGAGAAGAGAAAGTTGCCACAATTATTCTATTGATGATTTCTCTCTTTTACTTGCAACTGCAGAGACTATTGGGCTTAATACAGGTTTAGCTTTAACGTTCACGCACGCAGGTTTTCCACTATCCATAGCTCTTTTAAGTGCTGGACCTAGCTCTTCTCTTTTATTAACTAATTCTCCATGTCCTCCAAAACCCTCAAATATCTTGTGAAATGGTATATCGCGGAAGTCAGTTCCCACACTTTTTCCACTTTTAAATAACCTCTCTTGTTGCTGACCAATTGAAGCAAGACCCCCGTTATTATCAATTACAACAGTAATAGGTTTTTTCTCATAAAATACACTTTCAATAGACATACCTCCTGATAAAAACGCACCATCACCACTTATCAGAACTACATTTGAATCTGGATTATGATTTTTAGCAGATAGAGCGAATGAAACTCCAACTCCTAACATACTAAAAGTTCCAGGATGCAATATTCCTTTTAATTTTTTCCCTTTGGCACCTGCGATATTGATTGCAATTTCTGACCAAAAATGAGTATTTCCTCCATCGATAACAAGCCAATCATTTTCACTCATTGCATCTTGAACATCCAATGAAAGTTGTAGAGGGTGAATTTTTCCTCCATTTTTTTTAGATGCTTCAGCTTCAATTTCTAATTCTTTCAAAGATTTATCTACCCACTCTTTCTTCTTTTTTTTATTCTCTTGAAACCACTTTGTATCTAAAGACCATTTATTATTTTTTTTTAAGTTTGATAATGTATCTAAAAAAACACCAGGATCACTTAGCAAACTTAAATCTGCAGCTCTATTAAGTTCTAATTCTTCATGTGAACCATTTACACAAACTAATTTTGTTGACTCTGGTATAAAAGGTGGATTTCCAAAATTTAATTGATTATCTAATCGTGCTCCAACGACAAGAACTAGATCTGAATTGTGTAATGCAAATTCTGAAGGAGGATATTGATGTATATCAGCTAACCCCATGTAAGCGTTAGCCTCTTCTCCTAATAATTTTTGATGATACGGAACATTAAAAATTGGAATATTTAAATTATTACCAGCTGCTTCAAGATTTTTTTCCGAATGTGACCACCAAACACCGTGTCCACCAATAATAACTGGTTTTTTTGAATTACAAGCAAGTTCTAAGACTTCAGAGAGTGAATTTGGATCTGGCCACGCTTTAGATATAGGTTTTGCTTTTTGAGAATACGGTCTTTCCTCTAAGCCAACTTCCTCTGCAAAAGATGAAAACATAATATCAACAGGGAGACTAAGATGTACAGCACCTGGGTATCCGTTAGTTGCAATATGATATGCTTTGTCTACAAATTCTCTTATTCGAGTTCCATCTGTAATACTTGCGCTATATTTAGTTAAGGGGGCTGCAATTGAAACATCATCAATTTCTTTAAAACCACCTGAGCCTTGTCTTTTAAGACTACTAGATCCTGTAACGTAAATAATTGGACTTCTCTCACCCCAAGCTTCCATCATAGAAGGGACTGCATTTGTAAATCCTTCGGGTCCAACTAAACATACTGATGGTTTACGAGTAATTCTTGTATTGCCGTCTGCTAAATGACCTGCAATCTGCTCATGAGGAGTGTTTATTACTTCAATTTGGCATTCAGCAAAACCTTCAATTGCTGGATTACAAAAACCCCCCGAAAGAGTGAAAACTTTGCTAATTCCTTTGTCTTTTAGAGCCCTTGCAAGTAATGCTCCACCTCTAATTTTATTTTCGCTCATTTAGTAATCTACCTTATTTACAGTACTATCTATTACTATATTAGAAGTTACATCATTAATATCATTTAATCCTACTAACCCGAGTGTCGTGCTGGCCTCTTCTTTAATTATTTCCACAATTCTCCTTAATCCTTTTCTTCCATCAGCTCCCATTGCGTACATTACTGGTCTACCAATCATTGCATAATCCGCGCCAAATGCAAGCGCTCTCACGATATCACTTCCACTTCTTATTCCACTATCAAAGATTAAAGGAAATTCATTTCCTACTGATTTTCTGATTACTGGAAGCATATTTATTGCTGCCGTAGCGCTATCTAATTGTCTGCCTCCATGATTTGAAACTTGTATTGCATCAGCACCAGCTTCCTTAATTTTTACTGCATCGTCAGGAGACATTACTCCTTTAATTATAAGTTTACCTTTCCATTTATCTCTCACTCTTTTAAGAGTATTCCAATCTGTAGAGCCTCTACTTTCTTTTCTTTTAAAAATACCATCTCCGCTTTTTGATGTTACATAGTTCATTGGTTTAGGAATGCCACTCAGTAAAGTAGAAAGAGACCAAGTAGGGTGAGTTGCAAAATCAAAAAACTGTTTTGGACCTATTTTAAAAGGGTAGGAGAAACCATTTTTATCATCTCTAGTTCGTCTTGAGAGTACTGGAACATCTACAGTTAATATTGCAACCTCGTATCCAGTATTCTTAGCTCTATCTAAAAGCTCCATAACAAAGTTTTCGTCTTGAAAAATATATAGTTGCATCCATGAGTGACCTTCTGAAAGTTCATACATTTTTTCTAAAGTTGTTGTAGAAGCCATAGAAACACAAGTAGGTATATTGTTTCTAGCACTTTCAGCTGCTAACATTGAGTCTGCTCCTGGCCACGATAAATTTGTCATTCCCATCGGAGCAAAACCAAATGGAAAATCAAATTCATATCCCAATACTTTTTTTTTGAGAGATCTTTTTTCAACATTTCTTAATACTTTAGGTTCAAGTCTAATTTGATCTAAAGCTCTGCTATTTATTTCTGCTAATTTTTCATCTCCAGATGCACCATCAATAAAATCAAAAACTAATTTAGGTAGACGTTTACGTGACAGTTCCCTTGCGTCTTTAATACTAAAAATTTTTTGACTTGGTAAAATATTATCACTCATTATTAACTTTAATATATTCTTTTAAATTAAGTTGTTTATTTTGATCAACAAAATAAGCATTATGACTTTCTCTGGAAGAATAAACCTCTGTTGGTTTTCCGTCAATAAAAAGTACTGCAACTCCATCATCTACAGCTATACCACTTGGTAAAATTTTATTATTTATATTTTCTCTGAATTTATAAGCTCTTTTTACATCTGAATAATGTGGAGTAAAACTTCCAGATATAAGTCCAACACCACTTAACGGTTTAAAGCCAGGTCCATCTGAGTCTGTGAGAAAATAATCAAACCAACATGCAGCTCCAGCACTTACACCAGAAACAATTATTCCTGAGTTATAAACTTCTTTAAAAATATTAATTAAATTATTTCTTTTCCATAAGTCGAGCATGAATTTAGTATTTCCTCCACCAATATAAATAGCATCTAAATTTGAAATCCAGTTTTCAAAACCCTTAACACTGGAGACAAGGTTGAAGTGAGAAACTTTAAAGTTAGTATTTTTAAATCTTTTATAGAATAGCTCAGTTTTTTTTACGTCATCATTACTAGCAGTTGGCAAAAATCCTATAGAGCAGTTTTTTTTACCTATTTGATCTAAACAAAATTGATCTAAATCACCATCCTCATTATGAGTGAAACCACCACCTCCAACTGTTATTATTTTTTTTTTAGCCTTCACTGAATAAATTTTTTTAATTTGTGGTTTTAATACCAGGCCAAGGATTTGGCGCTTCAGGAATATTTCTATTTAGACCTCTAACTATTTCTCCTTTTGCATCATACATTGGCAATTTACAGATTTCTCCTTTATGTACTTTTCCATCAGTGCATTTAACATCAACAACATCTCCTGGACCATTTTCATTATTATAGAGGTGCACAATACCAACTCCACAAATTTGATATGGCGACCAAGTGCTAGAAGTTATTTTACCAATATTTTTTTCATTTATTTTAATATCTTCACCTTTAATAGCAGTTCCCTCTGCAACTCTAATTCCCCAAGTCTTACATTTTTTATCTGATTTCATGAGAGCTTCTTTTCCAATAAAATCTTCTTTATCAAAATTTATAAAACGCCCTAGACCGACTGAAAATGGATTTGTTTTTTTTGTAAAATCTTGTCCTGCAGAAAGCAAACCAGCCTCAATTCTTCTACATCTAAAACCTGGAGTGGCAACTAAAATCATACCTAATTTTTTTCCTTCCTCGAGAATGTAATCTCCAATTTTTTCAGTTTCATTTTCGGGTCTGAAATAAATTTCCCAACCTAACTCATTTGTAAAACCACTTCGGCTTACAATTACTTTTTGATCTAAGATTTGTAATTCTTTCCAATCAAAGTACTTCCAATCATTCTCTGAAAAATCTTCAGCTATATTTTCAAGTAGTTTCATTGAAAATGGGCCTTGAATTTGACTTACCCATACCTCAGGATCTTTTATTTCAACATTCATATTTTTAGAGTGAGCTTTATACCAAGAAAAAAGATCCCCATCTGCTTGTGCAAACCAATATTTATCCTCTTCAAGTTTTAATAGAACTCCGTCAGTAATCATTCCTCCATCGTGATAGCAAGCGAATTGGTAAGAGCATCTTCCTTTCGATATTTTTGATACATCTCTTGGAAATATTTTTTGTAATAACTTAAGTGAGTCTGGGCCGGATATTTCAAATGGATGTTCACCAGTATGTCTAAATATTATCTCCTGCCTCCCTTTCCAATACATTTCCTCAGGACTTACATTAGATAGTTTCTCTAGTGTTAATCTTCCAGCATAATTAGAATACTCTGGGTCATAAGGTAGCTCCTGGTAAGTTAATGGATGAACTTGAATTGATCTTGCAAGCTCCAAAGAGTTTGAATTTTCAAGGTTAACAGGCTTTACAGTAAACCTGTATTTATTGATTAAATCTTTCATTATTTTTTTTTTAAATAATCAAAATACATCAATAAAACAATTAAAAAAGAACCATTTTCACTGTTGCTATATAAGATGCTAATTGTTACCTTTTATTTTTTTAAAGAGAGGAAATTATGAAAAACATTTTTAAATTGATATCAGTTTCATTGGTATCACTGTTTGTAACATTTTCTTTTGCCAATGCATCAAGCGGTGTTTTTAAATTATCTCATGATGTTGGTTTTGGAAAAGATACAAATTTAGACGCAATTACTAAGGGACGACTGTTTCAGGTAGTAATAATGACACAGAACCGTCTTGTAAGAAAAGATCTTAAAGGGGTAACATCTCCTGAGCTTGCAACTGACTGGTCAGGAAATGCAGATGCTACAGAATGGACTTTTAACTTAAGAAAAGGTGTTAAATTCCATGACGGATCTGATTTTGACGCAGAGGATGTAAAATATTCTTTGATGAGAGTTAAAGATCCTGAAATTGGTTCGCCTGCAAAGAAAAGTATGAGTGCAGTAACAGACATAGAGGTTATAGACTCACACACAGTTAAAATGAAGTTGAATACATCTTTTGCAGATTTTCCACTTTTACTAACTGATTATAGACTAAGAATGATACCTAATGGATCAGGTGATACTATTGGAAAAACAGGTATTGGAACTGGACCTTTTATAGTAGAAAAGTTTGATGCTGAAGGAACAACAATTCTTAAAGCAAACCCAGATTATTGGGAAGGAGCACCTAAACTTTCTGAAGTTCACGTAATAGCTATTCCAGATGGTCAAGCTAGAATTCAAGCTCTACTTACTGGACAGATTGATATGAATAGATATGTTCCATTCAATCAGAAAAAAATATTTGATGGTAATTCAAAGTTCAATGTATCGGTGATACCTACAGGAAATTGGAGAGGTATGGTAATGAGAACGGATGTTGCACCATTTGATGATCCAAGAGTAAGAAAGGCTGTTAGAATAGCTGTAGATAGACAAGAATTAGTTGATCTTGTTATGGCAGGAGCAGCAACAGTATCTTGTGATACTCCAGTTGCACCTTCGGATCAATACAGAATGAAAAAGAAGTGCCCGCCACAACATGCTACTGCTAAAAAATTACTTGCAGAGGCAGGTTATCCAGATGGTATTGAGTTCACAATTCACGTATCTACAAAAGAACCAACATGGCCAACTATTGCTGAAGTATTACAACAACAATTTGCTAAAGCTAACATAAGAGCGGATATTCAAATGACACCTTCAAAAAGTTATTGGAATGAAACTTGGATGAAAAAGCCAGTAGCAATGACACGTTGGAATGAGAGACCTGCAGACAGTATTTTGCACGAAGCTTATCATAGTGAAGCAAAATGGAATGAGTCTTTCTACAAAAGTGCTTCTTTTGACAAGAATTTAGCTGATGCTAGAGGTGAGTTAAATTTCAGTAAAAGAAAAGCAGCATATATCAATGCTCAAAAAACACTATGGGAAGAGTCTGGAACTATGATTCCTTACCATGTATCTAGATTGGTTGTCACATCTTCTAAAGTGAAAAATCTCGACGAAGTTGAGTATTTTTCGATAAGATGGCACACAGTAAGTGTTGACTAATAATTTTTGTTTTACAGGCCTTTAAGTAGGCCTGTAAAACCTCTTTAATTTCTAAATAAATAATTTAAAATTTAAGTATTCTTATGCTTTTTTTAATTATAAAAAGAATCCTATTAGGCTTAATAACTTTATTTATAGTATCTTTAATCACTTTTGTTGGAACTGAGATTTTACCTGGTGACGCGTGTACAACATATCTTGAGAGACAAGCATTCGGGGAGCAATTAGAAGCTTGTTATAGAAGATTAGGTTTGAACGTTCCTGCATATGAGAGATATGTATCTTGGGCCGTAAATGCTATTCAAGGAGACTTTGGTTATTCTTTAAGCGGAGAAATGCCAATTAAAGAGGTTCTAGGACCACGAATTAAAAATTCATTAGTTCTAGCATCAGCTGCCATTTTTATTGGTATACCGATTGCTTTGATATTAGGAATTGTTACTGCTCTTTGGAGAGACAAATTACCTGACGTTGCAATTTCAACAGTAACTATTTTTGCTATGACTATTCCAGAGTTTATTAGTGCTACTTTATTAATTTTAATAATTGCAATATGGTTAGAGTGGTTACCAGGGATTGTTATTGTTCCAACTGATGTTTCATTCTTTGAACTATTACCAAATATTATTTTACCAGTAATCGCTATTGCAATGATTATGACAGCTCACATGGCAAGGATGGTAAGATCAAGTGTAATTCAAGTTATGGCAAGTGAATATGTTCAAATGGCAATTTTAAAAGGCGTTCCATATTGGAAAATGGTTTTTAAACATGTTTTACCAAATGCGTTGTTACCGGCTATTAATGTTGTAGCTTTAACAATTGCATGGTTATTAGGTGGCGTGGTTGTAACTGAGGTTGTATTCAATTACCCTGGTCTTGGAAGGTTAGTTATCGAGTCTATTTCGAATAGAGATTTGCCTACTGTTCAAGCTTTAGCAATAATTCTTGCATCTATATATGTTAGTATAAATCTATTAGCAGATCTGATGACACTGATGCTTAATCCAAGATTAAAGACGTTACAGATTAGAAAATAATATGAAATTGGATAATATTTATCAGGAAGAAAAAAAAAGTAATTTCGCAAAAGTCTCTGAGATAATAATTACAATGGCCTCAAGACCGTCAGGATTTATTGGTTTAAGTATATTGATTTTCCACGTAATTCTTGCATTTATTAGCCCTTACATTGCGCCATATGACTTTAAAGCGATAAACCCAACTTTAATGCTACAGGCTCCTTCTGCTGAATATTGGTTTGGAACTGATGATCTTGGAAGGGACGTTTTTACAAGAACAATTTTAGGTGGAAGAACAGCTTTAACAATTACTTTCTTTGGATCTTTGATAGCACTACTTTGGGGTGGTCTATTAGGAATTTTTTGTGGACTAGTTGGTGGGAAAACTGACGATATAGTGATGAGAATAGTTGATGCATTTTTATCTATTCCGTGGATATTGGCAATGTTGTTAATTGTATCTCTGTTAGGTACATCAACCGAAGTATTAATACCTGCCTTGGGTTTCTTTTATGGTAAGGGAATTGTAAGAGTAGCAAGAGCTGCAACCCATGATGTTATTGCAAAAGACTTTATTGTATCTGCTAGAGCTAGAGGGCACAGTAATTTTTCAATAATATGGAATGAGATAATTCCAAATGTAAGAGATGCAATTTTAGTGGAAGGTGCAATGAGATGGTCATGGATGCTACTTGGCTTTAGTTCTTTGTCATTCCTAGGTTTTGGTGTTAGTCCTCCAACTCCAGATTGGGGACTGATGATATCAAACGCCAGAGGTTTAATGTCTTTTGCTTATTGGTCGGTGATAGCTCCAATAGTTGGTTTGAGCAGTTTAATAATTGGCATCAATTTGACAGCTGATGCTTTTGCTAAAGCATTAGGTATAGATAGATCAACAAAAGCTCCAGTTTAAAAATGACTGAAATAATTCAAAAAGTAAAAAATTTATCCATTGGATTTAAGAGTAAAAAAGGTGAAGAGATTTTAATACTAAGAAACATAAGTACAAACATTAAAAAAGGTGAAACCGTTGGTATTGTTGGAGAATCTGGATCTGGAAAAAGTACTCTCGCACTAGCAATGATGGGGTATGTTAAGCATGGTCTCTATACAATTGGTGGAGAATGTGAATTTAATTCCTCAAATCTTTTAAAAATGAAAAATAGAGATTTGGAAAAAATCAGAGGTAGAAAAATTGCAATGATACCACAAAATGCTGGACAGGCTTTAACACCAAATTTGAAAATAGGTTATCAAATTGATGAAGCATTACAGTTGCATTCTGATTTAAAGGAGGAGGAAAGAGAACAAAAAATTTCAGAATTGTTAAATAAAGTGAGACTTCCCTCACCTGAAACAATTGCTCTAAGATATCCTCATGAACTTTCAGGAGGACAACAACAGAGAGTTGCTGTTGCTATGGCATTAGCGGGAACCCCTGACCTTCTACTATTGGATGAGCCTACAACTGGCTTAGATGTAACAACACAAGCTCACGTTTTAGAACTTCTTAACTTCATTGCGAAAGACACAGGAACATCAATGGTTTATGTAAGCCATGACTTAGGAGCAATAGCTCAAGTAAGTGACCGTATTATTGTAATGTACTCTGGTGAAATAGTTTTAGAGGGACCCTCTCGAGACATTCTTAAAAAACCAATTCATCCGTATACATATGGTTTGCTTAAATCTATACCAAAATTATCACTTGCAGGACTTCCACAATCAATGCCTGGTAGCCAACCTCAACCTGGAACAATGCATAGAGGCTGCAGTTTCTTTGATAGGTGCGATTTTTCAGAAGAAAAATGTAAAAGTAACTCTCCTCAACTTGAGTACTTAGAGGAATTAAACACTAGTGTTAGATGTTTTAATCATAAGAGTTTAATGAATGACAGTCAGGTTAATCAAACTGTTAATAAAATTAAGACGAGTTTGCAGGATAAAGAAATATTAAACATTTCAGAAGTTTCAATAAGTTACGCTAAGCAAAATCTTTTAGATCAAGTGTTAAATAGAATTTCTGACGACAACCCAACTGTTAAAGATATTAATATTAATATCAAGAAGGGTGAAACTATAGCTCTAGTTGGAGAGTCAGGTAGTGGAAAATCAACAATTCTCAAATCTATTGCTGGGTTACTCAGAACCAAAGGTGGAGTAATAAAATTTGATCAAAAAAGAAACTTATCGTCTGACCTCAAAGAGAGAGATCCTAATGATTTAAGAATTATTCAATTAATTTTTCAAAATCCAGATGAGTCTTTAAACCCAAACCATACTGTTGAAGAAATAATAGCACAACCATTAAAGTTATATTTTGGTTTAAAGGGTGAAGAATTAAAAAAAAATATTAAAGAGCTTTTGCAAAAAGTAAGACTGGGTGAATTTTATATGTCTAGGTACCCTAGACAATTATCTGGAGGTGAAAAACAGAGAGTTGCGGTTGCAAGAGCTTTTGCAGCTAAACCAGATATAATATTATGTGATGAGGTAACATCTGCGTTAGACGTATCAGTTCAGGCGGCCGTATTAAATTTGTTACAACAACTTAAAGAAGATTTTGGGACTACATATATATTTGTTTCACATGATTTAGCTGTCGTAAGAGCTATAAGTGATAGAGTTGCTGTTCTTTATCAAGGAAGATTGTGTGAAGTGGGACCATCAAAAGATGTTTATCAATTTCCATCACACCCATACACAGAGGTTTTATTAGGGGCGGTGTTAGAACCAGATCCAGATATCAAACCAAAATTAGTTGCTGAAGATATCGTAGAAGAAAAGCCACCTCAAAAAGGGTGTAGTTTTCAGGGGAGATGTTCAAGAATATTAGGTGATATTTGTAAAAATGAGATACCACCATGGCAAATAACTAACAGTGGAAACTCTATCAGATGCCACATACCATTAAAAGAATTACAAAAAGACCAGATTAATTAAAGTTTTATATTTATTATTTTAAATTTGCATTTAAGTATGTTTAAATACCTTTTAGGATGAAAAATAATTCTACTTTGATTAAAAATTTATTATCTGATTTTAGAATAAATATTTATTTTCAGAATATTTCTTTGATGTTAATAGGCACACTTATCCTAGCTTTTTCATCAAAAGTTCAAGTTCCATTTTGGCCAGTTCCAATGACGATGCAAACTTTTGCAGTTTTCATAATTGGAATGACATTTGGTTCAAAGTTAGCGTTTTTTACACTTTTATTATATCTCTTTGAAGGAGCTATTGGACTTCCAGTTTTTGCAAAAGGCGGTGGATTACTTTATTTAACAGGTCCAACGGCTGGCTATCTTTATGGAATGACTATTGCTGCTGGCGTTGTAGGCTATTTAGCAGAAAGAAATTTTAACGACTCTTATATTAAAAGTTTACTTTCTCTTTTGATAGCAACTTCTATTATTTTTATTTTTGGGGTGGGTTATTTGGGCTCAGTTATCGGTTATGAAAAGGCTTTAGCTGGTGGTCTTTATCCTTTTCTACCAAGTGAAATATTCAAAATTGCTCTTGCAGTGGCAATAATTCCATCAATTACAAAAATAATTAAATAATAATATTAAAATATTTACTGGCTTTAAGTTGCTCTTGAATAAGATTTTCATTATAAGCTTTAATTCTCATTATGAAAATTAATAAAGTAGTAGTTATAGGGTCAGGCACAATGGGTAGTGGAATAGCTGCTCAATTATGTAATGCAAATGTTCCAGTAACATTGTTAGACTTAACCACTGAAATTTCTGAAAAAGCTAGAGAGAGAATTTTAAAGTCTAGACCTCCTTTATTAATAGATAAGTCAAAAATAAATAATATTAATGTTGGAAATATAAATGATAATTTCAGTGAAGTTGGTGAAGCAGA
>CACMJX010000004.1 GCA_902614055.1 uncultured Pelagibacteraceae bacterium | reverse complement strand
CAAGAAAGGATAGTAGGTCTTGTGATAGAGTTTCATAATATTCAAAGAAATATGGATGTTTTGACTAACTTTATAAAAAAATTTAAATTAGAGATAACTCACATTCATCCCAACAATTATTCTCAATTAGATAAGGATGGTAACCCAGAAATAATAGAGATGAGTTTTGAAAAAAATCCTCAAATATTAGGTGATGAGAAAATATTTCCTAATGCTTTAGATATGAAAAATTGGAAACGTGGACCAGATATAGAAATCAATTTCTATGAATAAAATTCAAAAAGTTAAAAATATTCAAAAACTTTTGAACAAATATTATCCAAAAATATCTGTACCATTAAAGCATAGAAATACTTTTACACTTCTTATTTCAGTTTTACTTTCTGCCCAATGCACGGATAAGAATGTAAATAATGTTACTAAAAATATTTATGATAAATATTATAAACCTGAACATTTTGTAGTATTAGGAAGAAAAAGAATTGAAAAACTAATTAAAAGTATTGGTATATTCAGAATTAAAGCAAAAAGTGTTTATAATTTATCAAAAACTTTGGTTGAAAAATATAATGGTAAAGTTCCAAAAACTTTTGAACAGTTAGAGGAACTGCCTGGAGTAGGACACAAGACAGCAAGTGTAGTGATGTCCCAAGCCTTTGGACACCCAGCCTTTCCAGTGGATACTCATATACATAGGCTTGCACAAAGATGGGGCTTAACAAATGGAAAAAGTGTGATTCAAACGGAAGAAGATCTTAAAAAACTTTTTCCAAAGAAACATTGGAATAAGTTACATCTTCAAATAATTTATTATGGAAGAGAGCACTGTAAAGCAAGAGATTGCTATGGATTATCTTGTAAAATCTGCTCGACTTGTTATCCTAAGAGAAAAAAACCACTTATAACTAAGAAAGCATAAATTATGAAAATATTAGGAATTGGGAACGCAATTGTAGATGTAATTTGTAAAGTAGAGGACGATTTTATTACTAAAAACAATTTAACAAAAAGTACGATGAAATTAATTTTCGATGATAAAGAATTTAAAGAATTATTAGCAAATCTTAAAATTGAAAAAACAGTTTCAGGAGGATCGGTCGCTAATTCAATTGTTGGTTTATCCCAACTTGGAAATGATGTTGGTTTTATTGGAAAAGTAAATGATGATGATCTTGGAAGTAAATATGAAGAAGGTTTAAAACAAGAAAATGTTAAATATTTTTACTCTAAAAAAAAAGAAGAACTTCCTACTGGAACTTGTTTAATACTTGTTACTCCAGACTCTGAAAGAACGATGTGTACTTTCTTAGGAATAGCAGGGAAAATAAATGAAAATGATGTAAGTAAAGATGCTATTAAACAAAGCGAAATAATTCTCCTAGAAGGTTACCTCTGGGACGAAGGGGAACCTAAAAAAGCTTTTGAAAAAGCAATTCAGAATGCAAAAAATGTTGCGATGTCACTGTCGGACCAGTTTTGTGTTGATAGACATAAGCCTCATTTTTTAGATTTGGTTAAAAATAAATTAGATATAACCTTTGCAAATGAACAAGAAATAATGTCTTTGATTGATGCTAAATCTTTCGATGAAGTAATTAGTTTCTCAAAATCTCTAAAAAAAATAATTGTTTTAACAAGAGGTGAAAAAGGTGCGGTTGCTATTAATGGAGAAGAGGTTTTAGAATGTGGTATTAAAAAAGGACTTAACATTGTTGATTTAACTGGCGCAGGAGATCTTTTTGCAGCAGGTTTTTTACACGGACATGTAAATAACATGTCATTAAAAGAAAGTTTAGATAAAGGGACTGAAATGTCTTCCAAAGTAATCCAACAAATTGGGGCTAGACTTTAGAGGATATAAACAACAATTTATTATTTCTTCCTTTTAAAACTACCTTTACCCTTTCTAGGTTTTACGATTCTAGGCTTATATTTTTTTGAATATAAATCTTTTGCAATAAAATTTTTTTTAGATTTCATTTTAAACTCTTTTTAACCCAAAACTGATACATACCTTGAAATATGTCTGGGTGCTTTGTCTCAAACTCATGCCAATTTTTAAGCGAAATATGCTTTTTGTCATCCTTGTACAATATTGAGTAATCTTTTTTAATTGATGCATTAGTGAAACCCAAAAACTGTAGATTATATTTTTGTAAAAGTTTTGAAATTTTAGGTAATGTAAAACGATGTTCTTTGACATGTAAGACTAGATCTCTGAAACTTGAACTCGTATAAAAATCATAATTATTTGTGAGTTTTACTAAAAAGTTATGATCAGTTTTATTTTTAATGAGTTCTCTACAATTTCTAATGTCATTAATAGAGTTTTTAAAATTATACTTCTTTATAAAGTTTCTAGTTTCAACAATATGTTTTCGTGCTAAATCACTATATAAACCAAGTTTTAAATAACCTTGGGGTTCTAAAATATCTAGTAATACAGCAAGCCCAGACTCAGGATCATCCATGTGATGGAGTACACCAACACATTCAATTACATCAAACCTTTTTTTTATTTTTTTTAAATTTAAAAGATCTGAATGAAGAAATTCAATATTTTTACTACTTAATTCATTCATTTTTCGTTTTGCTAACGCCAAACTTGACAAACTAAGATCAACTGCAAGGATATTAGAGTCGTTATAGAAAGTATGTGTAGCAAGTTGTTGACCGGTACCACATCCAGCAATAAGTATATTATTTGTAGTTAGTTTTTTATCCAAAAAAATTTGATTTGGTCTAATATCATTATTTAAATTAGTTAAAAAATTGGTTGGAGTAATTTTATTTATATATTTCCATCTTGGATATGGATTTTCTTCATACTGATCTCTAACTTTTTTTGACACCTCATCAGTTATTTCAGTTGAGCTAATTGTCTTTTTAAGTTTTTTTTCTTCTAAAATATCTTTAATTTGTATTTTTATAATATCATTAAATAAGTCATTAGAAGATGTATAGTTGTAAAGCTTTTTAATTAGAATTTTAGATTGATTTAAAGGTAAGTAGCAAGCAAAAATTGCAATTTCAGATTCATTAATATCTTTACTTTTTTCAATTTTATTCTTTAAAATTCCAATAAAACTTATTTCTTCTTTGGATTGAAAAAATATATATTCATTTAAAAAGGATTGTGCTGCAAGTGATAAAATAAAATTAATATGTTCCTTTATGTAATTAAATTCTTTTTTTTTAAGTAAGGATAGGAATTCTTTTCTGACTATATTTAAGAATTCTTCTAAAAATTTATCTCTAATTAACGATTTTTGTAAAACCAAATGAAAAAGTTCTTTTTTTAAGATTGAGATCACAAGATGTTTACTGAGGAGTAATAAATCATCTTTTAGAAAATTTTCCATTTCTTCATAGTCTTCATCAAAAAAAAGTACTTTTTTTACATTACTAAATAAAAGATTGTGATTTATAGAATTTTTTTTGTATAAAAATGTAAAGATTTTTATTAACTCATCACTGTTATTTTTGTTTAGGTTTTTAATAAGTGATGTACTGAAAAGATCTACAACACCTGTAGTGGCTAACAAATTTTCAGGATCTATTTCAAAAATTTTTTGGTAACTATCTAAAGCACTTTTAAAATTTCTTTGCTTTTTATATATAGTTGCAATAATTGCATAAGACCTGATATTAGTTGGTTGAATTTGAATTACTTTTTTTAGATAATCTAAAGCTTTCTCTAATTTTTCTTGATTTATAAATATAATTCCAAGATTTAAATTTGGATCTATGAAGTCTGATTTAAATGAAATTGCAGCTTCATAATATGGTATTGCTTTATTATAATCTCCAATCTCATAGTAAATGTTGCCTAAATTGTTGTTAACAAATGGATTATTTGGTTGAATCCTATTTGCTTTCAAAAACAATTGCTCAGCTCTGTCTGTTCTATTAGTCTGAGCCAACATAACCCCAAAATAATTAAGACAAGTAATATGATTAGGATCTATTTTTAAAGCTTCCTCATAGAGTTTTTCTGCTTCTGAAAACTTGTTATTATTATGATTTTTAAATGCATTGGATATTTTAATTTCAATTAAAGATGGTTTCACTTTTTTAATATCAAGTATCCCTGCTTGGTACTTATAATAAAATTATGGTCCTTAAAATTTTTACTAATTTTTGATCTTAATCTATAAATGTGCGTTTCCACAGTATGAGTTTCTAATTTTAAATTATGACCCCAAACTTCTGTTTGCAGTTTAGTAATATTGACAGGTTTCTTTGAATTATTAAGGTAGATTATTATATTCGCCTCTCTTTCGGTCAAATTAAGGCTTTTTGCTCCATTAAAAATTTTTCTAGAGTTTAGATTTAGCTTATAGTCTCCTATATCTATATCAGATTGTTGGCTATATCTTTTTTTTAAGAATTTAACGTTAATACTTTCAATTAATTTAATTATATCAATCGGAAAATTATTTAATGTTATTTGGTTTTCAATATTTTTTATTTTTTTATTTGATATTAGTAAATAATCATTCTGTTCTCTTGAATTCAGATCAGATATTTTATCTACACTGATTAATTTAAAATTCATGATACTATTTATTTCATATAATATTTCATATAAAATTTTCAAATCATATATAACCAAGTTTTGATTATTCATATATAATAAATAATATGACAATTATTTTAAAAAATAAAGCAACACTTCTTTTTGACGAATTTATTTTTAAATGCACGATTGGTCAAAATGGATTAGTAAAACACAAGATTGAAGGGGATAAAAAAACTCCGATTGGAACATATTCACTTAGTAATTTATACTATAGAAATGATAGACACCCGAGACCATTAACAAAATTAAAATGTATCCCTATTAAAAGAAATATGGGATGGTGTAATGATATTAATAATAAAAAAAATTATAATAAGTTAATAAAAGTTAATAAAAATATTAAACACGAAAAATTATTTAGAAGAGATTATAAATATGATTTTATTATTCCAATAAATTACAATACAAAAAAGCCAAAAGTTGGAAGAGGAAGTGCAATTTTCATTCATTTAACAAAAAAATATCAACCAACTTTAGGGTGTATAGCACTTAAAAAAAAAGACTTTTTAATTTTGATAAAACTAATCAATAAGAATACAAAGATTAAGTTAATCTAACTTCTTTGACCAAATATTTTAGATCCAATTCTTAAAAATGTTGATTTAAATTCAATTGCATTTAGGTAATCTGAGGACATACCCATGCTTATTTCATCTAAATTTATTTTTTTATTTAGCTCATTCATTTGAGTAAAATAAATTGAACTATCCTCATCATAAGGTGGGATACACATTGTACCAATTATATCCAAACCTAAACTTTTAGAAAAATTATAAAATTCAACTAAATTCTCTTTCATAATGCCAGATTTTTGACTTTCTTTTCCAAGGTTTATTTGAATAAAAATTTTAGGTTTAATATCTTGTTTTTGTTGCTCATCTGCAATTTTTTTAGCTAGTTTTTCACTATCTAATGAATGAATATAGTCAAATATTTTTACAGCATATTTAACTTTGTTCGTTTGTAATTTTCCAATTAAGTGTAATTTTATTTTATCATTCTGATTTTTAACATCTGTCCATTTTTCTACTGCTTCTTGAACTTTATTTTCACCATAGTCTAAATGGCCATACTCAACTAATGGTAAAATATGATCAATTTTAAAAGTTTTAGATACTGCAATTATTTTTGGTATCCTACCTTTTGCATTCAAATCTAATAATTTGGATTTGATTGATGATTGAATAGATAATAGATTTTGAACAGTAATATGCATAAAAAATTTCTTAAAAAATACTACTTTATAGAACGATTTATTAAAAGTAACATTGATAATCAGGATAAAAACACCGCAATAATTTTCAGAAATTATAGAAATGATCTCAAAATTGATGATATAATTTTGCTTAAAAACTATTGTAGAAAAAAAAATCTTAAATTTTTTTTAGCAAATAACGTAAAATTATCGATTAAGCTAAATTTAGATGGTGCATATATACCTTCCTTCAATAAAAAATTTTCTCATTTAAACTATCTTTATAAGAAAAATTTCATACTATTAGGTTCAGCTCATAATTTAAAAGAGATAAGGATAAAAGAGAGACAAAATGTTAGTGAAATCTTTTTATCTTCAATATTCAAAAAAAATACAAATTTTTTAGGCATCAATAAGTATAATTTGGTGTCTAAACTAACAAATAAGAAAATAATCGCTTTGGGTGGTGTTTCAAAAAAAAATGTAAAATTAATTAATCTTACTAAATCTAAAGGATTTGCAGGAATTTCTTATTTTAAAAGCATAAAAAAAAGGCCCCTTTGAAGGGGCCTTTTTATAAATAAATCTACCTCTTTAATTAGAATGCTAAAGAGAAATTTACTTCGTATGATGTATTATCAGCTGTAGAAGTTCCAGCTACATTATCTGTAGTCTGGTGCGATGCTGACATTGCTACACCACCTGCTGTAAATGAAATACTTACTGCAGATGAATCTTGATCTTCTTTACTCGTTGATTCATAATCAATTGAAGATGCGCCGTAAGATATAGAAACATCATCATTTACTGCATAAGAAATACCATATGCTGTAAAGTCTTCGTCTGCATTAGCTGCACCTGAGTCAGATTCGTTTGTTTGATAACCAACAGTAATTGGACCCATTGCGTATTTAAGATTCAATACACTTAAGTCTATTTGTGCTGCAGCATCATTGTTTTCACCCATTGCGGCTGAAACAGTTAAGCCTTCCATACCTGTATACTGAACACCAAATTCTGTAGAACTTTTTAGTACACCTGTCGCTCCTGAAGGTTTATACGCAGCTTTTAAAGCAATTCCATCACTTACAGTAAAGTCGTAAATGAAAGAGTTATTACCAATTGTAGCGTTAGTTGGACCATCGACTGTTCCACCGATTGAAGTACCCCATGACTCTTCGTTTGCACTTGGGTTTAAGTCATCCCAAGCACCAACTGGTCCTGAAGAACCGTGACCAGAGAATGTTAATGTTCCCATATCACCCATACCAATTGTTACTTTTCTATCATCAAATGGTGCAGTGCTACCGTCTAATTGTAGGTACAAAGATAAAGTCATACCGTTATCCATTTCACCGCTAGCGTTGAAATCGATTTGGTCAGTCATAGACCAACCGTTACCAGCGTCACTGTTATCTTCTCCACCAAAAAAGATTGAAGTACCACCAGATACAGATAGTTCCGCAGCGTTTGCTGACGTTGCTACCATTGCAGTACCTAATGCTGTCAATCCTATTTTCTTTAGATTGTTCATATTATTACCTTTCGTTAATTGTTTAATATTAAACAAAGAATTACTATCAATTTTTATATGTATTTCTCAAATATTGTTATTTTAGCTGGTTTTTTTTATAATAGTGTTGTATTTTTACATCACTATAAATGTTGAATTAACTGACATTTTTGCCATTTTCAAAAAATTTTTTTCATTTATAGTCAATTTTCATCTATTACTTAGTTTTTAGAAGTTATATGCCAAATTTTTTGAATATACAAATCGTACATATTATTTTTATCGCAGTATTTGCGCTGACTTCTTGTAAAACAATTGAAAACTTACCAGGAGGTGATGCCAGAGAAATATCACCTGATCCAAAAGAAAGAGTGAAAAAAAATCTTGAGGAAGGAAGAGGTTTCAGGCTAGATAATTTAGGAAAGAGTGGAAAAGGTGGTGATTTCATGTTTGCAAGTGCTAATGAATTATGGAGAGCGTCACTCGATACATTAGATTTTATGCCCTTGTCCTCTGTAAATTATAGTGGAGGAATAATTATAACTGACTGGTATTCGGACGGAAATAATCTTGATGAATCTGTCAAAATATCTATTCGTTTCTTAACTAATGAAGTACGAGCTGATGCATTAGATATAAAAGTTTTTTATAAAAAATGTAATCAAGTAGCTAGTTGCAAAGTATCTCAAAAAACAGGCCCGTTATCAGCTGAACTAAAAAAACAGATTTTATCTAAAGCAACAATTTATAAGAAACAAAACAAAGATAAAAATTTCAAGCCTTATAAAGGTGGGTCAGTCGATACAACAAAATAACTAAAAAATAAGTTATAATTTAATCTAATGGAAAGATATAATTTTAAAACTGTCGAAGAAAAGTGGCAAGAAAAATGGCAGAAATCTGGGGTTTTTCGATCTAAAATAGATTACACCAAAGAAAAATTTTATTGTCTAGAAATGTTTCCATATCCATCTGGAAAAATACATATGGGTCATGTAAGAAACTATACAATAGGTGATGTTTTATCACGTTATAAATCTTTGCAAGGTTTTAATGTAATGCATCCAATGGGTTGGGATGCATTTGGTATGCCAGCAGAAAATGCTGCAAGAGAAAATAATTTAGATCCTAAAGAATGGACTAATAAAAATATTTCAACAATGAAAGATCAATTAAAAAAGCTTGGTCTTTCTATTGATTGGGAAAGAGAAATTTCAACATGTTCTGAAGAATATTACAAACATCAACAAATATTTTTTTTAGAGCTTTATGAAAAAGGATTAGTATATAGAAAAGAAAATTATGTTAACTGGGATCCTGTGGATCAAACAGTGCTTGCGAACGAACAAGTTATTGATGGTAAAGGATGGAGATCTGGAGCAGTTGTTGAACGTAAGAAGTTAAATCAATGGTTTTTTAATATTTCAAAATTCTCGCAAGAATTACTTGATGGTTTAGATGATTTAAAAAAGTGGCCTAACAAAGTTAAAGTAATGCAAAAGAATTGGATTGGAAAATCTTTTGGGTGTGAAATTGCTTTTAAAACAGAAGGGGATCTGCCAGTAAATGAAATAAAATGTTTTACAACAAGACCAGATACTTTATTTGGATTTTCATTTTTGGCTCTATCTGTTGATCACAAAATTTCTAAATATTTTTTAAAGGATAAAAAATTTCAAGAGTTTAAGTCAGAGTGTTCAAAAACAGGAACTACTGAAGAAGCAATAGCAATTGGAGAAAAAATTGGTTTTAAAACAAACCTTGAAGCAATAAATCCGCTAAATCCAAGCCAAAAGGTGCCTGTTTTCTTTGCTAATTTTGTCTTAATGGATTACGGTTTTGGTGCAGTTTTTGGGTGTCCTGCTCACGACCAAAGAGATTTCGACTTTGCAAAAAAATATGATCTAGATATTAAAACCGTAGTTAGACCGGTAGAAGAAAATGAAAATTTTGAAGTTAAAGATGAAGCATATTCAGGTCCTGGAGTTTTAATAAACTCGGAATTTCTTAATAAGCTTAAAGTTCCAGAAGAGTCAGTTCTTAAAACAATTGATGTTTTAGAAGAAAAAAAAATAGGTCAAAGACAAATTAATTTTAGATTAAAGGATTGGGGAGTATCCAGACAAAGATATTGGGGATGCCCTATACCTATGGCTTATGATGAAGATGGAAATGTAAGAACAATTCCAAAAGAGAATTTACCTGTAAGACTTCCAGAAAATATAAATTTAAATTCAAAAGGTAACCCATTAGACTCAAAATTAGATTGGAAGAATATTATTATTGATGGAAAGAAGTATACAAGAGAAACTGACACGTTGGACACTTTTGTTTGTTCATCTTGGTATTATCTTAGATTTTGCTCATCAGATAACTCAGAATATGGCTTTAAACAAGAAGAAATCGATTATTGGATGCCTGTTGACCAATATATTGGTGGAGTTGAGCACGCTATTCTTCACTTATTATATTCTAGATTTTTTATGAAAGCTTTAGGATATAAAAACAAGAATTTTAAATTTAATGAGCCTTTTGAAGGTTTATTCACTCAAGGTATGGTTTGTCATGAAACATATAAAGATCAAAATAATAATTGGTTAAGTCCAGATGAAATAGAATTAATAGGAAATCAATTTTTTAAAAAGGGTGACCCAAAACATTTAGTTAAAGTCGGCCCTTCTGAATCAATGTCAAAATCAAAAAAAAATGTTATTGATCCTGAAAATATAATTAAAAATTATGGAGCTGATGCAGTGAGGCTTTTTATATTATCAGATAGCCCTCCAGAAAAAGATGTGCAGTGGTCAGATCAAGGAATGATGGCTTCATATAAGTTTTTACAAAAACTATGGATACTACATAATAAAGTTAAAGAAAAAATTGAAAATGAATTTAGTGAAAATGAGGAAAGTGAAAGTTTAGAAAAATTTACTAATCAAATGATAAATAAAATAACTAATAATTTAGAAGATTTTAATTATAATGTTATTATAGCTAATATTTATGAAACATATAATTTTATTAATAAAATAATTGAGAAAAAAATAGACGGTAAAATTATTAAAAAAAATTATAAAAAGATTTTAATTCTGTTTTCACCAGCCATACCTCATTTTGCAGCTGAGTGTTTGGAGGATTTAAAGTCAATAACAGAGATTAAATGGCCGAAAGCAGACAAAACTCTTATTAAGGATGATAAAATTGATTATGTTATTCAAATCAACGGTAAAAAAAGAGCGATTTTAAATGAAAGTAGAGATATAGAACAAGATATGCTTATGGACAAGATTAGATTAAATAAATTGTCGAGCAAGTATTTAAAAGGTAAGTCTATTAATAAAATAATTTTTGTAAAGAACAGATTAATTAATTTACTAATAAATGAATAAAATTTTATTCAAAACTATAATTCTTTTTCTACTATTTGGAATTACATCCTGTTCTTATAAACCAATTTTTCTAGGGAAAAATTATGGTTTTGAGATTAGAGAAATTTCTTTATTTGGTGATAAAGATATAAATAGAACTATTCAAAACAAACTTAAATTTATAAAGAATAATAAAGATAATAAAAAAAAGAGTTACAATATATATATAGATTCAACAAAAAATAAAGAAATTGTATCAAAAGACTCTAAAGGAGACCCTGTAAAATTTGAGATAAGCATTTCAGTTGAGTATAGAATATTGAATGACAATAATATTTTACTTAATAATGAAATTGAAAAGAAAAATATTTATAACAATGACTCTGATCCATTTAAATTAGAGCAAACAGAAAATATAATATTACAAAATCTTTCAGAGAATGTAGGGGATACTATCATTTCATCAATTGTAAATTTAGATGATAATTAAATTTTTCGAATTAGAAAAAATAATTTCCTTAAATTTAAATATACATTTGATATATGGAAATAATGAGGGAATTAAACAAGATATAATTAATAATTATTATAAAAACAAATACAAAGATGAGATTTTAACATATGACGAACAAGATATATTATCAAATAAAGACGAATTTATATCAAATTTACTTAATAAATCACTTTTTGAGACTGAAAAATTAATTATTATTTCAAGAGGTACGGATAGATTAACTACTATTATTGATGAAGTTTTAAACAGAAAAGAAATTGCAACAAAAATAATAATTAAATCTTCAAACTTAGAAAAGAAATCAAAATTAAGAAATTTATTTGAAAAAGAAAAAAATGTAATTTGTACACCAGTTTATGAAGACGATTCTAGAGCATTAAATTTTATAATTAATAATTTTTTAAAAGATTATAAATTAAGCCTTTCTCAAGAAATGAAAAACATACTTATTGAAAGATCGAATGGTGACAGAATTAATTTAAAAAATGAACTATCTAAATTAAAAAACTTATCTATTACTAAAAAAAAAATAAGTATTGAGGATGTATTAAAACTTTCTAATCTAGCAGAAAACTACAGTGTATTCGAGTTATCAGATAATTATTTAGCAAAAAATTCAAAAAAGGTGTCTAATATTCTTAATGAAAATAATTACTCAGCAGATGATTGCATCTTAATAATAAGAACAATATTAAATAAATCAAAAAGACTTTTAAAAATAAGAAATGAAGTTGATAATAATAAAAATATTGATCGGATAATATCTACAATTAAACCTCCTATATTTTGGAAAGAAAAAGAAATAATAAAAAAACAAACTCAGTCATGGTCAACTAATGAGGTAAAAGATATAATAATTAAGATCAATGATTTGGAAGCTTTAGTTAAGAAAAATACAGCAAGATCAATGCTTTTAGTCTCAAATTTTATCAGTAATTACTAATAATTTTGTTTAATAATCTCTACTAGCCTATCAAGTTGGTCAGCTCCCTTATACTCTAGACTAATAGTCCCGGAGTTATTTCTTTTATTCTTAACAAACACTCTCATTCCAATTTTATCTGTTAACTCCTCTTCAAGAGTTAAGATGTTTGGATCTTTTTTCTTAATTGAACTATTGGAACTAGATTTCAACATACGAACTAAACTTTCTGCTTGCCTAACTGACAATTTTTTTGAAATTATTTTCTTTGCTATAAGAATTGCGTTATCTAGTCCAACTAAGATTTTTGCATGTCCTTGAGACAATTTCTCCTCAATTATTAATTCTATTATTTCTTGTGGAAGAGATAGGAGCCTCAAACAATTCGATATATGTGCTCTACTTTTACCAATAAATTTTGATACCTTATCCTGGTCATAATTAAATTCTTCAATCAATCGTTTGTAACCCTCAGCCTCTTCAATTGCATTCAAATCTTTTCTTTGAACATTTTCAACAATAGCAAATTCTAAAGATTTAAGATTATCTACATTAATTACAACTACGGGCACCTCATGAAGTCCTGCATGTTGTGCTGCCTGCCATCTTCTTTCTCCGGCAATTATTTCTAGTTTATCATCTTCATCAGTCAATGGCCTAGCTATGATTGGTTGAATTATACCTCTCTCTCTTATAGAGTTAGTTAGTTCCTCTAAACTCGCTTCATCAAATTTTTTTCTTGGCTGATATTTATTTCTAACTAACGAACTAATTGAGACACTTTTTTTATCATCAATTTTTTCACTGTCGCCTATCAAAGAAGATAATCCTCTCCCTAGTCCCTTTTTTGATTTAAATGGATTGATCATGCTGCACTCTCCACTGGTTTATCTTGATTTAAAAATTCTTCTGTAAAACTAAAATATGCTCTACTACCTGGACAACTTTTATCATAGATTAGAACTGGGACACCGTGTGAGGGTGCTTCTGATAATCTGACATTTCTAGGTACTGCTGTGCTGTAAACTTTATCCTTAAAATAATTCCTTGCCTCTATTTCAACCTCCCCTGATAATTTATTTCTCTTATCATACATGGTCAGAAGTATTCCTCTTATCACCAAAGATGGATTTAGGTTCGACTTTATCCTCTCAATTGTTTTCATAAGTTGTGTAAGTCCCTCTAAAGCAAAAAATTCTGTCTGAAGTGGTACCACTAGAGCATTGGAAGCTACCAAAGCCATGATTGTTAGAAGGCTTAAGGATGGTGGGCAGTCAATTATGATATAGTCATAAGTCGGCTCAGAATTGTTTAAAATCAATGTTAATTCATCTTTTAATTTAAAGGCTCTCCGACTATCATCTGCTGTCTCTACTTCTAATCCAGACAAATCAACATTTGATGATATCAAATCTAAATTTTCTAGTCTCGTGGACTGGATTACCTCTGAAATTTTTTTATTTCCATTCAGAACATTATAAATTGTTTGGTCAGAACTTGTTGTGTTAGATAATCCAAGGCCTGTTGTAGCATTACCTTGTGGGTCAAGATCAATGACAAGAATTTTTTTTCCTTTCATCGCTAACCCGGCAGCAAGATTGATAACTGTGGTAGTCTTACCCACTCCACCCTTCTGATTTATGACTGAAATAATTTTTTTACCCATATTTTTTTTTTAAATTTGAAATTCTTACTACTGACGACAGATCACTTGTTAGACTTTTCATTTCTTCTATGTCAAATTTCCATTTTGTTGAGACATCTTTTAAAATTTTTTTTCCACTCTTTCCTAGATACATAACTATGTATTTAAAATTTTTAAAATTTGTTGTCGCTATTTCAAAAACAATCGGTAAAGGTTTGAATGCTCGACAGATTATTACATCGGTTACTAAATTTTTTTCTTCAAATATATTTTTTTGATAAATTTTTGCTTCTAATTTAAATTTTTTTGCCATCTCTTTAAGAAAGTTACTTTTGTGGTAACTCTTTTCATAAAAAATTAGCCTAAAACCTTGCTTTTTGGGTTTCATCAAAATACCTAAAACTATACTAGGAAGACCTGCACCTGAACCAAGATCTGTGCATACTTGTATGTCATTTTTATTAATGAAATCAATGGTTTGTGCACTATCATAAATATGCCTTGTATTTATTGATTTTTCTGTGCTTGAACTTATCAAATTAATTTTCCTGTTTGTGTTCAAAATTGACTGTGAATACTCCTCCAGCTCCTTTAATGTTTCACGTGAAACATTTGGAAGATAGATTTTGTCTGTTTTTATTATTTTCGAATCAATCAAGCTATATGCTTAATAGACTTTCTTTTAACATGAGACAACAAAATATATACTGCTGCTGGTGTAATTCCATCTATTCTAAGTGCTTGGCCAAGTGTTTTTGGTTTTATTTCCTTAAATTTTGATTTAACTTCATTTGATAAACCTGAGAATTGATCATAGTCAATATTTTCAGGAATTTTAAGATTTTCATCTCTTTTAAATGCTAATATATCTGCATCTTGTTTCTTCAAATAGCCTTTATAATGAGCTTTTATCTCAATTTGCTCATCTATTTCACGTGAAACATATTTGATTTCTGGCCAAATTTCCCTTATTTTGTTCATATTTACAGTATTTTGACTTAATATCTCTATTGCATTCCTTTTAACCCCGTCTTTTGCTATATTTATTCCAAATTTTGAAGCTTTAGAGGGAGAAATCAGGGAATTTTCCATTTTTTTTAGACTTTTATAAAGTTTAGATGCTTTTTCTTGATATATTACTTTTCTCTCATCAAGTATAAGTCCAATATCAATTCCTTTTTGAGTAAGTCTAAGATCTGCATTATCAGATCTCAAAGATAGCCTATATTCTGCCCTTGAAGTAAACATTCTGTAAGGCTCAGCAACTCCTTTTGTGACCAAATCATCTATCATCACACCTATATACGCTTCAGATCTATCAAGGATAAATGGTTCTTTTCCTAATATGGAGAGAGAAGCATTAATTCCAGCAATCAATCCCTGAGCGGCTGCCTCTTCATAACCTGTAGTACCATTTATTTGTCCTGCTAGGTAAAGATTTCTAATTTTTTTTGTCTCTAATGTTAAAAATAGCTCTCTTGGGTCCACAAAATCATATTCTATAGCATATCCAGGTCTTAAAATCTTTACATCTTCTAAACCATTGATATTATGACATATTTCTTGCTGTACATCAGCAGGAAGTGAAGTTGAAATTCCGTTAGGGTATATAGTTTTATCATTTAAACCCTCTGGCTCCAAAAATATTTGATGCTTTTGCTTGTCGGCAAATTTTACAACTTTATCTTCTATAGAAGGACAATATCTCGGACCAACTCCCTGGATACTTCCAGAGTACATAGCACTACTTTTTATATTTTTAGAAATAATATCATGTACTATTTGATTGGTATAAGTCATCCTGCAATAAATTTGTTTATTAATATTTTTTTTTGTTAGGAAAGAAAAAAAATACGGATCTTCATCTGCATGCTGCTCCTCGAGTTTTTCAAAGTTAATTGTCGTTGCATCCAATCTTGGTGGTGTTCCTGTTTTTAATCTTCCAATTTTGAAATTATATTTTTCTAACTGTTCACTTAAACCAGTTGAAGGTTTTTCATTAAATCTACCTGCAGGCGTTTTTTCACTACCAATGTGAATTAACCCATTTAGAAAAGTTCCAGTTGTTAAAATTACTTTTGATGAGAGTACTTTTTTGCCTTCTTGTGTAATAAAACCAATTATACTATTTTTTTCAAAAATAAACTTAATTACAGGATCAGAAAAAATTGTTAAATTACAATAGTTTATCAGTTTTTCTTGCATATATTTCTTGTATAATGATCTATCGCTTTGAGTGCGAGGTCCACGCACTGCAGGGCCTCTACTTCTATTTAATAATCTAAATTGTATTCCTGATTTATCTGCAACTTCTGCCATTACACCATCTAGTGCATCTATTTCTCGAACAAGATGACCTTTACCTAATCCACCTATAGCTGGATTGCATGACATCTCACCAATAGTATCAAATTTATGAGTAAATAAGGCAGTATTTACGCCTAATCTAGCCGAAGCTGCTGCGGCCTCACAGCCAGCGTGGCCACCACCAATTACAACTACATCAAATGATAACTCATTTTTCATATTTGTAATTTATTATTGATCTTAAAATTTACAAGAAAACACTTAAAAGTGAATAAAAAGTAAGGAAATACAATACTTATTTACCTATACAAAAATCACTAAAAATGGAACCTAAAATTTCCTCAACGTCAACTTTACCAACAATCATACCTAAGTGTCTAGTTGCTAACCTTAAATCCTCTGCAGCTTTATCAAAATCTTCTTGAGAGTTTTTTTCCTCAAAGTTGATTAAATTTTGAACACAAGCTTCTAAACTTTGTCTATGTCTTTCTCTAGTAATTAGAGTTTCATTTGAACTAACAAATTTATTTTTTAGTTTATCTTTAATTCTATTTATTAATTCATCTAAATTTGTTTCATTTTTAATTGATAAAAAAATTGGATTAAACTTTTCAATTTGTTGACTAATATCTTTATAACCAAGATCTATTTTATTGATTACAATTATTGATTTTTCACTAATTAAATCATTCAAAAATCCTGTAAAATTAACACTTTTTGGCTCAATTACTATTATATTAAGATCCGCATCTTCAGCACGTTTAAGTGCTAATTTAATTCCTTTTTTTTCTATCTCATCTTGAGATTCTCTAATCCCAGCAGTATCAGAAATCACAACTGGGTAGCCATCTAAATTTAAATGAGCTTCGATAACGTCTCTTGTAGTTCCTGCAATTTCTGAAACGATAGCTACATCACGATTGGAGAGATAATTAAGCAAAGAAGATTTTCCGGCATTGGCTGGCCCAATAATCGCAATCTTAAAACCTTCTCTGATTCTTTCTCCAACTTTTTGATCGTTCAAAATTTTTTCAATTTCTAATCTTATTTTTTCAGTATCATTTTTTATATTTTTAATTAAATCATCTGGGAGATCCTCCTCAGGAAAATCAATTTTAGCTTCAACGTTTGATAAAATTTTTAAAAGTTTTTCTCTTAGTGAATTAAATTTATCTGAACTTTTCCCGCTCATTATTTTAATAGCTTGTTGTCTTTGAATTTCTGTTTCTGCAGAAATGAGATCGGATATGCTCTCAGCTTTAAGAAGATTTATTTTTTCATTTTGAAAAGCAATTTTTGTAAATTCACCAGGCTCTGCAAGTCGACAATTTTCAATTTTTGATAATTGATCTAAAATTGCCCTCACAACAGCAATACTACCATGCACATGTATTTCAGCCATATCTTCGCCTGTGTAGCTCTCAGGGCCTGGAAACCATATTAATATTCCCTCATCTATAAGCTCAGAATTGTTGATTTTATTGAATTTTTTTAAGGTTGCTTGCCTCGGTTTTGGAAGTTGGCTGTTTGTGATTAATTTAACAATCTCCTTAACTTTAGCTCCTGATATTCTGATAATTGCAATACCTGAGATATCAGGTCCTGATGAGAGAGCATAAATTGTCATAACTAATTATTATAGTTTTATATTCATCTAAATTATATATTTATCTTAATGATTATTTGGTTAGCTTCATATCCTAAAAGTGGAAATACTTGGGTACGTTCGTTTATAACTTCTTTGTTATATAATGAAAATAATGAGGCAAACTTAAAAGACCTAATTCATATACAGCAATATCCATTAAGATCACATTTTACTAACCTTGTAAGTGAAATTGATAGCCTCAGAGAATTATCATCGAATTGGATTTTGTCACAAAAGATTATTAATCAGGATAATAAAATTAAATTTTTTAAAACACATCATGCTCTTTGTAAATTTGAAAATTCTTTTTTTACAAATGGCGAGGTGTCACTAGGTGTTGTGCATATTGTAAGGGATCCTAGAAATGTAATATCCTCAATACTTTATCATTATTCAAAGAAAAATTATGAAGAAGCTAGGGAATTTTTATTCGATGAGAAAAAAGCTATAGGAAAAAAATTTGATCCAAATGATCCAGAAGTGAATAGAAATATTTTTACAGTGCTTTCTTCTTGGAAAAACCATTACCTATCATGGAAAGAATTTAAAAAAAATTATTTATTAATTAAATATGAGGACTTACTTTTAAATCCACAAAAAGAATTTCATAGACTCTCAGAATATTTAGCTAAACTTTTAAATGAAAGATTTGAAAATGATAAAATTGATTATGCAATAAATTCAAATTCTTTTGAAAATCTTAAAAAGTTAGAGAAACAAGGTGGATTTGGAGAAGCTGTAAAAGATAAGAAAACTGGAGAAATAAAGCAATTTTTTAATCTAGGACCTGAAAATGATTGGAAGAAATTATTAGATACAAAGTTAAAAGAGGATATAGAAAGAGAGTTTCAAACTGAGATGCTTGAACTTGGATATATTTAATAATGATTATTTGGTTAGCTTCATATCCTAAAAGCGGAAATACGTGGCTAAGATTTTTTATTATTTCATTGCTGATGGGCAGTAAAAAAACTGATTTGAATTTAAATCACCTAAAAGCGATTATGAATTATCCACATTCTACTCATTTTAAAGATCTTGTTTCTAATTTATTTAATCTTGATGAAATATCAAAAAATTGGATAGCTTCTCAGAAAAAGATAAATTCTGATAATAGACTAAGATTTTTTAAAACTCATAATATGCTTGGTAAACACAAAGGATTTCCTTTTACGGACGGTCAAAATACATTAGGTACTATTTATATTGTTAGAGACCCTAGAAATGTAATTACATCAGTAAAAAACCATTATTCATTATCAAATTATGATGAAGCGCAAAAATTTATATTTAAAGATGATCAAATTTTAGCCTTATCAGATAGACAAAAGGCTTTGTATTTAAAGAGTAAAATATTTCCGTTAACACAATATGTTGGCTCATGGAAAACTCACTATTTATCTTGGAAGAATATGAAAAAAAATTATATTTTAGTAAGATATGAAGATCTTTATAAAAATTCTAAAAGCGAATTTACTAAAATTGCAGATTTTATAGGAAAATTGTTAAAAGTTAAATTTACTGAAGCGCAAATAGAAAATGCAATAAATTTAAGCTCATTTGAGAGGTTAGAAAATATGGAAAAAGAGAACGGATTTACTGAGAGCACTATCGACAAAGATGGTAATAGAAATAAATTTTTTTTCCTAGGACCTAAGAATGATTGGAGGAAAATTTTAGATAAAAGTATATCTAGCGAAATAGAGAAAAAATTTGAAAAAGAAATGAAAGAGTTAAAATATATTTGATTTATAAATCTATAGATTTATCACCATTCGCTTTTGCAAATTTAAGCCAATTTCTAATTATTAAAATGTCATTCAATTTATTACCACTTAAATACTTATTAATAAGGGCTTTTTCTGAGTTTTTGTTATAAATTTTTCCATCTATATACTTTTCCTTATCTTTCCATTCAGTTTTAAAACTCATCATTTTATCTTTTTTGATTTCTTTATAGTTTGGGTATTTCTGACTAAATTCTGTGCAACCTCTTTTCTTAGTAATTGTAAAATTGTCTCCAATATTTTTTTTTATTATCTTTTGAAGATTATTAGCAATCTCGTCTAATTCTTGTAAATTTTGTGAGTAAACAAAACCTTTATATTGTCCAGATACATTAGGTCTTTGTTCAACCATAACTTTTCTATTATTTCTTAATCCAACATAAAGGTTATCAAATACAAAATACAATTTTATTAAGTCTAAAATATTGTTTACCTCTATGACTATCTTAAAACATTCAAAGCAGAACTCTGGAATAATGGCTTGACTATTAAATACTTTGAAATGCCTATCACAATTCAAATTAACTGAATTATGTCTGTAGATTTGCATATATGGAAAATCTGTGTATGTTAAATTTTTTTTTAAAACTTCTATTGAGTTTTTAATAAAACCAACCACTTCAGAATCATTGATGTATAAATTTTCTCTGTAATCAAAATTTATTTTTTCTAATAATGAGTTAGTCAAAACATATGGATTATTTAAATTTTTTTTTGGTTTAAAAGAAGATAAAATTTTTATGATATTGTGATGTGCGTCCTTTAAATTTATATCCAAAGAAATAGCTTTTATAAAGTTTTCTAGGGCATCTTCAAACTCATTATGTTGCCTATTAACTAGACCTAACAAGTAGTACGAAGTTGCAAAATTATTGTTTAGTTCAATAGATTTAGATAAATGTTTTTTACTCGATTTAAAATTGTTTAATTTAAATAAAATGTAACCATTTAAGTTTTGTAAAAAAAAATTATTTTCATTATTTTCTACTAATGACTGACTTACCTTAAATGCTTTTACATATTCTCCTAATCTCTCAAAAGATTTAACTTTTTCAACTTCTTTAATAATTTCTGGACTAAGCATCAGGCATTAGTCTACTAAAAAATAAAATATATTCTATGGAAGATTTATGCTGGTTTATTCATTGAGTTAAAAAACTCAGCATTGTTTTTTGTTGTTTTTAATTTCGAATTAATAAAATCAATAGCATCCATTGACCCCATTGGGGCAATAATTCTCCTTAAAACATTCATTTTTTGAAGATCATTTTTATCAAATATCAGTTCTTCTCGTCTTGTTCCTGATTTAGTAATATCAATTGCAGGGTAAATTCTTTTCTCTGAAATTTTTCTATCTAAAATAGTTTCACTATTTCCTGTTCCTTTAAATTCCTCAAAAATCACTTCATCCATTCTGCTACCTGTATCAATCAAAGCTGTTGCAATAATAGTTAAAGATCCACCTTCTTCGATATTTCTAGCTGCTCCAAAAAATCTCTTTGGTCTTTGAAGGGCATTCGCATCCACTCCACCTGTCAAAACTTTACCGGAACTTGGTACAACTGCATTATAAGCTCTTCCTAACCTAGTTATGGAGTCTAGTAAAATTACAACATCTTTTTTATGTTCGGTTAACCTTTTAGCTTTTTCGATCACCATTTCTGCTACAGCTACGTGACGTTGCGCTGGTTCATCAAACGTAGAGCTAATAACTTCACCTTTAACTGTTCTTTGCATGTCTGTAACTTCCTCAGGTCTTTCATCTATTAATAGAACCATAAGATAACATTCAGGATGATTTGCTGTTATAGAGTTAGCTATACTTTGTAAAATCATTGTTTTACCAGCTTTTGGAGGTGAAATGATTAAAGATCTTTGGCCTTTTCCAATCGGACTAACAAGATCAATAAGTCTTGGGGTTAAATCAGGTTTTTTTTCAACTTTGTTTGTTTCAACTTCCATTCCCAATTGTTTGTTTGGATAAAGAGGTGTTAGGTTATCAAAAGCAATTTTGTGTTTAAATTTATCTGGTTCTTCAAAATTTATTTTGCTGACTTGAAGAAGTGCAAAATATCTCTCTCCTTCTTTTGGAGATCTAATTGGTCCCTCAACACTATCACCAGTTCTTAAACCAAATCTTCTGATTTGACTTGGGCTTACATATATATCATCTGCACCCGGTAAATAATTCGACTCCATTGCTCTAAGAAAGCCAAAGCCATCTTGCAATAATTGCAGAACACCTCCACCGGTAATCTCTTCACCTTTTTCTGCAAGCTTTTTTAAAATTGCAAAATAAATTTCTTGTCTACGTAATGTGCTAGCGTTTTCTATACCTAGCTTTTCAGCTTCGGTGATTAATTTTTCTGAGCTTTTTTCTTTTAATTCTTGAATATTCATGTGTGGAAGTTTTTGTTAGTGATATTCTAAATATATATACTGATGTAAAAATTTCAACCCTAGATAGGCTTAAAAACCACAATAAAAACAATGAAAATAAGCAATACTGTGGGTATTTCATTTATTATCCTAAAAAATCTGGATGATTTTGAGTTTTCTTTAGATTTTAATGAACGCATACATTTGCCCAGATACTCATGATAAATTGTTAAAATCACTACTAGTAGGATTTTAAGTTGTAACCATAAATAAGCAAAACTTTCAATTCCATTAATCCAAATCAATATAATTCCAAAAAGCCAAGACAAAATCATGGCTGGTCGCATGATATAATTATAAAGTTTTCTTTCCATCGTTTCAAAAATTTCAGTAGCTTGATCCTTTTCAAAATTTTCGACGTGGTAAACAAAAATTCTTGGTAAATATAATAACCCTGCCATCCAAGAAATTACTGCTATTAAATGAAGTGATTTAAATAAAAGATATCCACTCATTGATTATAAATTTTTTGAAATGAGATGTTTGAATAAAGAAATATGATCTTCATTATCATTTAAGCAAGGTATCATTTCAAAGTTTTCACCGCCTGATTTGATAAAGCTTTCTTTCCCTTGGATGGATATTTCTTCTAGAGTCTCTACACAATCAGACGAAAAACCAGGACATATAACTAGAATATTTTTTTTTCCCTCTTGGGGCAAGGCTTCAAAGGTTTTGTCTGTATAGGGTTGCAGCCATTCTTGAGGACCAAATCTTGATTGAAATGTTGTCATAATTTTAATATCTGAATATTTTTCAGAAATAAGTCTAGTGGTTTTATGACAATAGCAATGATAAGGGTCTCCCTTGTCAAAATATTTTTTTGGTATTCCATGATACGAAGCTACTATTAAGTCTGGTTTCCAATTAATTTCATTAATTTTTTTTACAATACTATTTTTAATAGCATCAATATAAAGAGGTTCAGACTCATAATGAGGAATTATTTTTAAATTTGGTTGCCATCTCATTTTCATAAGGGTTCTATATACCTCGTCACATACAGTTGCAGTTGTTGCAGCAGCATATTGGGGATAAAGAGGTAGTATTATTAAATTCTCACAACCTTTTTCGTGAAGTTGATTTATTTTACTTTTGATACTTGGGTTGCCATACCTCATTGCAAAATCAACAATCAAATTTTCACTCCCGATTTTCTCGGATAACTTTTGAGCTTGGCTCTCTGTAAAAAACCTGAGTGGCGACATATTCTTGTCTTTCATCCATATTTCTTTGTAAGCTTTAGCAGTTTTTGACGGCCTGAAAGTAAGTATAAATAAATTAAGAATTACCTGCCAAATAAAAGGATTTACTTCAATAACTCTTCTATCTGATAAAAATTCCTTTAAATATCTCCTTATATCCAGCCAACTAGTGGAGTCGGGTGTACCAAGATTTATAATTAAAATCCCTGTTTTACCATAATTGACTTTAGGATGGTCTGGTGTCATTTAAAGTTTCTTACTATTTTAATCAAGTCTTCGACCATTTCAATTTTAGTTTCTGGTAAAATTCCATGTCCTAAATTAAATATGTATGGATGATCCTTAAAAATTTGAAGATATTTTTCTACTTCTTTTTTAAGAATTTCTTTATCAGTCAATAATATTTTTGGGTCAAGTCCCCCTTGGATGGGAATTTTTATTTCTTTTACTATTTTTTCTGGATCAACATTATAATCTATATTTACTGCATCCGGTTTAACTATTTCACAGAAATTTTTATAATCTTTAATACCTCTTGGAAAACAAATTACGGGTATGCCTAATTGTTTGACATATTCTACAATATTTAATGTAGGTATATAAATGTATTCAGGAATTTTATCATCTAATAATCCTGCCCAACTGTCAAAAATTTGAATTACTTTGGCTCCTGCCTCGACTTGATTTTTTATATGAACTTTTAAAAATTTTTCAATAATTCCTAATAGTCTATTTATTAGAAATTCATCTTTGAAGAATTCACCTGTTAGACCTTTTTTTGGTGATGATCTATTAATCATATATACAAGAATAGTCCATGGAGCTCCAACAAATCCTATCATGTCTTTGTTATTCATCAAAGTATCCCGGGAAGTTTTGGAAATTGCTTTGTAAACTTTATAAACTTTTTCTGTAAAGTTAATTTCATCAACATTCTTGATATTTTCTAATTCTATTTCTCCAAGCTTTGGTCCAAAATTTTTTTCAAATTCTACTTTTTGACCAAGACCATATGGTAACATCAAAATGTCAGAAAATATTACTGCACCATCAAACCCAAATCTCTTTATAGGCTGAAGAGTTATTTCAGATGCTAAATCGCTGTTTAAACAAAGTTTTATAAAATCTGTATTTTTTTTTCTTATCTCTCGAAATTCAGGCAAATATCTTCCTGCTTGTCTCATTAACCATATAGGATTGGTTTTAGTGTCTTTATTTTTTATACAGTTAGTTAAGGGACTCATATAAATAGATATATATTATTTACTTTATTAGTATTATGTATTGTGAATAACGTAAATTAGTCAATTATCACACTTTGTTAACTTTTTATTAATAATTTAAATCTCTATTTACTTCGATTTTATAGGGATTAATTAAGATTTCTCATATTTTATGTATATTATGTATAACTTTGTTAACATTTTATAATTTAGTTAATTTGATGGAAAAAAAACTAACTATTATTATCCATAGAGGTAAATCTGAATTTTTCTTATTTTACTTATAGATTATAAACATTTTATACATGAGAAATTTATATCAAATATACTTAATATCAGATTCTACGGGCGAAACACTTGATAGAATTTTTTTAGCTTTAAAAGCACAATTTCCTAATTTCGAATACGAGACAAATCATTTTTCCTTTACTCGTACTGAAAGTCAAACTCTTGCTATACTAAAACAGGCAAAAAAAGATAAAAATTCTATTATTTTATATACTATTGTTAATAGTAAATTAGCAAAATATCTTACAGAAAAAGCTTTCGACAGAAGTATACCTTGTTTTGGAGTTCTAGGAGACTTGATCTTAAATTTTTCAAAGGTCTTAAATCAAAAAGCTTCTCACGAACCAAGTGGGCAACATATTCTAAATGAAGAATATTATGATAGAATTGAAGCTATCCAGTTTACAATGAACCACGATGATGGTAATCAAACTAATGATATAGAGAAATCAGATATTATTTTATTAGGTGTAAGCAGAACCAGCAAAACACCAACTTCTATTTATCTTGCTAATAGAGGGTTTAAAACTTCAAATATTCCACTTGTAAATAAAAATTCTATACCGTCTAAAGTTTTTGAAAAAAATTTTAGACCATGCATTATTGGCCTAGTGACAGAGGCAGAAAGATTATACGACTTAAGAAAAAATAGATTGAATTCGTTAAAAGAAGATCAAAATAGTGAGTACGTTAATATTGATAAGATTAAAGACGAACTAAATAGTGCTAAAAAATTATTCAAAGAAAATAATTGGCCAACGATAGATGTAACTAGAAAATCAGTTGAGGAAACAGCAGCGTCAGTAATAAAAATTTTTGAAATAAAGAATAAAAAAAATGCCTAACATAATTTTAGCTTCAAAAAGTAAAGTTAGAAAAGAGATACTAGATAATCATAATATTAATAGTAAGGTTGAAGCCTCCAATGTTGATGAGGACCCTATAAAAGAAAGTTTGCTAAAAGAAGGAGCTTCACCAGAAATTATTTCTAAGAATCTAGCAGAATTAAAAGCAAACAAGGTAAGCCAAAAAATTAATAATGCTCTAGTATTAGGAGCAGATACCGTTATCGATTTAACTGGAGAATTAATTTCAAAACCAGAAAGTAGAGAAGAGGCTTTGAATATTTTAAAAAAACTCAATGGAAAAAAACATTCTTTGATCAGTTCAGTTTGTATATCTAAAAATGGATCTATGGTTTGGAACTATACTGACAAAGCTTACTTGACCATGAAGGATTTTTCTGAGAATGAATTAACTACTTATCTAAATAAAATAAGTGATGAAGCTTTATATGCTTATAATGTTTATCAAATTGAAGGAGAAGGAAGAGCCTTATTTTCAAATATTGATGGCGATGAAGATACTATAATGGGCTTACCTATCAAAAAAATAAAGGAATATCTAGAACTTCAAAAATGAAAAGATTTCTACTGATATTAGTCTTAGGATTTTTATCCGTAAGTTTTTCGTATGCAAAATCTATATCGCATAAAAAAGAAAAGAGATTTTGTCTACCAAAAGACATATCAAATGGGTTTGGATGTGTTTGGAAAGTTGGTCACAGAACCAAAGGAAATGAACATCAAATTCAAATAGTTTCAAAAAAAGATGGTCACCCAGTTAGGGACGGAAAACAAAGTATAAGATTTGAGGTAAGGCCCGGGGAGTGTGGAGGAACTTTTGATGGTTCTAAAGTAAAAGGTGAAGGCGGATCTCAACTTAACAATGATTGTGAAAGAGATCATAAGTCGGAAAGAGCAGAATTATACTCAAAGTATTTTAAATTAGGTGAAAAGTGGTATTCATGGTCAATTTATGTGCCAAAAGGTCAAGAAAAATTTAAACCTGCGAGTTTAAAAATGGGACAGTTTCACTCAAAATTACATAAGAAATATATTCAACAAGCTCACTTTGAGCACAATGATGGAAAGTATACATTTAACAATGTGGTTTGTGGATCTGAATGCAAGAGCAGAAGCATTGATCCGGTTGGTAAATGGACTGACATAATTATTAATGTAAATTGGTCAGATAAAGAAGATGGATTTTATAGAGTTTGGGCAAATGGAAAATCTATTTACGATGTAAAAGGACCAACTGTTTATGAAAATAAAAATAATGCCTATTTAAAGATTGGAATATATAGAAATGCTGTAAATAGACTGTGGGGCATGGGTAGAGACGGTGGTACCACAGTTGTTTACTATGACAACATTAATGCAGGAGAAACAATGGAAAGTGTTTTAGGTAATTTAAACTATCCAATTGAATTAGAGTATAAAAAAAGTGAAAAAGAATTTATACAAGAAGAATTAGCAATACTTAAAATAAAGATTAAAGAAAATAATGATCCAGAAATTTCTAGAAAAATACATAAGTTAAAAAGAAAATTAAAAAAAATGAATTTAAATTAAAAAATGAAAAAATTTTTAGTAATAGGTAATCCAATTGAACATTCTTTATCTCCAAAGTTACATAATTATTGGATAAAAAAAAATAATTTAGATGCAATTTATGGAAAACTGGAAGCCTATGACAATGATTTGCCTGAATTATGTAAATCCATCAAAAAGGGAGATTTGGAGGGTTTAAATGTTACTGTCCCTTTTAAAAAATCTATAATACCTCACCTAGATATTTTAAGTAGTAATGCATTAAGAACACAATCAGTAAATACTATCTCGTTAAATAAAGGCCATTTAATAGGAGATAACACAGATATTAATGGGTTTGAATTAAGTATAAGAAAATTGAATTATGATGTTAGTGACAAAACAGTTCTGATATTAGGTGCTGGTGGTGTTGTACCATCAATCATTTTTTCGCTGCTAAGGATGAAAGTATCAAAAATACTTTTGAGTAATAGAACCAAAGAAAAAGCTAATAATTTAAAGAAGTTTTTCAAAGAGATTAATATTATAGACTGGGGTGACTTACCTGATTTTGATATGATAATTAATGCAACTACTTTAGGTTTGAACAAGGATGATAAGTTTGGTTTAGACTTCTCACAGATTAGTAATAACAAGCTTTTTTATGATGTTATATACTCTCCATTTCAAACAGAATTCTCTGAGGCAGGCAATGTAAAAGGTAATGTAATTGAAAATGGTTTAAATATGTTCTTATTTCAAGGCCAGCAAGCCTTTAATATTTGGCATAATGTTGAACCAGAAATTAACAAAGAATTAATTGAATTTCTAAAAAAATGAAACTATGAGATTTAAAATTAAACATGATTAGAGTTGGGATAACTGGTGCTATAGGTTCAGGAAAATCTTTTATTTCAAAGCTTTTTGGATATCCAGTATTTAATGCAGATGATGAGGTGAAATATATTTATAAAACAAATAAAGAGTGTTTTAATAAATTAAAAAAAAAACTACCAAAATTTATAAAAAAATTTCCTATTAAAAAAAAGGAGCTCATATCGTCCATTAACTCAAATAAGAAAAATCTTAAAATTATATCTTCTGTTGTCCATCCATTTGTAAGAAAAAATATGAAAAAATTCATAATAAGAAATAAGAAGAGTAAAATGATTGTTTTTGATATCCCTTTATTAATAGAAAACAAACTCAATAAAAAAAAAGATATAATTATTTTTGTTAAATCAAATAAATCTAAAGTCTTAAACAGATTAAAAAAAAGGCCGAACTTTAATGAAAAATTGCTAAAAAATCTTAAAGAAAACCAGGTTATCTTGTCTAAAAAAGAAAAATTAGCCGACTATGTCATTAATAATAATTTTTCTATAAATGTGATGAAAAAAAAAGTTAAACTAATTAAAAAAAAAATTTTAAATGAAAGAAATAGTTCTAGATACTGAAACAACAGGCTTATCAGTTAGAGATGGTCATAGAATTGTAGAAATTGGCTGTATAGAGTTAGATAATTTAATACCAACAAAAAATATATTCCATTTTTATTTAAACCCTGAAAGAAAAGTATCAGAGAAAGCATTTGAAGTTCACGGTTATTCTGATGAATTTTTAGCAACCAAACCAAAATTTGTTGATATAGCGGATGATTTTATAAATTTTATTAAGGATAAAAAAATTATTATACATAATGCTGAATTTGATATTGGTCATTTAAATAATGAATTAACTAAAATTCGAAAGCCAAAAATAAGTAATGCAAATGTTATTGATACTTTAGAATTAGCGCGAAATAAATTTCCAGGATCAGGAATAAGCTTAGATGCACTTTGCAAAAGGTTTAGAATTGATAATTCAAGAAGAGAAAAACATACTGCTCTGATTGATTGTGATTTACTTGCAAAAGTTTATATAAATCTAATTGATCAAAAAGAACCTACTCTAAATCTAGTTGAAAATAGTGAAAATAATATTTCTTTGTCTGAAGGTGGAGTAGAATATTATAAAAAAGTTATTAAACCAACTGAGCAAGAACTACTGAACCATAAAGAATTTCTTAAAAAAAATTTAAAAAAAAATTTCTTTTAATTTAATCTTTCTTTATATAGTTTTTCAAAATCAATCTTATTGCCAAATTTTAAATCTGGCAAACCTGATGATCGTAATATAGTCAAAAACTTTTTCTCTAACTCTGGATACATCATAATTTGAAGATCACTTAGTATTATTTTTTCTAGATCTGTTTTATCAATTTTTAAATCAAGTATCTCAATGACATTTGCATATGCGATTTGAAAAAAGCCCTTTTCTTTTTTTTTGTTTGGATTTTCATATGTTAAAGTAGTTAAAACTTCTATCATTTTCCTTTTTAAAGGTTTTGAATTAATATCAACTTTCATTTTATATTCTGGTATAGTATTTCTAATTGTTACCAAAGCTTCTGGGCTTGGAATTTCAACTGATAAATCTTTAATATAACTTACAATCATTTTAAATTTATTTTCCATCTTTATCCTCTATATCTTCATACTCTCCCTCAATATAATTTTTTCCCTTTTCGTTATCATTTTTTTTAGATGTATTTTTTTTTGAATACTTACTTAGAATTATTTTTCTTGTAACAGGAAAAACTAATAAAATACCTATAATGTCAGTAGCAAATCCTGGCAATATTAATAAAATAGCTGCGAAAGCAATTGCCGCTCCTGAAACTATTTCATAAAGTGGTAGTTCATTTTTCACTAACTGAGACATACCTGAACGTAATGTGTTAAATCCTTCATATCTTGCATACCAAATACCTATAACCGCAGTTGTAAGAATTAATAAAATGGTGTTTAAAGCTCCAATTTCTGATCCAACCTTTATAAATAGGTAGATTTCAATAAGAGGTATCCCTAAAATGAGAATTATTGCTGTGTTCATTTGTCTATAATGTAAATTGCAGGTTGAAATTAATCAACATAGTAAATATTATTAATATATGAGTTACAGCTTTGAGTACATCGATATAATACTATTGGCAATGATAGCGGGTTTTATTTTCCTAAGATTAAGAGGAATTTTAGGTAAAAAAACTGGTTTTGAAGAAAATATTAATTCAAATTTTCCTCACGAAGAGGTTCCAGAAACAAAAACTTCTACAATTTTAAATGCAGATACATTTGACGATGCAGCAAAGAAAGATTTTTTAAATGGTGCTAGAATTGCTTATGAAAGCATTATTACTAGTTTCTCAAAAGGGGATCTAAAATCAATAAAAAATCTTTTATCAAAAAATGTATATGAGCAGTTTGACGAAGCAATCAAAGATAAAAAAGCAAGAAATGTTACTTCTGATACCACGTTTATTGGAATTAATTCGGCAGAAATCAAAGAGCATAATCAAAATAAAAATATGCTTGAAGTAACTGTTGAATTTGTAAGTGAAATAATATCCTGTATTAAAGATAAAGATAATAAAGTTGTATCAGGCGACGCGCAAAAAGTTAAAAAAGTGCTAGATACTTGGAAGTTTACAAAAGATAGTACTTCAAAAAATCCTAACTGGTTAATAGTAGATACCCAGGCTTAGTTGAAAAAAAAAATATCAGATAAAGATAAACAAGACTGGCAAAATTTTTTAGAAAGTACTGATAAATTAGAAAATAAGGATCAAAAAATTACTTCAACACCCAAGAGATACATTGAAAGATCTATTGATTTGCATGGATATACTCTAGAGGAAGCAAATCACAAGATGACTTCCTTTATAGAAGAATGTTTCATTAATGGAGTTAACAGAATTAATGTCATTACAGGAAAAGGTTTAAGATCAAAAAATTTAAACGATCCTTATCAATCTAGTAATTTGAGTATATTAAAATACTCAGTGCCTAATTTTATTAAAGGCAATGATCATTTGATGAACAAAATTACAAGTATAGATTTTGAAGCTGTTGAAAATCCATCCGTTGGAAATTTTGATATTTTTTTAAGAAAAAAAAAACAAGAATTATAAAATAAATTTTGAGAGGTCTGCGTCTTTTACAAGTTCACCAATATTTTTCTTAATATAATCCGAGTCTATACTTATCTTTTCGCCAGCTCTATCTGTTGCTGTAAAACTAATTTCGTCTAAAACTCTTTCAATTATAGTATGCAGTCTTCTAGCCCCAATATTTTCAACTGTTGTATTAACTTCACTTGCAATTGTTGCAATTGTATCAATCCCATCTTCAGTAAATTCTAAATCAACGTTTTCAGTTTTAAGTAAAGCTTTGTATTGTTTTATTAAACTATTATCAGGCTCTTTTAAAATTCTCTTAAAATCTTCACTATTCAACGCATCTAGCTCAACTCTTATCGGCAATCTTCCTTGAAGCTCAGGTAAAAGATCAGATGGTTTAGCTAATTGGAACGCTCCAGAAGCTATAAATAATATGTGATCTGTTTTTATTGGACCGTATTTTGTACTGACAGTTGTTCCTTCAATTAAAGGTAGCAAGTCTCTTTGAACTCCTTCTCTTGATACATCCCCACCAACTCTATCAGTTCTTCCTGAAATTTTATCTATTTCATCTAAAAATACGATACCGTTATTTTCAGTAGTGTTTTTTGCAGATTTAATAATTTTGTCTTGTTCAATTAATTTATCAGCTTCTTCGTTAAGTAATATTTCATGAGACTCTTTAACTGACATTTTTTTCTTCTTAGCTTTTTGACCCATAGATTTACCAAGCATGTCTGAAATATTAATCATTCCAACATTTGCACCAGGCATACCAGGAATTTCAAATGACGGCATTCCTCCACCACTCTCAGTTACAGCTATTTCAATTTCATTATCATCTAAATCACCATCTCTTAATCTTTTTCTAAAACTTTCTCGTGTTGCAACACTTGCTTTACTTCCAACAATTGCATCAAGAACTCTATCCTCTGCTAATTTCTGTGCTTTAGCGTGAACTTCTTTTCTTTTTTTCACTTTTTCCATTGCAATTGCAATTTCCAGAAGATCTCTAATAATTTGTTCAACATCTCTTCCAACGTAACCTACTTCAGTAAATCTTGTTGCCTCAACTTTTACAAAGGGTGCTTCAGCTAATTTTGATAATCTTCTAGATATTTCTGTTTTTCCAACGCCTGTTGGTCCCATCATTAAAATATTTTTTGGAAGAACTTCATCTTTCATATCACCTTCTAAAGCTTGTCTTCTCCATCTATTTCTTAAAGCAATTGCTACCGCTCTTTTCGCATTATTTTGCCCAACAACAAATCTATCTAACTCAGAAACTATTTCTCTTGGAGATAATGAGTTTTGAATATTATTCTTTTCTTTTTTTACTTTTGCGTTTGGTAGTGTTGTGACGTTTGATTTTTCCATATTAAATTTTTTCTATATTGCAATTATCATTTGTGAAAACACATATTTCCGATGCAACTTTAATTGCCTTTTTTGCAACTTCTTCTGCTGATAAATCTGTATCCATTAATACTTTTGCTGAAGCTAGTGCATAATTTCCACCAGATCCTATTCCAATGACATCACCTTCAGGCTCTAAAACATCACCAGTTCCTGAAATAATAAAACTATTTTCTTTGTCACCAACTGCCATTAAAGCCTCTAATCTTCTTAAATATTTATCTGTTCGCCAATCTTTAGCCAATTCAACAGCCGCTCTTGCAAGATTTCCAGCATGTTTTTCTAGTTTAGTCTCTAATCTTTCAAATAATGTTAAAGCATCTGCTGTTGATCCGGCAAATCCTGCGATCACATTTCTTTTCTCAATCTTACGAACTTTATTTGCAGTTTTCTTAATTACTGTATTTCCCATACTAACTTGGCCATCTCCAGCAACTACTACTTCATTGTTTTTTCTTACTAATACTATTGTTGTCATGAATTATAGATGGATACTAAATCTTATAGTTCAAGACCAAGCCTAGAATTATTGCCATAATTGAATAATAGATATATACCTTTTTCAAACTATGAAACGTAAAGCTAAAATAAGTAGAAAAACAAAAGAGACTAACATTAGTGTTGATTTAAATATTGATGGTAAGGGTAAGTACAAAGTTGACACAGGTATAGGTTTTTTAGATCATATGCTTGAGCAATTATCAAAACACTCATCAATGGATATGAATATTAAAGCTAAAGGTGATACGCACATTGATCTTCATCACACAACTGAAGATACAGGAATTGCAATTGGTGAATGTTTAAAAAAAGCATCTAAAAAATTTGTTGGAATTAAAAGATATGCTCATGCTATGATACCAATGGATGAAACATTAACTAGAGTTGCAATTGATGTTTCAAACAGACCTTATTTAATTTGGAAAGTAAAATTGAAAGTAGAAAAATTAGGTGAGATGGATACGGAACTATTTAAAGAATGGTTCCAAGCTTTCTCACAAGCTGCAGGAATTACTTTACACGTTGAAAATATTTATGGTGATAACAGTCACCACATAATAGAGTCTTGTTTTAAAGGACTAGCAAGATCTTTACGTGCTGCTTTAGAAATGGATCCAAGAAATAAAACTACAATACCTTCGACAAAAGGTTCTTTATAAATTTAATGAATGTCACAATTGTTGACTACAATTCAGGCAATATAAGTTCTGTAATTAATTCGTTTAAAGAGGTTGCAAAAGATAAAGTAAACATTGAAGTAACATCAGATCTTGCAACAATAAAAACTAGCGACAAGGTTGTATTACCAGGACAAGGATCTTTTAAAAGCTGTATTGATGGGCTTAAGAATATTAATGGTTTGATAGATACACTTAATGAATTTGCATTAGAAAGTAAAAAACCACTTCTTGGAATTTGTGTAGGTCTACAAATGTTTGCAGACATTGGTTATGAAGAAGTTGAGACCAAGGGATTAAGTTGGATTTCTGGCAAAGTTTCAAAAATTGATAACCAAGGTGGTAAATTTAAGCTGCCACACATTGGTTGGAACGAAATTAATATTAAGAAAGATAGTAAGATTTTTAAAGGAATAGAAAATAACTCTCACATGTATTTTGTTCATAGTTATGAATTCGTACCTGAAGATAAATCTGTAATATCAGCAACAACTGATTACTCATCAAATGTTGTTTGTGCTGCAGAAAAGGAGAATATCTTTGGTACACAATTTCACCCTGAAAAGAGTGATAAAATTGGCTTACAAATAATTGATAATTTTATAAAGTTATAAAATGAAATTCTTAATCAAAATAATCACTATTTTACTTATAAGCAGTCTAAATGTTAACTCAGGTGAAATTACTGATATGGAGTGGACGATTTTAGGGGATATTAAAGTTTTTTATTATGATAAAAATATAAAATCAACATTCACAAAGGTTGAATGTTATGCTTACAAAAAAAATTCAGATGCCCCAATTGGAGGTGGAACAGGATTAGGAACCGCTTCCGGAACTGCTACAATTAGAGTTGAAGTGCCAGAAAAATATGAAAATAAAAGTGGTCTGTCAATGAAGTGTAAAACGGTAAATTAAATTAGAAGTGATAAAGATATTTCCTGCGATAGACATTATAGATAGAAAATGTGTGAGGTTAGTCAAAGGGGACTTTGATAATAAAACTGTATATGAAATGTCTCCAGTGGAACAAGCTAGCAAATATAAAGATCATGGTTTTAAAAATTTGCACATAGTTGACCTTGATGGAGCATTGACCGGAGAGACTGTTAATATTGATATAATTGAGGAAATTGTTGGAAAATTTGACCTTAAAATTGAAATAGGTGGTGGCGTAAGAAGCTTTGAAAGTATTCAAAAATATAATGATGCTGGAGTAGAGAAAGTAATTTTGGGAAGCGCTGCAATAAAAGATAAAGAATTTTTAAAAGAAGCATGTAAAAAATTTCCAGATAAAATTGCTTTAGGCCTAGATGCTAAAGATGGTTATTTATCTGTATCTGGATGGAAAGAAAATTCTAATCTAAAGACTTTAGATTTTTTAAAAGATGTAAATGATTATGGTGCAAGTAGATTAATTTATACAGATATAAATAGAGATGGTATGAAGTTAAGTCCTAATTTTGAAGAAACAGAAAACGTAGCTAATAATTCAAATTGTCCAGTAATAATATCTGGAGGTGTTTCTTCTCTTGATGATATTAAAAAGGCCAAAGAATTAAGAAATAAAAATGTTGAAGGAATTATAGTTGGCAAAGCTATATATGATGGTGATATTAAATTAGATGAACTTGCAAAAGAAATAGATGCTTAAAAATAGAATAATACCCTGTTTAGATGTAAAAAATGGAAGAGTTGTAAAAGGTATAAACTTTGTTGATCTACAAGATGCAGGTGACCCTGTTGAGCAAGCAAAAATTTATAGTGATGGTGGAGCAGATGAAATTTGTTTTTTAGATATAACAGCTTCAAATGAAAATAGGGATACCATTTATGAAGTTGTAAAAGATACCTCAAAAAAATGTTTTGTACCTTTAACTGTTGGAGGCGGAGTAAGAAGTGTGGATGATATTAGCAAACTTTTAAACTGTGGGGCAGATAAAGTTTCAATTAATACTGCTGCAGTACAAAACGCTGATGTTGTAGTACAAAGTTCAAAAAAATTTGGCTCTCAATGTATTGTTGTTGCAATTGATGCTAAGAAAAATGGAGATAAATGGGAAGTTTTTACTCATGGGGGTCGAAACAATACTGGAATTGATGCATTAGAATTTGCAAAGAAAATGGAAGATAGTGGAGCAGGTGAGTTATTGGTTACCTCAATGGATAGAGATGGAACTCAGGTTGGCTATGACATAAACCTGATGTCAAAAATATCATCTTTGGTAAATATACCTACAATAGCATCAGGCGGGGTCGGGGATCTTGATCACTTAGTTGATGGCATCAAATTAGGTAATGCTAGTGCGGTTTTGGCTGCATCTATATTTCACTACGGAAAATATTCTGTTAAAGAAGCTAAAGAGTATTTGGACTCAAAAGGAATACCTGTTAGGATTTGAGATGCTAAATACCCTAGAAAGTTTATTTTATCTTGCTCGAGAAAGAAAATCAGCTCCAGTTGATGGTTCTTATACCAATAAACTTTTGAGTGATAAATCTTTGAGCAAAGCGAAAGTGCTTGAAGAAATAAATGAACTTATCGAAGCGGTTGAGGAAGATTCAAATAAAATCCACGAAGCAGCTGATGTATTTTATCATTTAATTATGTATCTTGAGGCCAATAATATAAAAATTGAAGATGTAATGATTGAATTAGATAAAAGAAAAAAATGAGCCATAAATTTTATAAACCCGCAAGATCAAGATTACAAAGAAGTGAATTAGCAGTACCAGGATCTTCTCCTAAAATGTTTGAGAAAGCCCTTAGTTCAGCTGCAGATTATGTTTTTTTAGATCTTGAAGATGCAGTTTCTCCTAATGATAAAATTTCTGCTAGAGCGAATGTAATTAAAGCTTTGTGTGAAATGGATTGGAGAGGTAGTGGCAAAACTATTTCAGTAAGAATAAATAGTTTAGATACTCATTATATGTATTCAGATTTAATCGAGATCGTTGAACAGGCTGGAGAAAATGTAGATACTATTTTAGTTCCAAAAGCAGGAACAGCAAGTGATGTTTATATGGTTGACTGTTTATTAACTCAAATTGAAACTAATAAAAAATTAAAAAATAAAATTGGAATTGAGTGCTTAATTGAAACTGCATTAGGAATGTCTAATATTAAAGAAATTGCAACTTCAAGTGAAAGATTAGAGGCGTTACATTTTGGTGTTGCAGACTATGCTGCCAGTTTAAGAGCACGAACTACAGTTATAGGTGGGCTTAATGAAAATTATCCAGGTGACCAGTGGCATCACGGTTTGTCAGAGTTAGTTATGACTTGTAGAGCTTATGGGATAAGAGCAATTGATGGACCATTTGGAGATTTTAATGATCCAGTTGCTTATACAGCAGCTGCTAAAAGAGGTGCTGCAATTGGTATTGAGGGTAAATGGGCAATCCATCCTTCACAAATTGAATTAGCAAATAGTGTATTCTCTCCACCAGAAGCTGAGGTTACCAAGGCTAAAAGGATCTTAGAAGAGTTAGAAAAGGCCGCTAAAGAGGGCAAAGGAGCTGCTCAGCTTGATGGCAGAATGATTGATGCTGCATCAGCTAGAATGGCTGAAAACATTGTAAATATCGACAAGTTAATCCATAATAAATAAATAAAATTATGGACATTCACGAATATCAAGCAAAGAAAATACTTTCAAACTTTGGAGTAACAATTCCTAGAGGTGGAATTGTTTACAGCCCTGAGAATGCTGAGAATAAAGCTAGAGAAATTGGTGGATCAAGATGGGTAGTAAAAGCACAAATTCATTCTGGTGCTAGAGGAAAAGCAGGAGGGATAATTGTTTGTAATACCCCGTTAGAAGTTGCTCAAGCAACAGATAAATTATTAGGAAAAAAATTAGTTACAAATCAAACAGGACCTGAAGGAAAAATTGTAAACAGAATTTATATTGAAGAAGCTACAGATATTGAAAAGGAATTATATTTAGGACTAGTTTTTGATAGAAGCTCAGAAAGTATTATGGTTGTTGCATCGACAGAAGGTGGAATGAGTGTAGAAGAAATTTCAAAGGAAAAACCAGAGACAATTATTAGGTCTAAAATTGAAGTTGCAGTTGGAATGCAAAATTTTCAAGCTAGAGAATTAGCATTTGGTCTTGGAATAGAGCCAGACTTAATTAGAAGAGCTTCTGATACTATTATTGGATGTTATAAAGCTTTTAGTGAATTAGATGCAACAATGGTTGAAGTTAATCCATTGGTAATTTCAAAACAAAAACAAATTTTAGCTTTAGATTGTAAAATGAGTTTTGATAACAATGCAATGTTTAGAAGAAGTCAAGTTTCTGAGCTAAGAGATAAAACACAAGAAGATTCAAAAGAAATTTTTGCATCGGACAGAGGTTTAAACTATGTAAGTTTAGATGGAAATATAGGTAATATTATTAATGGCGCTGGTCTAGCGATGGCATCTATGGATATGATTAAACTTGCTGGAGGAGCGCCGGCAAATTTTTTAGATGTAGGAGGTGGAGCAACGCCAGAAAAAATAGTTAAAGCCTTTAAATTAGTTACAATGGATGAAAAAGTTAAAGTAATTCTTGTAAATATTTTTGCTGGTATCAATAGATGTGATTGGGTTGCAGAAGGAATTGTAGATGCATTAAAAAAAATTGAAATTAAAGTTCCATTAGTCATTCGTTTAGCAGGTACTAATGTCGAAAAAGGAAATAAAATCTTAAAAGAGAGTAAAATAAATTATATAGAGGCAAATACTTTAGAGGATGCAGCTAATAAAGCAGTTGCAGCACTAAATAAATAAATCATGACTGTACTCGTAGATAAAAATAGTAAGATAATTATCCAAGGTTTTACTGGTAAAATGGGCTCTTTTCATGCAGATGAGATGATAAAATATGGCTCAAATGTAGTCGGTGGAGTAACTCCAGGAAAAGGAGGCTCAAAGCATTTAGATTTACCAGTATTTAATACAGTTAAAGATGCTGTTAATGAAACAGGAGCTGATGCATCTATTTTATTTGTACCTCCAGCTTTTGCAGCCGACTCTGCGATGGAAGCAGCAGATGCTGGAATAAAAATTTGTGTAGCTATAGTTGATGGAATACCTTCTCACGACATGATCAGAATAAAAAGGTACATGAGAAGATACACTAAAAGTTCTAAAATGACATTAGTTGGACCAAATTGTGCTGGAATTATTAGTCCTGGAAAATCAATGTTAGGAATAATGCCAGGTCATATTTATAAAGAAGGAAGAATCGGAATTATTAGTAGGTCAGGGACATTAGGCTATGAAGCTGCCCAACAACTAAAAAATTTGAATATTGGTGTTTCAACAAGTGTAGGAATTGGAGGTGATCCAATTAACGGTAGCTCATTTAGAGATATTATTGAAAAATTTGAAATTGATGACGAGACTGATGCAATTTTAATGATTGGTGAAATTGGTGGTCCCCAGGAAGTAGCTGCAGGAGAATTTGCAAAAGAAAATATGAAGAAACCAGTTATTGCTTACATAGCTGGATTAACTGCACCAAAAGGAAGAGTAATGGGTCATGCAGGAGCAATTGTTTCAGCTTATGGGGAAAGTGCAATTGAAAAAGTTGAAATTTTAAAAGAGTGTGGAATCACTATTTCTAAAAATCCATCTGTTATGGGTGACACAGTAAAATCAGTTCTAGAAAAAATGTAATCATGAGTTACGATGATAATAATATATTTGCAAAAATATTAAGAAATGAGATACCTTGTAATAAAATTTATGAGGATGATTTTGTTTTATCTTTTCATGATATAAGTCCTCAAAAAAAAATTCATGCTTTAGTAATTCCAAAAGGAAAATATGTTGACTTAGATGACTTTTGTCAGAATGCATCTCCTGAAGAAATGGTTGGATTATTAAAAGGTATAAATACTGTAGCAAGGAAATTAAATATATCTGTTGATACTGGCAAAGGATATAGAGCTCTATCAAATATAAGTGAGGACGGAGGACAAGAAGTTCCACATCTGCATTTTCATTTGTTTGGTGGAGAGAAAATCGGTAAAATGGTCTAGTGAAAATTAATGTAGACAGAAGCTTTTTAGAAATAAATTCAATAAGTGATCTAAACCCTTCAAAAAGTCCAGGTTCAAACTTTATAATTAGCGAAGTAGATCCACCAGATTTTCATCTAAACAAATTTTTCTACAAGCAAATTGGAAGAAAGCATAGATGGATAGATAGATTAACTTGGGGAGATCAAAAATGGATTGAGTATGTTGAAAATCCTAGAACAAAAACCTTTATTTTAAAGGATAATAACAATTTAGTTGGATATTATGAAACTATCCGCAATCTCGACAATTATCATTCTGAAATCGCATATTTTGGTATTTTAGAGGAATATATTGGAAAGAAATGTGGAGGTTATCTTCTAACTCAGGCCATTCATAAATTATTTGAAGAGGGAATGACAAGAGTTTGGCTTCACACTTGTTCACTGGATCATGAAAATGCAATTAAAAATTATTTAGCCAGAGGAATGCAGGTATTCAAATCTGAAAAAATACTTGTTGAGGTTAATTAATGTAATTTTGTAAAGAAAATATTTTTTCTTCGACATTAACATTAATATTAATTTCACTTAAAAAAGTCTGTATTTGATTTTGGTATATATCTTTTGTCTCCCAACCTATCAAATCCAAAGTTCCTTTATCAAAAAAAACTTTAATAAAGTTATTTTCATATTCAAAATTGAATACATAATAAAAAGGATAATTTTTATCATTTTCCACCTTACTCATTTTTGAAATTAAAAAATTTTTATCAAGAATAAAATTTAAAAGTGTTTTATCTAAGGGATATCTATAATAATTCTTGATCTTATCTGAATTAATAACTAAAGACTTACCGTTTGAAACTAAAATTTTATTATGAATATCATAATACTTACAAAGAATTTTCTTGGGATATAAAATAATACATTCACCTTTTTCAATATTATTATTATCTATTTTTTGTGTAAATTTAAATTCTAAAGAGTTTATTTTTTCTAAATGGCTTATAATTTCTTGATTTGAAGAACTATTTGCACTTAAGTTAAAAAATAAAATATAAAAAAAAATTAAATATTTTTTCATCTGAGAACTTCTCTTTTGCCAACATGATTTGCTTGACTTACTTCTCCGTTTGCTTCCATTTGATCAACTATCCTAGCTGCTCTATTGTAACCAATTTGCAACTTTCTTTGTAGAAAAGATGTTGATACTTTTCTTTCGGATTTAACTATTTCAAGAGCTGTGTTGTACAATTCATCTAAGTTTTCACTATCTTTTGAATTATTACTACCTTCTTTTTCGTCTGCAAAATTGAGAATTTCGTCTACATAATCTGGTTCAGCTTGATTTCTTAAAAAATTATTTATTTTTTCAATTTCTCCTTCCGATACAAATGGTGCATGGACTCTAGTCATCCTGTTAGCAGAGGTCATGTAAAGCATATCTCCTTTTCCTAGCAGTTGCTCAGCTCCTTGTTCTCCAAGAATTGTTCTACTATCTATTTTAGATGTAACCTGAAATGATATTCTAGTTGGAAAATTAGCTTTTATCGTTCCCGTGATTACATCTACACTTGGTCTTTGAGTAGCCATTATTATATGTATCCCAGCAGCTCTGGCCATTTGTGAAAGCTTTTGAATATAATTTTCTATATCCTTTCCAGCAACTAACATTAAATCCGACATTTCATCAACAATTACAACGATATAAGGCATAGAAATATTATGTTTATCGTTATATCCATCAATATTTCTCACACCAACTTTGGTCATTAATTTGTATCTATTTTCCATTTCTTTAACAACCCAACCTAAAACTGAAGCTGCTCGTTTTGCCTCTGTAATTACTGGACAAAGTAAATGAGGTATTCCCTCGTATGTAGATAATTCTAACATTTTAGGATCGATTAATATAAATTTACATTTTTCTGGGGAGTGTTTGTATAAAAGGGATAAGATAATTGTATTAATACAAACCGATTTACCTGAACCAGTTGTGCCTGCTATTAGCAAATGAGGCATACTGCTTAAATCACTTGTTATTGGTAATCCAGAAATACTTTTACCAAGAGCAATCGGTAGCTTTATGTCTTTTTTTTTATAACCAGAGTCAGAAATTATTTCACTTAAGAAAACATTCTCACGTTGAGGCTTGGGCAATTCAATCCCTATAGTATTGCTCCCAGGAATTGTTGCAATTCTAGCAGTCTCTGAACTTGTATTTCTAGCAATATCCTCAGATAGATTAATTATTTTTGATACTTTAACACCTGGAGCAGGTTCAAATTCATACAATGTAACAACAGGACCTTGGCTTACCTTTTTAACTTCTCCTTCTACCCCAAAATCTAACAAAATTTTTTCCAAATTTTTTTCATCGATTTTATTCTCTGATAAATTTTTATCTTTTTTTGAAGGCTTTTTTAAAAAATCTAAAGATGGTAATTTATATTTAATAACTTTTTTACCCGAGTTTTTTATATTATTGTCAAATGAAAAATTTTCTTGGACTCTTGTTTCAGTATTTATGTATTCAGTCTCATCTAGAATATTTTCATTATGACTCTCAATAATACTTTTATGTGGCGCTTTTTTAGATTTAGAGAAAATTATAATTATAAACTTTAAATATCTAAACTTAAAATTAACACTCAAAAGAAAAAATAATGATATTAAAATAATTAAAGTTAAATAGCTAATTTGATTATTTAAGTTTATTAAATTTATAAAAAAAGTATCTTCAAATAAATTACCTAAAAATCCGTTATTTCCATTAATTGTAAGCCAATATGATTCTGTATGGAAGACTGTAAAGAACAACGCTCCTGTAATTGAATATAGAATTATAAAAAACAAACTTTCAACTATATGTAAAATTTTTTTATCAATTATTACTGATAGAGATATAAGAAAAAAAGAAATTGGTACTAATAATGAGATTAAGCCAACCGATTGAAACAAAATATCAGAGGCATAGCTACCTTTTGCACCTAATAAATTCTTAATTTCTGTATTCTCTGGAAAAATAAAGTTAGGATCTTCTGGTGAGTAGCTTATTAATGATACTAAGAGAAATATAGATAAACAAAGTATAGCCAAACCTATTAGTTCAGATAATCTTCTCAATATAAAACTAGTGGTATTATCTACTAAATTTTTAATTTTCATTTTGTTTTTAATGATTTGTCACTTTGTATCATTTAATTTTTGTTGATAAAATTAAATAATATTATGAATATTTGTCTATTAGGAAACAATTTAACAAATTTAGTTTTAGCAAACATATTACTTAAGAAAAAGATCAATGTTGACATTATCTCACAAGCTAAACCATCATTATTAACAAATACAGTTAGAACAATTGCTATATCAAATGAAAATTATAAATTTTTAAAAGTACACGTCAAAGGTATCTCAAATCTAGGGTGGCCAACAGAAAAAATTAAAATTTATTCTGATAAAAATATATCATCCGAGTTATTTGAGTTCAAAAATAATAATCAAAAAAACTTTTACTTATTAAAATATAGTGAATTGTATAATTTAATGAAAAAAAATAAATTTTTAAAATTTATTAAACTTAAAAATTATAATTTAGAAGTTATTAGGAAAAGAAACTATGATTTAATTATTAACTCAGAACAAAATAATCCAATTACAAGAAAGTTTTCTCAAAAAAAAATAGAAAAAAATTACAAATCTTTAGCCCATACAGCAATAATAGATCACAAAAACATTGAAAATAAAATTGCAACTCAAATTTTTACAAAAAAAGGCCCTATAGCTTTTCTTCCTTTGTCTAATAATCAAACTTCAATTGTATTCTCAAATAATTCAACAAAACTAATGGACAAATATAGTCTTCTGCAAATCATTAATAAGTATAATAATAAATATAAGATAAATAAAATTAGTGATGTTGAGTCAGTTGGTATTAAGTTTTTAGTGCTACGAGACTATATATTTAAAAATATTCTATCTTTTGGGGATTTGATACATAAAGTTCACCCATTGGCAGGACAAGGTTTCAATATGACGATTAGAGATATTAAATCTCTATCATATATTTTAGATGAAAATATTAAATTAGGTATTGATGATGGAGCGATAATTGCACAAAAATTTCAAGAAAAAAATAAACACCTGAATTTTGTCTATGGATTTGGAATAGATACAATAAATACCTTTTTCAACCTTGATAGTAAGTTAAAAAATAATTTATCAGAGTCGATTTTTAAACTGTTAAAAGGTAATAAAATTTTGAATAAATATGCAACTTTTTTGTCTAATTAAATTTTTGTTATTGTAAAGTTTTGTTATTAAAATTATCTAAAATATAAGTATTTAGAATTTCTTCTAACTTCTCTTTTCTTAAATTCAAGTCTTTGCTTTCAAGCAAAACTTGCTTCTCCTCTAATGAAAATGGAGATGCCATTGATAATGTGTTGATAGTTTGATCCAAACTTTGCTTTTCAATTTCTTTCCAATTAATCTCATAACCTTGCTTTTTAAACAGACCTTTTAAATTCTGAAATATTAACTTTAAATCTGAAAATTTAATTTCATCTGATTTTTCGATTAAATCACTTGAATAATCTTCATATTTAACTTCGCATTCTCTATACAAGTTGCCATTATTTATTTCTTCCATGATTTCAAACCTGCATATACCATTCAAAATTATTAAATATCTCCCATCATCTGTTTCATTAAAGCTTGTTATTTTTCCAACACAACCTACATTGTGTAAATCTGGTTTTTTTAATTCACCGGTTTTTTTTGGTTGAATCATGCCTATCATACGATCACTTTTCATACTTTTATCTATCATTTGAATATAGCGAGGTTCAAAAATATTTAATGGAACAGTAGTACGTGGAAATATAATAAAATTGGAAAGAGGGAAAACTGGTAATATTTTTGGAAGATCTTCTTTTTTCATTAAATTTAAATTATAACATCTTAACAATGAATTCAAATAATTTAGAAAAACAAAAAGATAAAGTTCTTAATTCTTTCAAAGAAAAAAAATTTCAAGAAGTAATAGTTGACGGAGAAAATCTACTAAAAGAGAGACAAAATGATACACAATTACTATTTATACTAGGACTAGCATCAATAAATATTCAAAACTTTGTTAGTGCAGAAAACTACTTTGAAAAATTAATTTTACTTAAAAAGACAGCAGAGAATCTATATACCTTAGGGAATATTCAAAAAAAGCTTAAAAAATTTAATCAAGCAGTTATCTCATATGATGAAGCAATAAAATTAAATCCAAATTTTTCTGAGGCATTTAATAACTTAGGAAGTACTTTAAAGTCTTTAAAAAAATATGATGAGGCAATAATAAATTATAAGAAATCTATAAATCTAAATAAAAATAATGTTGAAGCTTGCTACAATCTTGCAAGCCTATATTTTTTATTAGAAAAATATGTTGAAGCTTTAGATTACTATAAGAATATACTAAATTTAAAAACAAGGCATGAAGAAATATGTGAAAAATACACAATATGTTTATTTAAAACAGGAAATAAAAATGAGGTAAAAGACTTTGTTGCAAAAGTCATCACAAAATACCCAGGTAATAGAACTTTAAATAATTTATTAGGACAATCAATGTTAGCTTTAAATTTTCATAAAGAGGGTTTATCTTACATTAGGAAGGGTACAGGTTTTTTACAACTTGATGAAAATGGAGTTAACTTACTTAAATGAAAAGGGTTGACATAAAAAATAGTAAATCACCAAACTTTATTGGTTGTTGGCAACTTGAAGATAAAAGTATAAGCAATGACTTAATTGAATTTTTTGAAAATAATAAATCTCTTCAAAAAAAAGGCTCTACAGCAAAAGGAGTTGAAGAGAAAAGAAAAAAATCAACAGATATTACAATAAGTCCAAATAAATTATCGGATCCAAAATATAAAGTTTTTCAAGATTATTTTTCAGAACTTCAAAAATGTTTTTTGGATTACAGAGAGCAATGGCCCTTTGTAAAACAATTTTTAACAAAAGTTAATGTTGGACCTTTTAATATACAAAAATACTTTCCAGGAGATCATTTTGCAGCACTACATTCCGAAAGAACAGGACTATCAACATTACATAGAATTTTTGCTTTCATGACATATTTAAATGATGTTAACGATGGGGGCACAACCGACTTTGATCATTATGGATTAAAAATTAAGCCTGAAAAAAATAAAACATTAATTTGGCCTGCAGAGTGGACACACGCACATACTGGGTCAGTACTGAAAAGTGGAACTAAATATATAATTACTGGTTGGTTTGACTTTGCATCATAAAATACATATTCAAATTACTAATTTCATTTATTCTAATGGTTAATGAAAGTATTTTAAATAACAAAAAAATTATTTTAGATAATTTTAATAAAGGAAAATTTGAAAAAGTAATCAAATTAGGAAAAAAATTTTTAAAAAAAAATAATGATTTTCAAGTATTATATGCATTAGGGGTAACAAATTTAACTTTAAAAGATTATTTAGAGGCTGAAAAATTTTTTAGAAGTATAATATCATTTAAGCCAACCGCAGAAAATTATTACATTTATGGCAATATCCAAAAACAATTAAAAAATTATAATGAAGCTTCAGAGTATTTTTTAAAAGCTATTAATCTCAAATCTGACTATTCAGAAGCTTATAATAATTTGGGAAATACTAAATTCAGATTGGGATTTATCGATGAGGCAGTTAAAAACTACAAAAAAGCTATAAAATTTAACAAAAAGAATTTCCCAGCATATTTCAACTTAGCACATGTATATAGCGAAGAAAAAAATTTTGATGATCTCAAAAAAGTACTTCAGAATGTTTTAAAATTTGATGAAAATAATACTACAGCCTTGAATGATTTAGGTTATTTAAATTTAATTCTTGGAAATGTAGATGAAGGAAGGAAATTATTTGAAAAAGTAATAAATATTGATGATACGCATATAAGAGCTTTTAAAAATTATTTTTTAATTACAAAAGTAGAAAAGGGTAATAAATTTTTAAAAAAACTAGAAAAAATTGACCTATCAACAGTTAATGATGAAGATAAAATATATGCATATACCAGTTTAAGTAAATGTAACTTTGATTTAAATCAATCTGATTTAGCTTTAAAATATCTGGAAGAATCACACAAAATAAAAAAAATAAAATCAAATTTCAGTTTTCAAGCAGAAAAAAAACTCTTTGAAAAAATTAAAAATATTTTTGAACAAAATTTAAATGAACAACCTAAGTATAGCGATAAACTCAATATTACACCTATCTTTATTCTTGGTATGCCACGGTCTGGAACAACTTTATTAGAACAAGTTCTTTCATCTCATTCAAATATACATGGTGCTGGTGAACTTAATTATTTACCTAAAATTATGGATAAGTTCAAATTGGATAAACTTCAAGATTTTGTAGATTTTATGAAGACAATAAGATTAGAATATTATGAAAAGTTATCTCAATTGAGTAATAAAAAATTTATTATTGATAAATTACCAATGAATTTTAGATGGATAGGTTTCATAGTCAAAGCTTTTCCAGAAGCTAAAATTATTCATATTCAAAGAAATCCAATGGCTATCTGTTGGTCAAATTATAGAATTAATTTTCCTGATCCTGGAATGGATTTCTCTCTTAGTCAAAAGGATACTGCCAAATATTATATATTATATGACGACTTAATAAAATTCTGGTCAAAAAAACTAAAAGAAAAAATAATACATATTCGCTATGAAAGTTTTGTAAATGACTTTGAAAATGAAACATTTAGTCTAGTTAAAAAGCTTGGGATCAGGTGGGAAGAGAATGTCAAACATTATAGCAAAAATGTCAGACCCGTTCAGACAGCCTCTCTCTTACAAGTAAGAGGTACAATAAAAAAAAATACATCTGATGAGTGGAAAAAATATCAAGATCATTTAAAGATAATGCAAGAAACTCTAGATAGTGCTAAAATAAAATATTAATTGGCTAAAGCGAAATATTTGACTATTGCTAAATTACAAAAAAACTACTAGTTTCAACACTTACAGAACAGGCGGGCATAGCTCAGTGGTAGAGCGTCTCGTTGCCAACGAGGTAGTCCTTAGTTTTTTATCCTTGCTAATCTTAGTCTTTCTCAACGTCTAGTTAATCTCGACACACTCATGACACACTTCGACACAGAAAAGAAAAACTATGGTGAGTGGAATAAAATATAATTGTAATTAAACTGTTACAAATTTTTCATCTTGTTTTGATATCTTTCCATAAAAACAAAAAGAAATATATAATGATAAAATTTATCTTAGCAGGCCTTCTGGCCTCAACCGCATTTGTTAGCACAGTAAATGCAGACTTTAAAGAAATTGGGAAATTTGGAACACCAGCAAATAACCCTAGTGCAGAAGAAACATCAGCAGAAATAATTGCGGCAACAGCAGATGGCATGAAACTGGTATATAGCGATAGCCCTGCAAACGCATTAGGCATGATTGATATTACTGATCCAGCAAATCCGAAACCATTAGGCCACATGAATTTAGGTGGTGAACCAACTAGTGTTGCAATCAAAAATGGACAAGCATTTGTAGGTATTAATACTTCTCCAAACTATGTAGAGCCAAGTGGTCACTTATTAGTTGTTGATCTTGCCTCAGGAAAAGAAGTTACAAAAGTAGAACTAGGTGGACAGCCAGACTCGGTTGCAGTTAGTCCAGATGGAACTTTTGTGGCAGTAGCTATTGAAAATGAACGTAACGAAGATATCAACGATGAAAAAATTCCACAACTTCCAGGGGGTTTTGTGGCAATTATTAATTTAGCAGATAACAGTGTTACTAAAGCGGACTTAGTTGGTTTTTCAACTATTGCTCCTAACGATCCAGAGCCTGAGTTTGTTGATATCAATAATTTAGGTGAAATAGTTGTTACTATGCAAGAGAATAACTGGATGGCGGTTATTGATCGAAGTGGAAAAGTAATTTCAGAGTTTGATGCAGGACTAGTAACATTAGTAGGTATTGATAACAAAAAAGATGGTGAACTAAAGATGGTTGATACCATTGAGAATGTTCGTAGAGAACCAGACGCAGTTAAGTGGATTGACGATGATCATTTTGCAACTGCAAATGAAGGTGACTATAAACATGAAGCACCAGGTCAAGCGAAACGTGGTGGTAGTCGTGGATGGACAATCTTCAATAAAAATGGTTCGGTGGTATACGAGTCAGGTTCGTCATATGAAAGAGCACTCGCTTCAGCAGGTTACTGGCCAGAAAAACGTGCAGAGAAAAAAGGTGTAGAACCAGAGTCAGTTGAAGTAGCAATATATGGTGATACACGTTATATCTTTGTTGGTGCTGAAAGAGCAAATGCTATCGGCGTTTATAAAGCAAACGATTTGAAAAACCCAGAATTAGTTGCTATTTTACCAACGGGTATTGGACCAGAAGGTTTGGTTGCTATTCCACAACGGAACTTATTTATAAGTGCTAATGAAGTTGACAAAGAAAAATCAGTTACAATTTATAGCTTAGATTAATAACTAAATTAAGCCTGTGGGGGCGTTAGCCCCCAACATAAACTTTCATGTAAAGTTTTAAAAAAATCTCGACACACTCACGACACAGTTGGTGATAAATTTTACTAATTTAACTAATACTTGCATTTCTAAAAACCGCTATCTATAATGATTTTTTAACAAGCGGGCATAGCTCAGTGGTAGAGCGTCTCGTTGCCAACGAGAAGGTCGTGGGTTCGAGTCCCATTGCCCGCTCCAAAAATTATGATTATTTGGATCGCCTCTTATCCTAAAAGTGGAAATACATATTTAAGATCTTTTATTTCTTCTTATTATTTTTCAAAAAAAGGAAAATTTGATTTTGACTTACTTTTAAATATTCTTCAATTTCCGTCATTTAAATTTTCAAAAAAAAAAATAAATTCAGAACTCGAAGCATGCCAAAGTTGGATTTATAATCAGCAACAGTTTTTTTCTGGAGAAAAATTACATTTTATAAAAACACACAGCAACCTTAACGAATATAAGGGAAATAATTTTACCACAAAAAATTTATCACTTGGTGGGATTTATATAGTAAGAGATCCTAGAAATTTAATAACATCTATGACACATCATTACTCACTTAATTATGATCAAGCATATTCTAAAATAATAAATAAAAATCAAACTCTTCTAGAAAAATCTACGGATGGTGATTATAGTAATTTTACATTCTTAGGATCATGGTCAAGTCATTATAAGTCTTGGAAAAATACAAATAGTTTTAAAATTTTATTTATAAAATATGAGGATTTAGAGAATAATAAATTTGATACTTTTAAAAAAATAGTAAGTTTTATAAATACTTTAAAAAATGATAAGCAATCAATTAATGAAAAAAAACTTATTAATTCAATTAATTCTACAAATTTTTCTAATTTAAAAAATAAAGAGGAAAATGAGGGTTTTGAGGAAAGTGTGTATTCTCAATCTGGAAAAAAAAAGAGATTTTTTAATTTAGGGTTTAATAATAGATGGCAAAAAATTTTACCAAATAATATTCTAAATAAACTAAATAATACTTTGCAAAATGAATTAAATGAATTAGGTTATGAGATTAATGAATGATTTAGCAGATAAAAAGTGCATACCTTGCGAAGGAGGTATTCCTAGTTTTAATTTAGAGGAAATTCACAAGTATCTTAAAAAAGTTGATGGATGGGATGTGGAGTCTGTAGATGAAAAAGACTATTATATTATTAAGAATTTTAAATTTAATAATTTTTTAGAAAGTCAATCATTTGTAAATAAAGTTGGCGAAATTGCAGAACAAGAAGGTCATCACCCAGATATATGGTTTGGTTGGGGATATGCAAAAATAAAAATACAAACGCATGCTATTAACGGGCTTCATGAAAGTGATTTTGTGCTTGCCGCAAAAATTGACAGAATTGGGGCTAAGTCTTAATGTTTAAAGTGTCTTGTTTTTGAAAAAACTAGTATAACGCCTAATTTATCTGCAAATTTTATAATTTCCTTGTCCCGTATAGAGCCAGATGGTTGAATAATTGCACTCACTCCATTTTGAACCAAAGTTTCTATTCCATCTACGAAAGGAAAAAATGCGTCTGATGCTCCTATGATTATGTCTCCGTCATTATATTTTTGGAATTTTTTCATTTTTTCTATTGCTATTTTACAACTGTCTAACCTACTGGGTTGACCCGATCCAATTCCAATGGTTGAAGTATTTTTTGTTAAAACAATTGCATTAGATTTTACATTTCTACAAACATTGAATGCAAAAAGTAGATCATTCAAAATTTTTTTTGATGGTTTAATCTTTGAGACGACTTTAAAATTATCTTTGCTAAAAAACTTGTTATCCACATTTTGTAGTAATAAAGAGTTAAAGTTACTAGTGACATTGATTAAATTATGTACCTTTAATTTTGATGCATCAATTAATCTTAAATTTTTCTTTTTTTTTAAAATTTTTAGAGAGTCTTTATCAAAACCAAGTCCAATAATTACTTCTAAAAATATTTTACTAAATTCTAATGCTATTTTTTTATTCACTTTAAAATTACATGAAACAATTCCTCCAAATGCACTTATTGGATCACACGAGAGAGCTTCTTTATAACTTTTTATTTTATTTTTATTAACTGAGACACCACATGGATTAGCGTGTTTAACAATTACAGTACCAATGTTTTTTGGGAGTGTTTTTGATATATTCAAAGCTGCATAAATATCATTATAATTATTATAACTTAATTTTTTTCCACTTAACTGGAAAATATCGAGGCTCTTACTTTTGCTATAGATTGCTGATTGTTGATGAGGGTTTTCACCATATCTTAAAACTTCAACTAAGTTTCCATGAATAGTTTTCTTCTGAGGAAAATTATTTTTATTCTCAATACTCAAATATTCAGAGATTACGGAGTCATAGTATGCTGTTAAATTAAATGCTTCTTGAGATAGTTTTTTTCTAAATTCCAAACTTGTAGAACCTCTATTTTTTTCTAAGTCTAAAATAAATTCTTTGTACTGCTGAGGAGAAGTAAGGACTGTTGTATAGTTGTAATTTTTGGCTGCTGCGCGCACAAGAGTTGGACCACCAATATCTATATTTTCAATATGTTTAAGATGATTTTTTGTACTTTTTAATGTTTGTTCAAATGGATAAAAATTAACTATAACTAGATCTATTTCTTTATAATTATTCTTTCTAAGTTCCTTTTTATGGTTTTTATTTTTCCTCTTACTTAAAATACCAGCATATAACATTGGATGAAGAGTCTTTACTCTACCATCCAAAATCTCTCTAGTATTAGTGTATTCTGAAACTTCAGTACACTTGAAGCCTAATTTTTTAATTTCTTTAGACGTACCTCCTGAGCTTAAAACGTCCACTTTATATTTTTTAAGGGTTTTTAATATTAATTTAATTTCAGACTTGTCTGAGAGAGATATGATTGCCCTTTTAATTTTATTGCTCATATTTTACTAATCTGCCATTCAACTAATTGTTCATTATTTTGAGTTACACCCGAGATAAAAATATTCTGATTCTCAATATATTTATTTTTATTACCAAAGTATAGTCCAGTTTCAACTCCTATCAATCCATCATTTGAAAAGAATCTCCAACCAGAATTTTCTAATTCGATTAAAACAGATTTATTATCTTGAAGTTGTGTTACTTTAATATTTGGAAGAAGATGAAATCTTATTTCAAAGTTTGTAACCTTAAAATTTTTCTTTTTGATAAGTTTTTCTTTTCCAAATAGAATATTTTTATCAACATCAAATTCTAAATTTCTTTGATGTATCACACCATATCTTGATAAATATCCATCATGTGAACATTTAATGCTCCAGTAATTTTTTTCATAAGCAACTTCATTATCAAATGTCCTAAATCCTTTATTAACTGTACTTGGCCCCTTATCATTTTTTTTAAAATTACAAGCTGAGGAATTATCCAATATTAATGTTGAGTGAGTTGCAGTTGATTTAGAAATCGAGTTAAGTTGGTGATTATAATCTTGAAAATAACCGGAGTTTGTAATTAGTTTTTTATTTTTAAAAAAAAATTCAAATGATAATGGTCCACTTTGATAATTTTCAGAGAAATTTTTTGATGGGTTACTTCCTGTATCCATTGCTAGGATTACATTTTTATTTTTTAAGATCGTATATCCTGAAATATCAAACTTATCATTTTTAAACTTATATCTAAAAAGAGACAAATATTTATCAAAGTCTTTGCTATCAGAACAACTATTACCGTTAAATAATAAATTTTGCTTTAGTGATCCCCAAATTAAATCATAAGACTTACCAAGATAATGAATTATTTCATCTAAGTACTCTGGAATATCATTAAGAGAGTCTTTTAGTAGCTCTCTTATTAAAATAAAATATTTTAAGTAGAATATCATCTGTCTTATATTCCTTGATTTTGGAAAGTAGTTATTATCAAACGAGGTATTGATAATTTTTTTAAGCAAAGCTAAGCCATAATCTAAAAATCTTCTATTTTTGTAAGCTATTCCTGTAAGTGTTATAGCTGTACATCCGACCATTTTGTCATTTAAATCAGGCGATCTATCAATTTCATTTATCAAATGATTTACTTGTTTACTGATTATTTCATTGAAACTATTTTTATAATTATTTCTAGACTCTTCATAGGTTATTTTTGAATTTGAAATCCAAGCTATTACTCTTTTAGAAAGAATATCTATTTCCCAACTTTTTGTCTCATAATTTTTATTTCTTTTAATCCAATTTGTAATAATTGACTGAGTAACTTCATTTGAAGATTTAAGATCTATTGAAAACAACCAATAAAAACTATGAAGTTTTCTAAAATCGTTATATTTTAAACCTTTATTTTCCCATATTGATTGAACATTAAAATCTTCAATTTTCTTTTTTTTTTTTTCGTATTTTATTAATGAACTTAGTATATGTAGACTTGGTTGATAAACTAAGATATTTTCATCAACTCTTGAAATTTTTTTATTATATATAGATGAGTTTAAATAAATATTTCTTATTTGGTTTTTGAAGATAAAGTAAAATTCATTGATATAATTAAAAGAACTTTTAAAAAACATTTCACATTGATTTTAGTGTTTCAATATTAATTTTGATATCACCACCGTTCTCTTTAAAAACTGTAGTTCCAGATACTAAAATATCAGCACCAGCTTCTAATACTATTTTTGAATTACTAAAATTAATTCCTCCATCAACTTCAATATCAAAGTGATATTTACCTTCATTCTTTATTTTTTTTAATTCTTTTATTTTATCTAATACTTCAGGCATAAATTTTTGCCCACCAAAACCAGGGTTAACACTCATAACTAAAACTAAATCAAGATTTTCTATTTCATTAATTAGAGTTTTTATTTCGGTTTTCGGATTTAAAGATACCCCAACTTTTTTACCAAATTTTTTTATCAAATTTATTGATTCTTTTAAGTTTTTAGTAGCCTCAGGATGAATAGTTATTATATCAGCTCCAGCATTTGCATAATTTTCAATATATTCATGTACTGGAGAAATCATTAAGTGTACATCAAACGGAAGCTTAGTGTATTTTCTTAAGTTTTTTATTACCGGTGGTCCTATTGTTAAATTTGGAACAAAGTGACCGTCCATTACATCGACATGAATTAAGTCAGCTCCACCTTGTTCTAGCTTCTTAATTTCATTGCCAAGCTGGCTGAAGTCAGCAGATAATATTGATGGAGAAATTTGAATTTTTTTCATTTGATACTTGAAATATTAGTATCAATTTTTTATTCTATTTGAATTAGTTTTTACTGAATATTCTATATATTTCTCTTGCAATTTCGCTCTCAAGAGGGAATGAAAGCATGCCCATAACTGAATAACCAAGTAAATAAGGCATTAAATAGAAACGACCCATGTAGAAGAACCATGCCACATAAAGTGGTACCAAAGGTCCTATAATGAAATTTGGGGTAATTGGTTTAAATATTTTTATAAGTGGGTTTGTTAGTTTCACAAATACTTTCATAAAAAAAAATTGTGAATCTTCCTTCTGAAATATATTCATCGCAACTCGTCCAATTAGAGTCCACATTATTACTCCCAAAATATAATCGATTATATAGACTAGAGGGTGAAAGTTAGCAGACATAATTTTAAAAAAAGGGGCGAGTTAAATCGCCCCTAAATTTGAATTGTTTATTTTTGTGCTAGTACCGTTTTACCACTTGGTATACGCACATCATCAACCATTTTCTGAGTAGCCGCGTCCGGTGCTGCAGTTATTAAACTGACAACAATCATTGAAACTAAACTTACGGCAGCTCCAACTATTCCAAAAGTAAGTTGCGTAATGCCTAAGAAACCAGATCCACCACTTCTTACCCAAATTAGATAAGCAGTTCCAGATATTAGTCCTAATAACATTCCTGCAACAGCACCTGGTGCATTAGCTCTCTTCCACCATACACCAAGTACAAGTGGGAAGAATAGTCCAGACATTGCAAAGTCAAAAGCCCATATCACCGAACCTAAGATACCTTGTATCTCCAATGCGGCTATTGTTGCTCCTGCAAAACCAATTAATACAAGAAGAACCCTTGCAACGATCAGTCTTTTTGCTGTCTCAGCTTTTGGATTAATTATTTTGTAGTAAATATCATGAGATAATGCATTTGATATTGCTAATACTAATCCATCTGCAGTTGACATGGCAGCAGCCATACCTCCAGCAGCAACCAGACCTGAAATTACATAAGGTAATCCAGCAATCTCTGGTGTTGCTAATACAACAGCTTTACCACCCATAAAGAACTCGTTAAGCTCAAGAGTTCCATTACCATTAAAGTCACTGATAAACATTAAGTTTGCTTGGTTCCAGTTTTGATACCAGTCAATAGCTTGAACTTCCGCAATTGTTTTACCAATAATTCCAGTCGGTAGTGTTGGGTCTATCAAAGATAGTTTAGATAATGTAGCTAACATCGGTGCAGAAGAGTAAAGTAGGAAAATAAAGAATAGTGACCAACCTACTGATCTTCTTGCAGTTCTTACACTTGGAGTAGTAAAGTATCTCATCATAACGTGTGGTAATGATGCAGTTCCTGCCATCATACACACTGCTAATGAAATAAACGCCCAAGGAGTTGCATTAACTGATGAGTGCGCTTTAGTTATTCCAGCTAAACCTTTTGGAACTGTTGCCAAATCAGCAGCAGAGTTTTTAACAAAACCAAATTGACCCTCTAGTTCTGCAATTCTTGCAACTTCATCAGCTAACATAAAGTGTGGGAAGAAACCTGCTCCCAACTTACTGCTAATCCAAAATACTGGAAGTAAGTAAGCTATAATTAATACAATGTATTGAGCTACTTGTGTCCAAGTTACAGCTCTCATTCCACCAAGCATTGAGCACATCAAAATACTTGCTAATCCAACATAAACAGCTATTCCAAATGGAATATCTAATGCTACAGATGCAATTGTACCTGTTGCATTAATTTGTGCTGTTACATAAGTGAATGAAGCAACTGTTAAAACTATTACTGCACTAAATCTTGCTAGATTACCACCATAACGAGTTCCTATGAAATCTGGAACTGTATAACATCCAAATTTTCTTAAATACGGTGCTAACAACGAAGCAACTAGTACATATCCACCAGTCCACCCAACAAGTAGAGCCATATATCCATAGCCTTTGAAATAAATTCCACCCGCCATAGCGACGAAAGATGCACCTGACATCCAGTCAGCTGCAGTTGCCATCCCATTAAAGACAGTTGGAACTTGTCTTCCAGCTACATAATAAGCATCAACTTGAAGTGTTCTAGATAACCAACCAATTAAAGCATAAATCAAAACTGTAAAAGCTACAAAAAAGATACCAATCAATTTTGCAGACATTCCAGCTTGTTCGGCTATTGCCATCAGAATAATAAATACAAGAAATCCTCCAGTATATATTCCGTAGACTTTTGGCAAATTATCTATAAATTTACCTTTTATCATTGGTCACCCTCTCTTTCAGTAAATCCGAATTCATCATCTATTTTCTCTTGTCGACCCGCAAACCAAAAAATTAGAATGACGAAGATTGCAAGCGATCCCTGACATGTAAACCAATACGTTAAAGGATATCCAAATGGTCTAATGCTTGATTCTTGCATTTCGGCTCCGAAAAGAAAGATGCCAATTGAGAAAACAAACCAAATTGCTAATGTAATAAATAGCAAGTTCCTGGTTTTTTCCCAGTGTTGTTCTTGTTTTGACATTTTTTCTCTCTCCTATAGGTTAAAGAAAGAACCATACCGATAATCAAATATATTTAAACCCCTAAAAATGCTCGATATTGTGTCACTTTTACATTATAAATCAACGTATTAGGTAGATAAATGGCCCTTAAATACAGATTCAACTTAAAAGATATAAAACTTGAAGACTTCAAGGTTTATTTGGTTGCGATGTTCAAAGGAATTTTGCCAAAGAAAAAAATAAAAAATATAGAAGATCTTCGGGAATTTATTCAGCAAAAATCTGCCTGGGTATCTCAAGTTACTTTATATAACTATTTAAAAACGAGAATGGGCACCAAATGGGTTCTCCATTTTGATGATGAAACTTTTTTAAAATCAATTAACACTGCCAAATGGAATATATATGCTATTGCGCTTCAGGATTTATCCTTTTATACAATTTCATATTTAAATGTTTTTTTTAATTATAAAGAGACAGATAAAGCATCTGAAATTTACAATAATATTCTCGATAAAGAGCTCGCAAATGGTATGCCAACAGAAATTGTTGATGAAGCAAGAATAAGTTTTAAAAAAAGATTAGATCAAATTAAATGGGAGGAATATTATAAATCTTGGCCATTCAATGAAAGTTCCTTGGCTTTATATAATTGGGCTCCTGTCGCAAATGAATTGAAAACTTTAGATAGAAAAATTGTTCTTAATTCAATGATTTTGAAATGGGACAATATTAAGGAAGAGTTTTCTAAATTAATAAAAATCTAAATATTTTTTCTATTGTCTACCAAGCTTTCAACAACCGATGGATCAGCTAAAGTGGTTGTATCTCCTAATTGACCGTGTTCATTAGCGGCAATTTTTCTTAGAATTCTTCTCATTATTTTTCCAGATCTTGTTTTTGGAAGTCCAGGGGCAAATTGAATTAAATCAGGAGTTGCTATTGGACCAATTTGTTTTCTTACCCAAAGTTTTAAATCTCTCTCTAAATCTAGAGTACTTTTTTCTCCAGCATTTAAAGTCACATAACAGTACAGCCCATTTCCTTTTATATCATGTGGGTAGCCAACCACTGCTGCCTCAGCCACTTTTGGATGAGCTACAAACGCACTTTCGATTTCTGCAGTGCCTAAATTATGTCCAGAAACAATAATTACATCATCTACTCTTCCTGTAATCCAATAGTATCCATCCTTATCTCTTCTGCAGCCATCACCTGTAAAATATTTGCCATCAAATTGTGAAAAATAAGTATCTATAAATCTTTGATGGTCACCATAGACACTTCTCATTTGTCCAGGCCACGATTGTGAAATACAAAGTCTACCTTGAGCTTCTCCTTTTAGAACATTACCATCTTTATCTAGGATCTCTGGTTTAATTCCGTAAAATGGTTTTGTTGCAGAACCAGGTTTTAGGTCTATTGCGCCAGTTTGAGGACTAATCAAAATTCCACCTGTTTCTGTTTGCCACCAAGTATCAACAATTGGGCATCTGCTATCACCAACAGTTTTATAGTACCATTCCCAAGCTTCAGGATTAATTGGCTCGCCAACAGTGCCTAAAAGTTTTAAAGATTTTCTAGATGTTTTCTTTACAGGTTTATCACCTTCTCTCATTAAAGCTCTAATTGCAGTTGGAGCTGTATAAAAAATATTAACTTTATATTTATCAACTATTTGCCACCATCTAGATGTATCAGGATAAGTAGGTATTCCTTCAAACATGATTGTAGTTGCACCATTAGCAAGTGGACCATAAATAATATAACTATGTCCCGTAACCCAGCCTATATCAGCAGTGCACCAGTAAATATCTTTAGGTTTATAATTAAAAATATATTGGTGAGTCATTGATGCATAAACCATGTATCCGCCAGTTGTATGTAGTACACCTTTTGGTTTCCCTGTTGAACCAGATGTGTAAAGAATAAATAATGGATCTTCAGCATTCATTTCTTCAGGCTCACATCTTGCTGAGACTTTACTTATCATTTTATGATACCAAACATCACGATCATTGTACCAATCAATCTTTTTGGTACCTGTTCTCTTTACAACGATACATTTCTTTACATTGGGACAGCTCTGTAACGCATCATCTGTAATAGATTTTAAAGGGATTGTTTTGCCACCTCTTACACCTTCATCTGCAGTTATTACATAATCGGATTCGCAATCATTAATTCTGCCTGAAATACTATCTGGTGAAAAACCTCCAAATATTATAGAGTGAACTGCTCCTATTCTAGCACATGCAAGCATTGTGTAGGCAAGTTCTGGTATCATAGTAAGATAAATTGTTACTCGATCACCCTTTTGAACTCCTAAATTTTTTAATCCATTTGCTGCTTTTGAAACCTCTTTATGAAGTTCTTTATATGTAATTTTTTTTTGAACTTTAGGATCGTCTCCTACCCAAATAATTGCAGTCTTATTAGCATTATTTTTAAGATGCCTATCAATGCAATTCGCTGAGGCATTTAATGTACCATCATAGAACCATTTGATATGAACATCACGTTTACTATATTTAACGTCTTTAATTTTTTTATAAGGTTTAATCCAATTAATTCTTCTTCCCTCTTTTTTCCAAAATTCATCGTTGTCCTTAATCGACTCGTTATATTTCTTTATATATTGAGATTTATTAACGGTGGCTTTACTTATCCATTCTTTCCTAGTTTTATAAATTGTCTCTTTAGTTTTTTTAGAAATTACTTTTTTTTTCCTAGTCATGAATTTTTTTTAATTAATCTTACCCATCTTCAAAATTATTTTCCAGCTTTTAGTATCAATAGGCATGACAGATAGTCTACTTTGCCTAATTAGAGATAAGTTCTCCAAAGCCTTAGTTTTTTTGATGTTTTCAAGTGTTACAGGATTTTGAAGTCTGCTTTTAAATCTAACTTTAACTGCGACAAACCTTTTTTTCTTATCTGTTGGATCAATGAATGCTGTTTTAATAACTTCGACTATACCAACTATCTCTTTTCCAATATTAGAATGATAAAAAAAACAAAGATCTCCTTTTTTCATTTTTTTTAAGTTAATTGCTGCTTGGTAATTTCTTACTCCATCCCAGTCAGCTCCTTTTTCTCCAGCTTTAATTTGTTGATCAATTGACCATACATTCGGTTCAGATTTCATT
>CACMJX010000003.1 GCA_902614055.1 uncultured Pelagibacteraceae bacterium | reverse complement strand
TGAAATGGTTAAGTTTAAAGAGTACTTTAGGAATACAGATATTTTACTAATTGATGATATTCAGTTTATGAATGGTAAAGAGGCAATGCAAGAAGAATTCTTTCATACATTCAATGCCTTATTAGATAAAAATTCACAGATAATAATATCTGCAGATCGACCACCTAATAAACTATTACGAATACAAGAGAGAATAAAATCTAGATTTTCTGGAGGTCTAGTTGTCGATATTCAAAATCCTGATTATGAGCTTAGATATAAAATTATTAAATCTAAAACTGAAGAATTAAAATTATCATACTCAAATCAAGTTGTTATTTCAGAGGAAATACAAAAATTTATTAGTACAGAAATTAAAACTAGTATTAGAGAATTAGTTGGAGCACTAAATAGAATTGTGTCTTTTACAAGGATTTATAATAAAGTTCCAAGCTTATCTGAAGTTAAAATTGTTTTAAAAGACTTACTCAACTTCACTGAAAATAAAGTAGATATTGATATCATCCAGACAATAGTCTGCAAATTTTATAAAATTAGCAAAAATGAAATGCTTTCTCCAAGAAGATCAAGATATCTTGTCAGACCAAGACAGACTGCAATCTATCTTGCTAAAATGTTAACATCCAAATCCTTGCCTGAGATAGGTAGATCCTTTTCTAATAGAGATCACACAACCGTAATCCACTCTGTTAAAACCATTGAGAGATTGAGAAAAGAGGATAGCGAATTAAATATTAATATTGATAGTTTAAAAAATAAGATTTTGTATAATAAAGAAAATGAAGTTTAGTTTAAATCAACAAGACCTTCAAAAATCTTTAAATTATTGTCAGGGTGTAATTGAAAAAAGAAGTACGTTGCCAATACTTTCAAATGTATTATTGGATGTAAGTAATGGGAAACTAACAATTACTGCAACTGATCTTGATTTAATTTTTATTCATCAAATTCCAAATGTCGAAATATTAGAAGAGGGCAAAACTACTTCATCTTCGTCAATAATGTATGATATTGTTAGAAAGTTTTCATCTGGAAGTAAAATTAACTTTTCTAATCCTAGCGAAAATAAATTGCATTTAGAATCTGATAAATCTGTGTTCAACTTAAATTGTATTAGCGCCTCTGAATTTCCTTTAACAGATGAAAATTTTAACGAAAATGAGTTTTCGATTAAATCAAAAGAGCTACTAAAACTGCTAAATAAATGTAAATTTTCAGTATCTAACGATGAAACAAGACATTATTTAAGTGGAATTTTTTTACATCAGACAGAAGTCGAAGATAAAAATTTTTTAACAGCTGCAGCTACTGATAGTCATAGAATGTCTATATCAAAGATAAGACTCCAAAATAAAGTCCAATTTGATCAAATAATATTGCCAAAGAAGACTATTTTTCAGCTTTGTTCATTATTAGAGGACTATGAAGGTGAGGTAAAAATATCAAATATTAAATCAAAAATTAAATTTGAAATTAACAATAGTATATTGATATCTAAACTTATTGATGGAAAATTTCCTAACTATGTACAGGTAATACCAAAAGAAAACCAAAAAAAATTAGAAGTTAATTTAAAATCATTTTTAAATTCAGTAGATAGAGTTGCTTCAGTCTCTTTGGATAAAAAAGATGGCGTAAAATTTAATCTTTCAAAAGATAATCTTGATCTTTCAGTTAACAATACAAATAGTGGTGATGGTAAGGAAAGTTTAAGTGTTAAGTTTGATCACGAGCTTGATATAAGCTTCAATTCTCGATATTTAATTGATGTTGCTTCCCAACTTGATGGAGATAACATTGAAATTTATTTAAAAGATACAGGTTCACCAGCCTTAATCAGAGATCCAGCTGATTATGATAGCATATATGTTGTAATGCCAATGAAAGGCTAATCCATTAATTTTAACTCAGTATATATTTTATCCTCTATATAATTAGTAAAATCTGCTGACTTCATTCCAGGTTTTACTGCTGGTAGAATTGATATTATTATTGTTTTTTTTGAAGATAAATTTCCATCTTTTGGCCAAACATTTCCAGAATTTATCGCCACCGGTTGGCAATTTATTTTTAATTCGTCATAAATTCTACCAACACCTTTTTTAAAAGGAATTATTTCATTTGGCAAAACTCTTGTTCCTTGAGGAAATATAATTAATGGTCTTTCTGAATTTCTTATAGAATTTTTTATTTTATCTATTAAACCTAAATTATTTTTACTAATTTTATTTCTATCAATTGAAATTGATCCTATCTTTTTTAAGTACCAGCCAAATATAGGTATTTTGATTAATTCATATTTTAAAATAAATATTGGTGAATTAAAAATTGTTTGTAGGTAAAAAGTCTCAAACATCGACTGATGAGAGCAAGCAATAAAAAACTTTTCATTTTTAATAATATTTTCCCTACCCTTAACAATAATTTTTGTTTGTAAAAAAATTCGAAGACAAACGGCAGCCCACCTACCCATCATTTTTCCACCGAATAAAACTATTTTAGTTGGCATTATTAATGATGGCAGGAATATTATTGAAATTATAGATATACCTAGGAAGAAAAAAAGTAAAAATAGAATTTTTCTTATCATTTTTGTCAAAAACTAAATTATATCTTTTAGTCTTTGTCTTTTTTTGATTACATTTATTTTTGAACCTTTTATTAATATTTCAGCAGGTTTAGGTCTAATGTTATAATTTGAAGATAATGATGAGCCATATGCTCCTACGTCACAAATAATAATATAATCTTTCTCATTTAATTTTTGAAATTTATTTGTAGTTAGGAATTTATCTGTCGTTTCGCAAATCGGACCCACAAAATCATAACTTTTCGAAGTCATTTTATTAGTTTTTTTTAATGGAATTATTTTATGCTTAGCCCCATACAACGCAGGTCTCATAAAATCATTCATAGCTGCATCAATAATAATAAAATCTTTTTTAGAATTTTCTTTTATGTAAATAATTCTTGAAATTAATATTGCAGTATCACCAATAATTGATCTACCAGGTTCAAAAAGAATTTTTGATTTATGCCATTTTAAAAATTTTTTAATAATTTGATTATACTTTTTATAATTAAATTTTTTATTGTCTTTGTTATAATCAATACCCATACCACCACCAAGATCTATATACTCAAAATTAAAGTTAATTTTTTTTATTAATTTATCTATAACATTAAGCATTTTCTGGTATGGCTTATGATCTAGAATTTGACTTCCAATATGCACACTTAAACATTTTAGATTTAAATATTTTGAATTTCTTATGTATTTTGAAACTTCAATAAATGTCTTTTCACTAACACCAAATTTATTTTCTTTTTTACCAGTTGAAATTTGTTTAATTGTTTTTGCATCTGTATTTGGATTTAATCTAATTCCAATATTTACTTTTTTATTTTTCGATTTTGCTATACTTTCAATTTCTAATATTTCACTTTTTGATTCACAATTAATCAATAAAATATTTTTATCTATCGCATAAATCAATTCTGATCTAGTTTTGCCCACGCCAGAAAAAACAATCTTTTTGGAATTTATTCCTGCTTTAAGAGCGATCATTAATTCACCTTTTGAGACTACATCCGCTCCCAATCCACTTTGTTTAATTAATTTTAGTATTTCTAGATTACAGTTAGACTTTGTTGAAAAACATATGAGTGGAGAAAACGATTTAAAACTTCTTTTAAAGTTACTTATATTTTCATTAATTTTTTTCTCTGAATAGCAAAAAATTGGTGTTTCAAATTTTTTAATTACTTTAGTGAGTCTGGATTTTTCAACTGTAAAAATATTATTTATATATTTCATTTTTTTTTGGCATTTTTAATAAGTTATTTAAATTATTTAATTTCATAACATTATTATTTAATGATGCCTCATATTTTGGCTCATTTTTTCTTCCACATGAAGTTAATAAAATTAGACATATGATAATTAAAGATATTTTTTTAATCATAGTTATTTCTTTTTGTAACTTAATATCATTTTCTTAATGTTGTCGAAAGAAGTTCCACCATAAGACACTTTAGAATTAACAGATTTTTTTAGTTCAAATACTTTAAGAACATCAACGGTTAAACCTTTTTCAATTTTATTTATCTCTTTTATAGTAAGTTCTGACAATTTTTTTTTATTTTTTTCGGCAAAATTTATGATTTTAGCTGTTTGTAAATAGGCTTTTCTAAATGGATAATTTAATTCTCTAACCATATAATCTGCTAAATCAGTTGCTGTAATGTAGCCACTTTCTGCAAGTTCGATCATCCTTTTCTTATCTGGTGAAAAATTTTTAAGAACATCATTTAATATAATTAATGAATTTTTTAATTGATCAAACGATTTAAAAACAATTTCTTTATCATCTTGTAAATCTTTAAAATAAGAAAGGGGCAATCCTTTTAATGTTGTAAGCATAGAAAATAGATTTCCGAATATGAAACCTGTTTTGCCTCTCAAGTACTCTAGTGGATCAGGATTTTTTTTTTGGGGCATAATGGATGATCCAGTTACAATTTTATCATTCAAATTAATAAGTTTAAAAGCATCTGAATTCCAGATTATAAACTCCTCTGCAATCCTAGAGATATGAACAGCGCATGCAGAGCAAGAATACAGAAAATCAATTACAAAATCTCTATCAGAAACAGTATCAATTGAGTTCTTAGTTGGTCTGTCGAAACCTAATTTTTTTGAAGTATAAAATCTATCAATTTTAAAAGAAGTACCTGTTAAAGCAGCTACACCAAGTGGATTTTCATTAAGACTCTCTAAATTATTTTGAAATCTATTTTTATCCCTATTAAACATCTCTAAATAAGCCATTAAGTAATGACCAAAAGAAACTGGTTGTGCATTTTTAAGGTGTGTGAAACCAGGCATAACTGTCTCAACATTCTTTTCTGCTTTTTTTAAAATATTTTTAATTGTTGCGTCAATGTTTTTAACAATTTCTTTATTAGCATTTCTTAACCAAATTTTAAAATCTGTGACAACTTGATCATTTCTTGATCTTGCAGTGTGAATATATCCTGCGTCGTCTCCAATCAGTTCAAAGAGTCTGTGTTCTATATTCATATGAATATCCTCAAGCTTGTCATCAAAAATAAATTTTTTTTTTATAATTTCGTTCTTAATTCTATTCAAACCCCATACTATTTTATTTTTAATTTTAAAATTTATAATTTTTTGTCTAAACAGCATCTCAACATGTACAATTGAAGCTTTAATGTCTTCTCTAAATAATCTTTTATCGATTGAAATTGATCCACCAACCTTTTTAAAAAGGTTTGTTTTTTCTTTTTTAATTCTAGTATTCCAAATTGGCTGATTGTTTTTATTTTTACCCATGATATTTATTTACTCTAAATTGTATGAAAATCATTTTTTTTAATTATCTTATAATAATATTCTACTTAATATCATCTAGTGTCTCATATTCAATAGAACGTCCAGAAATAAAGAATCTTATAGTACATAAAGACAAGAAAAAAATTGAAAATATAGAATTTATTAAATCTGAAGGTCAAAAAGTAAGTTTAGATAATTTTAAATCAAACCCGTTAATAATAAATTTCTGGGCTACTTGGTGCGCTCCTTGCAAAAAAGAAATGCCATCTTTGGATAAACTTAAGACTTTAAATGAATTTAAAAATATAAATATAATTCCAATTAATATTGGTGGTGATAGTTATAAAAAATCTAAAGAATTTTTTGACAAAATCAAAATTAAGAATTTAGATATATTCACAGGATCTGGACCAGAGTTTTCCCAAATATTTAAACTTCGTGGATTACCCACAACAATTCTAATAGACCAAAATGGTTTTGAGATTGGAAGAATAGTTGGTTACATTGATTTCAATGATCAGTCTTTACTTGATTGGTTATCAAAAAATTTATGAAATTTTCATTAAATACAACAATAATTAAACCAGAAAATAACGAGGAAGTTAAAAGTGCTGTAATTTTACTTCATGGATATGGAGGTGACGGTAAAGACATCAGTATGTTAACCTTAAACTGGAAAAGATTTTTAAAAAATACAGTTTTTTTATGTCCCGATGCACATGAAGTATGCAGTATTAATCCAGTAGGGTTTCAATGGTTTGATTTAAATAATGAAGATCCAGAATATACTCTTAAAGAGTCAAAAAAGGCAGAAAATGTTTTAAACAGTTATATTGCAGAAGTAAGCAATTATTTTAATTTAGAATATTCACAAATTTGTGTTTCTGGTTTCAGTCAAGGGTGCATGATGTCATTAAATATTGGTCTAACATCAGAAAAAGAATTTAGTTGTATTGTAGGGTTTTCCGGAAGAATTATAAATATGAAAGACCTTTCTCCAAGAATTAAAAATAAAACTAATATTTTAATGATACATGGTGAAAATGATACAATTGTACCACCAAATAGTTTATTAGAGGCAGAAGATTTTTTCATCAGAAAACAAATCAAAATTGAAACTTTAATGATTAAAAATTGTGATCATCATATACCTATGGAAGCTTCAAGTGCGGCATTAAACTTTATTAAAAAAAAAATAATTAGTTAATAAATATTTAATATGTAATTTGTAAAGTTGATAAATAATGTATTTGATGTATGTTTAAGAAATGATTGAGTTGTCAGATCAAAATATTTCATTAGAAAAATGTCCTGCATTAGTTTTAAATGCAGATTATAGACCTTTAAGCTATTATCCTCTCTCCCTATGGAGTTGGCAGGATTCAGTTAAATCTGTTTTCTTAGATAGAGTTTCTATTGTTAGTTATTATGATAGGCAAATACGAAGTCCTTCATTTAGCATGAAACTTCCAAGTGTAATTGCTCTTAAGTCATACATAAGACCTCAATCAAATCCAAACTTTACAAGGTTCAACGTTTTTTTAAGAGATAAGTTTAGTTGCCAATATTGCGGTAGCAAAAATGAATTAACATTTGATCACTTACTGCCAAGATCAAAAGGTGGAAAAACTAATTGGGATAATGTCGTAACAGCTTGTTCGTCCTGTAACGTTAAAAAGGGAGGAAGACTAATAAAGAATTCAGGTATGACATTAAACCAGTGGCCTTTTCAACCTACCACAGAAGATCTTCATAAAAATGGAAAAAATTTTCCACCAAACTTTTTACATAAAAGTTGGATGGACTATTTGTATTGGGATGTCGAACTTGAACCGTAACTAAATTTTTTCAGAAATTTTTATAGCAACCTTAGAACCAGTTTTAATTACTTTATCCATGATTGAATAAAGACCTTTTTTTGTAGCACCTTTCTCGTAGGCTATATCTTTATGATCTAATTCGTCTTGCCTAAATTTTATTATTTTTTCCTTTAAATCCTTTTCATCTCCTTGTATTTGGTCAATTTGATTTTTGTAATGTTCATCAATTACTTCTTCTACAGATGCAGTACATAACATCGCTGCTTTTTTTCCAAGTATCGTTGAACCAAATCCAAGACCCAACCCAAGCAAATCCCATAATGGTAGTAATTTTGTTGGTTTTATATTTCTTTTTTCTATTTCATCCTCAAAAAAATTTGAGTGTTCCTCCTCATGCTTCTTCATTTCTCCAATAATTTGTTTCAAATCATCATTTTTTACAATAGTATTTAAAGCAAGCAGTTGACCCTCATAAATTTTAATTGCACCTCTTTCTCCAGCGTGATCTACTCTTATAAATTCTTCTAATTTTTTTTTATTAGTTTTTTTCATAAACCAATGTTCTAATAGAAAAAACACCAATTAAAATTGATAAAATTGTATTAATTGCCGCTAGTGAAATTCCAAAAACTTTAAATGTAGCATCTTTACAGTTAACAGGCATGGTTTTGTTAAGAGACTCTAGTAATTTTGATTTATTTAAAATATCTGATGATATATTTGTACAAGCTGATAGCTCATCAAATATACTATTCTCTATTCCAAAATGATACCCAGATAGTATAGCGCTCAAAGTAAATATCATAATTGTTAATACTAAAATTTGATCATTATTCGAATAATTAAACCCGATAAAGCTTACAAATATTGCAGCTAAGTAAGGCAACCTTTGATATACACATAGCTTACATGGTTGATACTGTAATATATACTCAATGTATAACGCTGAGATAATTGAAATTAATGAGATAAAAAAAATAATTAAATAAAAATTTTTTTTATTTGGAAATAGGATCATATTTATTTAATAAAATTATTTAAAAAATTATATATAAAATAAGCAAAAATAATTAAACTAACTGATAGTAAAATAGAGAATTTTAAAAGTTTTTTTTCAATAATTTTTTTCATTGTAGGCCCAAAGTTTCCAATTAAAAATGCTATCAAAAAAAAACGTGAACCTCTTGTTAAAACAGAAATAATAATAAAATATAAAATATTGAAGTTAATAAAACCACTTGTAATTGTTAGTAGCTTGAAAGGTACTGGAGAAAAACCAGCAATTGCGAGGAGAGTTATCCAGGCTATAACTCCACCTTCTGAAGACACTTTATCTTTTAAAAACGAAGCATTATCCACACCATAAATCTCAAAAATTTTAAGGCCAATTTCGTTAAAAAAAACATATCCAATAAGATAACCAAGGCATGCTCCCAAAATAGATCCTATAGTTGCAATTAATGCAATTTTAATCCATTCATGTTTTCGAGCTATTGTCATAGGAATTATCAATACATCTGGTGGTATTGGGAATATAAAACTCTCAATAAAAGATATAAATCCCAAAATAGATTTAGATCTTTTATGACCTGCTAGTTTGATAGTTTTATTGTACAGTTCTTTAAACATATTTTCTTTTAATATAATAAATGATTTAATACTATTAGTTAAAATATACGAAGTTTTGGGCGAATGGCGGAACTGGTAGACGCGTTGGACTCAAAATCCAATAGTAGCAATACTGTGAGAGTTCGATTCTCTCTTTGCCCACCAAGAATTTATGAGTACACAAAATATTAATAATTTAGTCGAATTGTTTTTTACTAATTATAAAAAACAAAAAAAAGATAATATTCTTTTAACATCCTTAAAAGACACCAGTAATTGTTTTACATGGGAAAAAACATTCCATTCAATAAAAAAACTTTCATCAGAAATTAATAAATACACAAATAAAGGTGATAGATGTTTATTGATATCTGAAAATAGACCTGAGTGGTTTATAACAGATCTTTCTATAATGTTATCAGAAGCTATTACTGTACCCGCTTATACAACTTATACAGAGAAAGATTATGAATATATAATTGAAAATTGTTATCCAAAATTAATATTTGTTTCAAATCAAGAACAATTCAACAAAGTAAAAGATATTATTAAAAAAAAGAGATTTATCACTAAAATTTTTTCTTTTGAAGAATTAGATATAAGTGATGATGACTATTTAAATATTAACGAATTTTTCTCTAATTTAGATTATCAAGATTTAAATGAGCCAGACCTATCAATTAAAAGAAATGATCCAGCTTGTATTATTTATACTTCAGGAACACAAGGTAACCCAAAAGGTGTTATCTTAAGTCATGGTGGAATTTTAAATAATTGTGATGGTGCACTCGATATATTGAAACCTTTGCTAACAGATCAGACTAGATTTTTAACCTGGTTGCCTCTCTCACATTCTTATGAACACACTGTTCAATTTGTTCAAATAAGTGTTGGAGCAAAAATATTCTATGCAGAAAGTATTGAGAAATTAATTAAAAATATGAACGACTGCAAACCTCAACTAATGACTGCAGTACCTAGGTTTTACCAAAATTTATTTCAAAAGATTAATGCAAGTTTTAATAAAGTAACAGGTTTAAAGAAAAAACTAATATCAAAGATGTTAGAATTAGGAACCAAAAAAATAAATAAACAATCTTTAACAATTTTAGAAAAATTAATTGATTATATTTTGGAAATAATAGTAAGAAAAAAAATCAAAAGTCAATTTGGAGGTGAGCTGAAAACCTTCGTTTCGGGTGGAGGAGCGCTTGATAAAGAAGTTGCTATATTTTTAAATGCTATTGGTCTACCTACATTACAAGGATATGGATTAACCGAGACCTCTCCAGTTGTGAGTTGTAACCCAATTGATGATATTAGGGTTGAGACAGTGGGTCCTCCATTTAAAGGTAATGAGGTAAAAATAGCTTCAGATGGAGAAATTTTAGTTAAAGGTGAAAATGTAATGTTAGGCTATTGGAACAATGAGGAAGAAACAAATAAAGTTTTAAAAGATGGTTGGTTACATACAGGTGATATTGGAATTTTTGAGAATGGTTATTTAAAAATTACTGACAGAAAAAAAGATATTTTGATAACACCTGGTGGGGATAATATTTCTCCCGTTAAAATAGAAAATGAATTATTAAATTCTAAATTTATTGATCAATCAATTGTTTATGGAGATAATAAACCATACTTAGTTGCTTTATTGGTTTTGTCTGAAGAAAATATGAATATTTCTCATGAACAAATAGAAAAAGAAATCAATAAAGTAAATCAAAACCTTGCCAAAATAGAACAAATAAAAAAATTTTTTACAATTAATGAAAAATTTTCAATTGAAAATGGAATGCTAACCCCAACTTTAAAACCTAAAAGATATAAAATAGTTACAAAATATAAAAATCAATTTGAAAAACTTTATTAAAAACTTTTGATAAAACACTTTATTAATAGCGATTTATTTAACTTTTTTAATTTTAAAAAAAAAATAAAAAAAATATTTTTTTAAATTTTTTTTCAAAAAATTATATGTTTGACATAACTATGCAAAAAAAATAAAAATTAATAATTAACGAATCATAAAGATTCGTTTATTAAAAAAGGGAGCTAAAGATGGCTAAAAGAAAAAAGAAAGCTGCTAAAAAGAAAACTAAGAAAAAAGCTAAGAAAAAAGCTAAGAAGAAAAAAAGAAGATAGTTTAGTATTCTTTTTAACTGATAACGCTTCTCATGGCGCTTGCGTGGGAAGCGTTTTTTTTTACTCTGTTATTTCCTGATTAATTACTTCTTCTTTGATTGGTCTTTCCTCAATTTTTTGCGCTTGTTTCTCCAAGTTTCTCTTTAAAGCTTTATCTAGTTTTTTCTGAGCATCTTCCAAACTTGAACCAATCACAATTTGGAACTCTGTTAATAATCTTTCATAGGCTTTTTCAAATAACTGTCTTTCACTATATGATTGGTCAATCATAATATCATCACCTTTGTTAAGATCTCTCACAACTTCCGCTAAGTCATATATCTTACCAGACGAAATTTTTGCTTCATATTCTTGTGCTCTTCGGCTCCACATTGAACGCTTAATTTTTGGTTTACTTTTTAGAATACTTACACATTTATTAATTTGGTTAATGGTTGCAAGAGGTCTTAAGTGAGATTGTTTATTTATAGGAACCATTCCATTAGCTTTATCTTTTTCAAATTTTAGAATGTATGTTTCAACGTCAATTCCACCTATATTAATTTTTTTAGTTTCAGTTATTTGACCTACACCATGTTTTGGATATACCACATAATCTTTAGCCTTAAATAATCTTTTTTCAGTTTCTTGTTTTTTTACCTTTTTGATTTCAGGTTTTTGTTCGTTATTTTTAGGAATTCTTAATGGATCAGTACTTGTTTCTACTTTTTCTTTTTTTTTTTTATCTTTAATTATTTTTTTTTTATTTAATTCTTTAGCTGTTTTTTTTAGTTTCGATACTTTTGCAGTTTTTTTTATTTTTACGTTTTTCTTTGTTGGGATAGTCTTTTTTTTTGTAACTTTTTTAGTTTTTTTTTTATTCAAGATTTTCTTTAAAATATTCTTCATATTTATTTTTTACATCTTTAAATTTTTCATGATCCGTTGGAGGATCTTTTTTTTCACTAATGTTTGGCCATATATCGGCATACTTTTTATTTATTTCCATCCACTTACCATTATCATCATCATTATCTGATATTATCGCGTCCACTGGACATTCTGGCTCGCAAACGCCACAATCTATACACTCATCAGGTTTAATTACAAGCATATTTTTGCCTTCGTAAAAACAATCGACTGGGCATACCTCTACACAATCCATCAATTTACATTTGATACACTTTTCATTAACTAAATAGGTCATGTTTTTTTTTGTCGAACTTTCTCTTTAATGTCACCAACAACTTTTGGATCTAGATAAAGCAGACCAGATAATCTTCTCATTAAGTTTGTTTCGTACATATCGGCATCTTCATCTGAATATATAATATCCCATAATGCCTCAATTATGATTTTTTTGTCTTCCTCATTTATATTTTTCACTTCTTTAGTAAAATCTAGTATTTGATTTGAGTCTTTTTCCTTTTCCTCTGCATCTTGAATAATTTTATCTATTTTGTCAGCTTCAGCTCCCATTTCAACGATTGCATCTTTTATAATTCTTTTTTCTTTATCTGTATAATTCTCATCAATTTTGGCTGAATGAATTAACAAACAAGCAACAGCTATTATAGATGGATGATTACTATCTTTTTCATTTTCTTCTTTTTTAAAAATATTAAACATTATTTTAAGTTAAGCTGTGAAAGAACATTAAATGGATTATCATTAATATTCTTTTTAGTATTTTTTTTAATTATTTTTCTTAATGGAATATATCTAAAGTGAAGATTATTATCTTTTTCATAAGTTTTATAATTCATTTTTTTAATTAATTTCACAAAATTTTCTTTATTACAACCTAGCAAATTCAACATTTCAGGAATTAATTTTATCTCTTTAATTTTATCTTCGGATTTGGTATTAAAAATCATTAAAAATAACCTTTCTAAAATATCTATCCTAACATATAGATTTTCAAACTTTTCAAAACCACATAAAAGCATTAAATTTTTATTAAGTGTCTTCTTTTCCTCTAAAAAGTTCAATCCAAAAGTTGGTGGTAAGAAGTCAAAATTTCTCTCATAAAAATTTTTCCATAAAAGAATTCTCAAGGATACAGAGCTTGGTTTAAATAATTTAAACAAAAAAATATGGTATCTACCAAATTTTACACCTAAGTTTCTTAATTTTTTCCTTTCATCCTGATTAAGTTTATTTAAATAATTTATAACCTCATCTCTTTTAACAACTCCATTATTTTCATATAGATGATAAGCTAAAGCTCTTAGTTCTGAATTATTATCCTTAACATTTTTTAAATCTATTAGACTTTGTAACTCTGTTTCAATTTTATCATTTAGCCAGGACTGTAAATAAAAATTAAGTCTTGATTTCTCATTATTTTCAATCATTTCATCAATAATTATTTGAATTTGTGGATTTAGATAATCTGAGCCCGGAATTAATTTAGCTATTTGATTATTGTTCCAATAAATTTTAAAATCATCCTTCAGTTCAATTAAGCCAGTATCAATTATTTGATTTATTCTTTTTATAATTTCAGGAACTACGTTTTGTCTTGCAGCTTTTTTTAATGATTTTACATCAGCATCTAATGTATCAACTTTAAGATCTAATTCTAATTTTAAACCTTTTAAACGACCAATAAATTGTTCATTTATCATTACCTCTTCATCATTAATAATCTCTGTTTCAAACGTAATGTCTTGTTTTAAACCTCTAGCCAAAACACTTGCTCTTTTATCTATAAATGTTTTTGTTAATTCTTCATGAAGTCTATCCGATAGCTTGTCTTCGAGATTTTTAGTTCTTTCAATCCAATAGTCCTGATTTTCAACCCAATTTGATTTATTTGACACGTAAGCCCAAGTTCTGACATTAGCAATTCTATTAGATAAAGAGTCAACGTTTCCATCTAATTTATCTAATAAAGACAGCTGTTCTTTCATATAGTGATTTGGAACTTTTTTATCTCTACTTGTTAAAAAACTAAAAATTTTATTCACAACCTCAAAGTGATGACCATAAGTTTTTTTTACAAAATCAGGTATTTGGCAACATTCCCATAGTATTTCTAAGACTTCGCCTATATCTTGAATTTCAATATTTGTTGCTTCTTTCAAAAAATATTTTAATACCTTTTCATCTTGACATTCATTTATTCGTCTTAGCCAGTCTTTTTGTGGTTTCTCCTCTAAAGATTTTAACAATGAAATTTTATTACTAAAATTCAATTTTGAGTTTCTCCAAAAGATAGTTTGTATATCTGGAAAGATATGAGATTCTAATGCTTCTATCTCCTCAGCTCCGATTTCTTTACATTCTCCAGTCGTGCCGAATATACCATCATTTAAATATCTACCTGCTCTGCCTGCTATCTGTCCAATTTCCGATATATTCAAATTTCTTAATTTTTTTCCATCAAACTTTTTTAAATTTGAAAAATAAACATTATCTAGATCCATATTTATTCCCATTCCAATTGCATCTGTTGCGACCAAAAAATCAACATCACCAGATTGATATAAGCTTACCTGCGAGTTTCTTGTTTTGGGACTTAATGAACCCATAACAATAGCTGCTCCACCTTTTTGACGTCTTATTAATTCTGCTATCGCGTACACTTCTTCAGTGGAAAAAGCAATCACAGCACTTTTTCTCTCTATTCTTGAAATCTTTTTGTGACCACCAAAAGATAACTTAGAGAGTCTTTCTCTATTTTTAAACTCAATATCATCATCAAGTTTTTGGATGATTTTTTTCATAGAGTTTGAACCCATTAACATGGTAAGCTTTTCGCCCCTCATATGTAACAATCTATCTGTAAAAATATGACCACGCTCGTGATCATTACACATTTGTATTTCATCTATACCGACAAATTCTAAACTTTTATCCAATGGCATAGACTCCACAGTGCAAAGAAAATATTTTGCATTTATTGGTATTATTTTTTCTTCACCCGTAATCAAAGCAACTTTTGACGGATCAATTTTTTTTATAATCTTGTCATAAACTTCTCTTGCTAAAAGTCTTAAAGGAAAACCAATCATACCCGAGTCAAAAGAAAGCATGGTTTCAATTGCCAGGAAGGTTTTTCCAGTGTTTGTAGGTCCAAGAACTGCTGTGATTTTGTTTTTTGTCATTTCTAGCTTTGGTATAGGTTTTTTTACCAATACTATATATTGTTATCTCTAAAGAACAAAAATGGGCTAAAACTAGTCCGAATCATTGAGGAAAAAGTTCTCATTTTTATTATTTAATGTTTTAAGGTTATCATAATTTCTAAAAATTAAATATATTTTTTTATGTCTCAGAAACTATGGGAAGCAAATTCTCAAACAAAATCAAAATCAAATTTATTTGAATTTGAAAAATTTTTAGCAAAGAAATTTAATTACACACCTAAGAAAAATTACAAAAAATTGTATAATTGGACAATTGAAAACCCAAAACTTTTCTGGTCTTCTATATGGGAATTTTCAAATATAAAAGGAATTAAAAAAGATAAATTTTATTTTCCAAAAGAAATCTTTAGAAGTAAATTTTTAGTAAAATCTAAATTAAATTATACAGAAAACTTGTTGTCTAAAAATGATAATTCAAAGGCCGTTACATTTATTAGTGAAAACGGATATCGAGAAGAAACATCCTGGAATGAATTAAATAATAACACTTTAAAATTAATTAATTTTTTTAAAAAAAATAAAATTAAAGAAAAAGACAGAATTGCAGCGTATACAGCTAATCAAATTGAGACAATTGAGAGTTTTTTAGCAACTTGTGCTATCGGAGCCATTTGGTCATCATGTTCACCAGATTTTGGTATACAAGGTGTTATAGAAAGATTTTCTCAAATCAAACCTAAAGTATTAATAATTACAGATAGGTATTATTATAATGGTAAAGAGATCAATGTACTTCAAAGATTACCAGCTATTCTAAAAAAAATTAAATCTATTAAATGTGTTCTAATTACTAACTATCCAGGTAAAAAAAGTTTAAAACAAAATAAGATCAAAGGAATTAAAATTTTTTATTATAATAAAATTAAATATAAAAAAGAGAGAGAATATACATTTAAAAAGTTTGATTTTGATAAAGAGCTAGCAATTTTATACTCAAGTGGAACAACAGGGAAACCAAAATGTATATGTCATAGAGCTGGTGGTGTTTTGTTACAGCATCTTAAAGAACATAAACTTCATTGTGATGTTAAGGAGGGAGATAATGTATTTTATTTTACTACCTGTGGGTGGATGATGTGGAATTGGTTAATGACTTTCTTAGCATCAAAAGCTTCTATTGTTCTGTTTGATGGCTTTCCAATGTATAAAAGAAGTGATTTACTATTTAGAATAGCCGCTAAAGAAAAAATCTCTTTGTTTGGCATAAGCGCAAAGTATATAGACCAATTAAAAAAACTTAACGTAAATATTAAAAAAAAATTTAAACTAAAGTCTCTTAAAATTATTTGTTCTACTGGATCACCTTTATCCTCTGAGGGTTTTGAGTATGTTTATAAAAATGTAAAAAAAAATGTTCATTTAGCATCTATTGCTGGCGGAACAGATTTAGTATCATGCTTTGTATTAGGTAATATATATTCTCCAGTTTACAGGGGACAGATTCAGAATAATGGATTAGGAATGAATACAGATGTTTTTTCTGAAAGAGGGAAGTCTTTAATAAATCAAAAAGGGGAATTAGTCTGTAAATCACCCTTTCCTTCAATGCCAAAATTATTTTGGAATGATAAAAACAATGAAAAATATAAGAGTGCATATTTCAAAAAATATAAAAATATTTGGCATCATGGAGATTTTGCTGAAAGAAAATCCAACGGAGGTTATGTAATTTATGGAAGATCAGATGCTACATTAAATCCTGGTGGAGCAAGGCTAGGTACTGCTGAGATTTATTCTGTAGTTGATAAATTTAAAGAGGTTAAAGAATCAATAGTTATAGGTCAGAAATGGGATAATGATGTAAGAATTATCTTATTTGTTGTTCTTAAGAAACCTAAGTCATTAAATGAAGATTTATCTTTAAACATAAAAAAAGCTATACGTTTAGATGCATCCCCAAGGCACGTACCCAAAAAAATAATTGAGGTTTCAGATATACCAAGAACAAAAAATGGAAAAATAGTTGAGATCGCTGTTCGAAACACTGTTGAGGGAAATAAAATTAAAAATATTCAAGCTCTAATAAATCCTAATATTTTAGATGAATTTAAAAATTTGGATGAACTTAGGACACCATAAATACTCATAAATTTATATAGACAATAATAATTGATTAATATTAAATAGTTATAATAATTAATAAATTGGAGTGAAAATGATTAAAAACTTATTCAAAAGTTCTCTAATGATATTACTTCTGACACTTGGTTTGTCAGGTAAATCATTTGCTCAAGAACTTAAATTTTTTACAATCGGTACAGGAGGAACGGCTTACACTTATTATCCAGTTGGTGGAATGATTGCAAATGCCATTTCTAAACCGCCAGGATCAAGAGAATGTGGTAAAGGTGGAAGTTGTGGAGTTCCTAACTTAATTGCATCAGCTGTTTCATCAAGAGGATCAGTAGATAATGTAAATGCTATTATTTCAGGTTTAAGGAATTCAGGATTTGCACAGTCAGATGTTGCATATTGGGCTTACACTGGTACTGGAACTATGGAAGGAAAAGAACCAGCAAAAGATTTAAGAACTATTGCAGCACTTTTCCAAGAACATATTCATTTAGTTGCGCTTAAAAAAAGCAATATTAATTCTGTTAAGGACCTAAAAGGTAAAAGAGTTTCACTCGATGAACCAGGATCTGGTACGTATGTTGACGCTAAATTAATTTTAGAGTCAAATGGTTTAAGTACTAGTGATGTAAAAGCTGAAGCTTTAAAAGGTAAAGCAGCTACAGATGCCCTAAGAAATGGAAAAGTTGATGCAATTTTTGTTGTTGCAGGTTTTCCAACTGGAGCTATTGTTGAGTTAGCATCTGCAGTTGATATAAAATTAGTTCCTATAGATGGTGCAGGAGCTAAAGCATTAACTTCAAAATACGGATTTTTCTCACAAAGTCCAATTCCTTCAGGAACTTATGAAGGAGTTGATGAAGTAAATACTGTAGCAGTAGGTGCTCAATGGTTTACATCTGCAAAAGAAGATAATGAGTTAATTTATCAAATCACTAAAGCTTTATGGAATAAAGAATCTAGAAAGCTAATGGATGTTGGTCATGCTAAAGGTAAAACAATAACCCCTGATACAGCTCTTTCTGGAGTAGGAGTACCATTACATCCTGGCGCAGAAAAGTTCTATAAAGAAGCAGGTCTTATAAATTAAATTTGTAAGTATTCTTAAATAAATTGTGCCCTAGGTTTAATAACCTAGGGCATTATTATGTCTCAATTTAATATTTCGCCTGAGGAAGTTTCAAAACTTGAAGAAAAGTTTGAAATAAAAAGTAACGAAAGAAAATTAAAAAATTTTCTGAAATTATTGACGTTTATTGCATTAGTTACAATGTCAATTTACCATTTTTATGCTTCAGGATTTGGAACAATTAGAGATATACTTCATAGAGGTATACACATCTCTTTTGTAGTTGGCCTAGTGTTTCTATTTTATAATTGGAAAAGTTTTCCTGATAACAAATCAAAAAGCAAAGTTCCTATAATAGATATTATTTTTTCAATTCTTGTTGTAATAACTGCACTTTATCTACCTTTATTGCCTCCTGAAATATTAGCCAGCAGAGTAGGGAATCCCTCTAGTACGGAAGTTATCATGGGATCAATCCTTATAATTTTGACCCTTGAAGCTGCAAGAAGATCCATTGGATATACACTACCATTGATATGCGTAATATTTATGATTTTTGCTCTATATGGTCCTATTTTCCCTGGAGCTTTGAAACACGGCGGCAGTAGTTGGGCAGGATTTGTAAATCATATTTATATAACTAACCAAGGAATTTATGGAATCGCTGTTGGTGTTATGGCTCAATATGTTTTTTTATTTATTTTATTTGGCGTACTTGCAACACGAATAGGACTAGGGCAATTATTTATTGATTTAGCAATGGTAATAGCTGGACGATATTCTGGAGGACCAGCAAAGGTAGCAATTTTTTCTTCAGCGTTTCTTGGAACTATATCTGGGTCTTCAATTGCAAATACAGTAACAACTGGATCTTTAACAATACCTGCAATGAAAAAAGTTGGATATCCTCCACATTTTTCTGGCGCCGTGGAAGCCACAGCGTCAACTGGTGGACAAATAACTCCACCTATTTTAGGGGCTGCTGCATTTATTATGGTGGAATATTTAGAATTGCCTTTAAGAGATATTTTAGCGGCTGCATTAATTCCAGCATTGCTTCACTATTTTGGAATCTTTGTAATGGTTCATTTAGAGGCAAAAAAATTAGGACTTAGAGGTTTAAACGAAAGCGAGGTTCCTAAATTTATAAAAATTATACAAGACAATTGGCTTGCAATAGTTCCATTGTTTATCTTGGTTTATTTAATTTTAATTGGTCGTACACCAGATTATGCTGCAGTAAATGGAATAATTGCATGCGTCGTTATTGGATTTATTAGAAAAAAAAATAGACTTACTTTTAATGACTTATTTGAGTGTCTTGCAAGAGGAGCAAAGAATACTTTGGCTGTTGGAGCCGCTGCAACATCAATAGGGATTATAGTTGGTGTAGTTACACTAACAGGTGTTGGTTTTAGATTAGGTTATGTAGTAATCCAAACGGCTGGTGATATTGGAGGTTTCTTCTTAAACTTTTTACCTTTTAATTATTTTTCTTTAGCCGATCTAACATTATTTTTCTCACTAATACTGATTGCAATATCATGTATATTTATGGGTACAGGAGTACCAACTACTGCAACATACATAATACTAGTTGCTGTTGCTGCGCCTGCTCTCACTCAATTACAAATTGAACCTATTGTTTCTCACTTTTTTGTGTTTTATTATGGTGTTTTAGCTGACATAACACCACCAGTTGCCCTTGCAGCATACGCTGCTGCTGGAATTGCAGGATCAAATCCATTTACCACGGGTAATACTGCATTTAGATTAGGAATTGCAAAAGCCCTTGTACCTTTTGTATTTGTTTATTCACCATCTCTACTATTAGTTGCTCAAGGATTTAATTTTTATGATTTTTTTGTAACATTAATTTCAGCGATGATTGGAATCGGTTTGATTGGAATCGGATTTACAGGCTATCTATTTAAAAAAGTTTCTACTTTTCAAAGATGGTATTTGGGTATTATTTCACTATTATTTATTGCTCCTGGTTTAAGTTCATCGATCATTGGTTTAGTTTTAGTGCTGCCAATATTTGTTCTTCAATTAAGAAAATAAAACCTATCCACCTAGTCCAGCATTTGGTAGAGGTCTCTTTAAAATTTTCCAAATCCCAAATGCACTTGTAATTAATTTATTTTTACACTTGAGTTTGCAATTCATAAATACCATTGAATTTGTAACTTTTTGAATTTCTACTGTTCCCAATAATTCATCTCCAAGGTTTGAAGGAGCTATAAAATTTAAATCTAATGAAATAGTTACACATGGTTTATTTCCGCTTGCTTTATGACAAGCAGTACCCGCACCTGCATCAATGACTGTACAAATATAACCACCATGAGTTATTCCAGCTTTATTTAAATGTGTTTTTTTAATCTTAGTCTTAAATTCAAATTTTTTCTTAGTAATAGATCTAAACAATAAACCACCATTATGTTTTACGTAACTTGGCTTATTACTTAATTGTTCAAATTTTTTTTTCATTAAAGGACTATTGTCATAATTAGTATAAATAATAAAACTAAACAAAAGAAATATATTACAGATTTTTCAAGTGATATTTTCATTTATCCTTCCATTTTGGTGCGCCTGCTAGGAGTTGAACCCAGAACCTCCTGGTCCGTAGCCAAGCGCTCTATCCAATTGAGCTACAGGCGCAATTTGTACAGTTTTTATACATAATTAATTATGTAAATTATTTTTTTAGCAAATATTGATATATATATATATTACGAAAATGAATCTAGATTTATTAGTTCCTGATATAGGAGACTTTGAAAACGTTGAAATAATCGAAGTACTTGTAAAAAAAGGTGACAAAATCAATAAAAATGACCCTGTTGTCACTTTAGAAAGCGATAAATCAAGTGTTGAAGTACCATCTGATTATGAAGGCACAATTGAAAATATAAATGTAAAAATTGGTGATAAAGTTTCAAAAGGTGATTTGATATTAACTATCTCTTCAGAAAATAAAGATGAACATGACAAAATTAATAAAACTTTAGACGAAAAAATTCCGCCTTCAACAGAGAAATTGATAGAGGAAGCAGAAACTGCAACTAAATCTGACACAAAAGTTGAAACAAAAGTTACAGAACCAAAACAAATCAAGCAAACAAGATTGATTAATGAAGTTAAAATGGTTAGTAGTAACGACGATATTGATCCTGTTGAAACTAAAGAGTGGTTAGATTCCTTAAGTGCGGTTCTGCAAAATGATGGTTCTGAAAGGGCTCATTTTCTAATTAAACAACTAATTGATCAATCTTATAAAGCTGGATCTAAAATTCCTCATACTCAAACTACTCCTTATGTGAATACGATACCCCCTGAAGAGGAAAAAAGATCACCTGGAGACCAAAATATAGAACGTAAGTTAAGATCATTAATTAGATGGAATGCTGCTGCGATGGTAGTAAGAGCAAATAAAAAACATCCTGAACTTGGCGGTCACATAGGAACATTTGCATCAGCTGCAACTTTGTATGATGTTGGTATGAATCATTTTTGGCGAGCAAAAAATAATAAATTCGGAGGTGATTTAGTATATTTTCAAGGTCATAGTGCACCAGGAATGTATGCAAGAGCTTTTCTTGAGGGAAGACTAAATGAAAAGCAGTTAGATAGATTTAGACAAGAAGTGCAAACTGGTGGACTTTCATCTTATCCTCATCCTTGGCTAATGCCAAACTTTTGGCAGTTTCCAACAGTTTCAATGGGTATTGGTCCAATGTTAGCAATATATCAAGCAAGATTTATGAAATACCTAATCAATAGAGGATTAATTAAAGATGAGGGAAGAAAAGTTTGGGCTTTTCTTGGAGATGGAGAAATGGATGAACCTGAGTCACTTGGGGCAATTGGTTTAGCGGCGCGTGAAAATTTAGATAATTTAATATTTGTTGTTAACTGCAACTTACAAAGATTAGACGGTCCAGTAAGAGGAAATGGAAAAATAATTCAAGAATTAGAGGGTATTTTTAGAGGAGGTGGCTGGAACGTTTTAAAAGTTATTTGGGGATCTTATTGGGACTCACTTTTAGCAAATGATAAGACAGGACATTTAGTAAAAATTATGAATGAGACCGTAGATGGCGAATATCAAGCATTTAAAGCAAGAAATGGGCTTTATGTGAGAGAAAAGTTTTTTGGCAAATACCCAGAAACTAAAGAATTAGTTTCATCAATGTCAGATACTGATATTTGGAAACTTAATAGAGGAGGTCATGATCCTCACAAAGTTTATGCTGCATATGATAAAGCGGTCAATCACAAAGGAAGCCCCACAGTCATAATAGCTAAAACTATAAAAGGTTATGGTATGGGTAAAAGTGGTGAAAGTGTAAACACTACTCACCAACAAAAGAAATTGGATGTTGATGATTTAATGTATTACAGGGATAGGTTTGATGTTCCTTTAACAGATTCCCAAGTCAAAAATATTGAATATTTTAAACCTGACGAAAATTCTGAAGAAATTAAATACTTAAAACAAAGAAGATTAGAACTTGGTGGATTTATTCCAGAGAGAACATCATATTCGAAACCGATTAAAGCCCCAGTTAAAGATATTTTTGATTTTATGAAAAAGTCTACTGGTGAAAAAGAAATGTCTACAACAATGGCATTAGTAAGAATGTTAACTAATCTTTTGAGAGATAAAAATGTTGCACCAAAATTGGTTCCAATTATTCCCGATGAAGCTAGAACATTTGGAATGGAGGGTTTCTTTCAAAAAATAGGTATTTATGCTCATGAAGGTCAAAAATATGAGCCAGAGGACTCAGCACAACTTTCATCTTATAGAGAAGAAAAAAGTGGTCAGGTATTAGAAGAAGGTATTACAGAAGCTGGTTCAATGTCTTCTTGGATAGCAGCTGGAACAGCATATACAAATCATGATATTGAAATGATACCAATTTATCTTTTCTATTCTATGTTTGGCTTTCAAAGAATTGGAGATTTTGCTTGGGCTGCAGGAGATAGTCAAGCGAGAGGTTTTTTAATTGGTGCGACCGCAGGAAGAACAACACTTGCAGGAGAAGGTCTTCAACACCAAGATGGTCATAGTCATTTGTTAGCATCAACAATTCCAAACTGTATTTCTTATGATCCAACATTCCATTATGAATTAGCTGTGATTTTTAGAGAAGGTTTAAGAAGGATGCATGAAAAAAATGAAAATATTTTTTATTATATTACAACAATGAACGAAAATTACTCTCACCCTGCAATGCCAGATGATTGTGAAGATGGAATTCTCAAAGGAATGTATAAAATTAAAGAAACATCAGGTTCTAAAGAAGCAAAAATTCAATTATTAGGCTCTGGAACAATACTAAGAGAAATGATGGCAGCATCAGAAATTCTTAAAAAAGAATATCAGGTCGATAGTGAAGTTTGGAGTGTTACTAGTTTTAATGAGTTAAGAAAAAATGGAATTGAAGTTGAAAGATTTAATCTTCTAAATCCTGCAGAAACAAATAAAAAATCATATGTAGAGGAATGTTTAGGAAAACAACAAGGTCCTATCCTTACAGCCACTGACTATATGAGAATAAATGCTGATCAAATAAGACCTTTTACAAAAAAGAGTTTTTATTCATTAGGTACGGATGGATATGGAAGAAGTGATACAAGAAAAAACTTAAGAAATTTTTTTGAAGTAGATAAAGAACACATAGTTGCTTATAGCCTTAGTGTTTTAGCCAATGAGCAGCTTGTTGCATCAAAGTATGCTGAAGATGCATTCAAAAAGTATAAAATTGATAAAAACAAACCCATGCCAACAAAAATGTAAATGTCTGATCAATCAAATAAAATATCCGCAAGTCCAAAAGTTAGAAAATTTGCAAGAGAACTTGGAGTAGATATAAATAATGTTAAGGGAACAGAGAGATCAGGTAGGGTTGTTGAAAAAGATTTAAAAGACTTTGTCTCATCAAGAATCAATCATCCTCAGAATAATAGTGAAAGACAAAAAGAAAAAATTATTAAAAGCGAATATCAACATTCAGATTTTGGGGAAGTTGAAATTAAAGATATTCCTAGAGTAAAAAAAATAGCAGCTCCACATCTTGTAAATTCGTGGACAAACATTCCACATGTAACTAACCATGATGAGGCTGATATTACAGAAATGGAAGAGTTTAGAAGCTCAATAAAAGATAATTATACAGGAGAAAGAATAAAAATTACTCCTCTTGCATTTATTATAAAAGCATTGGTACTTTCACTTAAAAAATTTCCATCATTTAATTCATCAATTGATGATATTGAAAATGGAAAGATTACTTTTAAAAAGTATTTTCATGTTGGTATCGCAGTTGATACTCAACATGGACTTATGGTTCCTAAAATTAGAGATGCTAATCAAAAAGATATCAATCAGTTAAGTGAGGAATTAAAAAAAGTAAGTGATGATTGTAGAAATTTAAAAATTGATAAAAAAGAGTTCTTTGGAGGGTCAATGACTATCACAAGCTTAGGTGGCATAGGTGGTTCGTTTTTTACACCAATAATTAACTTTCCAGAAGTTGCTATACTTGGCGTTGGTAGAAGTTATAAAAAACAGGTATTTATTGATGGTAAATTTGTTCCAAGAACCATGCTTCCACTATCTCTCTCATATGATCACAGAATTATAGATGGTGCTGAGGCTGCGAAGTTTAATAACGAATTAAAAGATAATCTTGGGTCTAATTTTGCATATAACTTGAGTAAATGATTACTAAAATTGAAATACTAGCAGATGATGTGCACGTCCACTTTAATGAAGAAAATTCTGAAATTTTTCCTAATATTTGGCTAAGAGATCATGCAAAAGATGAGCAAAATTGGGATAAAAGGTCTAGCCAAAGGAAAACATTTACGGCAGCTTTAGATATAAATTTAAAAGTTAAAAAGGCAGAAATAATTGAAAATGGAAAATATTTGTGTGTCTCATGGCCTGATTTAGAAAAACCAGTTAAATATTCATCTGAATTTCTAACTAATAATAAAATAAAAAAGAAAAAAGAAGTAAAATCTAATTTAAAAATCTGGAAAGCTAATGAAATAAAAGAAGAAATTTTTTTAGATTATAATTCAATTTTATCAAATGAAGGATTTAAATATTTTTTGAAAAATATTCATGACTATGGATTTTCAGTAATTAAAAATTGTGAAACTAATTTAAAGTCTGTTGAAACAATTGCAAATAGAATTGGTTATGTAAGAAACTCTATATTTGGAGGACTATGGAGTTTTGAGTCAGATGAAAATAAAGCAGATAGCGCATACACTCAAGAAGAACTGAGACCTCATACAGATTCAACATATAGTAATGACGCTCCAGGATTACAATTATTACTATGTTGTGAATATAATGCTCAAGGTGGTGAATCTATTATGGTTGATGGATTAAAAATAGCAGAAACAATAAAAAAAGAAAACCAGCCGATGTATGAATTAATGACAAAAATAAATGTTAAGGGAAATTATATCGGTGATGGTGTTTATCTTGAGGCTGAAAGACCAATATTTAAGTTAAATGAAAATAATGAAATAGTTCAAGTTAGTTTTAATAATTATGATCGAGCACCATTTAGATTTGAAAAAGATTTAACATTGAAGTTTTATGAAGCAATAAAAAAATTTGATCTTATTGCGAATAATAAAGATTATCAGTGGCGATATATCCTTAAACCTGGAGAACTTCTAATATTTAATAATTGGCGAATACTTCATGGTAGAGGATCGTTTAATGGAGTTAGAAAAATGTCTGGATGTTATATTAACAAAGAGGATTTTGACAGCTCTTGTAAGTTAAACGGAATAAATTAATTAATAAAATTATCTAATTAAATATAATGACAAAATCCCTTTCAATGGTCTGCGCGCTAGTCACAACTTTTATTTGGGGAACGGCTTTCATCGCTCAAGACACTGGTATGGATAATATCGGTCCATTAACTTTTAATTCAGCAAGATTTATTGTTGGCTTTTTTACAATATTACCACTTGCCTTATTATTTGAGAGGAGGAAAATTAAACCTGAAATACTTTCAAAATCGAAACTTTTTATAAAATATTTAGTTTTCATGGGATTATCATTGTTTTTGGGAACTTTTTTACAACAAGCTGCTCTCCAATATACAAATATTGCAAATGCAGCTTTTTTTACAGTATTTTACGTACCGATAGTTCCAATTTTGTTATTTTTCATCTACTCCAAAAAAGTTCATTGGAGTATATGGCCTGCAATTGGTCTTTGTATCCTTGGTGTATATCTTCTAAGTGATTTTTCTAACTCAGAAATTATGTTAGGTGATGGTCTAGTTATATTGTGCTCGGTATTTTGGGCTTTGCATATAATTTTTGCAGGTAAGTTCATGGAAGAATTTGATATTCCAATGTTTTATGCTGCACTTCAAGCATTATTTGTTGCAACACTTTCATTAATCTTTTCTTATATTTTTGAAGAAATAAATATTTCTAAAATATTAATGGAAAGTAGCTCTATTCTTTACGCAGGAGCACTATCAGGCGGTATAGCCTTTACATTACAAATGTATGCTCAAAAAAATATAGAAGAGGCACCAGCAGCAATTATTTATTCTCTCGAGGGAGTATTTGCAGCTGTAGCGGGATGGATTATTCTCAATCAATTTTTAAGTACTAATAACATGATTGGATGTTTATTAATATTGATTGCAGTAATTTCTTCTCAAATTTCACCTGGTTCTAAAAATTAGCTATAAGCAATTACAAAAAGAATTAAAGCAAGAAAAGTTCTGTAATAAACAAAAATATTTAAATTAAAATTTTTTACATAAATTAAAAAATATTTGATTGTTAAATAAGAAACTATAAATGAAAATATTATTGAATATAAAAATAATATGTTCAAATCTATATTTGCATTCATCGCATCTTTCAAACTAAGTATACTTGCTCCCGCTAATGCAGGTATTGATAGGTAAAAAGATATTTTTGAAGAATCTACTCTATCGAAATTTAAAAACCTTGAAGCTGTAATTATTATACCCGATCTACTTACACCAGGTATAACAGCTAAAATTTGAAAAATACCAATGATTAAAATATTTTTTAAACTTAAACTGGTATCAATTTTTTTTTTAATACTAGATCGGTCTGCAATAAATAATAAAATACCAAATATTAAAGTTGTCCATGCTATAACTTTTAAATTTCTTAAATTTTCAATTAGCCCCGATGTATAAATAAAATAACCAACAATAACTAATGGTAAAGAACCTAAAATTATAAGTAATAATAAAGACTTATTTCCTAAAATATTTACTAAATCCTTTTTAAAATAAAAAATAATTGCCAAAAGGGAACCTAAGTGAAGACTAATATCAAGTTGAAGGGAACTAATACTAAAGTTCGATATTTTTGATATAATTATGAGGTGTGCAGAGGAACTTACTGGTATAAATTCCGAAAAACCTTGAACAAACGCTAAAATTGATGCTTCTATATATTCTGAAATCATTAAGGACTTTAATAGATAGTTAAAAGATTACCTAAATAAGGCAATCTTTTAAATGCATATCAATTATGCGTTAAATAGAAAATGCAGTAAAATCTGTGTTTTTTAAAAATATATGTCAATATATATTACCTAGTAATACTTTAAGGAAATATGCTTCTGGTGTATAAGCCGATTCAAATGACAAATAAAATGCTTAAATTTGTAGATATAGGTCAACAAAATCCACCTAAAAGAGATAAATCCCTGAGAAAAGAGGATTTTGGAGAGATTTATCAAGAGTTTATTCATGAAAAAGCTAAAGAACAATCGAGCAGGTGTTCACAGTGTGGCGTTCCTTTTTGTCAGGTTCACTGTCCATTAAGTAACAATATACCTGATTGGTTAAAGTTAACTGCAGAAGGAAGGTATGAAGAAGCTTACCATCTATCCCAAAGTACGAATAATATGCCAGAAGTTTGTGGAAGAATATGCCCACAAGATAGGTTATGTGAAGGAAACTGTGTAATTGAGCAATCGGGACATGGAACAGTAACAATAGGTTCAGTTGAAAAATATTTAACTGATAAAGCATGGGAAAATGGCTGGGTAAAACCAATAAATGTAAAAATTGAAAATGAACAAAGTGTTGGAATTATTGGAGCAGGTCCCGCAGGACTAGCTTGTGGTGAAGAATTACGAAAAAAAGGATACCAAATAACAATTTATGATAGATATGACAGAGCAGGTGGATTATTAATCTATGGAATACCAAATTTTAAATTAGAAAAGCATGTAGTTGAGAGAAGAATTAAACTTTTAAAAGAAGGTGGAATAAAATTTGTTCATAATTTCGAGGTTGGTAAAGATTCTACATTAAAAGAATTACAATCAAAACATGATGCCTTGTTAATTTCAACAGGTGTATACAAAGCAAGAGAAGTTAACTTACCTGGAAATGATCTAAGTAATATTTTTCCTGCAATGGAATTCTTAACAGCTTCAAACAAAAAAGGTTTAGGCGATAAAGTCGAAATGTTTGATAATGGAACATTAAATGCTGAGGGTAAAGATGTAGTAGTAATTGGTGGTGGAGATACTGCAATGGACTGTGTAAGAACCTCTGTAAGACAAAAAGCTAAATCTGTAAAATGTCTTTACAGAAGAGACAGAGAAAATATGCCTGGATCTGCGAGAGAAGTAGGCAATGCTGAGGAGGAAGGTGTAGAATTTATTTGGTTAAGTAACCCAAAAGAGTTTAGAGGAACTAATAAAGTAAATAGTATTATTGTAGATAAAATGAAATTAACGGATCCAGATGAAAGTGGAAGAAGAAGACCCGTTGCAGAAGAAAACTCAGAATTTGAAATTAATGCTGATTTGGTGATTAAATCCTTAGGTTTTGATCCAGAAGATTTACCAGTTCTATTTCAGGAACCTAGATTACAAGTTTCACAGTGGGGAACAATAAAAGCCGACTTTGATACCTTGGAAACTAGTATACCAGGTGTATTCGCGGCTGGAGATATAGTAAGAGGTGCCTCATTAGTTGTATGGGCTATTAAAGATGGTAGAGATGCTGCCACTTCAATTGAAAGTTATCTTCAATCAAAACAAAAAATGAAAGTTGCATGATGGATATCCAAAACAAAAATCGTAAACTTTTAAAAAAAAATCATGTTTATGATGAAACAATGGAACATGATGCATGCGGAGTAGGTCTTGTTGCATCAACTGAGGGTCTAAAATCAAGAAAAGTAGTCGAATACGGTATCGAGGCTCTAAAAGCTGTATGGCATAGAGGTGCAATTGATGCAGACGGTAAAACTGGAGATGGAGCAGGTATTCACATTGAAATACCAAATGATTTCTTTGCAGAAAAAATTGAAATAACAGGTCATGAGCACGATAACTCAGATTTATGTGTGGGAATGATTTTCTTGCCAAGAAATGACTTTGGAGGACAGGAGCAATGCAGATCAATTGTAGAGAGTGAATTAACAAAAAAGAATTTTAATATTTATGGATGGCGACAAGTACCCGTTGATCCTTCTGTATTAGGTGAAAAGGCAGAACAAACAAGACCTGAAATTGCGCAAGTTCTTTTTACCCATAACGATAAGTCAATTCATGGTAAAGATTTAGAAAGAGCTCTTTATGAAACTAGAAGAAAAATTGAAAAAGAAGCTTTAAGAAATCAATTAAACAATTTTTATATTTGTTCATTCAGCTCGAAATCAATAATTTATAAGGGAATGTTCTTAGCAGAATCTTTATCTGATTTTTATCCAGATTTAAAAGATGAGCGTTTCATTTCACGTTATGCAATTTTCCACCAAAGATTTTCTACTAATACAGCTCCAAGTTGGGACTTAGCCCAACCTTTTAGATCAATTGCTCATAATGGAGAGATAAACACTTTAAAAGGAAACATAAATTGGATGAGAATTCACGAAGAAGAAATGTTTAGTCCTTTGTTTGATGATATGGAAAATTTAAAGCCTGTAATCCCTGCAGGTAATTCTGATTCTGCTTCATTAGATAATGTATTTGAATTATTAAATATTTCTGGACATTCAGCACCATTAGCGAAACTTATGCTAATTCCTGATGCTTGGTCAAAAAAAAGTAAAGTTCTTCCAAAAGATCACCAACAACTTTTCAACTTTTTAAATAGTACAATGGAACCTTGGGATGGACCTGCTGCTATAGCTGCAACTGATAACGAGTGGGTTATTGTAGGTAGTGACAGAAATGGACTAAGACCTCTTAGATATACCATCACAAGAGATAAACTTTTGTTTGCAGGTTCTGAGACAGGAATGATCGACCTTAATGAAAAGAAAATTGTTTCAAAAGGAAGATTAGGACCAGGTGAAATATTAGGAGTAAGAATTGAAAAAGGAAAAGTTTATACAAACAATCAAATAAAGAATTATTTGTCTAAAGAATACAAACACTTTAATAATCAAATAATTGAATTAGATAAATCATTAACTATAGAAAATGAGAAAAGTGAGTTTTCAGGTTCTGATCTAAAAAAGATTCAACATTGTTTTGGTTATAGTCTAGAAGACCTGGAGTTAATTTTGCATCCTATGGCTGAGGATGCTAAAGAAGCAACTGGTTCTATGGGAGATGACACTCCACTTGCAGTTTTATCCGATAAATATAGACCTCTATATCATTATTTTAGACAGAATTTTAGTCAGGTAACCAATCCCCCAATTGATTCACTTAGAGAAAATAAGGTGATGAGCTTGAAGACTAGATTTGGGAATTTGGGAAATATACTGGATTTTTCTAATCTAACTGAGGAAAATATTTATGTTTTAGATAGTCCAATTTTATCAAACACACAGTTTGAAAAATTTATAAAGTATTTTGGAGATAATTATAAAATTTTAGATTGTACATTTAATACTGATCGAAGTTTAGAGGATTCTATTGAATTATTAAAAAATAATGCTGAAAAAGCAGTTAGAGAAGGTAATAATCAACTTATTTTGTCTGATAAAAATATATCAGAAACAAAATTGCCAATGCCGATGCTGATATGCATTGGTGCAATAAATACTCATTTAATTAAATTAGGCTTGAGAGGCTATGCGTCAATTAATGTACAAACAGGAGATGCCTTAGACACCCATTCATTTGCAACATTAATAGGTGTTGGAGCAACAACAGTCAATCCCTACTTAGCATTTGATAGTTTACATCAAAGATATTCAAAAAAGCTTTTTGGGAATTTCTCATTTGATGAGTGTGTGGGTAGATATATAAAATCAGTAAACCTTGGACTATTAAAAATAATGTCAAAGATGGGTATATCAGTTTTAAGTTCATATAGAGGTGGATGTAATTTTGAAACTGTGGGATTAAGTAGAACAATTGTAAAAGATTATTTTCCTGGAGTATTATCTAAAATTTCTGGAATAGGTTTAACTGGTATTGAAAAAAAAATAAGATCTATACATAAAGATGCATTTGATATTCATTCTAATATTCTTCCTATTGGTGGAATTTATAGATATAGAAAAAATGGTGAAACACACCAATATCAAGGAAAATTAATTCATCTTTTGCAAGCAGCCGTAGGCTCAAATTCATACGAAACCTATAAAAAATATACTAAGGGTATTTATGGTTTAAAACCAATTAGTTTAAGAGATTTAATTGACTTTAAAAATCAAAGGGCAATTGATATTGACCAAGTTGAACCAATAACTGAGATTATGAAAAGATTTGGAAGTGGAAGTATGTCTCATGGCGCTTTATCAAAAGAGGCACACGAAACACTTGCCATGGGAATGAATAGAATTAAAGGAGCTTCATGTAGCGGAGAAGGTGGAGAAGACGAGGAAAGATTTAAAGTATTAAATAATGGAGATAGTGCAAATTCTAGGGTAAAACAAATTGCGTCAGCGAGATTTGGAGTAACTATTAACTATTTAAACAATTGTAATGAAATTGAAATTAAAATTGCTCAAGGTGCAAAACCCGGTGAAGGTGGACAACTACCAGGATTTAAAGTAACAGAGGAAATTGCAAGACTAAGACATTCTACGCCTGGTGTAACTTTGATCTCGCCACCACCACACCACGATATTTACTCAATTGAAGATTTAGCTCAGCTTATTTATGATTTAAAACAAATTAATCCTAAGGCAAGAGTTGGTGTTAAATTAGTTGCCTCTTCTGGTATAGGAACAATTGCTGCTGGTGTTGCTAAAGCAAAAGCGGACATAATATTAATTTCAGGTCACAATGGTGGAACAGGTGCAACGCCACAAACAAGTGTTAAATATGTTGGTATTCCATGGGAAATGGGCCTAACAGAGGCAAACCAAGTATTAACTTTAAATAAATTAAGACACTTAGTTACACTAAGGACAGATGGAGGAATTAAAACAGGAAGAGACGTTGTAATAGCTGCAATGATGGGAGCCGAAGAATTTGGCGTAGCAACAACAGCGCTGGTTGCAATGGGTTGTATAATGGTGAGACAATGTCATTCTAATACATGTCCAGTTGGAGTGTGTACCCAAGATGATGAATTAAGAAAAAAATTTACTGGTACCCCAGATAAAATAGTAAATCTATTTTCTTTCATAGCTCAAGAAGTTAGAGAAATATTATCAAGTTTGGGATTTAAAAATTTAAACGAAGTAATTGGAAGAACAGATTTATTAAGACAAGTCAGTAAAGGATCGCCAAATTTAGATGACTTAGATTTAAATCCTTTATTTGTTCAAGCTGATCCAGGCATAAATAAAAGATATTGTGAAACTCCTATAATAAATGAAGTACCAGATACTTTAGACCAAAAAATTTGGCCTGAGATAGAAAGTTTAATAAATAGAAAATTACCGCTTGATAATATTTATACAATTGAAAATACTGATAGAGCTGTTGGAACAAGAATTTCATATAATCTTTATAAAAAATTTGGAAATAATAAATTAGAAGAAAATACTTTTGCAATTAACTTTAAAGGTTCAGCTGGTCAATCTTTTGGTGCCTTTGGTGTTAAAGGACTAAAATTAATTTTAAAAGGAGATGCCAATGATTACGTTGCAAAAGGTCTTTCAGGCGCATCTATAGTAATTAAACTTCAAGATGAGAGTAATTTAATATCAAACGAAAATACAATAATAGGAAACACAGTTCTGTATGGAGCAACATCAGGATATCTTTTTGCAGCAGGACAAGCTGGTGAAAGATTTGCTGTTAGAAATTCAGGTGCAACTGCAGTTATAGAAGGTTGCGATTCAAATGGTTGTGAGTACATGACAGGTGGGTCAATAGTAATATTAGGTGAAGTAGGCGATAACTTTGGAGCTGGTATGACTGGTGGTATGGCATTTATATATGATCCAAAAAGTCAGTTTGTAAAAAAAGCTAATCCTGAAACAATAGTTTGGCAAACACCTGAGACAGAATATTGGAAAACTTATCTAAAAGATTTAGTTTTAAAACATTCTCAAGAAACTAATTCAAATTTGTCAGCAAAAATTATTGAAAATTTTGATGATGAATTAAATAATTTCCTTCAGGTTTGTCCTAAAGAAATGCTAAATAAATTAGAAAACCCTATTACAAATAAAAGTTTAGTTGGAAAAGCTAGTTAATCTTTTTTATTATCTTTTCTAATTCTTTACAAATTATATTTAAATTCTTACTTGAGGAGAGACTATGATCTCCATTTTTAATTATTAAAAGTTTTTTATCTGCTTTAGGAAAAGTTTTTAATACCATTCTTGAATATTTAACAGGAACCACCTCATCTTTTTGTCCATGAACCATTGTGACAGGTATAACGTTATTTAATTTTTTATTAAGGACTTTATTGGTAGCTTTTTTTCCGTCTAAAATAAGCTGTTTGGTAATTAAATATTCATAATCACCATTTTTAATTTTAGATATTCCTTTTCTGATTATTTCATTCTTTATTTTTTTTGGAAATTTTCTCCACATAATTCTTGTAAGAAACTCAGGCGCAGATCCAATACCTAGGAAACCTCTAATTTGAGAACTAAAATATCTATGCATTATCATCGAAATCCATCCACCCATACTGGAGCCAATGAGAATAAAATCATTTTTTTTTACAATTCTATGAATTGCACTCTTTGCATCATTTGACCATTTTGTAATATTACCTTTTGTAAATTCTCCCGAAGACCTTCCATGACCAAAATATTCTAAAGCCAAAAATCCTAATTTATTTTTAATGCTAAAGTTTAAAAATTTCTTAGGTTTATCGCCATCTATATCTGATGCAAAACCTGGTAAAAAAACTATGTAAAGATTTTTATTATAATTATTTGCGATATATCTTAGTTTTTTATATTTAGAAATTCTTAGAAATTTATTTTTTTTCATATAAAGTATTAAAGTTGACTAGGTATATATTATTATTATCACATGCAGCCTAAATTAAAAGTACTACAGGTAATTCCTAAATTAGGTTATGGAGGTGCAGAAACAGGTTGTTATGATATCGCACATTACCTACCAGAAAATAATGTTGGTTCATATTTAATTACAAGTGGCGGTGAACTTCTAAAGTATATAGATAGGAAAAAAGTTAAAGTTATAAGACTTCCTGTCCAATCAAAAAATCCTTTATTGATACTAATAAATTCAATAATTATTTCTGTAATTATCTTAATAAATGGAATAAATATTGTTCATGCTAGAAGTAGAGCGCCTGCATGGTCATGTTTAATTGCAACAAAAATTACTAGAAGAAAATTTGTTACAACTTTTCATGGAACTTATAACTTTAAAAGTAAACTAAAAAAAATTTATAATTCTGTTATGGTTAGATCTGATTTAATTATCGCTGGATCTAACTTTATATTTACACACATTAAACAAAATTATGCAGATTATCTATCTGATAAAAAAAAATTGCTATCTATATTTAGAGGTATAAATACAGACTACTTTGACCCTTCAACAACTCTAGAAGCTGATGAAGATAAATTATTTAAATCTTGGGATTTGATAGTTGGAAAAAAAATAATTTTATTACCTGGAAGACTTACAACGTGGAAAGGTCAAGAGATGTTTCTAGAAGCATTAAATAATGTAAATATTCAATTAGGTAATGACTCTTTCATTGCAGTAATTTTAGGTAGTGATCAAGGTAGAGATCTTTATAAAAAAAAATTAATCAGACTTGTTGAACAATATAGACTTACCAAACAAATAAGATTTATAGATCATTGTAATAACATGCCATTAGCTTATAAAATTTCTGACATAGTTGTATCCACATCAATTGAACCTGAAGCTTTTGGGAGAGTTGCGGTAGAAGCGCAATCTATGAAAAAATTAATTCTTGCAAGTAATATTGGCGGATCTAATGAGACAATTATTGATGGAAAGTCTGGAATATTATTTGAAGCGGGTGACCCTGAAGATTTATCAAAAAAAATTATAAAAGTAATAAACTTAGATGTTAATGAACTTTCAAAAATGGGTAATTTTGGAAGAGAAAATGCTCTAAAGAAATTTAATGTTGAAAAAATGTGTTTTTCTACTTATTCAGAGTACAAAAAACTATTTAATTAATGCCAAATATTACATTACCTGATGGAAAAAAATTGAACTTTGATAAAAGCGTAACAGGTTCAGAAGTTGCAGAAAAAATAAGTAAATCTCTAGCTAAACAAGCTTTAGTGATGAGTGTAAATGGTGAATTAAAAGATTTATATTCAATTATAGACAGAGATAGTTCAATTAAAATTTTTACTGCAAAAGACCCCGAAGGTTTAGAAGTTATTAGACATGATACAGCACATATTATGGCAATGGCTGTTCAAGAATTATTTCCAGGAACACAAGTAACAATCGGCCCAGTTATAGAAAATGGCTTTTATTATGACTTTGTTAGAAAGGAACCTTTTACTAGTGATGACCTTAATAAAATTGAAAATAAAATGTCTGAGATAATTGATATGGATGTAAAAACTAGAAGAGAAATATGGGAAAGGGATAAGGCAATAGCTCATTTTAAAAAAATTGGAGAGAAATATAAAGCTGAAATAATTGAGAGTATTCCAAAAAATGAGATGCTTACCGTTTATCATCATGGTGATACATGGCATGATTTGTGTAGAGGGCCTCACTTAGAGTCATCTAGTAAAATTGGTAAAGCATTTAAATTAACAAAAGTATCAGGAGCTTATTGGCGAGGGGACTCTAATAACGAAATGCTGCAGAGAATTTATGGGACGAGCTGGGCTAATCAAAAGGACTTAGATTTATATCTTCAAAGAATAGAAGAAGCAGAAAAAAGAGATCACAGAAAAATTGGTAAAGAAATGGATTTATTCCATTTCAGAGAAGAAAGTCCCGGATCTGTATTTTGGCATCAAAAAGGCTGGAGCTTATTCCAAAAACTTATTTCATATATGAGAATGAAGCAAGAAACTGCAGGATATCAAGAAATAAATACTCCAGAAATATTAGATCGCTCACTCTGGGAAAAGTCGGGTCATTGGGAAAAATTTGGTGCAAACATGTATACATCAACTACACCTGATGAAAAAGTTTTTGCTATAAAACCGATGAATTGTCCTGGCTGTGTGCAGGTTTTTAATCAAGGTTTAAAAAGTTATAGGGATTTACCACTTAAAATGTCTGAATTTGGAAAGGTTCATAGGTACGAGCCCTCTGGAGCACTTCACGGATTATTACGTGTAAGAGCATTTACCCAAGATGATGCACATATCTTTTGCACAGAGGAACAAATCACGCAGGAATGTTTAAGTGTAACAAACCTAATTTTAGAAATTTATAAAGATTTGGGATTTGAAGATGTAATTTTGAAATATTCTGATCGACCTGACTTAAGAGTTGGGGATGATAAAGTATGGGATAAATCTGAAGCAGCTTTATTGGAAGCTATAAAAGCAACAAAATTAGAGTACTCTATTAATAAAGGTGAAGGGGCATTTTATGGTCCTAAAATCGAATTTGTTTTAAGAGATGCAATAGGAAGAGATTGGCAATGCGGAACATTACAAGTAGATTTAAATTTGCCAGGTAGACTAGGTGCTTCATTTGTAGATAGCGATGGAAACAAAAAAGTTCCTGTGATGCTTCACCGAGCCTTATTTGGATCATTAGAGCGGTTTATTGGAATTTTAATTGAAAATTATTCAGGGAAATTACCTTTTTGGCTTTGTCCAGTTCAAACAATAGTTATCCCTATCTCGAGTGATTTTGATGATTACGCAAAAGAAGTAAATAGTCAATTAAAAAAAGTAGGGATTTCTTCTGAAGTAGATTTAAAAAATCATAATTTAAATTATAAAATAAGGGAACATTCATTAACAAAAGTACCAATGTTACTTATATGTGGAAAAAAAGAAGTTGACAGTAACACAGTAACTATTAGAAAATTGGATTCTAAAAAACAAGAAACTATGGATTTAAAAGAATTCTTAAAAAAATACTCTGCTCTTAATAAAGCACCTTCAATCTAAGTGGCAGATTTTAAACAAAATTATTTCCAGAGAAGAACAAAATCTAAAGGTCCTAGAACAAATCAAAAAATAACTTCACAAGATGTTCAAGTTATAGGAAGCGATGGTGGGAATTTAGGAATTCTAAATTTACAAGATGCTATTAGTAGAGCTAAGGAACAAGGTTTAGATTTAATCGAAATCGCTCCTAATGCAAAACCTCCAGTGTGTAAAATCATGGATATGGGAAAATATAAATATGATGCACAAAAAAAAGCAAATAAAGCAAAAAAAAAACAGAAAAAGATTGAACTGAAAGAAATTAAATTACGACCAGTTACAGAAGTTCACGATTATTCATTCAAAATAAAAAATGCTCAAAAATTTATTGCAAAAGGTGACAAGGTAAAATTTACAATTAGATTCAAAGGTAGAGAGCTTCAGCATTCTAGTTTAGGGCATGAACTTATGGATAAGATAAAAATAGATATGGAAGCTATTGGACGTGTAGAACTTCAGCCAAAGTTTGATGGCAAGCAAATGATCATGGTTATTCAGCCTTTATAAGCTATATTTGTAGTTGTAAATTAATAACAATATTTGTATAACCCCACAAAAATTATGCCTAAATTAAAAACAAAAAGTTCAGCAAAAAAAAGATTTAAAGTATCTGCAAGAGGGAAAGTTATAACTGCCCAAGCGGGTAAAAGACACGGCATGATAAAAAGAACTAATTCACAGATTAGAAAGCAAAGAGGAACTACGGTACTATCTAAGCAAGATGGTAAAATTGTAAAATCTTACATGCCGTATAACTTAAGAGGATAGAATGGCTAGGGTAAAAAGAGGTGTAACTAGTAGAGCAAAACATAAAAAGGTTTTAAAGGCAGTTAAGGGTCAGTGGGGAAGAAGAAAAAATACCATTAGAGCTGCAAGACAGGCTATGGAAAAATCTATGCAGTATGCCTACAGAGACAGAAGAAATAAAAAAAGAGATTTTAAATCACTATGGATTACTAGGATTAATGCTGGGGTAAGAGCTGAGGGCATGACTTATTCTAAGTTTGTTAATGGTTTAAGCAAATCTGGCATTAAAATTGACAGAAAAATACTTGCTGAAATTGCTTATGATAATCCTGAAGCATTTAAAACTATAGTCAAGAAAGCCCAAGCAGCATTGAATTAATATTCATTGTTGTTTTTCTAGAGTTAACAAATATTCTACAAATATGTCTGATATTAAAAAAATCAAAGATGATTATTTGAATAAATTGAATAATGATTTGAATATTGAAAGTTTAAATCAAATAAAGACAGAATTATTTGGTAAAAATGGAAAAATTTCTAATTCTTTTAAAAAATTAGGATCTTTACCAACTGATGAGCGAAAAAAATTTGCATCAGATTTAAATTCAATAAAAAGCGAACTTCAAGATAAGTTAGATTCTAAACTTCAAGAAATTCAAACTAAAGAGATTAACTCTAAACTTGAAAATGAAAAAGTAGATGTAACATTACCTGAGAGAAATTTTATTCGAGGAAAAATACATCCTGTTTCACAAGTAATTGACGAGATATCGTCAATATTTTCAGAAATTGGGTTTAGCGTTGAAGAAGGGCCAGATATAGAGAATGAGAATTATAATTTTACTGCATTAAATACGCCTGACAATCATCCAGCGAGAGATATGCATGACACTTTTTATCTAGACAACAATAAAGAATTATTATTAAGAACCCATACTTCTCCAGTACAAGTAAGAACAATGCTAAATGGAAAACCTCCATTTAAAATTATAGCTCCAGGCAGAACATATAGATCTGATAGTGATCAAACTCATTCTCCGATGTTTCACCAAGTCGAAGGTCTTCATATAGATAAAGACATAAATATGGGTCATCTAAAAGGATGCTTGAATTATTTCATAAAATCATTTTTTGAAGTAGATAAAATTAAAATGAGATTCAGACCCAGTCATTTTCCTTTCACTGAACCATCAGCGGAAGTAGATATTGGTTACGAGATAAAAGATGGCAAGATAGTAATTGGTGAAGGAGATAAATGGTTAGAAATTTTAGGTTGTGGCATGGTACATCCCAATGTACTTAAGAATGTTAAAGTAAATCCAGACAAGTACCAAGGTTACGCTTTTGGGATTGGTATAGATAGACTTGGAATGCTTAAATATGGAATTAATGATTTAAGAGCTTTTTTTGAGACTGACTATAGATGGCTTAATCATTTTGGTTTTGATCCATTGGATGTCCCATCTAATTACAGAGGTCTTAGCAGATGAAATTTACCGTAAGTTGGTTAAAGGAGCACCTTGACACCCAAAAAAAAGATAATGAGTTAATTGAAAAACTAACAGATATTGGTTTAGAAGTTGAAAGTTTTGAAACTCTAAGCTCTGGTTTAGAAAGTTTTAAAGTAGCAAAAATTATTAATACTGAACAGCATCCGAATGCAGATAGACTTAGAATATGCGATGTAGATATTGGTTTGGATAATACTGTTAAGGTAGTATGTGGAGCACCAAATGCGAAAAAAGATCTTTTGACAATTTATGCAGGCCCTGGATCAATAATTCCAAAAAATAACATGAAACTCTCAGTTAGTAAGATTAGAGGTGTTACTTCCTATGGAATGCTGTGTTCAGAGTCTGAACTTAATTTATCAAATGAAAGTGAAGGAATAACAGAACTAACAACTAGTAAATACTCTGATAAAATTGGTAAAAATTTTTTCAAAAGTAATACTGAAAAAGTTGTAGATTTATCAATTACACCTAATCGACCTGATTGCTTGGGGGTAAGAGGTATAGCTAGAGATCTTGCTGCTGCTGGAGTTGGTAAATTAAAAAAAATTTCACTTAAAAATAAAAAAAATAATAGATCACAAAAAATAAAAGTTTCAATTACAAAAGATAAAAATCAAGGTTGTACTGTATTTGGTAGTTGCTTAATTGAGGGTGTTACTAATAAAGAAAGTCCTCAATGGCTTAAAGAAAAAATTATTTCACTTGGTCAAAAAACCAATTTCAGCAATTGTTGACATTACAAACTATGTAATGTTAGATTTAAATAGGCCTCTGCATGCATACGATGCAGATAAAATTGATAAGGAAATTATAGTAAGAAATTCAAAAAAAAATGAAACTTTTGAAGCTCTAGATAATAAGGAATATAAATTGGATGATGATATGTGTGTTATTTCTGATAAATCTGGAGTTTTAGGCTTGGGTGGAATCATTGGAGGAACACGTTCTGGAACTGAAATTAAAACTAAAAATATTTTATTAGAATCAGCGTATTTTATTCCTAGGTCTATAAGAAAAACTTCAAAATTATTAAATATTGATACTGATGCAAAATTCAGATTTGAAAGAGGTATCGACCCTCAATCTATCAAATTAGGTTTGTCGAAAGCTGCTGAATTGATATCTGAGATTTGTGGTGGTAAAATAAGTAATTTTGATATTCAACAAACTGATAAGTATGAAAATAATAAAATTAAATTTAATATCTCTTTATTTGAAAAAATAACTGGTTTTAAAGTAAATGATAGTGAAATAATTAAAATTTTAACTGATCTAGGATTTGAAGTTTCTAAGAAGAAATTAGAATTAGATTTAAAAATACCCACTTGGAGACCTGATATAACTCAACCAATAGATATAGTCGAAGAAATAGTAAGAATCAAAGGATATGAGAACATAGAAACCTTACAACCTGAAAAAACTAAAATAAAAGATACTTTAAACGCACAACAAAAACTCTTTCACTTTCTTCAACGTTCTGTGGCATCAAAAGGTTATTTTGAGACTGTAACATGGTCATTCACAGATTCAAAAATAAACAAAATTTTTAAAGAAAATTTAAAAGAAATAAAAATAATAAATCCAATAAGTTCAGACTTAGATGTTCTACGAAATTCGATTTTCACAAATTTGACTTTTTATTTAAAGAAAAATCTAGACAGAGGATTTAAAGATATTTCGCTGTTTGAAATTGGACCAATATTTAAGGGTAGTACGCCAGGCGAGCAATTGACAGTAGTTGGTGCAATAAGATCAGGAAAAATATCAAGATTAAACTGGAACGAAAAAGACAGGATAGTTGATGTTTTTGACGTTAAGAAGGATGTAATTCAGACACTAGTCGAAGCTGGATACGATAGTCAAAGTTTTTTTGTTAGAGACAAGTCTCCTTCATATTATCATCCAGGCAAATCTGGTTCTGTCTATCTTGACAAGGATGAAATAGACCCTGTTGCTTATTTTGGTGAAATCCATCCAAATATTTTAAAAAAACTTGATATTAAAACTGAAGGTCTGGTTGGTTTTGAAATTTATATGGATTATCTAAGCAAGAATAAAAAAAAACTTAAAGACCTAAAACCAAATTTTGAGTACTCAGATTATCAAAAATCAGAAAGAGATTTTGCCTTTGTTGTAGACAAAAGTGTCAAGGCACAAGATTTAATCGAAATAATATCATCAATTGATAAAAATTTAATAAGATCCATTAAAATTTTTGATGTTTATGAGGGTGAAAACATTCCTCAAGACAAAAAGTCGATAGCTCTCAATGTTACAATTCAATCATCTAAAAAGACTTTAGAAGAGAGTGATCTTGAAAAAATTAATAAGTTAATTATTTCAACTGTAGAAACCAAATCTGGCGCAAAAATTAGATCCTAAATGTCTACTGAAATTGATAATATTAGAAATTTTGCAATCATTGCCCATATTGACCATGGCAAGTCAACTATAGCAGATAGAATTATACATAAATGTGGTGGTTTGACAGACAGAGAAATGAAATCTCAAGTGCTTGACTCGATGGATATTGAAAGAGAGAGAGGTATAACTATTAAAGCTCAAACAGTAAAATTAAATTATAAATCTAAAGATGGAAAAAATTATATTCTTAATATTATAGATACTCCAGGTCATGTTGATTTTAGCTATGAAGTAAGTAGATCTTTGTATGCTTGTGAAGGTTCAATATTAATTGTTGACAGCACTCAAGGAGTTGAAGCTCAAACATTAGCAAATGTTTATCAAGCTCTTGATATAAATCATGAAATAATACCAGTGTTAAATAAAATTGATTTACCAGCTTCAGACATTAATAGAACAAATAAACAAATTGAAGATGTAATAGGTATTGATACATCCAATGCTGTTCCATGTTCTGGAAAGACTGGTGAAGGAATTGATGAAATTTTAGAACAAATTATCCATACTCTGCCAGGTCCAAAAGGTGAAAAAGATCAAAAACTGAAGTGTTTATTAGTAGATAGTTGGTATGACACTTATCTAGGCGTAGTCATTTTAGTAAGAGTAATTGATGGAAAAATTAAAAACAATATGAAAATTAAAATGATGTCTACAAATCAGGAATATTTTGTTGAAAAAGTAGGAGTTTTTACACCTAAACCAAAAGATGTTGATGAACTTAATTCTGGAGAGATTGGGTTTATAACAACAGGAATAAAAATTTTATCAGAAACAAAAGTTGGAGATACAATCTGTGATGCATCTAAACCATTATCAGAGTCATTACCTGGCTTTAAGCCAAGTAAACCGGTAGTGTTTTGTGGATTATTCCCAGTCGATAGCTCAGAGTACCAAAAATTAAAAGACGGATTAGCTAAATTAAAATTAAATGATTCTAGCTTTTCCTTTGAGCCTGAATCTTCTTCGGCTTTAGGCTTAGGTTTTAGGTGTGGTTTTTTAGGTTTATTACACTTAGAAATCGTTACAGAAAGACTTGAAAGAGAATTTGATATAAATCTATTAACTACAACTCCTGGCGTTGTATATAAGATCCATATGAATAATGGTGAGATAAAAGATTTACAAAATCCATCAAGTTTACCAGATCCAACTTTGATAAAATTTATTGAAGAACCTTGGATCAAGGCAACTATTATTACTCCTGATCAGTATCTTGGTCCTATAATGAAAATATGTCAAGACAAAAGAGGAAATCAAACAAACTTAAGTTACTCTGGAAGTAGAGCAGTTATAAATTATGAATTACCATTAAATGAAATAGTATTTGATTTTAATGATCGATTAAAATCTATGACAAGTGGATATGCTAGTTTCGATTATGAAATAATAGGTCATAGAGAGGGAGATCTTGTTAAAATGGGTATTTTAGTAAATACTGAGCCAGTAGATGCTCTAGCTATGATGATACATAAAGACTTTGCTCAAAAGACAGGAAGAGAGGTTTGTGAGAAATTAAAAGATTTAATTCCAAGACACAACTTCATGATTCCAGTCCAAGCTGCAGTAGGAGGAAAGATTATTGCAAGAGAAACAATTAAAGGCTTTAAAAAAGATGTTTTAACTAAAATTCATGGTGGTGGAGCCACTGATAGAAAAAGAAAACTACTTGAAAAGCAAAAAAAAGGAAAAGCAAGGGCAAAACAATTTGGAAAAGTTGAGATCCCACAAGAAGCATTTATAGGTGTGCTCAAAATATCTAAGGAGAAATAAATGGAGAGGTGGCCGAGTGGTTGAAGGCGCACGCTTGGAAAGCGTGTATAGGGGAAACTCTATCATGGGTTCGAATCCCATTCTCTCCGCCATAAATTTTCAACCTAAAAATGGCTTTTATTCAAAAATTTCAAACATTAGAAAATTTTTTTAAAAAAACAGATATTATCGTTGATGTTGCTTACTAATTTAAGCTTACAGTTATAAGAGATTTTATTTAAAATTTCAAAAATGGTATAAAAGATTAAATCCTTATAAAAATTAATGACAAATAATAATACCAATACTTATCAAGCAGACTCCATCAAAGTTTTAAAAGGTCTTGAGGCAGTAAGAAAAAGACCTGGTATGTATATTGGTGATACAGATGATGGAACTGGTTTACATCATATGGTCTATGAAGTCGTAGATAATTCTATTGATGAGGCACTAGCAGGTCATTGTAAAAAAATTGAAGTGAGTATAAATTCTGATGGGTCAATCACAGTTCAAGATGATGGTCGAGGTATACCAGTTGACTTTCACAATGAAGAAAAAAAATCAGCAGCAGAAGTCATAATGACACAACTGCATGCTGGTGGTAAATTCGATCACGATTCCTATAAAGTTTCAGGAGGTCTACATGGTGTTGGAGTTTCCGTAGTCAATGCTCTTTCACAAAAATTAGAATTATATGTTGAAAGAGATGGAAAAAAACACTTTGTCGAGTTTGTGAATGGAGAAACTAAAACTCCATTAAAAGTAACAGGTAAGTCAAAGAATACTGGAACAAAAATCAATTTTTTACCCTCAAAAGATATTTTTTCATCCACAAAATTTAGTTTTTTAATTATTCAAAAAAGAATGCGTGAATTAGCTTTTTTAAATAAAGGAATTAAAATCATACTTAACGATCTAACCCAAAAAAAAATAAAGACTCAAGAATTCAAATTTGAGGGTGGCATAAACGAGTTTGTTGAATTTTTAGATGAAAAAAGAGAAAACTTAAAAAATAAAAATGATAATGATTTGTTTAGAAAGCCTATTTATATCGAAGGAATTAAAAGCAATATCAATGTTCAATGTTCATTGAAATGGAATGCAGGTTATAATGAGGATGTTTATCCCTATACTAATAATATTTATCAAAAAGATGGAGGAACTCATCTTTTAGGATTTAGAAGCGCATTAACAAGAGTTGTCAATAAATATGCGTCTGAGCAAAATTTATTAAAAAAAAGTAAAGTTTTACTGTCCGGAGATGATATTAAAGAAGGTTTGACATGTGTTCTTTCTGTAAAAATCCCGGATCCTAAATTTTCTTCTCAAACAAAAGACAAATTAGTTTCCTCAGAAGTAAGAAATATTGTTGAAGGTATAGTTAATGAAAAATTGTCAATTTGGTTTGACCAAAACCCATCTGTTTCTAAAATAATTTTAACGAAAATAATTCAGGCTGCTGTAGCAAGAGATGTTGCCAAAAGAGCAAGAGAAAACGTAAGAAGAAAAGGTGCTTTAGAGCTAACTGGATTACCTGGAAAATTGGCAGATTGTCAAAATTCAAAACAAGAAGGTACAGAGATATTTATTGTTGAGGGAGATTCAGCTGGAGGATCAGCCAAACAGGGGAGAAACAGAGAGTATCAAGCAGTACTACCATTGAGGGGAAAAATTTTAAATACTTTTACCGAGATTAACGGATCTAGAAAAAATGGAAATCAAAGTGACTTAAGAACAAAATCATTATCAAAGATGATTTCTTCAAATGAAATTGTTACATTGATAAATGCTCTTGGATTAGATCCTAAAACAGAAGAAATAGATTTAGAGGATTTAAGATATGGAAAAATTATAATCATGACAGATGCAGACGTTGATGGTTCACATATTAGAGCCCTGCTTTTAACTTTTTTTAATAATATCCCTTTTAATAAATTAATAGAAAAAGGTCATGTCTATTTAGCCCAACCACCTCTTTTTAAAATTAACAAAGGCTCTAAAGGTGTTTATATAAAAGATGAAAAAGATCTTGAAAATTATATAATTAAGTATTCTAAGGATATAAAAAAAGTTAAGAAAAACTCTAAAGAATTTGATAGAATAATTCAATTAGAAAAATCTAAATTGAACATTCAAAGGTTTAAAGGACTTGGAGAAATGAATCCTGAAGAATTATGGAATACTACATTAAATCCAGAGACTAGAAATCTTCTTCAAGTTCAATATTCAAAAAATCTTCAAAAAGATCAAAACCTTATACAAACATTAATGGGTAACGATGTTGCTTCTAGAAAAGATTTTATTGTAGATAATGCTATAAATGTTGTTAATTTAGATATTTAATTAATGGAGTTAAGTAGCAATTCCAAATCATCGCACTTAAATAAAATTACATACGTCAATTTAAGGTGGATAGGTGTAATAGGTCAATTTATTACTATAAATGTTGTAGCATTCTTCTTTAAATTTGAATTTAATTTTTTACTAGCAAATATTATAGTTTTAATAGGTGCTTTGAGTAACATCTTCTTATTTTATTTTTTTAAAAAAAATCAGTTACAAGAAAAAATATCTTTAACTTTTCTTACTCTTGATATTATACAATTAAGTTTTTTACTTTATTTAACCGGAGGTACTATAAATCCATTCTCAATATTTTTGATTATACCAAGTATATTTGCGTCAAATAGCTTAAGTATTAAAACAAATATTTTGTTAATATTTTTGACAATTTTCTCAATAATTTTACTTACTTTCTATCACCAAGAATTACCTTCCCCATTAAATGAATACATTTTTAGTAATTACTATTATTATTCAGTTCCTATTGCCTTAATTATTGCACTCATTTTTTTAAGTTTTTTTGCTCTAACATTTGGAAATGAGTCAAAAGTTAGAAAAGATGCGTTAGATAAAATTCAGGAAGTTATTTCAAAAGAAAATGAGTTAGTATCACTAGGTGGACAAGCTGCAGCAGCTGCTCATTCTTTAGGTACACCACTTTCAACAATAAAAATTATTTCTCAAGATTTGTATAATAATTTTAAAAATAATAAAGAATTAAAAAAAGATATTGAACTCCTTGTAAGTCAAGTTGATCGATGCAATGAAATATTAAAAAAATTATCTTTAAACCCTGTAATTGAAGATGATTTTATAGATAAGGATATTACTCTACACAATTATGTTAAAGAAATTGTGAACTCTTTTAAAGAAATATCAGATAAAAATTTTATCATCAATGCTGAGCAGAATTATAATTCTTTTGAGATTTCTAAATTAATCGAAGTTGTTTATGGTATAAGAAATTTTATTGGAAATGCAAATAAGTTTGCTAAAAAAAATATTTATATTTCAATAACAAGTGATAGTGAAAATTCTTCGATATCTATCGAAGATGATGGTTTGGGATTTCCAAAAGATATATTATCCAAAATTGGCGATCCATATATAAAATCATTGCAATATAAAAATAAAACAAAAGCAGGGTTGGGCTTAGGTATATTTATAGGTAAAACTTTATTAGAAAAAAACAAAGCAAAACTTTTAATTAGGAATTCAGAAACCAGAGGTGGTGCAGAAATTAAAATAGAGTGGTCTAATAAAGATCTAATTAGTCTTTAGTGAAGCTTTTTATTTTCAAATAGTCCGCTTAATTGATCTATCATAACATCCCCAAGTTCTTGCACATCAGAAATTTTTATAGCTTTTTTATAATATCGAGATACATCATGACCAATTCCTATAGCTAATATTTCTACTTCACTTTTATTCTCAATAAATTTTACAATTTTTTTTAAATTTTTCTCTAAAAAATCTCCTGAATTTACTGACAATGTTGAGTCATCGACTGGTGCGCCATCTGAAATAACCATTAGGATTTTTCTTTCCTCTCTCCTTTTTTTTAATCTATTAAATGCCCAAGTTATTGCTTCGCCATCTATATTTTCTTTTAATAAACCCTCCTTTAGCATCAATCCCAAATTTTTTTTTGATTGTCTCCAATGAGAATCAGCACCTTTGTAAATTATGTGTCTTAAATCATTAAGTCGTCCAGGATTTTTCTTTTTACCCAATCTATTCCATTCTTGGCGACTTTTACCACCTTTCCAATTTTTCGTGGTAAAACCGAGTATTTCGACTTTAACTGAGCATCTTTCTAAAGTTCTGGATAAAATATCAGCACATATTGCAGCTATTGTTATTGGTCTTCCTCTCATTGACCCAGAATTATCAATTAAAAGAGTTACAATTGTATCTTTAAAGTCTAAATCTTTTTCTTTTTTAAACGATAATGAATTATACGGATCAATGATAATTCGAGGTAATTTTGAACTATCTAACAATCCTTCTTCTAGATCAAATTCCCATGATCGATTTTGTTTTGCCATTAATTGTCTTTGTAATTTATTTGCTAACTTAGTAATTAAATCTTGGAAACTTGTAAGTTGTTGATCTAAATTTTTTCTGAGTTTTTGAATTTCCTCAGCTGTATCTAGACTTTCTGCTTTCGCAACTTCATCAAATTCAGTAGTAAATATTTTATATTCTTTATCGCTTACACTTAAATTTTTTTTTTGTATAATATTTTCTGACTTTGAGTCTTCGTTATTTTCACTACCAAGTTGATCTTCAAGCCTAAACTCATTTACATCATCCTCGCTATCCAGTCCCTGACTTATATTTTCATCTTCACTTGTTTTGCTAGAGTCATCATTATCTTTGTTCTCATTGTTATTAGAATTATTTTGATCTTGCTTGTCATCATTTTCTTCATTTTCTTTTTCAGTTGTGTCATTATTTTCAAATATATCCATACTTTCTAAAATTTCAGAAAATTTAGCATTATACACTTCTTGATTTTCTAGATTTTGTTTTAAAAATTTAAAGTGTTTATCTATTGACTTGTTAAAATCTTTTTCCCAAAATTTAAGAATTTCATTATTTTCTGGGTATAATTCGACATCAAAAAACTTGTTTGTCATATAAATTTCAAAAGCATCTATAATATTTGTATCTTCCTTTTTTGTTATTTTTTCTTGCTTCAAATATTGAAGTCTATTTTTATAATTGTCTTTGAAATTTTTGGAAATTCCTTTTAACATCTCTGAGCCAAGTAATTCATATCTCATCTTTTCTGCAAGTTGGTATAGTGTTCTGCATGATGGATTCTGTGGATTGTTTTTATCTAATAATTTTCTGTTTGAAAATCTTCTTTTTAAAGCCTCAGAATCTGTCTCAGCCCTCAGTTTTTTAAATTGATTTTTATCATTAATATTTTCAATTTCTCCAATATCAATAACTTTTTCTTCATTTTTTTTATTTTTAACAGCTTTATAGTCATCTGAAATTACCTTGTAAGTTGATTGAAGCGCTTGTTTAAATTTTTCTTTGATACTATCTTCTTTATTCATCAAATTTGAATATTGATCATTGACTCTGGCAGTTCTTCCCCAAAACATCTCTGATAATATTCAGCAATAGTATTCTTCTCAGCATCATCACATTTGTTTAAAAATGTTACTCTAAATGCATATCCAATATCTTTGAAAATTTCAGAATTTTCTGCCCAATGTAAAACTGTTCTTGGACTCATTACTGTCGATATATCACCAGCCATAAAACCTTTTCTCGTTAGTGAAGCTACTTTTATCATATTTGAAACTTGCTCTTTACCTTTAGGATTATTTAAATTTTTATTCTTGCCTAATATAATTTCCATTTCTTTATCTAAACTAAGATAGTTTAATGTAGATACAATATTCCACCTATCCATTTGTCCCTGATTAATTTGTTGTGTCCCATGATATAATCCAGTTGTATCACCTAGCCCAACAGTATTTGTTGTTGCAAAAAGTCTAAAAAATTTATTTTGTTTAATTACTTTATTTTTGTCTAATAGAGTAAAACTACCTTCTGACTCTAGTACTCTTTGAATAACAAACATTACATCCGGTCTTCCAGCGTCATATTCATCAAAAACTAAGGCCACAGGATTTTGAATTGACCAAGGTAATATTCCCTCTTTAAATTCAGTTATCTGTTTACCATCTTTGATTACGATAGAATCTTTTCCTATTAAGTCAATCCTACTAACATGACTATCAAGATTAATTCTTATACAAGGCCAGTTTAGCCTAGCAGCAATTTGTTCGATGTGAGTCGACTTACCAGTTCCATGGTATCCTTGGATTAAGACTCTTTTATTAAAAGAAAATCCTGACAAAATAGCTAATGTTGTATCTTTATCAAACTTATAAGTTTTATCAATCTCTGGGACATACTCACTTGATTTTGAAAATGCATCAACTTCCATGTCACTTTCAATACCAAAAGTTTGTTTAATAGATAATTTAATGTCAGGGGTATGGTTAATATTTGGCGTCAATTTTATCCTTATAAGTATTTTTTAATTGAGTATAAGCTAAAGTTATTACTTTAAGCTTGTCTTCAAATTTTTTATTTCCAGAATTCATATCAGGATGAAATTTTTTAACAAGCTTTTTAAATTTTTCTTGAACTTTTTCCCATTTTAATCCAACGCTGATACCTAATATATTAAAAGCTTTTAAATCATTGTTGTTAAATTTAAATTTATTCATATTATTAAAATCATTATTAAATTTAAATTTATCCATCTCATCTTTCAAAGCATTACTCCAAAGAACTTTAAAAAAATTGTCAGATGAACTAAAACTTTGAGTTGGTTTATGCCAAGTCATGTCAGACCTTAAAAAATCCACTATTTGTTGATCACTCATGCCTGCAAAATAATTCCAACTTTTATTAAATTCTTTAACATGATTTAAACATAGTAATCTATAATCTTTGCTATTATCTCTTTCTTTAGGTGCTTTAAAAAGACCTTCCTCTGAACAATTATTCCAATCACAAATGTTTTTCATGATATATAATACTTTATAAAATGAACATTAATCAACTAATTGAAACTGTAGAAAAAAAAATTTTGTCGCAGGATTGTATTTCGAAAGTTTATATAGAGGACAAATCATTTTTGCACAAAAATCACAAGTCTAATGAAAATGGAAAATTTCACATTATTCTTTCGATTGAGTCTGATGAATTAAAGAATAAAAGTAAGCTATACTCAACAAGGTTTATTTATAAAATTTTAGATAATGAATTAAAAAATTATATTCATTCATTGCAGATCAAATTACTTTAAACTGTTAGAAATATATTTTTTTAAATCTGAAGGACTGATCTGAAAGTCAACTATTATCTTTCCAAAATCTTTTATTAAAATCAGGTTAATTTTATTTGAGTTATTTTTCTTATCGCTTCTCATAAAATTCATAATTTTAGATACATGTTTTTTTTTAAATAATTTTTCAATTTTTGGTTTCATCTCAATTTTATTAATATGATTTATAATAATATTAAAATTTTGTTTTGATAAAAATTTTCTTTTAAAACTAAATTCTACCGCATTTTTAATACCTAAAATTACAGCTTCTCCATGATTTAATTTTTTAGAAAAGTCTAAAGTAGACTCATATGAATGAGCAAAGGTATGACCTAAATTTAATACCTTTCTGTAGTTCTTCTCGTTCTCATCTTTTTCTACAACTCTTTTTTTTAAATTACAGCTTTTAATTATAGATCTTTCAATGAAAGGTGATTTTAATTTTAAAATTTTTTTTAAATTTTTGTCTAAATAAAGAAAATTATTAAAATTATCTATAATACTACTTTTTAATATTTCAGCATATCCACAAATAATTTCTCTTTCTGGTAAAGAAGCTAAAATATTCATATCAGAAACAACTAAATCAGGTTGATAAAAACTTCCAATCAAATTTTTTCCAAATTTGTTATTTACGCCTGTTTTGCCTCCTATGGATGAGTCTACTTGTGATAGTAAAGTTGTAGGAATATTTACATATTTCATGCCTCTTTTAAATGTACTTGATGCGAAACCAACTATATCTCCAATAATTCCTCCACCAAAAGAAATAACACAGTCTTCCCTATTAAACCTCTTTTTAAATAAAACTGTATGAATTTTTTCAATTGTTCGGTAATTTTTGTTTTTTTCTGATGCAGTTATTTCTATTTTAAAAATTTTATTTATTTTTAACTTTTTGTATAAAATTCTTTTAAACTTTTGAGGAATATTTTTGTCTGTAACTATTAAACATTTATCAAATTTTAAATGATTTGCTTTTAAAATTTTATCAATTTTACCTATTAAATTTCTTCCAATTACAATTGGGTAGTTCTTAGTGCTTGTTTTAATTGAGATTTTATTTGTATTCATAAATATCTAATATCTTATTTATAATTTCAACTTTGTCTAATTTATCACAATTAATCCTATAATTTGACATGCTATAAAATTTTGATCTTTCTTTTATTAAATTGTTAATTTGACCCTTTGTAAGATTTATTACTAATGGTCTTTTCTTGCTCTTAAATATCCTTTTTATTATTGTTTCATTTTTCCAATCTAGCCAAAAAGATAAACAATTTTTCTTACACATTTTTCTGATTGAGGCATTTATAAAACCTCCTCCACCTAAAGATATTACAGAATTTTCTGAACTCAGAAATTTTAAAGATATTTTCTCTTCAATTTTACGAAAATATTTCTCTCCATATTTAGCAAAAATTTCTGATATTTTAGAATCCTCAGTTTCTTCAATTTTTTGATCAATATCAATAAATGTTAGGTTTAATTTTTTTGACAAAATTTTGCCAATTGATGATTTGCCGGATCCCATCATTCCGATTAATACAATATTTTTATTTGATTTCATGAGTTTCTATATTGAAAAAACACAAATATGTCTTATTTTGAAATTATTAAATTATATGCAATTTACAAAAAATACAAGTAAAGACAAAATTTTTAGCTTAGGGACAATTTTAAAAATTATAATAGCAATTTGCATAATTGTATTTGGCATTATTGTGATTAACCAGATTAATTTGCCAGCTCCAGACAAACAAATTAAAAAAATCTTACCAAATGAAAATTTCAAAACAATTAAGTAAGATTTTAATTTCTGCTTTTATTTTTTTGATTAATCTACCAGCCCAGGCTCAGGAAGTTAAAGAGATTTGGTCAGAAATAGAAAAAAAAGAGATTAAAAAAAGTGATTCAAAAAATAATGTAGGCACATCTATCAATACAGACCAGCTTGAAGGCGTTAAAGTAAAACTTTCTGATGAGAATATTTTAGTAGATCAAAATTTAGACAATTCTAATATTTTATTGGCTGGATTATTTGACCCTGATGACAATGATCTAAACTTAAATATGTGGTCAACAACAGATGGAGTAAAAATTAAAAAGTTACTGGAAAAAATACAGTCAAAAAATTTATCAAGTTTTTCTGAAAGGTTAATGGATGTAGCATTGTTAACAAACTCTTATGTTCCAAATCAAAATTTTTCATTAAACGAATTCGAAAATTTTACACTTGATCATCTTATTAAAAAAAAAGATTTTGATTTAGTTGAAGAATTTATTCAAAAGAATTCATCAATAAAAGATAAAGAAAGACTCATAAAACATGTAGCTGATTACTACCTGTCATTAAACAAAATAGAAAATTCATGCTCTGTTATTGATAGTTTAAGTTTAATAACTGATGAATACCTAACTTATTTCAAAATCTATTGTTTAATAACTCAGAATAAAAAAGATGAGGCTCAGTTATTGTTTGATCTTAATTCTGAGCTAGATTCTTTGAATGACTTTTTTGTTAAAAAGTTTGAAGTATTGATGGGATATGAGGATAATAACTTTATATTGTCTGATGAAAATGTTCTTTATTTTCACCTATCTCATAAAACAGATAAGAATTTTTTATACTATCCATCTGTCGAGTCTGATGAATTTATTTGGAAATATTTGTCTAACTCAAATTTGCTTAAAAATTTAAATGATTTTAATCTCAGTGATATTGATCAGGTTAAATTTTTAGAGAAAGCAACTAGTGAAGGTATTTTTGATGAAAGTGATCTGTTGAATTTGTACAAAAAATTCCAATTTGAGATTGATGACCTTATTAATTATGAAGTCGCATTAAAAAACTTAACAGATTATGAAGGAAGAGCTCTAATGTATCAGAGGTTTTTACTAACCGATAATCTAGAAAATAAACTTTCACTGTTATCAAAATTGAATAACTCCTTTGAAACTTCAAATTTTAAAAAATCATTTGATGATGAATTATCTAAGTTATTAAAAAAAATAGATAAAAAAGAAATTCCTTCAAAGTTTTCTGACTTCTACCAAAATAATCTAATTACTGAAGAAAATAGAAAAAATAAGATTAAGTTTAATAATGAAGTTTTTCATCAATCGAAGGTATTAAATTATTTTTTGAACAAACAAAGCTTACCTAAAACACAAAAATTAACTGATAATTTATTGTCCAAGATGAAAAAAGATAAAAATTACTCTTTCAACTTTAAAGATGTAATATTATTGCAATCATTGAGATCAGATGGAATTCAAATAGATCAAATTGATGAACTCTCTCAATATAAATCTGAATTAAATTCTGAATATGACAAAATGATAGAGAATAAGGAGTCGGGCATGATATTATTAAAATTAGTTGAGATTATTGGTGAAAAAGAATTGAATGAATTAAATAGTGAATCGCTAAATTTTATAATTGAAGTTATGAATAGAACAAAATTAATTAGCTTGAGAAACGAACTATTGTTGGAAATTCTTCCATTAAAAGTTTAAAATACTTCAATCAATAATGACAATAAAAACTATTATAACTGAACCTAACAAGATTTTAAGACAAGTCTCAAAACCAGTAACAGCAGTGGGTAATGAAGAAAGAAAGTTAATGGATGACATGTTGGAAACAATGTATGCAGCTAATGGTATTGGTTTAGCAGCAATTCAAATTGGTATCCCTAAAAGAATAATTGTTATGGATATTTCAAAAGATGGAAAGAAAAATCCAATGTTTTTTGTAAATCCTATAATTAAAAACAAAGATAAAGAACAAACAACATATGAAGAGGGATGTTTATCTGTTCCTGATTATTTTGCAGAAGTTGACAGACCTAAATATTGTGAGGTTGAATATTTAGATTATAATGGAGAAAGTAAAGTTTTAGAAGCAGATGGGCTCCTTGCAACTTGCATACAACATGAAATGGATCATCTTGAGGGAATTTTATTTATAGACTACTTATCAAAATTGAAAAAAACAATGATTGTTAAAAAATTATCAAAAAGAAAAAATCCTCCTGATAGAATTATTGTTTAATGAGCAAAAAAATTGCTTTTATGGGCACCCCCAACATTTCTGGGCAAATACTCAAATCGTTGTATCAAAATGGTTTTGATATTGAGGTTGTTTATACTCAACCACCTGTAGCATCGAATAGAGGGCACAGATTAAATAAGTCACCTGTTCATATAATGGCTGAAATATTAAATATTCCTGTTAGAACTCCAACTGTATTAGATAATACTGAAGAAAAAAACTTTCTTCATAAACAAAATATAAGTTTAGGTATCGTTGTTGCTTACGGGCAGATTCTTAAAAAAGATATTTTAGAAATTCCAAAATATGGATGGATAAATATTCATTATTCACTTTTACCAAAATTACGAGGTGCAGCTCCCATTCAAAGAGCAATTATGGATAATGAAACATCAACAGGTATTTCTATAATGAAAATTAATGAGGGTTTAGACTCTGGTCCCGTATGTAATCAGTATTCTATAAATATTTTAGAAAATGAAAATAGTGAGGATTTATCACAAAGATTAAGTAATTTAGCATCTGAAAAAATACTACATAATATTGATGATATATTTGATAACAAAGCAAATTTTAAAGAACAAGATCATAGCAAATCTACATATGCAAAAAAAATTAAAAAGGAAGAAGGAAAAATAAATTGGGAGGACAGTAATTTAAAAATAATTGGAAAAATTAATGGTCTATATCCTAATCCAGGAGGTTGGTTTGAATTTAAAGGTGAAAGATACAAGATATTAAAAGCAGAAAAATCAATTTTGAGTGGAAAATCAGGATATGTCTTATCAGATAATTTCGAAATTGGTTGTGGTGAAAATTCAATAAAGATCATTGAGATACAAAGACAAGGTAAAACAGTTCAAAAAACTAAGGAATTTCTGCGTGGTAGCCAAATTACTAAAGGCACTGATTTGAATTAAACATGTTCAGATATCAAATTCTAATTGAATATGTTGGATCTTCTTTCATAGGTTGGCAGGTTCAAACAAAAGGCAAAACTATACAAGGATTAATTCAAAAAAAAATTTCATATCTTTTAAATGATAAAATTACACTTATTGGTTCAGGAAGAACAGATACTGGTGTTCATGCAATTGAACAATCTGCACATTTTGATGTCACTGAAAAAATCCAAAATTTAAATAAATTTTTAAAATCAATTAATTATTTTTTAAATAAATACGAAATAGCCATTTTAAAAATAAAAAGAAAAAATATTAGATTTCATGCACGTTTTTCTGCAAAAGAGAGAGTTTATAAATATGTTATTTTCAATCAATTAAGTAAACCGATCCTTCAAAATAAGCGAGGATGGTTTGTTATTAAAAATCTCGAATTAGAGATCATGAAAAAAGCAGCAAAAAAGTTAATTGGAACTCATGATTTTTCCACTTTTAGAGCAGCTGGATGTAATGCAAAGAGTCCAATAAGATCAATTAAATCAGTTAAAATTAAAAAGATAAAAAACAAAATTGAATTAGAGTTTAGATCTCAATCATTTTTAAAACAACAAGTTAGATCAATGGTTGGTTGTTTAAAATATACTGGTGAAAAAAAGTGGACAATAAAAAAATTTACAAGCGTAATTAAATCAAAAAATAGAAATTTATGTGCACCGCCAGCACCGCCAGAAGGATTATTTTTGAAAAAAGTCTTATACTAATTTTTCCTATTACCCATTGCGAATTTTTTATTAATTCTCCACCTTGATTCTGCTCTTACAATATAGCCACAACAATTTTTTGACTTACATTTACAAGGAAATTGTTTGTAATCTTTATCATAACCAAATCCATAGTCACAAGTTAATTCCTCACCTTTTTTAATATCTCTTATAGCCTTAACCCAAATTTTAAGCCCCTTACCATCGTAGTCACAATTATTTTCACACGAGTGATTTATTAAACCAGCTATATTCCATGGGAAATCTCCGTCGAGATCATATCTTTTATTTATTGTAAATAAATATATTGGTTTACTATTATCGTATTTATCAGAATTCTCAGTTTGCTTTTTGGTAATTAATTTACCAATGTAATCTATTATTTTTTCACCTTCTTTTATATCTCTTGTAGCGTAAAGTCCCTTACCTTTTTTATCAATATCAGACTTTTTAATCTTATATAATTTCATGTGTTTGTGTTTATTGATTAAAAAAATATTATCAATTAAATTCTATCAAAGCATCAACATGCCTTTGAGTACTATCTTGTAAGGCTTTAAGATCATAACCACCTTCAAGAATTGACACGACTCTACCATTACAAAAAGATTTAGAAGTCTCCAATGTCCTTTTGGTAATTTTATAATAATCCTCTGCGCTTAATCCCATTTGAGCTAACGGGTCGTTAATATGTGCATCAAAACCTGCAGAAAATAACAAAAATTCGGGCTTGAAACGTTTTATTTTAGTTAAAACATTTTCATATGCATTTAAATATTCTTCAGATGTTGTTCCAGCCTCTAGTGGAATATTTAATACATTATTAAATTTTCCATTTTCCTTATTTGAACCTGAGCCGGGGTAATAAGGGTATTGGTGAGTAGAAACATATAATACCTTTTCATTATCATAAAAAATATCTTGGGTTCCATTACCATGGTGTACATCAAAATCAATTATTGCAATTTTTTTGTATTTATACTTTTCAATTAGGTAATTAGCGCCAACGGCTACATTATTATAGATACAAAATCCCATAGCTTTATCTTTTTCTGCATGATGACCAGGAGGTCTTACAGCACAAAAAGCATTTTTAAATTCTTTATTTTGTACTCCATCTATTGCTGTAATAATTGAACCTACTGCATCTTTTGTAGCATCTTTACTGCCAGGGGAAACAATTGTATCACCATCTAAAAATACTAAACCTTTTTTTGGAAAAGACTGTTTAACGTGATTAATATATTCTATTGAATGGGTTTTATTTAAAAAAAATTCATCAAATTTATTTGGTTTTTTCCATATAAGATTTTTGTTATCTATTTTTTTAAAGTTATCAATTATTGCAGTAACCCTATCAATTTTTTCTGGATGACCATTTCCAGTATTATGGTTTTTGTATGTATCTGTAGTGATTAGACCAGTCTTCACTTAAAGTAATTTTTCAAAACATTTGAATATATTAAACTCAATTTTTTTAAATCAGTTAGTGAGACAGCTTCATCAACTTTATGCATAGTTTTTCCTACTAAGCCAAATTCTAAACAAGGAGCTATTTTCCTTATGAACCTTGCATCTGATGTACCTCCAGTAGTTGAAAGTTTAGGTTTTATCTTGGTAACTTTTTGAATAACATTTTGTATCATAAATGTTGTACTATTAGGCTTTGTAAGAAAAGCTTCACCTGAAACACTGTAATCAATTTTATATTTAGATTTAGTTTTATTACATACTTTTTTTAAAATTTTATTAATTTTTTTTTTAATGGAATTTGAAGTATGAATATTATTAAATCTTATATTAAACGAAGCACACGCAAGACCTGGAATTACATTATCTGCAGTATTATTTATATTAATTTTTGTAATTTCAAGATTTGTTGGTTGAAAATCCTTTGTGCCTTTGTCAAATCGAAGATCTTTTAGTTCTTTAAGTATTCTTACTAGAGCAGTCGAAGGGTTATTTGCTCTATGAGGATATGCTACATGCCCTTGAGTCCCTGTAACTGTTAAGCGACCATTCATACTCCCTCTACGACCAATTTTAATCATTTCACCTAATTTATTAGGATTAGTTGGCTCTCCAACCAAGCAAAAATCTATTTTTTCTCGTTTCTTTTTTAAATAGTCTACAACTTTTTTGGTTCCATTAATGGCGATACCTTCCTCATCTCCAGTGATTAAAAGACTTATCGATCCGTTAAATCCTCTATTTTTTTCAATAAAAAGGCTTGTAGCTGACACAAATGCAGCTATAGAGCTTTTCATATCATTTGCACCCCTTCCGATTAAATGTCCTTTTTTAATTGATGGTTTAAACGGATTTACTGTCCAATCTGTTAAATTTCCAGCAGGAACAACATCAAGATGTCCTGCATAACAAAAATTAGGACTTTTATCCCCTAATCTTGCATATAGATTTTTAACTGGTGCATTTCCTTTTTCTTTAAACTCTAGAATTTTAGTTCTAAATCCAAGTTTTTTTAATTTTTTTTCCAAAAATTTCATTATTCCCGCATCTATAGGGGTTACAGTTGGAAATCTAATTAGCTCTTTGGCTAATTGAAGTTCATTTATAATTTTCATCGAAACTATTCTCTCAAGAGATCGTTTATAGAAGTTTTAGATCTTGTTTTCTCATCTACTTGTTTAATTATTACTGCACAATATAGTGAGGGTGCAGTTGAGCTATTTTTATCAGGAAGTGAACCTGGAACTACAACTGAATAAGGAGGAATTTTTCCAAAAGTAATTTCTCCAGTACTCCTATTAACAATTTTAGTAGATTGTCCTATATACATTCCCATACTCAGCACGGATCCTTCACCTACAATTACACCTTCTACAACTTCAGACATTGCACCTAAAAAAACATTATCTTCGATGATAGTTGGTAAAGCTTGTGCAGGCTCTAAAACTCCACCCACACCTGAACCAGCGGAGATATGACAATTTTTTCCAATTTGGCTACAGCTTCCTGCTCTTGCAAAAGTATCAATCATTGTTCCTTCGTCTATGTATGCCCCAATGTTAACGTAGCATGGCATTAAAACTGCATTCTTACCAACAAAACTTCCTTTTCTTACTGGTGAGTTAGGCACCATTCTAAAACCCGCTTTCTCATGATCCTCTTTTGTCCATCCTGCAGTCTTACCCTTTAGTAAATGAGCTTTATCATACCAACTACTATATGGACCATTCAAATTCTCCATTGGATATAATCTAAAACTTAACATGATTGCTTTTTTCAAATGTTGATGAGTTATCCATTCACCATTTATTTTTTCAGCAACTCGCGACTTTCCACTATCTAAATCATCAATAACTTGATTTATAGTATCTTTTAAGTACTGATCTGAGGCAGGATTTATTTGATCCCTTTTTTCCCAAGCTTCGTTTATTACATTTTCTACACTCATAATTTACGACTTTTTTAATAACCTTATTTCTTTTAAAAATAAAGAGAGATTTTCTATTTTATAGTCAATATAGTCTTTATCAGATTCTTTTTTACCCCAATATTCATTATTGATTAGCCAAACAGTTGTAGCTCCTCTTTCTTTTCCAATTGACAAATTTTTTGCAATATCTTCAATATATATTGTTTCTTTTGGGTCAATATCAAATTTTTTTACCATAAGATCAAATGCTTTCGCTGCAGGTTTTGGGCTATATTCTGCATCAACAATATCAAATACATTCTCAAAGAGATCATCAATCCCCAAATGTGTAGTTATATTACTAACATGCTCACTAGAACCATTGGTAAAAACGAATTTTCTTAAATCCAATTTTTCAATTTCACCTCTCAAAACAACATCCTTTTTCAAAAAAGATAGGTCAATATCATGAACAAAATTTAAAAATTCTTTTGGAGGAATATCGTGATGTATCATTAATCCATTAAGACTTGTATTATATTTATGAAAGTATTCAGTTTGTAATTTTTTAGCTTCGACTAAGTTAATTTTTAATTTTTCAGAAATATATTGTGTCATTCTTTTACTTACTTGACCAAATACAGACTCTAAATCCTGATAAAGAACACCATCACAATCAAATAAAATATTTTTTATATTTTTCATTTTCTTATTAATGTGCCAGCACCTTTATCTGAGAATAATTCAAAAAGAATTGAATGTTTTTTTCTTCCATCAATAATTCCGACACCAGTAACTCCATTCATTATTGCATCTAAGCAGGTATTAATTTTAGGAATCATGCCCTCCGTTATAATTTTACTATTTATCATCTCTAAAATTTCTGAAGATGTGATTTCCTCAATGAGCTCTTTTTCTTTATCAAGCACACCTTCAACATTAGTCATTAATAATAATCTTCTACATTTTAAAGATTTAGCTATAGCACCAGCAGCTGTATCTCCGTTAATATTAAATGTTTGATTATTTTTACCTTTTCCTAAAGGAGATATTATTGGAACTGAACTTACTTTTATTATATCTTTTATTATATTTATATTGATTTTACTTGGCTTTCCAACAAAACCAAGTTCCTCTGCTTCTGGAATAACTTCAATAACATTATTTTTTTTTGTGTTTATCGAGACTGCATTTGATCCTTTTTCAATTAAAGAATTAACAATGTCCTCGTTAAAATCAATAAGGACATCCTCAACTATATTTATAATTTTTTCATCCGTAACCCTTAAACCTCTAATAAATTTTGATTGAATATTTGATTTCTCTAACTCTCTTTTAATTCTAGGGCCACCTCCGTGGACTATTATTATTGATAATCCTAACTTATTTAAAATATTTATATCTGAAATAAAATTGTTAAAAATATTTCTATCAATAAAAACGTTTCCTCCATATTTAATAACTATTAATTCATTTTTGTATTTATCTATATATTTTTTAACTTCTTCGATGGAGGGACCATCTTTTGGTACTATATTTTCTATTTCCATTTTTATTAAACAGTTTTGACAGTCGTTCTTTTGATTATTATGTACTGTTGTGCCATTGTTAGTATGTTATTTATAGTCCAGTAAATAACTAGTCCTGCTGGGAAAGGAGCTAGTATTACAGTCAAAAATAAGGGAAAGAACATAAATATTTTTGCTTGAACAGGATCGGGAGGCGTTGGATTTAGCTTTTGCTGCATCCACATTGAAACACCCATTAAGCACGGCCATACGCCTATCAGTAAAAAAGAAGGGGGATCCCATGGAATTAGTCCAAATAAATTAAATATGGATGTAGGATCTCTTTCACTTAAATCTTTTATCCAACCAAAAAATGGCTGATGTCTCATCTCAATTGTTACAAATAAAACTTTATAAATTGCAAAGAAAAAAGGTATCTGTATAAAAATTGGAAGACACCCACTTATTGGATTAACTTTTTCTCTTTTGTATAATGCCATCATCTCTTGTTGAAGTTTCATTTTATCCTCTTTATGCAACTCTTTTAGTCTTGTCATTTCTGGCTGAAGAACTTTCATTTTAGCCATGGACCTAAATGAGTAATTTGCAAGTGGAAAAAATGCTAATCTTATACAAGCAGTTATCATTATAATTGCTATTCCAAAATTGCCAGCTAGATTAAAGAAATATTGAATTGCAAAGAATAAAGGTTTTACAATGAAGTAAAACCATCCCCAATCAATTGCTAAATCAAATTTGTTAATATTTTCACTCTCGGCATATCCATCAATAACGTTTACTTCTTTTGCAGCAATTATTACTCTAATTGAGTTGCTTTTTGTCTCGTTTGCACCAACTTCTGTTGCATTTGTTTCAATAAAATTTGCTCTAAATTTATTTTTGTAATCAAAATCAGATCTAAAACTTTTATCTTTTTCAGGGATAATACTAGTAAGCCAATACTTATCAGTTATACCAAGCCATCCAGATTGCGCATTCTTGGAATATTTTTTTTCTTCAATATCATCATAATCTTCCTCAACTAATTGATCATCAAAAACTCCAATTAAGCCTTCATGCAAAATATAAAAATTAGTTACATTAGGGGCTACATTTCTAATAATTTGTCCATATGGATAAAAATTATAAGTTTTATCTGAATTATTAATTATCGTTTGTTTGATGTTAAAAAGATATTTTTTATCTAAACTTATTTCTTTTAAGAATTTAATATTTTGATTGTTAGTCCAACTTAACGTCACTGGTGAACTAGGAGTGAGTTTGTTACTTCCTACAATGCTCCAAAGAGATTTTGAGTTTGGTAAATCAATATTTTTGTTAGTAGTTGCCCATCCAGTCTCTACATAATATCCATTATCAGACTGTTTAGGATTTAGCAGAATTACATTATCATTTCCATTTAAAGTATTTGTATAATTTTTAAAAGTTAAGTCGTCTATTGATGATCCAATTAATGAAATTGAGCCTCTAATTTTGTCATTTTCAAAAAGAATTCTATCATTTTCTTTTAAAGCCTCATTTCTAGATATTTTAATTGTTTCCTCATCCTGAACTAATGACGGTGCATCTGTTGAAGAATTTTCACTAACAATATTATTATCATTTTGAATATCTTTTTGATCTACTACTGCCGGAGCAAAGAACAAACTATAAAGAATTATTACTGCAGCACTTAAAGATATTGCGGCAATTACATTTTTTGTATCCATAAATTACTTTTTCTTTTTAACTGGATCAAATCCCTCTCCACCACCCAAAATTTTTATTGGATGACAACTAAGTATTCTTTTAAATCCATTAATACTTCCTTTTAAAATTCCATTCTTTTCTATGTTTTCAATAAAATAATCAGAACATGTTGGAAGATATCTACAATTATTACCTAGATATGGAGATATAAGTATTTGATAAAACCTTATAATCTTGATTATTAAAAATTTAATAAAATTGGTCATTTAATTTTTTTAAATTCTTCTAGTGTTGCGTTTTTTATTGTTTCATAAGAATCTTTGCTAATAGAAATTCTTGCGATCAATAAATAGCAGTAATTAAGATTAATGTTAATTGATTTCACAGCTTCGTTCATAATATTTCTTAGTCTTCTTTTAATCTTGTTCCTTGTTACTGCATTTCCAATTTTCTTTTTGGCTACAAAACTAATATTTAATCTATTATTATTTTTATCAGAAAGTTTTTTAAAGAAAATTGTTAAGTATTTATTAGAGATTTTTTTTCCACTAAGAACAGACTTAAAATCCTCATTTTTAGAAAGGCTAACAATCTTTTTTTTCATTAAGCGTTTGTTAATTTTTTTCTTCCTTTGGCTCTTCTTCTTTTTAATACTTTTCTTCCACCCTTTGTCTTTTTTTTAGCTCTAAAGCCAACAGTCTTTTTTCTTTTTCTATTACTTGGTTGATATGTACGTTTCATTGTTGTTAAATTAATGTTAAATTTCGGTAGTTATACAAATATATATATATAAGTACAGTGATTTTTAATAAGTTAAAAATCAATGAATAGAGAAAAAAAAATTAAACTATTTTTAGGCTCTGTCTACATTTTGATAGTATTTGTTTTTTTATTGATTTTTTTTAACAACTTTTCCTTTCAGGATTTCTCAAGTTATGAATTAATTAGAGAAAATAGAGAAGCTTTAGAGAATATTAAAAATAGTAATATTTTTTTATCAAGTTTTATTTTTTTAATAGGTACCATAGTCTGGGTTCTTTTATTAGGCTTTGGATCGCCAGTATTTCTAGTTGGCGGTTTTATTTTTGGAAAGTGGTTAGGAACTTTACTAGTAGTTTTTGGGTTATCTACTGGCGCAACACTTCTTTATATGTTTGCAAATTATTTTTTTAAAGACTTGGTCGAGGAAAAATTTTCATCTCGTTTTAGCAATTTTACTGAAAAGTTTAAAAAGAATGAGTTTGTTTTTTTTCTAATCTATAGATTTATTGGTGGCATTCCTTTTTTTATTTCAAATATTTTACCTACAATATTTAATGTAAAGCTTAGAAATTTCTTTCTAGGATCAATAATTGGTATGACTCCACAGTTATTTGTTGGAGCATCTCTTGGCGCTGGTTTGAGTAAGATATTGGAGGAAAATTCTAAGTTACCAAGTGTTTTAGAATTAATTTTTTCTCCTGATATTTATTTACCAATTCTGGGAATCATAATTTTGGTTATAATTGGGTTTTTGTTAAAAAAAAATTTTTATACAAAATAATAGTGGTGCCCCCATCCAGAATTGAACTGGAAACTCATCCTTACCATGGATGTGTTATACCATTTAACTATAGGGGCAGTATTTACGTAAATTAGTGTATAAAATTAATTTTTTCAAATTATTGCCTTATTTTTTTTTAAAAATGAGTTATATCTATTTAAGGAAAATGTTATGGGAATTCACTACACCTATGGAGCTAATAAAAATGCAAAGCTCATGGAAAAAAAAGCTAAAAGAGAGAAAAAGCTTGCAGAAAAAAGAGCAAAAAAACAGGTGAAAACTAGCCCAGTAAAAATTGAAGAAGACAAAACTATTCCTCTTGATCAGGTTATAACACTTGATCATCTTACAAATCCTGACAAAAAATAAACAATGAGTTCAAAAAAGAATAATTCTAGTAAACTTGAACTTGCCTTAAGAAAAAATTTAAAAAAAAGAAAAGAATTCCAAAAAAAAATAAAGAAAAAAAATAAATAATGTCAGTTCAATCTGATAAGTGGATTATACAAATGGCCAGAGAAAATGACATGATCTCTCCTTTTGAAGACAAGCAAGTTAGAGGAGATAAAATATCATTTGGTGTATCATCATATGGTTACGATGCTCGAGTGTCTGACGAATTTAAAATTTTTACCAACGTAAATTCTGAAATAGTAGATCCAAAAAATTTTAAATCCTCAAATTTTATTACTAAAAACTCATCTGAATGCATAATACCACCCAATTCATTTGTATTAGCAAGGACTGTAGAATATTTTAAGATACCTAAAAATGTATTAGTTATTTGTTTAGGAAAATCTACTTATGCTAGATGTGGAATAATTGTCAACGTCACACCTCTCGAACCAGGATGGGAGGGACATGTAACATTAGAATTCTCTAATACAACACCGTTACCAGCAAAAATTTATGCCAATGAAGGAGTTGCTCAATTTATTTTTATTAAGGGCAATGAGGATCCAGCTGTTTCATATGCAGATAGAAATGGTAAATATCAGGGTCAAAAGGGAGTTACACTTCCAAAAATATAGTAATGGACAAATTTATTGTTAAAGGTCCTTGTAAAATAAAGGGCGAAATTTCAATTTCAGGCTCAAAAAATGCTGCCTTACCAATTTTGGCATCGACAATTTTATTCGAAAACGAAGTCATAATAAAAAATTTACCACGTGTTAAAGACATTGATACAATGATAAATCTTTTAAAATCTCTTGGTTCAGAAATAAAATTTAATAAAAATAGAAAAATTGTTAAAATAACGAAGAAAAAAAAGCAAAATTTTTTTGCATCATATTCACTTGTTAGAACAATGAGAGCTGGAATATTAGTTTTAGGAGCACTTGTTGCCAAACATCAAAAGTCTATTACTTCTTTACCTGGTGGCTGCCTAATAGGGGCAAGACCTGTAAATTATCATTTAAATGCACTGAAAAAACTTGGAATGAAATATGATATTAAGAAAGGCTATATTCATGCACATACAAAAGAAAAACTCAAAGGTGCAAAAATCAGATTTTCAAAAGTTAGTGTTGGAGCAACTGAAAATACAATTATAGCTGCATGTTTAGCAAATGGAATTACTATTCTTAGAAACTGCGCGATCGAACCAGAAATAATTGATTTAATAAATTTTTTAAAATCAGGTGGTGCTAAAATAAAATTTATAGGCAAACGTACTTTGAAGATAGAAGGCATTAAATCTTTAGAAAGCACAAGTTACTCTGTGATGTCAGACAGAATAGAAACAGGAACTTTTTGTGTAGCAGCATGTTTAACTGGAGGTAATTTAAAAATAAATAATTTCGATCCAAAAATTATTAAAACGGAATTATCATTATTAAAAAGAGTTGGAGCAAAAATTAAAGTAGCCAAAAATCAAATTCATATATCTGGTCCAAAAAAAATCAAAAATTTAACTAATTTAGTTACTAAAGAATATCCAAACTTTCCTACAGATTTACAAGCACAGTTTATGGTTCTTCTTTGTAAGGCTAAAGGCAAAAGTTCAATAACTGAAAGTATTTTTGAAAATAGATTTATGCATGTAGCTGAATTAAGAAGGTTGGGTGCTGAGATTATAGTAAAAAAAAATAAGGCCTTTATTTCAGGTAATACCAATTTTCAAGCAGCTGAATTAATGTCAAGCGATCTCAGAGCTTCAGTAGCGTTAGTTTTAGCTGCGATAGTTGCTAAAGGATCATCTATAATTAATAGAATTTATCACCTCGATAGGGGATATGAAAATATAGAGTACAAACTGAGAAAAGTTGGGGTAAATATTCGAAGGGTTAATTGATGGAAAATCAGTACTTAAAAAAGATAATTGCACAAACTCCCGAAGACCTTCACATTATTTCAGCTTGCTGTTCTGAGGGGAAAGTTAATATTGATGAAGTTAAATATTTAGCTTCTAATAAGATTTTTTTGATTTCAATAGCAAGATTTAGCAAAGAAGAGGAAAACAAAAATAAATTAATAAATAGTATTATTAAATTTGAATTTATTAATTCATCAAAATCAAAGAATATAGACCAAAATGACACTAATCTAACATTAGAATTACTAACAATTGATATTTTTAAGAAAGGGAAGAATTTTGAAATAACTATGTTATTTTCGAAAAATAGAATTATAACTCTTGCCGCTGAAGTAATTGAGGTGACATTAGAAGATCAAAAAATAGCAAATGATAAAAGTAATTAATTGTAATAAAAAAAACTACCTAAATAACTTAAATAAGTTTTTAGATTTAAGGAGATCTGGAAAAAGAATTGAAAATAAAACTATATCTAACATTATAAAAGATGTAAAAAAATATAAAAACAAAAGTCTTTTAAAATACGAAAAAAAATTTAGTAAAAATAGTCAAATTAAGGCTAGTGTTAATCAAATAAATAAGGCAATTAAATCTTTAGATCCAACAATTAAAAGAGCTATAGATTTTGCTTACAAAAGGATACTCAAATTTCATAATTTACAAAAAAAGAAAGATATTTTTTATAAAGATAATCTAAATAATAAAATTGAATATAAATATGTACCAATTCAATCGGTTGGTATTTATGTTCCAGCAAACTTACCTTCAACTTTATTAATGAATGCTATTCCAGCAAAAATAGCGGGTGTAAAAAGAATTGTACTAGCAAATCCTAAAAATAATGGAAAATTAAATCCTGCAGTTTTATATGCTGCGAAAAAGGTAGGAATAAAAGAAATTTATTCAATGGGAGGAGCACAAGCCATAGGTAGTTTGGCTTATATTCAAAAAGTAAATAAAATTGTTGGACCGGGCAATATCTTTGTTGCTGGTGCTAAAAGACAAGTTTTTGGAGATGTAGGTATTGAAGGGATGATTGCTGGCCCATCTGAAATAACAATATTAGCAGATAGCAAAACTAATTTAAATGAAGTCACCACATCTATGATTGGGCAGGCAGAACATGACTCAAATTCTCAATGTATATTGATCACTAAAAATTCTAATTTGATCAACAAATTTAAGAAAGATTTAGAATTAAAATTAAAAGATTTACCAAGAAAAAATATTGCATCTAAAAGCATTAAAAATAATGGACTAATTCTAAAAGTATACAACGATAGACAAATTATTGATGCAATTAATGAGATAGCTCCTGAACACTTAGAAATAAATGTAAGCAATTATAAAAAGTATAAGGATAAAATTTTTAATGCGGGAAGTATTTGTATAGGAAAATATTCTCCTATGGCATTAAGCGACTATGCTGTTGGGACAAATCATGTATTACCAACTAATTCGTCAGCTAAATTTTCATCAGGGTTAAGTTTAAGTGAATTTTATAAAAAAATTAGCCTTATAACGCTTTCAAAAAAAGGTGTTGAGAAAATAGGAGAATACGCTACACATCTCGCTGAGTATGAAGAATTAAAAGGTCATGCTTTAAGTATAAAATCTAGAATAAATAAGGAGTAACAAAATTTGTCGAAACAAGATTTATTGGAATTTAAAGGTAAAGTAATCGATTTATTACCTAACGCCATGTTCCGAGTAAAGCTTGAAAATAATCATATTGTTACAGCTCATACAGCAGGAAAGTTAAGAAAGAATAGGATTCGCGTTCTTCAAGGTGATAATGTAACAGTGGAAGTAACACCTTATGATTTGACAAAAGGAAGAATTATTTTTAGGTTTTAAATAATGGCTTCGTAGCTCAGTTGGTAGAGCAGAGCCCTGAAAAGGCTTGTGTCGCTGGTTCGAGTCCCGCCGAAGCCACCATTTATAAAAGAAAAATTCACATCAAAAATGCTTGCATTCAATTTTAAAATCTAATAACTATCCCGCTAGCTGAAGATTAGCTAAGTTTAATATAATAATGAAAGAGTAAAACAAAAGTATGAGTACATTAAAAGGAAAAGTAAAGTGGTTCAACGGTAAGAAGGGCTACGGGTTTATAGAAAGAGAAGACGGAGAAAAAGATTGTTTCGTTCATGCAAGCGCAGTTCGTGAAGCAGGACTTCGTTTTTTGAATGAGAACGACGCTGTAGAATTTGAAATTCAGGATGGAGACAAAGGTCCAAGCGCAGTGAATTTAAAGAAAACTTCTTAAAATTTATTTCATTTAAAATTTTGTATAGGAATAAAAGTAGGTAAACCCTATGAATATTCCTATACAATACATACTTGCATTTTAAGTCTAAAATGCTATTTAACTTCCATGATTAAAAATAGCAAAATTTTCGTATCTCACAAAAGACATCATTTTCATGCTGGCTTGCAGCTAGCTATTTAACTATTTTAAAATTTAAATTTAACTCTAATTAGTATAAAACAAAAACAAGCCCTGGTGGTGAAATGGTTATCACGAAAGTTTGTGGAACTTTAGTTTTTGGTTCAATTCCAAGCCAGGGTACCAAAAAATGAATAAAGAAAATAAATTAATACCTGGGTTGCCCTCAGGATTTGAAGATCGTTGGGATAAGAAACTTCTTCTCAAAAAAAAGCTGTTATCAGTAATCGAGAATAATTTTATTAAGTTTGGTGCTGAACCACTCGAAACACCATCATTCGAAATAAGTGAAAATATAGGATCTTTTCTAGCAGAAGATGAAGCTAATCCTATGTCTGATGTATTTTCATTTAAAGATGGAGATAAAAGTATTACTCTTCGATATGACTTATCTAGTCCTCTAGCAAGATTTGTTGCTCAAAATAATCAAGAATTACCATCAATTTATAAAAGATATGCTATTCAAAATGTATTTCGTAACGAAAAATCTGGCAATGGAAGATATAGAGAATTTTTACAGGCAGATTTTGATATTGTAGGAAATGTTAGTTCATCACAAGCTAACGCTGAACTTTGTAATTTAATTTCAGCAACACTTTTAGAATGTGGATTAAAGAAAGATCAGTTTACAATCAATGTAAGTAACAGAAAAATAGTTCAAGGCTTGCTAAATGAATTAAAAATAACTGAGGAAAAACAATTAAAAGTTATTAGGGCAATTGATAAACTTGATAAGCCTGGATTTGGAATAAAAGGTGTAGAGGATCTTTTGAGAAAGGAAAGAAAAGATACTAGTGGTGCTATTACAAAAGGTGCAGACCTAAATGATAAGCAGGTTTCTAAAATATTAGATTATTTAAAAATTAAAGATTTAATTGAACTGAAACAAAATTTAAAAAACTCACTATCGCAAGAAGGAATCAATGAACTAGAAGACTTTTTTGAGGTCCTTGGATATGGATCAAACTTAGATCAAGTCAAAACCAACTTCACAATTGTCAGAGGCTTGGCATATTATTCTGATTTCATCGTTGAAACTAACTTAAATTTTAAAGTTACAAATAGTAAAGGTAAAGAGGTAGATATTGGGAGTATTTGTTCAGGCGGAGCCTATGCACAACTTATATCAAGATTTAAAGGAGTGGATATTCCAGGTACAGGTATAAGTTTTGGTGTAGATAGACTTTTGTTTGCATTAATGCAATTAGATCAGTTTCAATTAGATGAACAAAAACCAGTTTTAGTATGTGTAATGGATCAAAAATACTTAAAAAACTACTACGAAATTTTAGATCTTTTAAGACAAAACAATATTAATTCAGAAATATTTTTAGATACCAAAAAAAATCTAGGTAAGCAGCTTACTTTTGCAAACAAACGCCAATTATCAGTTGCAGTAATCTGTGGAGAAAATGAATTTAAAGATAATACAGTGACCATTAAAAATTTAAAGGGTGTAAAGGGTGAGAACAATAAAACAATACTCAAGAAAGATTTAATCGATGAAGTCAAAAAACTTATCTGAAAATATACTTAAATCTTTAAAATCAAGTGGATTTGATTACATAGATTTAGATACAGTAATTCCAACCAATCTAATTCTTGAGAGATCTGGGGAGTCATTTAGAAGTTTAATTTTTTCATTTATGGATCAGAATGGAAACGAAATTTGTTTAAGGCCTGATTTAACTATTGCTTCATGCATAAAATATCTTATTCAAAAAAAAAAGAGATCTTCAAAAGTATTTTATAATGGTCAAGCATTTAGAAAAGTTCAGAAAAAAAATGAAAAAATTATTAGAGATCAAATAGGTTTTGAGATCATAGGATCAAAAGATGAAAAAAAAGATGATAAGCAAATAATAAATACTGGTATTAAAGTTTTAAATAAATTTAAATATAAGTCTGGGAGTATAACAATAGGAAATGTAGAAATTTTTCACTTATTGATAAATAAATTAGATATTCCAAAGAGGTGGAAACTAAGATTGCAAAGACATTTTTGGCGAGAGGGTTATTTTAATGAATTATTGAGACGTCTAGAGACTAATTCAGATGTAGATGAAACTATCGTTGAGTTAGACAAAAAAAGATACCTTAAACTATGTAAACAAAATCAAAACAGAAATATCGCAGGGCGTTCTTTAAGAGAAATACTGATCAGATTTGATAACAAAATTAAAGATCCTAGAAGACAAGTAAAAGGTCAAAATGTAGTAAAGATCATAAGGGAATATTTAAAAATTAATTGCAAAATGAGTAATGCAGCAACTACTCTAAATGCTTTTTTTAAAAAAAATAAAATAAATCTTACTGTTGGTAAAAATTATTTTCCAATCACAAAAAATAAAGTTTCTAAATTCAATGTAAATTTTTCATCTTCTTTTGGAAGACATTTGGAATATTACACAGGGATGGTATTTAAGATTATAATTAATTCTAACTCTAGAAAAATACAGGTTAATGGAGGTCGTTATGACAATCTTATTTCTGATTTGGGATCTTCAAAAAAAATTCCAGCTGTTGGAGGTGCAATAAGTTTAAATGATTAGAATTGGTATTCCAAGCAAGGGTCGATTAAGAAAGGATACCTTAAATATATTTAAAAGTAAAAATCTCAAAATTCTATCAGAAAGAGGTGATAGAGATCTCTTTGGATATATAAAAGGAAATAAAAGTATAAAAATTATTTATCTACATGCTAGAGAAATTATCGAAAGATTGGGTGATGGATCTCTAGACATTGGTTTTTCAGGATATGATCTATTAAAAGAAACTGAATTAAATATCCAAAACAAAGTTAATATTGCAAAAAAGCTAAAATATGGTCATGCAACTTTAGTATTAGCTGTTCCAGACGAGTGGATTGATATTCAGACTCTAGCTGATTTAGAGGAAATTTCCTTTGATTTTAAAGATAAAAAGAAAAGTAGGATGAGAGTTGCAACAAAATATCCAAATCTAACTAGAGAGTTTTTATTTTCAAAAGGTGTAACTCAATTTAAATTAGTACCTTCTCTTGGAGCAACTGAAGTATATCCATTTACTGGTTCATCAGAAATTTTATCAGATATAACTAGTACAGGT